>JAUXUL010000033.1 GCA_030680795.1 Anaerolineales bacterium | reverse complement strand
AGGGAAATCGGGAGCATGACCAATTGATCTTCATTGCATGGTTTGAATTTTGCCATAGGTTCCTCTATCTTATAGAACCCTGTAGCTTTGTGCTAGTTATTCCCCCACTTTTTCGACAGTTTCAACGGTTTGCGTTAGTGGCGGGTGGGTGGGCGTAGATAATGCTTGGGAGCAGGAAAAACCCGAAGCCAGAAAAATGCTTGAAAAACGCACAGAATCCCACCCGTCCACTGCACGCTTTGTTAGACCCCGTTTTTGAACTTGAAGACTCGCCCGATAACAGAAAGGCTAAAGGATTGGAGATTAGAAAATACATCGCAGTCTCTTTCTAAACTTCTTTCACAACCAACACTTCTTCACCCAACATATCTGTGACCTTAACTGCAATTATCGCGTTTTTCTTTGCTTCAACAACATACTTTCCTTCAACTAAATCATTCTTCTTTTCAGGGACATCTGCCAGCGTGATATTGAATACCTTACCATCATAAGCGGAATCAATCATCACGCTATCCACCATTGAACGCCAATCGTCAATTTGCGGACTGAGCAATCCCGCTTGTGATTTCAAGCGTTCAATGATGGTGGGGGAAAGGAAAGTATCAATTTCAATATTGACCTTATCTCCCGCACGCTTGAATTTTATATTTGCTTCCGCAGATTTATGAACAAAGAAGCCGCCTGATTTTGCGTCCACGCGCAAGTCTTTGGCTTCAATTTGATTTGGTAAACCTGTGCGCTTGCGGTTTCGATTCCAATCTTCCAACCATGTTTGAACGGCTAATTCTTTTCCATAACCAACCACCACTACATCACGTTCTTCCTGTGGACGATTGCCTAACTCGCGTTTAACTTCTTCCATATCCAACGGCGTGATGGGATGATTGAACGGTACTATCTTGACCAGTTTCTTGCCAAGTGTGCCATCGAAGTATGAATCGGTTTTCGTGCGTGTGATACCTAAATGCTCACAGGCTAATTCGAGTGCTTCATTGTGCTGGATTTGCAGGTCATAATCATTGACGCGATTTACAGCAAAAGAGAATTGCGCGGGAGGAGGTGTTTCATCTTCTTCCATTCCAGGCAGAGGCTTAGATTTATTTTTTGCGTTTTTCAATTGTCCTTCGATAATTCCTTGCAATCGCTTGGCTGTGGTTTGAATTGCCCCTTTATTGATGTCTGCGCCAATCCAACGGCGACCAAGTCTTTGGGCAACGGCGGCAGTTGTACCTGAGCCGAGAAAGCAATCAAGAACAATATCGTTTTGGTTAGAAGTTAATTCTATTATCCTGCTCAATAACGCTTCTGGTTTTTGAGTTGGATAATCTGTTAGCAATGCAGATTGGGAATTCTCTGGATTTATATCAGTCCAAATATCATCTGCCAAAGTACCATCTGCTTCATCAAGATAGTGTTTTATCCTAAATCCGCCTGTTGAAGTCACATAAAGAAGATTTGATTTTCTCAATTCTTCTACGGTTTCAGGAGTAACATCCCCCAAGTAACTATCTTTGAATAACCTACTATCTGGGTCAGCATGACTATATCTTGCGCGCATTTCAGGAGTCATTTCCAAATATGACGGGTTGTAAGTAAATTTCTCACTTTTTGAATAATAAAGTAAGTCTGCATGGCTTCGCCCAAGAGATTTTTTACCTTTATAACCGCTTGATGTCATCGTTCTCCAGATAACATGCGCTTTAAAACTATCTGGACTAAAAACTTCGTCTAAAAGACAACGTAAATGTTGGCTTTTTCGCCAGTCACAATGTACCCAAATTGTGCCATCGTCCGAAAGTAATTCCTTAAGTAACAATAAGCGTTCATACATGAATTGAAGATAATTGTCATTTGCCCAAATATCTGTATATTGAATTTGCTCGCCAAGCCCATAATCTTCACCATTAAAAGTAGATTGATTCCCTTTTCCACGCAAATTCACTTTCCGCACATAATCCGCGCCGCTATCAAAAGGCGGGTCAATGTAAATCAATTTCACCTTGCCGCGAAAACCATTGGCAAGTAAGTGAGCCAGCACATCTTTGTTATCGCCATGAAAGAGTAGTCCGCCTTTGGGGAATTTCTCAGTCCAATCTTTCCATAAGTTTTTATCTGTCTTCGGCGCATGTTCAGGCGCGAAAGTTTCAACCAATTGCGCGGGGTAGGCAATTACATCACGCAGGGGTTTCTTGCCAACCCATGAAAGCATTGGTCTGCCTTTGGCGGGTTTGATTTCAACTCTTTTGTTGTCTGTCATGATTCATTCCTGTTTAGTTGAATTAGCAAGCGCAAGAAAGTGCCTGTGAGATAAATCAAATATTCGATTTCATCAGGCAAAAGGTCTTCGTCGCCATGTTTGACAGCGTCGTTTTGGAAAACAGCATACGGTCCAAATAATAACTGTGAAAATAAATTTTTCGTCTGACTATGGACGCCGCGCTTTTCCAGCCACACGCTTAATTCCTTTGTTTGATTTTCAAAAGATTTTTCATTTCCAAGAACTCGTCGTAAAAGTTGTTCTATGGCGACTCGCAAATTATCTACCAAATTTCTAAACTTTAATTTGTCGCCACTAAAATAAATTGATAATGCTTGTTCAAAAGCCTTGTGCGATTCGGGGTAATCAAGCAACCATGTTAGGTTTTCGTTTACCAAAACATCATCAAGTAATTTTGCTCCAGCAGGATAAACAATAATGCCTTTTTTATTTTTCGATAACCGAATTTGAGAGACAGGTGATACTGATAATACATCTACCAGTTCTGTATAAAAGTTATCTATGACCATTTGTAAGTGAGTGTTGTTTTGAAGCATGTTATTAAAAGCAGTAAATAAATTTTGTAAATACCACGCTACCTGAATAGGTGTTTGTGAATTGGCAATTGTCGAATAGATAATTGTATTGTTGAATCCTTTTTGTTCCAATTCAACTTTTACAAAAACCTTATTAAGATCCCCTGTGGCAGAATATGGGGCACATAAGCCGCAGATAAAAGCATATTGATTGATTAGTTCCTTACTCGAAACAATAGACTTTGAAAGGTGCTTGTCTATTAAAAAAAGCAAGCGGTTTTTGAATTGAATGAATGCAGTCGCGTCATCCCAGTTCGCATTCCAACGCTTTTGAAAAGATTTGACATTCGCAGAAAGTTTGTTAGCCATGTTATTTATCCCTTGATGAAAGGCAAAAACTTTGCAACTTCATCTACAGCCACTTCGTCATCATTTGTAAAAATCATTTCGTATTTCAACAAGGCGGGATTCAAATCCACCCATTTTTTTGTTGCCATTGCTTTACGTCCTTTTTCGCCGTCAGTCAAATCATCCCGCTTGTCTTCGCGTTTGATTTCCACAATCAGGCATTTACCATTTGTAAGTCGAATCAAAAAATCGGGCGAATACCTGTGCCATTTCCCATCTTCGCCGAAATAATCCACATAAAAATCTGTTTTCTGCGGGTCGCTGATTGCGCCTGTAAAATAAATATCTTCCACTTTTGCAGGTTGTAATTTCAGATGATTTAGCATTTGCTCAAAGAAATTCTTTTCAGGTTTTGAGTCAAAGTTGTACGGGTCATAATGAAAACCAAGTTCACCCGCTTTCTTTTTCCATTCGTTGTACGAAGTAAGCAAATGCTGGCGGTCAATCGGGAACTGGATTTCGGCGGTATAGGTTTCCACGCCATCCACAATATCTTTTTGGAATCCATCGGGCTTAACGAGTGCAAGAGCCAATTCGACAATTTCTTCTTTGATTTCGTAAGCCAAAGTCTGCTTTTCGATTTGTTCCGCCAAGCCGTCCAAATGAGAAAATGGGATTTCATCTTTTGAATAAATGCGCTTCAATTCCTGATAGACAGTCATCGGCACGAGATGATAATTGCCTGCCAACTCCACCGCCGCGCTGAACAAGTCTATCGTTCCACCTTCAATCTGGACATCAACTGACTCGCCATCTTCCTGTAATACTTTGCCTGACGATAATTGCCGCGCCAGTGTAAAAGTAATCATTTTCATGGTTTTGCGGCTTGAGCCTTTAACTGGTATCAAGGAAAGCGGCTGTACTTTATTTTTTACCTGAGTTACTGTCCGCACTTTTTGCTTGATAACCAGCGGCGGAATATTGACTTTTCGCAATGTGATTGTGGCGCGCATACTGCGAGTCTGTGCTTCGTTCAAGTCGCTAATTGACTCTCCGTAATTTTCTTGTAACTGGTTATCCAAAACTGCGCGGTTATCCATCGAGAGATAAATACGTGCAGGTTTTGTGTTGTCTGGAACTTGGCGCAAACAGCGAGAGGCGGCTTGCAAGACAAAGTTATTCCCCCCGCTTTGCAGTTTACGAGCAAGCGCACAAGCAAATAAAGCAGGTATATTCCAGCCTTCCACGCCGCGACTCACCAACAATGCGACTCGTTTTGCAGAAGCGCGGAAACGGTCAAACTCATCTTTTTCGTCATGTGATGTGTGATGTTCAAGAATCAAATCGGTGGAGTAACCCATCTCAACCATCTTCTTTTCCACAATCCAGCGTAATTCGCCAACATCATCGGTTTGCGGGAAGAAGATTGCGAGTTTCGCAGGTGTGCCATCGGGCAAGGTTACTTTGCCATATTCTTTGAAAAAATCTTCAACCACATATTCAAGATAAGGTTGAACATTGCCTTCAAAATCAAAGGCTTTGATATTTCCCGAAAGTTCTTTCAAAATACCGTCACGGATTCCTTCGGATAATCCGTACCAAATCACCACGTCTTTCAATGCTTGCTTTTGGAAATACGGTGTGCCTGTGGTGTTGACCACGCAAATTAAATTAGTATCGTGTTTCTCGCGTTTTCCTGAATCGTCTGCATGTGGGTTATGCAAATAATCCACTGTCTTGCGGACTTTCTTTAAGTCTTTATCCATTTCCTGCCCGTAAGTATGATGGGCTTCATCGGAAAATATCGCTAAATTTGGTAGGCTGGCAATTCGTTGCAAACGCAAGTTTGCAATCTCAGTTTTCGCTTCATCTTCGCTTTTCTGTGAAAACATCTTTCCCAAAGAAGCCTTGCGAATATCTTCTTTTTGGATACGGATTTTTTCTGTATTCGTCACAACCACGTTGAATTGACTGCCCGCGATAATCGGAATATCAGGGTCGCCATCGCGGGTGAATGTCAATTTCAACTGTGCGGCAAATGATTTATAGAAACGCGGCGGCAAGACTGCTTCAAAGTGCATTTCAGCCAATTCACGCAAACTTTCAATGATGGTTTTTCCTGGGGCAAAGACCAGCGCATTTTCCACAAACTTTTGATTTGGATATTCCTGCGCCATTGCAAATTCACTTGCGAAAATTGCGCCGATTAAAACAGTTTTCCCCGCTCCCATTGCCAACGCAAGAATATAACTCGGATAATCCAATGCAATCGTTTCGCGCACGGCTTCGAGTTTGTATTGTTTTACGAATACATCATCTTCACGGATTTTCTTTATCAAATCATCAAAACTATAATCGGCGGCATAACCAATCAAATCAGGATGATTCATTCCAAGTGCGTGAAGCCGTTCGGTGTTTTTTGTAAAGACTTGCTTGTATAAATCAAGAATGTGAGGCGTGTTTTCCTTGAGTCGCAAATACCAGTAGGTTTCCAAAGCGCGGAATTGCGGAGCGCGTAAACGAAACGCGCTTACATCAGGGTTTTGCGCCCATTCCAAAATCTCTGCGATTGCAGAATATTTCTCATGCTTGTAATTATCCTGTCGCCATTCGGCAACGTGCATAGCAAGTGCTTCGTAAAGATTCATGAATTGATTGGATTCCTTGACGAAATTATAGCATGGCAGTCAGAACACCATGCTTCAAAGAAACGTTTATAACCAGTAAGTTCGCGTGCTACACACTTCCCCCACACGCCTAAGATTTTTTCTTTTTACCTTGTTGTGCAAGGAAGGGGTCTAACTATGTGTTCAGCAAGATTTGTTGTAAAATACCCCTGTGCGGGGTGTTATACAGCGCGAACTTGTTTAACATACTATGTACAAATTACGTGTCCATTTTACCAGAAAGGCAAAAATGTCCCAATCAAATTCATCCGCCTCTCAAAAAAATACATCCCCCTTGGGAACGTCGGCTCCACAGGATAAAAAACTGCTCGACCAATACCGCGATGTTCTTCGCATCAAACATCGCGCAGCATCCCCTTGCGGGACTACTCCCCGCGTACCGAAGATACCTACATCCTCTGGGTAAAAAACTACATCCTCTTTCATAACCCTGGACTGAGCCCGTCGAATGTCAAACGCCACCCAAAAGAAATAGGCATTCCTGAAATTGGACAATACCTTACCCACCTCGCAACCAAACAGCAAGTCGCCGCCTCCACCCAAAATCCCTGCACTGAGCCTGTCGAAGTGAAGCATTCAGCGCCATCCTCTTCCTCTACCGACATGTCCTTCACATCGAACTTGACGAACTCCAACTTGCCGAACTTCGCCCTCAACGATCCAAAACCATCCCAACCGTTCTCTCAAAGGATGAGGTCAAGCGCCTCATCGCCAACCTCACAGGAACAAATAAACTCATCGCCCAGGTTACACCTGCACTGCATCCGCAGTGCGGTGCAAGTGTGTACGGTGGCGGACTGCGCATCATGGAATGTATGCGCCTGCGTATAAAAGATATTGACTTTGACAATCATCAAATTATTGTGAGAGATGGCAAGGGTGAAAACGACCGATTCACCATCCTTCCCGATTCACTCATTCAACCACTACAACTCCACTTAAGATACGTAAAATCCCTTCACGAAAAAGACCTTGCTGATGGCTTCGGCTCGGTATATCTGCCTTACGCCCTGGAACGCAAGTACAAAAATGCGAATAAAGACTGGATCTGGCAATACCTTTTCCCTGCGCCAAAAATATCCAAAGACAAACGTACAGGCATCATCCGCCGCCATCATATCCACGAATCGATCGCCCAAAAATCCATCAGGGAAGCATCCCGCCGTGTCAGCATAGATAAACACGTTACTCCTCATACGCTCCGCCACTCCTTCGCCACTCACCTCCTCCAGGCTGGCTACGATATCCGCACCATCCAGGAACTCCTCGGACACAAGGCATGCCCTGAGCTCGTCGAAGGGACGTCAAAACCACAATGATCTACACTCATGTATTACAACGCGGCGGCCTCGCCGTCAAATCCCCTCTCGACCCCTAATTACCACTTACCAATTACCAATCACTAATCTCCAATCCTCAATCTCCACATAGAATCAAAAAACCTCCTCGCGCAGAGAAGGCTTTATTCGTAGGATTCAATTTTCAGTTAAAAAAGAAGCGGTCCTGAGCTGGTCGAAGGACTAGAATTCGTCTTCGTCGTCGAGCCATTCATCGTCGTCTTCGTCGGATTCTTCTTCCTCCCATTCTTCGTCTTCTTCATCCCAGTCAGCGTCTTTAACTACGGCGGCTTCCGAGGGGGAGTAGGTGGCGCAGCCGGTATCCGGGTCTAATTCCACCGCCGCGGCAGAGCAATAACCTTCGTCCACGAACACGCAATCTATATAATGACATTTAATGCGGGGCATGTTGACTTCCTCCTAAGATTGGGGGTCTTTGAACAGGCGCATGACGGCAATTATAAAAATGAAGGTCATTGCAACCTGTGATGTGACACAGAACGGACAGATGGCTTTCAATAAGACGAGCTCAACATAAACCAGCCAGACGGTAAAAATAAAACCGGCCAGCGCCATGCCAAAGATTATCAGCGTGCCGTTTTGTTTGAAGAACGAATTGCGGCGCTCGAATAATTGCACAGCCAGGATCGCCGCATAGCCAAGAATGCCGAGCACCGCCACAGGAATTCCGTTCACCTCTGAGTAGCGGCTGGCGTTCACGGTCGAGCAATCGCCTGAACCCAGGCACATGCCCTCGTTGGACGTGACCTTGTAAACCGTCATATAAATCGATACCAGCAAACCGATGATAACAAGCGCAAGAGATGCGCGGTACAACACTTTATTCATGTTTCCTCATAGCAGGTAAGCCTCTGCTTCCTGACCAGCAGGCACGCATTTTACACCAGCGGGGATAATAAGTAAAGCATCCGCCTGTACCAATGAGAGCAGATTTCCAGAACCCTGATGACCCGTTAGGCTGGCGACGAGGACACCATTTTCTTCGTGGATTTTTGCGCGCAGATAGCTCTCCCGTCCATCCGACTCAATTTCCTCTTCGCATCTGACATTAATCTTGCGCCTGCTTCCGTCCAATTTGCCGCTCAACTTCTCGATCACCTGGCGTACGAAAATCTCAAACCCAACGAATGCCGAAACAGGATTTCCAGGCAAACCGATGAATGGCTTATCGAGATATTCGCCGAACGCAAGCGGTTTGCCCGGGCGCATGTTCACGCGCCAGAAATCCAATACGCCTTTGGATTCGATCACTTCTTTCACAAAGTCAAACGCGCCCACGCTCACGCCCGCAGAAGAGAGGATGAAATCCACATCTTCGCGGATGGCTTTTTGCAGGAGGGCCTCCACTGATGCGCGTGTGTCTTTTGCAACACCAAGCCGTAAAACTTCTCCCCCCGCGCTTTCGATCAGTGCTGCCAGCGTGTATGAATTTGAATCGCGCATCTTGCCTGATTCAAGCGGGGCGTCCACTTCCAACAGTTCATCGCCCGAAGAAAGCAGAGCCACGCGCGGCTTTTTATAAACCTGCACATTCCCAATTCCAAGCATGGCCAGCAGACCGAGGTCTTGCGGCTTGAGAGTCTGTCCCTTTCGCAGGACGATTTCGCCTGTGTGAATATCCATCCCGCGCGGACGGACGTTATCTCCAGTTTCGATTATCTTTGCAAATGAAATGGACTTCGGGGCGGGTGTGCCGGCTTCGCGATGGTTGAAGTCTGTATCTTCTACGGGGATGACGGCGTTTGCGCCTTCAGGCATTTGTGCGCCTGTCATGATTCGTGCGGCTTGACCTCGCGCGAGAATCACCGTCGGCGATGAGCCTGCCGGGATGTCAGCGACCACGCTCAAAGTTAAGTTTGAAGCGGATGTGTCTTCTGCGCGGATGGCGAATCCGTCCATGGCTGAGTTGTCGAAGAGGGGGAGGTCGTGCGCGGCGGTGAGGTTCACTACCAGTACACGCTTTGCGCACGCAATCAGCGCAATGCGTTCCGTTGCGGTGGTTTGAAAATGTGAGAGGATGCGCTCGCGCGCTTCATTGACTGAGATCATATCCCGAAGCGGCGGGATTATACCATTGCATTATTGAGTCTTCTGCACAAAGGTTTTTTTTCGTGTTCCTTCGCGACCTTTGTGTTTAATCGGTTTTTTCAGTGGAGTCACTATTACCCGGGCCTCATCCGATGCGCTTCCATTACATTCGGTAAATTTTCTATGCGGGTCAGAATGCGGCTCAACTGTGTAAGGTCTTTGACTTCAATAATTAAATGCAGATCGGCCATGCTGCTATTGACGTTTACGGTAACATTGGCGATGTTGATGTTTTCATCCGTGAGCAGGGTCGAGATGTCGCCCATCAACCCCTGACGGTCGTATGCTTTGATCTTGACCGACACAGGATAGGTTCGTTCCAAATGCCCCCAGTCCACTTGCAGCAAACGTTCGCGGTCTTTTGTTTGTAATATATTGGGACAGTCCTGCCTGTGGACGGTTGCGCCGCGTCCGCGCGTAATGAAGCCAACGATCTGGTCGCCGGGCATGGGATGGCAGCAGCGCGCCATGTTGGAGAGCATCCCTTTAAGCCCGACTACTTCTATTGCGTCTGTGGCTGAGGTCTGTGCAATGGGCCTGCCTGCCGCAAGGATATCCTCCACCTCTTCAGTTTGTGAGAACTGTCTGATGATCTTGCTGATGGACAGGTCGCCGCAGCCTAGCGCAATGAACATTTCATCCGGGGTTTTGTAACCGAGATCACGCGCCATCTTTTCAAAGTTGATCTCACTGATACCGAGCCTTTGCAGTTCGCGCTCGAACGTAGTGCGTCCATGCGCGAGGTTTTGTTCATCCTCCTGCCTTTTGAACCAGACCATGATCTTCGAGCGCGCGCGTGAAGTGCGCACAAGCCCAAGGTTGGCATTCAGCCAATCGCGGCTCGGTCCACCCCGCTTGGCAGTCAGTATTTCAACCTGATCCCCGGTCTTTAATTCCTGATACAACGGCACAAGTTTTCCATTGACCCGCGCCCCGCGGCAGCGATGACCGATGTCTGTGTGGACGTGATAAGCGAAATCAATCGGTGTGCAGCCGGCCGGCAGGTCAATGATGTCTCCGCGCGGGGTGAAGATGTAGACACGGTCCTGGAACACATCACTGCGCATGGATTCGACGAATTCGGCGGCATCGTTCACATCTGAACGCCATTCCATCATCGAGCGCAGTGAGTTGATGCGCTGCTCGTAATTCTTATCGGAATGTTTTGTGCCTTCTTTATAGCGCCAATGCGCGGCGATGCCATATTCCGCATTCAGGTGCATCTCGCTAGTGCGGATCTGCACTTCCAGCGCGCGCTTGTCATCATGCATGACAGCCGTATGCAGCGATTGATAAAAATTATCCTTTGGCGCGGCGATGTAATCGTCAAATTCACCGGGGATCGGACGCCAGGTGGTATGGATCACCCCCAGCGCGGCATAGCAGGATGGAATATCCGGCACGATCAGCCGCACGGCGCGTACGTCGTGTACCATATTAAATGGTTTGTCTTTCTTCTGCATCTTTTTGTAAATCGAATAAATATGTTTGGGACGCCCGCTGATTTCGGCTTTGATGTTATTTTTTTCAAGCAGTTTTACAAGGTTTTCTTTGATCGTTTCAAGGTGCGCTTCACGGTCTGGCCTTTTTTCGGTCAGTAGTTCCGCGATCTCTTTATATTTTTCAGGGTTCACATGGCGAAAGCCGAGGTCTTCCAATTCCCACTTGATCTGCCAGATACCGAGCCGGTTTGCGAGCGGCGCAAAAATATCCAATGTTTCGCGCGCGATTCGTTTTCGCTTGTGTTCCGGCATGTAACCAAGCGTGCGCATATTGTGTAAACGGTCTGCCAGTTTGATCAGCACCACGCGCACATCTTCACCCATGGCAAGAAAGGTTTTGCGTAAAGTTTCAGAAACGATATCTTCCTTGCGCCCCGGCAAAGCGGGTTCAGTGGACTGCTCTTCGATCTCATTACCGTTATTGTCATTTTCGGCATGTTGATCACCGCGTGAGACGCGCGGCAAATGTGTCAGCTTTGTGACACCATCCACAAGGATTTTTACCGTATCTCCAAACTCGCGCCGAATATCCGCCAGCGTGATGGAGGTATCCTCCACAGTGTCATGCAGAAGCCCTGCCGCAACAACTTCAGGCGGCACTTTCAAATCCGCAAGCAGGCTGGCGACGGCGATACAGTGATTAATGTACGGCTCACCCGAATGCCGTTTTTGCATTCGATGTGCTGCCTCTGCCACCTGATAGGCGCGCGTGACCAATTCCCGATCCGTTACACTGTAAGTTTCGGGAAGCTGCTCGAGAAGTTTTTCGAGGGGGATCGCGGCCACTGCTGATTTCATTCAGGTAATTGTACTACGCAGGTTTAAAGAATCGAAAACAGGATGCGCCGCTTCCTTCTCCCCCGCGCCTGCTCCTGTTTCCTGATGATTTTTACTAATCTGAAAGGGATTGCCCTCTCCCATTGGGAGAGGGCAAGGTGAGGGCTACATGGTTTTCAACAACGCCTGCCGGCTGTTCCTTAAACGGTCTGCGATGATGACTGTGATGCGCTGCATGACCTTGAATCCAGCTTCGGGATTCAATTCCAGTAATTTCATGAATGGTTCGGCAGGAATGATAAGCAGGTTTGAGTCCTCGTCACATTCGGCGCTGGCTGTGTAGTGATAAGGCGGCACCACGCCAGACCAGCCAAAACTTTGAAATGGCGATGACACAAAGGACACGGTAACGCTCTCCGGGCGCGAGGTCAGTTTCACTCGCAAGGCAATGCTCCCATCTAATAGAAAGTGTAACTTGTCTGCCTTTTCGCCTTCGCGGAAGACGAAATCTCCTTTTTTGAAAGAAGCCTCCTTGCAGATGGCGGCCATCTCTTTGAGCAGTGATTCAGGGAGCGCGTTGAATAAACTGAATCGGGATAAGGTTTCCGTGCTGATCATTTTGCCTCCAATATGTGAGTGTGGAAAATGTTTGTTGTGCTGAACCAGATTTCAGGCTTGCACTGAGCCGTGTCGCATCGTCCCCGAAGGGGGAAGTGTTATGTGCGAAGCGCTTGTGTCTGCTTACTTGAGGTTGTCTCTGATCCTGTCGCGGATATCGAGCGAGTTGCCGAGGATCAATCCCAATATAATGAGTAGGAGGGTCGCGCCTGCGCCGACGATAATTGCATAGGGTGAGTCCCAGATTGTTGGGAGGACGAAGACCACACTGACGCCGAGAAGAAGACCGTAGAACGGGGATTTGAAGATGTGGGGGATGTCTTTCCATGCCTTGGACAGGGAGAACGGTTTGCGCATGCGTTTTTCTTTGGTGGAACTGTTGTGTTGGAAATTGCGCTGTCTGGCAAGCGGATCACGCGCCTGAAGTTGCCTGTCGCGAAGTTTTTTGAGCCTATCCTGTTCCTCGCTGGACATATCAGCCTCCTTTGTGTTTATAATTGTACAGGATTTTATATCAGATGTCTGTCACAAATAATGTCACAAGATTTTTGGACGCGCGTAAGGTGAAGTATGCGGCGCATGATTTGCCCGCCGAAAAAATTGGCGCGCTGGAGGCGGCTCAATTTATGGGCGTGCCTGCGGAACAGGTCTTTAAGACCATTGTTACCGTGTGTGAAAAAGGGAAGCCCGTGCTGGCGGTGGTCCCCGCTCCGCGCGTGGTGGATTTGAAATTGCTGGCCTCGTTTTTGGGGGAGAAGAAAATGCACCTGCCGAGCGAGCGTGAAGCAGAATCTATGACAGGCTTGCAGGCTGGCGGAATTTCAGGATTGGCTTTGATCAACAAGGGTTTTCAAGTGGTGATTGATTCTGCCGCGCAAACCTTCGATGAGATTTACGTCTCTGGCGGTCAGCGTGGCTTGAATATTCAATTGGGCGTGAACGATCTGGCGCAGTTGGTACAGGCGCGAATTGGAAATATCAGTAGAATGGGTTGATCTTAATACTATCAAGACTTTCGCTCAGCCTCGCCTTTTCATGTCGCCCTGAGCGTTAGCGAGGTGTGTTGCAGCACAGGTGTGTCCTTCGGGAGAATGACAAGCGAAAGTCCTGATAGTGTATTTGTTTTGATTGGGCATGTGGAGCCTTGGTATTTAACTTGATTAATTATAAAAAATGAAGTAAAAGCAATGGATGGGATAAGAGGCTGTGAGGATCTCGGAGTTTCCAAACTACTTCTTATCCATTCAAACCTAATTTCTCAAGGAGGAGAAATGCGTAAAACTTTATGGATCGTATCAATGTTGATCGTAGCAAGTCTTGTACTTGCTGCCTGTGGTGGCGCCCCTGCTTCAACTGGCGTTGAGCCTGTGACTGTTGTGGAAACAGTTATCGTTGAAGTTCCGGGCGAAACCATCATTACTCAGCCACAAGGATATGGAACCATCCTTGCCCGTGTGAAGGAGCGCGGCAAGCTGGTCTGTGGTGGGCGAACTGATTTGCTTGGTTTCGGCTACCTGGATGATAACGGAAATAATGTCGGCTTCGATACTGATCTCTGCCGTGCAGTTGCCGCCGCTGTGCTAGGCGACCCGACAGCAGTCGAGTTCGTTCCGTTGACCGCCGCTGATCGTGGACCCGCGCTTCAAACGGGCGAAGTTGACTTGCTTTCTCGCAACGTCACATGGAACTCGAAACGTGATGCGGAATGGGGCAACTTTACAGTTACGATGTTCTATGACGGTCAGACCTTCATAGTCGGTAGTGACAGTGGTATTAATACACTCAAAGATATGGATGGCGCAACCGTTTGTGTGACCACAGGCACGACCACCGAAAAGAACCTGGCTTCTGCCTTCGCTGATGCCGGCCTTACTTATGAAGCCGTCACCTTTGAAGATACGGCTTCGGTTTACAGCGCTTATGATGAAGGACGTTGTGACGTCGCTACGAGTGATGCCTCGCAGTTAGCGGCTATCCGCGTCGGTCTTCAGGACCCTGCCGCTCACAAATTACTTGGTTTCACTATTTCAAAGGAATACTTGACTCCTGCCGTTCCGGCTGGTGATGACCAGTGGTTTGATCTTGTCAAGACCGTCATGTGGTCTTTGATCACAGCTGAGGAATTCGGCATTACTTCTGCGAATGTGGAAGAGATGAAATCCAGCCAAAATGGTGATGTTCGCGCATTGCTGGGGGTAGAGGGCGACTGGGGTTACACCCAATTGGGTGTCGATGCTTCCGCCTTGGCAAATGCCATTACTGCAGTCGGTAACTATGGCGAAATTTATAATCGTTACTTTGGTGCTGATGGTGTCTTCGTGTTGGACCGCGGCCCAAACAATCTCGGCATCAACGGCGGCTGGCTCGTCGCCCCCGCGATCAAATAATTGAATATTAGTAAACCTGATGAATTGTGCGCAGTCCTGGTTGGGCTGCGCACAATTTCAATGACAGATATACAAAATTATGGCTGCCAATATTCAAGCTAAAGAAAAAATACCCGTTTGGCGTGATGAACGCTATTTGAGTGCAGCGACGCAAATCATCTCTTCGATCGTTGTGCTTGGTTTGTTATATTGGATGGCTGAAAATTTTACAGAGATAACCCAACAGCGCGGGATATCATTATCGTATAAGTTCTTAAGCGAACCCGCTGGCTTTCCAATTTCGGAATCTACAATTCCATATGACCCAACCATGTCTTTTGGCAGGGCTTTTCTCGTTGGGCTGGTAAATACATTAAACGTGTCTGTCATCGGAATTATTTTTGCCACGGTATTGGGGTTTATTATTGGATTGGCGCGCCTGTCATCAAATTGGTTATTTAACCGCCTGGCTGTCGCATATATCGAATTTCATCGGAATATTCCCCTGCTTGTATTGTTGTTTCTTTGGTATTTTGCTGTTTTTAATCGCTTGCCCTCCGTAAAAGACAGTATCGTACTTCCCGGCCCCATTTATCTGAATTTAAGAGGCCTTTATCTAACCTGGCCCCGGCTTACCGAAACTGGAAATATTTTCCTCGGATTATTGATTGGCGGATTGGTTCTTGCGATCCTGGCTTGGAATATATTGATACGAATCCGTGAGCGGACAGGCCGCGAGACCTATTATGTTCCGATAGCCTTTGGATTGCTCATTATTTTTCCTTTGATTGGTTGGTTTGCTGCGGGTGGCAATCCCATCTGGCTGGATGTGCCGGTATTGGAGGGGTTTAATTATAAAAATGGAATGCGTCTGACGCCTGAATTTGGCGCAATACTGGTCGGGCTAACAACTTATACAGCGGCATTTATTGCAGAAGTTATTCGAGGAGGGATACAAGCAGTGCAGCTTGGCCAAACTGAGGCTGCAAGAGCAGTGGGCTTGAGGAAAACCCATGTACTTAGGTTGATCGTTATCCCACAAGCCATGCGAATAATTATTCCTCCCTTGATTAGTCAGTATCTGAATTTGACCAAGAACTCAAGTTTGGCGCTTGCCATTGGTTATCAAGACCTGTTCGCAATTGGAAAAGTAACAATCAATCAGGCTGGCCGCGCCGTCCCAGTGTTTATCATGGTCATGGTCACATACCTGATGCTGAGCCTTATAACATCCTTTATCTTGAATATTTATAATCGTAGGATCCAGTTTGTGGAAAGGTAGCAATGATCGTAAAACCCAATACACAAAGTCCTCCTGATCCACCGGGTCCCGTCGCCTGGTTGATAAAGAACCTTTTCAGTAATTGGTTCAACTCACTTTTGACATTGATTTCGTTGTCAATTATTTACTTTGCTGCCGCCAGTGTATTATCATGGGTGTTTACTACAGCTGACTGGAGACCGGTTGTTGGCGCTCCTTTGTTGTATCTAATCGGTCAGTATCCTCGCGATCAAATGTGGCGTCCGGGGTTGAGCCTTTGGTTGATAATGTTTCTAATTGGGATGTCCTGGGGGGTCTGGGAGAAATATGTCAAAGCCTTCGCAATTTTCTTGGCTATTTTGCTCGGTATCTTCGCGATTGTTCCATTGGAAACCGCCACAATTACTTTGGGTGTGCGTGCGGCGTTCTTGATAAATCCTGTTCTAATCTATTTGGGGTATCTCATAGGAAAGAACAAGATTGTAAATGGACAGCATGTAATTACACTTTGGATATTTGTTTCATCTCTGATTGTTTTGGTTCTCTTGCCTGGTTTTGAAGGGATTCCATTCCTGCCCAAGGTTGAAACCACTGTTTGGGGTGGTTTACTTGTTACTCTCTTGCTCGCGGTTGGAGGGATAGTATTATCATTTCCAATTGGTGTTCTTCTGGCCCTCGGACGAAGATCGTCTCTGCCGGTAGTAAAGATATTTTCAATATTGTTCATCGAAGTTATTCGTGGTGTTCCATTGATCACGATATTATTCATGTTTTCGATCATATTAGCCCTTTTTTTGCCCGCGGAATCGCGGATTGATCGTGTCTTGCGCGCATTGATAGGGATGACCGTTTTTAGCGCCGCGTATATGGCTGAGAATGTTCGCGGCGGACTACAGTCTATTCCCCCCGGTCAAATTGAGGCGGCAAGAGCAATCGGATTAAACAATTTTCAAACAATGGTATTGATTGTGCTCCCCCAAGCCTTGCGGGCAGTTATTCCATCAATTGTTGGCCAGTTCATTTCCCTATTTAAGGACACTACTCTGGTTGTAATTGTAGGAATTAATGATTTGCTGGGCATTGGCAAATCTATTCTGGGATCTGATCCCGAATTTGTACGGTTGCAGGCAGAGATGTATATATTTATTGCCCTAATATTTTGGGTGTTTAGTTATTTTATGTCGCAAGCTAGTTTGAAATTGGAAAAAACGCTGGGCGTTGGTGTGCGTTAAGATAAGGAGAAACAATGTCACAGGATAATGAATCAATTATTGTGGCGCGAGATGTCCACAAGTGGTACGGTAAATTTCACGCCTTAAAGGGGATAAATATGGATGTGAAGAAACGGGAAGTTGTCGTTATATTTGGTCCGTCAGGTTCTGGTAAATCCACGTTCATTCGGACGATTAACCGGCTGGAGGTACATCAGCGCGGCCAGATCGTGGTGGATGGCATTGAGTTGAGCCATGATGTGCGGAACATCGAACAAGTACGAATGGAAACAGGAATGGTATTTCAACAATTCAATCTGTTTCCTCATTTGACTGTTATGCAGAATATTGTCCTTGCGCCTGTTTGGGTGCGAAAATGGCCTCAGGAAAAAGCCGAGGAGATTGCCAATGAATTATTGGAGCGGGTTGGTATTCCCGAACAGGCAGAAAAATTTCCCGGCCAACTATCGGGTGGTCAACAGCAAAGAGTAGCCATTGCGCGCGCGCTTGCCATGCAACCCAAAATTATGCTGTTTGATGAACCAACCTCGGCGCTTGATCCTGAAATGATCAAGGAAGTATTGGATGTGATGGTTGATTTGGCTAAATCAGGTATGACCATGCTCGTCGTGACGCATGAGATGGGCTTCGCGCGTGCCGTTGCCGACCGCATGTTCTTTTTTGATCAGGGACAAATTGTGGAAAGCGGCGCCCCTGAAGAAATATTCCAGGATCCGAAAGAGGAACGAACAAAATTATTCCTCTCGCAGATACTTAGTCAATAATGGTATGAGAGTCTATGATTGAAACCCTGCGACCATTTCACCATTTACCCAAAGCGTGTACCTGCCTTCGGGGAATCTCCCCAGCGGGAAATTAATTTCAAAAGGTTCAAGAACCTGCGCACACATTCCATCTGGATTGGATACAGAGTAAACACCCACTTTGACTTTATTATCTGTACCTGGTGGGCTGACCGACACGCGTAATTGATGGCAGGGCGTGGGCAGATTGCCTTTGAGTACCAGCGCAAATTGCAGTGGATAACTTTCCATGCTGAGCAGTTCTGTTGAATCAAGATACACTTCGCTGCGCATCAGGTTTGAATCAGCAGGACTGGGGATGAAACCACCTGTTTGCGGCGCGGACGGGGTTTCGCTGGTGACGGGTTGATCCATAGCAGGAGGTTCAGCAGGTCTGCAGGTGCTTATAGCAAGGATCAAAATGGGGATGGCAAATAAAATTCGTTTCATGACTGTTTCCATTTTATTTCCTGACGATCAAAGAGCCTGGAAAGTTCCATCAATACATGATGAAGTCGCCGACCAAGCCTTCGTTGACCCAAACGGTATAACGCCCTGTGGAATATACGCCCAGAAGAATGCTGGCTTCAAATTGTTGAAGAACATGCTCGCATCGGATATTTGGATTCGCCAGGCTGTACACTTCCATGACGACCTGAAAATTCTCATTCGGGGGCGCCACCTCTATTCGTAATTCATTGCACACACTTGGCAGCGAGCCTGATAACCTTAACTGCACACGAAAAGGATCTAAGTCAAAGCGTTCCAGTAAATTGATGCTTGTCAGTTCTATCCCTGCTATGCTTAAACTCGTATCTTCAAGTTGTGGTCTGTATGGATTCTCCTCAACAAGCAGAATCAGTGGAATTACTGTTGTTGGGGTGGATGTCGGTGTTGGTGCGCGCAGAGCAGCGCAGGCGCTCAAAAACACCGTGATAACCAGAAAATGGACTCTTTTCATTTATCCCTATCCTGTCAGTCGGACTTGCTCAAATAGCTTCGGTGCCGCGACGTAGATCCCGCGTCCACTCACGGCGACAGTTGAGTCTGTCAATTTGATTTCTCCCGTCGAAAATATTTTCCTCTCATCCATTTGAGTGATACGTGCTTCGAGAGTCAGCGGTTGATTCAACGGAAGCGGCTTGTGATAATTGATCTCCAAATTGACAGCCGCCACTTTAAGTCCGGCCGCCCAGACGACGAGTCCCATGGCTTCGTCTAGTATCGCCGCAGATGCACCTCCATGTGCATGTCCCGGCGGACCTTGCTGCGCCTCATTCAATGTGAATTCGGAGGTCATAATTCCGTCATCATCTACAAACCAGGTGAGACCAATACTGTGCGGGTTGTCATGTCCGCACACAAAGCACCAGCCGTGATAGGGGAGTTGTCTTTTCATGAGTTTATTTTATCTCTTTATCATGAAGGGTACAAAGGGTTACGAGGGAAAAGACCTTTAACTTTTGATCTTCGACCTTTTGCCTTTCATGCTAGAATCCAGCCAATGATGATCCACGTCAAACTGATCGCCAACTACCGTGACCAACTTCCACCCGAAGCAAAAAACGGGGTGGTTGAAATTGATGTCCCAGATGGGACATCAGTCTACGACGCGATTTCACGTTTTGACATTCCGCTCGATGATACAAGTGTTATAGTACTGAATGGCTTGACCGTTGATATGAACACCCCGCTCAAAGAAGGCGACATGGTCACGGCTTTTTCGGCAATCGCTGGCGGTTAAATCTTAAAACACGAAGGACACGAAGGAGAAGACCTTTGACTCTCGACCTTCGACCTTTATCATCCTTCATCCTACATAATTTATCATTTCCCCACAGGAGTTTCCCATGTACGGCTGGCATCTCAAAATTCTACGTGTAAACCTCACCACCAAAAAAGTAACGCAGGAAGATGTAGACCCCAAGATTGCGCGTGATTATCTCGGGGGGCGCGGATGGGCGATTCATTATCTCTATAATGAAATGGATCCAATGGCTGATGCGCTCTCGCCTGAAAATGTGTTGATCTTTGCCACAGGCCCGCTGACAGCAACGCCTGCTCCGACAGGCAACCGCTACATGGTTGTGACCAAGTCACCGCTGACGGGGGCTCTGGCGCACTCCAATTCGGGCGGCGAATTTCCGACATGGATGAAACGCACAGGCTTCGATATGTTCATCTTTGAGGGAAAATCCTCAGAGCCAGTCTATGTTTACATAAACGAGTATCAGGTTGAGGTCAGGTCTGCGGCGCATGTTTGGGGGAAGGAAGTGCCTGAGACTACAGATATCCTCAAGGCAGAAACATCCAACGAAGCGAGAGTCGCATGTATCGGTCCTGCGGGAGAAAACCTCACGTTGATGGCAGCCATCATGAACGATAAGAATCGCGCGGCAGCTCGTTCTGGTGTGGGCGCGGTGATGGGAAGCAAGAAGCTCAAAGCCGTGGTTGCGATGGGGAATAAAAACCCGCCGCTGCATAATCCTGAAGGCATGCGCGAGTTGAGCGTGACCACATCCAAGGATGTGGGCGTGGATATTAAGAAAGGCTCGAACCTGCGTATTTATGGCACGGCCTATGTGCCGCAAGTGACCAACACGCTCGGAATTTTGCCCACGCGAAATTTTTTGCAAGGCACGTTTGAGCACACCGATAAAATTGATGGCATTGCGCTCAAGGAACAATTCCTGATCAAGCATGTGCCTTGTTATCGCTGCCCCATTTCGTGCGGACGACTCACCGAAGTGCCGGATGGCCCATACAAGGGCAAGGGTGAAGGCCCGGAATATGAAACGATCTCATCGCTTGGCACGGGCTGCGGCGTGAGCAATCTCGCCGCGCTCACAAAAGCGAATTATCTGTGCAACGAATACGGCATGGATACGATCACGACAGGCATGACCATTGCCGCCGCGATGGAAATGTATGAAAAGGGTTATATCTCCGAAGAAATTATCGGAATGCCTCTGCCTTTCGGCGACCACGACGCGATGATCGCGATGATCAAGAAGATGGCGTATCGTGAAGGTTTTGGGAATGACCTCGCGCAAGGCAGTTATCGCCTCGCTGAAAAATACGGTCATCCCGAAATTGCAGTCACCGCGCGTAAACAGGAATTCCCTGGCTATGATCCGCGCGGTTCGCAAGGCATGGGCTTGCTGTATGCCACGTCCAACAAAGGCGCTTCACACATGGAAGGCGATGTGGCTTATGAAGAAGTCTTCGGCGTGCCTGTCAAAGAGAATCCACTCACAACCGATGGCAAAGCCGAACTCGTCAAACGCTTTGAAGATTCATTTACCCTCATTGATAGCGCTGGCTTGTGTGTCTTCCTCGCCATTCGTTATGTGTTTAGCAAGGAGCGTATGGTCTGGCCCGAGCGCCTCTCCGAGATGATGAATCTCACCACAGGCGCGGGCTACACTCCCGAAGAAGTGATGCTTGCTGCCGAGCGTGTTTACAACCTCGAGCGCATGTTCCTCATCAAAGCGGGTTCAACGGAAGATACACTTCCGCATCGCATGTTGCACGAGCCGTTGCCCGATGGTCCCGCCAAAGGCATGGTTGTCCAACTCGACAAGATGCTGCCTGAGTTCTATAAATTGCGCGGCTGGGATGAGAAGGGTGTGCCGACCAAAGAGAAGTTGCAGGAGTTGGGATTGCCCCATTAATATCAGTAGGTCACGCTTCTTTATTTAACTGAAATTGAATCTGTTTTCTGAATCATTCATTACTTTTGGCATTCCACCACTTCAATATTCTCAACGCTCGCAGGGTATTCCACCTGCTGGGTTGACCGGCCTTTTCCAAGTCAAAATATTTCCTTCCAGACATGCCGCTATTCAACGTCCAGAGTCCATCCTTCTTTTGTTTCTTTTGCAGGAGTTCAAGTGCATCGGACATCCGTTCATCGCGCGGTGCATCGCAAACGCGGAAGTAATCCAGCGCGCGGATAAAGTCATATTTCCAGCGGGGAGGGAAGGGCATGCTCGTCATCTTTGCGTCGAAGACTTGGCCTGTTCGGTGAGATTTATACAAACGGTGCGCGAGCAGGAATTCGTGTCCACGGGCGCGGAATTTTCTGATCACCTTATTCTTTTCGGGAAACAAACGCTCATATTCATACAATCCCTCTAGAGCTGAGATCGTTGTGTGAAAGGATGAATGTGTCGCGCCCTTGTATGAATCGCAATTCCAGCCGCCATCGGGCATTTGCTGGTTCATCAAATATGAAGCAATGGAATGAATATACTCATCTGGGTAACGAAAATAAGCCAGCAAAGCGAGGATCATCCCAGTGACACAGGTCTCGCTGTATTTCAAGGAGTATGAAAAGAAGTTGATGCCCCCGTCTGTGTAAATGCCTTTATCGAGAAATAGTTTGCAGGCTCGTTTCGCCTGCGGATTATTCGGCGGCAATCCCAGTTGACGCAGGGTCAGCATGGTATAGGTTGTGGATGTCCACTTCGGGCCATAGATTCCGCCACCCCATTTTCCGTCCGCATCTTGCAATGCAAGCAAGCGCGCGCCCCAGCCTTCCTTGGCGATCTTCCTGCGTTCTGTTTCATACTTTGAAGGGGATGAATTCAACAAGTCCCGTTGGACCTGCCAGCGAATGGACGGGTCTCCTTCGAGTAACCAGGAAATGATCTCAGGTTTCATTTTAGAAAAGTGTTTTTAGATCAGCGCTTGCAAAATATTTCCGATATGCAGATGTTTCATTGAGTATACCTTTCAAGGCAATGAATAATTCCGCCTGCAGGTATGGATTTTTCTCCTGCTTTTCTCCCGATAAACTAATCTGGTCTTCCTCAAATTCCACTGTCAGCTGACCTCCCGCGGCCAGCCATTCCAACCCAATTTGAATTCCACTCTCGCGTGAAGCCATGGCCGCCGCCAGTTCATGGACGGTCACTTTACCGCGGTGTTGATTGAGCGCATATTTACATAAGCCTGTTAAACGATTCAAAAAGTCATTAGGCTTTTCTTCAGTGGGTGGAATTGCAAGAATATAAACTGTTTTTGGTTTGACGATCTCCAAAGCCTTCCGCAGCTCAACTGGCGATGGGGGGGTCGTGTAAATTGCAAGCTCATCAGTTTTCTTTAATTCGAATCGAGATTTGCCTTTAGCCTTTTCGCTTCCCTCAGACCAAATTAATACATTCGGTTCTAATGTATCGAACTTACTGCTCTCTACTCTCCAATCTCTAATCACTAATTTTGATTTCTGAACTTCAAGAGGCTTTTCCGCATCGCGTGTGATCCTAAATTCCCCAAACTGTAATGTGACTTGCTTTTGTCCGCGATAAGAACTGGCGCGTAAAGAATAAGCAACATCGAATTTTCTTCCTTGCTCAGGCAATTCTTCACCTGCGCCGCCCCACCATAAAATGCTTTGCATATTTCCACTTTCATCTTCAATATGTAAGCGCAGGTGTTCTTTTGTTTTTCCAATCGTCGAAACGGATTTCAACTGCACACTGCGCGAAGCCAAAGTCAGTGCTGGATTTCCTGCTCCGAAAGGCGCGAGCATTTCCAATGAATTTGCCAATTCAAGGGTGAGTTCGTCAAATTCAAGCCACGCATCTATTTGCAAAGTGGATTCTTCAAAAACAACCTCCCCCAATTGCTTTTCGATGGCTTTGCCAAGACCTCTGCGAAACTCAGTTAATTTATCCGCATCAAATGCCATGCCCGCTGCCATGGGATGACCGCCAAATCCGCGCAGGATATCTTTTTGTGTGGCAATGGCATCCGTGATATGCAATCCTTCAACGGAACGTGCCGACCCGCGCAGGATGCCGTCTTCTGATTCGTTTAAGAGGATCGCGGGCTTGTGATAACGGTCAACAAGTTTGTTGGCGACAATTCCCACCACGCCGCCAGGCCAGTTGGGATGGGATAATATGATTGCAGGTTCGCTTAGTAGATCGGGGTTGGCTTTGAGTTGCGCCTCTGCCGCTTCGTAAACTTGACTCGTCAATAAGCGGCGTTGCGCGTTGAGCCCTTCGATTTGCGTGGCCAACACTCGCGCTCGCGCAGGATCTTGTGTGAGTAATAATTCCACGGCGGGATTTGCATCGCCTAATCTGCCAAGCGCATTTAATCGCGGCGCGAAGGTAAAGCCAATGGTTTCTTCGGTCAGCGTTTCAAGATTGGTGCCTGAAAGTTCTGCAATGACTTTTAATCCCAACCTCTTTGTTTCTCTTAATGCTTCAATCCCTTTTTGTGCGAGAGAGCGTGTTTCACCTTTGAGCAAGGCAACGTCGGCGATGAGGCCCAGGGCGACGAGATCGAGTAAATCATCGGACGATAGACCGTTGACCGTAGACCGTGTTTCATCGTCCATCGTCCATCGTCCACCGTCTAATAACGCCTCCGCCAATTTATAAGCAACCCCAACACCCGCCAAATTTGCAAGCGGATGATTTTTTGGCAATAATTTTGGATTGACGATTGCAACTGCGTTTGGTAATGTCTCGCCTAAATCGTGATGGTCGGTGATGACCACATCCACGCCGCGCGAGTTGGCGTACTCAACCGCTTCGTGGGCGGTAATGCCTGTGTCGCAAGTGACGATTAACTTTGCCCCATTAGCAATGATCGGTTTGAGGCTTTCGGTGTGAACGCCGTGACTCTCTTTACCGCGGATCGGGATGTAATAGAGGACCTGCGCACCCAGAGATTGCAGTGTTTCCACCAGCAGGGCAGTAGATGTTTGTCCGTCCACATCAAAGTCACCCCAGACGCAGATGATTTCGCCTTTGCGTATAGCCAGTATAATGCGCCGCAGCGCAGTTTCAATATCTGGAAAAGGTATTGGCGGAATCGCATCAGGATGCAAAAACGCTTCAGCTTCTTCGGGAGAACTGATCCCGCGTCGGAGCAGAGTCTGCGCGATAAGCGGGGGCAGGCCAAGGTCCGCGAAGGAGGCGGGGATTTGTACGGGGAGTGGGTTGATCCAGCGAGTCATGTTTTGATTATGTCTTTTCGAGGAGCGATAGCGACGAAGCAATCCGCTATATGACGAGGAGATTACTTTGTCGAAAAGGCGCCCTCCTCGCAAAGACATGTGAAATTATAGCGGTTCGAATCTTGCGGTGAAGTGCCTCAACAATTCAGGTGCGTAGGTGAATTTATATCCCTTCACTTTGTCAGCACGCGCTTTGATTCTCGCGGCGCAATCGGCGACGTAATCCATGTGACTTTGGGTGTAGGTGCGGCGGGGGATGGCGAGACGCAACAGTTCGAGTTTGGGGTAGATCATTTTGCCAGTGTCGGGATCGTGGTGGGCGAACATGACCGAACCGATTTCACAGCCACGGATCGCTCCCTCGCGATATAGTTCGACTGCCATGGCTTGCGCGGGAAATTCCGATTGGGGGATGTGTGGAACAATTGCCAGTACATCTATATAAACGGCATGACCGCCTGCGGGTTGGATGGTGGGAATGCCTGCTTCGTTGATGCGCGCGGCGAGATAGGCGGTTTGACCTATTCGATACGAAAGATAAGCTTCATCCAAGCCTTCGTATAAACCGACTGCCATCGCATCGAGGTCGCGGCCTGCCAGTCCGCCGTAGGTGGGGAAGCCTTCGCGCAAGATCAATTCGTTTTTCAATTGCTCGAAGAGCATTTCGTCGTTCAAACATAACAAGCCGCCGATGTTGACAATCGCGTCCTTTTTGGCGGACATGGTCATGCCATCGGCTAGAGCAAACATTTCGTGCGCGATCTCTTTGACGGACTTGTGCTCAAAGCCAGGTTCCCGCTGCTTGATGAAGAAGCAGTTTTCGGCGTAGCGCGCAGCGTCGATGAAGAACGGGATTCTGTTTGAAGCGTAGGCATCCGCAACTGCTTTGAGATTTTCCATCGAGACGGGCTGACCGCCTCCCGCGTTGTTTGTGACTGTCATCATTCCGAAGGGGATATTCGCCGCCCCGACCTTTTCAATGAAGGCTTTGAGTTTGGCGAGATCCATATTGCCCTTGAACGGATGCGGATCCCCGGGGTCGAAGGCTTCATCAATGACGAGGTTGGCGGGACGCCCGCCGCGCGCGCGGATGTTGGCATCGGTGGTGTCGAAGTGCATGTTGCTCGGCACCCATTGATTTTCCTTGACCAAACACGCGGACAAAATATTTTCGGCGGCGCGTCCCTGATGCGTGGGGACGAAATATTTGAAGCCGAAGATGTCATCCACGGCGGCTTTGAGACGATGATACGAGCGCGCGCCTGCATACGACTCATCGCCGCGCATGAGCGCCGCCCATTGCTCCTGACTCATCGCGCCTGTGCCTGAGTCGGTCAGCAGGTCGATGAAGATGTCTTCGGCATTCATCGAGAACAGGTTATAGCCTGCTTCTTTAAGCGCCGCTTCGCGCTCTTCAGGTGAGATGAGGCGAATCGATTCGGTCACTTTGATGCGGAAGGGTTCGGGTGGGTAGGTGGGCATGAATCTCCAATTTGGTAAAATAATAAGAATCCCCGCAAGTCATTGTGACTGCGGAGATTGACTTACGAAAAATTATATACGGGTGTTTGTACGACTCTGGTTGGCTTTGGATGCTGTTTGATGATTTGCTGTAGTTGTTGTACGGTCTGCGGAGAGAAGTATTGTTCGCCTGTTTCGAAATCCACGCGCGCAGGGACGTTTTCGACAATATAGAACTGTCCATCTTTGAACAGGGTGTAGGTTACTTTTTGCTCGACCAATTTTTCTTGTTTCATGGATTTATTTCCTTTCTCTGTAATCAACCCATTCCGCAGGGTTTGGCTCGTAAAGGGTAATAATCTTGATGAGCGGACGGCTTGGATAACTGCATTGAATGTGCAGCGGACGTTGGGATAACGTCATGCCAATTATCAGGCAACTGGGTCCGTATTTGTCGTCAGGGTAATCTTCGATGATTTCGCCGTTGTCTATGGCTTCCCGAATTTCAATCACGCTGATGTCGCGTAAGATGGATTGGTCAACGGCGTGTTTTGAAAATTCAAATTCATCTTGGAAGAATTTTACCCGAATCTCTTTGAGTAAAGGCATGGAGAAATTATAGCACGGCGAATCGATTCGGTTACTTTGATGCGGAAGGGTTCGGGTGGGTAGTATGGCATAGAAATATTCCTTTGAAAACTATTCTTCTCCAATGAGTTCTTTTAAACTTTTCTCTAAGCCTGAGCTCCAAGATTCGGGATATTTTTTTAATATTTCTAGTGATTCTCTTGCCTCTTTAACATATTTTGAAGCATTTTTTCCTGATGCAAGACTGAATGTGATTGAACTTCTTGCTAAAAAAATGCGCTTTGAGCAGATTCCATGTCAATGATTTTTTCTAATTTTTCGCGATTCATAATCTCTCCCTTGTTTGCACGGATATTGATTCTTTGTACAATACCTAAAGCAGTACGTTCTGCATTCGCTATCTCTGTACGATCTGCAAATAATCCCGCTTTAATGGGCGCAGGTTGGATGTGCTTAATATTGTAGTTCGCCCGTTTTATCCCCTCCATAAGAGATTGTTTTACTAATTCACGTAATGTAGCCATATTTACTCCTTTACAAAAGACCCAATTGCTTTCTTAACTCCTGCAATAGTTTTGATGCTTCTACATACTCAGGAAGTCCAAGTTCTTTGAAAAGATTAGTTGCTTCCCTTAGATTATTGATTGCCTCAGATATTTTCCCATTCATCCCCATAATATAACCTAAAGTTAAGTGTCCTCTAGCTACAGTCTGTTTGTTCTTGACTTCCTTTGCTAACTTAATAGCCTGATTTACACATGGCAGTGCTTTTTGAAATTCCCCAATTGCCGTGTAGTAAGTACTTAAGTTGCCAAGAGCCATGCATGTTGCGTTTTGGTCCTTAATGCGTTCTGCAATTGAAAGCGCCATTTCACCATATTTTATTGCTTCTGCAATTTTGTTTTGATGAGCAAAAACTTGGCTGATTCCAGATAAGGCAAGGAGTAATATTTTTTGGTCGCCTAATTCTTCTGCTATTTGTAGTGCTTTTTCAAAGGAAGTTTGTGAATCCAAAAAATTTCCTAATCTATCAAGTGCAATCCCTATGTTCACTAATGCATTGGATATGCCGTATAAATTATTCTGGCTTTCTGCAAATGTATATACTTCCTGATAGAGAATCAGCGCCCGTTTATCATTTCCTGTTATTGAATAAACATTTGCAAGGTTTTGCTTCCATAAAAACTCTTGATATTTGTCGTGAACTTCTACGGCTAATTGAATTACTTTTTCGAAATGTTCTTGGGCTTGCTTGAAGTCCCCCATTGCAAAAAATGCATTTCCCTTGTTGCCAAAATTTAATGCAACAATTTCAAGTAGCCTGTTTTTTAATCCTATCTCTATAGCTTGTTGATAAAACGATAGTGCTTCTTGAAATTTGCCAAGATTGAATTTCGCAATGCCGATATTTCCTATGCAGCTAGAAATTAATTCTGGATATTCCTGTACTTCGCCTATTTTAACTGCCCGTTTATAATATTCTATTGCTGCATTGGGATTTCCAATGTCGAGGTATGAACTTCCAATTGCAAGTAAAGATTCTCCCTTTCGTATTTGTCCCAGCTTACTTACGTCAATTGCAATACTTTCATCTTCTATTTTGACGTTTAAAACCTCTTGGAAGAGATTTACAAGTTCTTTTTCCACGATTTCCCATGTTTGAAATCTTTTCTCTGGATTTGGAGAGAGGCAATTTATGAGGAACCTTTTTATAGAGAAGTGTGCGTTTAAGTTAGATGCTTTTTGAAATGCCATGCCTTGAATATGGTTTTGGATTAACTTATCAGTAGTGTTTCCATTTACTGCTAAATTTCCAGTTAGTAATTCATAAACGATGCACCCGAAAGAATAAATATCGGTACGGGCAAATGTAGGTTGGTCAAGCCATTGCTCGGGACTCATATACAGTGGAGTGCCTACGCCTTCAATTGCTTTTTCTTGATTCTTAGTTTTATTTTTTATGTTTGGAACTTTTACAAGACCGAAGTCTGTAATTCTGGCTGTGCCGTCAAGTCCAAGTAATATGTTTTCTGGCTTTAGATCACGATGTACTAACCCTGGAACTTTTTTAGATGCAAATTTCATGCCGCGTGTAATGTCAAGACAGATTTTTAATGCCTTTGAGATTTGCATCGGCATATTAGGAATAATCCATGAGCGTAAAGAGGGATCTTTTCGCCCTGGTGCAATTGGTATTAATTCCAATGCAAGGTAAATTTCATGAAGTGGAATGAAATATTCTGCACGGTAGGCCTGTACAATGTTTGGGTGGCAGCCTAATTCAATCCAAATTGTTGCCTCATGCAAGAATTTTTCACGAGAGTCTAAATTAGGTAGAAATTTAGACTGAATTGTTTTTAGGGCAATAGGCGCGTCGTTATCGGCTTTGTCTTTGCAGAGATAAATCATCCCCATGCCTCCTGAAAGAGATTTAATTACTTCATAACGTTCTGCTATGATTTGTGCTGTTGATTGGTTCATAGGTAGTCAGATTAGAAATGTTTTTTGCGATGTTCGATCAGGTCAAGGTAGGTGGAACTGAGGAAAACTTTCATGGTTGCCTCCAGACCCCCGAGTTCTCCAAGAACTCGGGGATCTCTCGTGCACCTATTTTACAGCCAAACCCAACTACGGTGACCACGCGGGTCCGCCACCATAAACTGGCAATTTGATCTCGTTGGACCCGTCCACGTAAATGAGATAAATACCATAACCATCGTCCCTGCTTGAAGAGATAGCTATTAACGTTCCGTCCGGCGACCAGGCAGGCTCAAAGTCCGGTATGCCGTTGTGCGTTATCTGGATCGGATTACTGCCGTCCGCGTTCATTATATAAATTTCTGAAAGATTGGGTCCGAGGCTAGAGACAAAGGCGATCTTCGTCCCATCTGGCGACCAGGCAGGCGCGTTATCGGGTGTTCCTACATCTCTTATGAGAATTGGGTCTGTGGCCATCCGCATTCATCACATAGATCTGCCCAAAGTGTTCGGTGGGATTGGTTACAAACGCGATCTTCGTCCCGTCCGGCGACCAGGCTGGCTCCCCGTTGTCGAGACTGTCGTACGTAAGACGAGTCTGTCCGCTTCCGTCTGCGTTCATTACATAGATTTCCGCGTTGCCGTCGCGGTTGGATACGAAGGCGATCTTGGTGCCATCCGGTGACCAGGTTGGGTCGAAATCACGTACGCTGTTAAAGGTCAGTTTCGTCTGTTCGCTTCCGTCTGCGTTCATCACGAAGATTTCACGGTCTCCTTCCCGCAGGGACGAAAAGGCGATCTTCGTGCCGTCCGGCGACCAGGCCGGGCAACAATCCCAGGTTGTATCATATGTTAATTGGACTCGACTGCCGCCATCTAAATTCATCACGTAAATTTCAAGGTCATTATCGTCGGCGGCGATAAATGCAATTATTCCTCCCCCACCGCCTAAAGGAGTCTGGGTTGGGCTGGGGGCAGGGGTGAATGTAATGGTGGGTGTAACGAGTATTGGTGATGGCGGGAGAGTTGGGGTATTTATCTGTTCCGGCACGGGTGCGGCAGTTGAAGCCGGGTCAACGCCACATGCAGATGCGACAATCATCAACAAGGCTAGAGACATGGAACTGAGAAAGACTTTCATGGTGTTGGTCTCGTTGGTTGGTATTTCGGCGGACTAAAGTCCTGCCTCAGTACGTGGAAGCCCTTCGGGCTGGGTGTGTTGCTTTTTAACGATATGGCTCACCGCGATGTTTGTAATCGGCAGGGATTGATTCCAAGTCTTTTAATCCCTGTCTGCGAAGGTCAATTCGGTACATGCTAATTTCCCCAATTTTAACTCTTTCTTTGCGGTCTTCCAAGGAATTGTTTCTTCCTTAACAGCACGCACCTGCTTCATCTCTTCTGCGTCTTTGGCGTCCTCAAGAAGTGTCACAATTTGCTCCCAAACGTCCAAATCTACGACGACGGCGGACTGATGTCCGTCAGGGTTTACAACGAATTTTACCGAGCTAAGAATATCGGCCACTGTCATGTTTTACCTCATGTCCGATTATAACCCTGTCACAAGTTGAATTTGTGAAAGCATCTGCGGCTTCGATGACATACCTGTGCGGCGGGAAATGAAAAGCGAACCGCCGCGAGGCAGGCGACTTTTGCTCACGCTGGCAAAATTCTTACTTCGGGGGGTATAATAAAAAAAAATTAAATCGCATGACCACAGTATCAGTAAGCCAAATTCAGCCAAAGGATTTGTATGTGACCACTCTCTTTTTTGCAACAGATATACACGGGTCGGATATTTGCTGGAGCAAGTTTCTTAATGCGGGGAAGTTCTACGGCGCCGATCAACTGATCCTCGGCGGCGACATGACGGGCAAGGCAGTTGTCCCGTTTGTACATCAGGGTGGGAAAAACTATCGCATCACTTTACTCGAACAGGTGTTTGATACTACAAACGATGAGGAATTGCAGGACATGGTCAAACGTGTCCGCAGCCGCGGCTATTATCCTTATCTGACGAATCCAGATGAAATTGCCGAACTTGAAAAAAATCCCAAACGCGTAAGTGAGATATTTTTACAGGAAGTACTCAAGGTCGTTCAAGAGTGGATGGACCTTGCCGATAAAAAGCTAGTAGGCACAGACATGAAAGTCTACTGTTCGCCTGGCAACGATGATGTGCTTGAAGTGGACGAGATCGTTCGCTCGAGCAAGCGTGTGTTGTTGGTTGAAGGTCAGTTGACTCAGTTGGATGATCACCACGAAATGGTCTCCTCGGGTTGGAGCAACAGAACACCCTGGGACACGCACCGTGAAGAGGACGAGCACCAGCTCAGGGCCAGGTATGAGGCGATGACCTCTCGGTTGAAAAATCCGCATAGTGCCATCTTTAACATCCACGTGCCTCCCTATAAATCAAATCTGGATGAAGCGCCTGAATTGGATAAGGACTTGCGTCCTGTGCTGGCGGGCAATTCAATGAAACCTGTAGGATCCACTGCTTTGCGTGAGGCGATCGAGAAAGTTCAGCCTTTGCTCGGCTTGCATGGGCACATCCACGAAGGGCGCGGTACTTCACGAATTGGAAAGACACTTTGTATTAATCCTGGCTCAATGTACGAGCAGGGAACTTTGCTTGGCACTATTGTGAGAATGGGAAAGAATAAACTGGAAGATTACGTTTTGACAACAGGTTAACTACCCCCACCCCATCCCCTCCCCCAAATTTGGGGAAGGGATGGGGTGGGGGCTTGAGCAAACATCAAAAAAGGAGAATGCTATGAGTAATTTGTTTGTCCGTAAGGCGACTGGCCTGGTACGTTCCTGGTCGGTCATGGACGCGTTCATTTACGCGTTGTTTTCCATCAACCTGATCACCCTCGGCTTGTACAGTTTTAGTCAGATGTACTATTTCGAGGGCGGCATGGTGAATGCGCTAATCATCAGCGCATTGTTCATTTTCTTTGAAGTGATTGTGTATGCCGCGCTGATCTCCGTCATGCCCCGTTCAGGCGGCGATTATGTCTGGCAGAGCCGTATTCTTGGAGGCGCAGTCGGCTTCATTCTTGCAGTCACTGGCTGGTGGTTCATTTTGTGGCTGTGGGTCCCATTGTATGGCGATATGTTCCGTCATATTGTGCTGGTGCCATTGCTTGGCATATTTGGTGCGAAAGATCTGGCATTGTGGTTTGCTGGCACACAAATGGGTTCGTTCACCGCTTCGATCATCACACTGGTCATTGTCAGCATATTCATCATGCTTGGCATGAAAACATACGCGCGTATTCAAAAGTTTTCCTTTTACGGCGGTATGTTGGGACTTCTCATCGTGATTGGACTATTGCTAATGGGTTCCCCCGCGGCCTTCAAGGCGGGCTTGGAAGCGAACGCATCCTCCATGTTTGGCGCGGCGCCTGGCGTATATGATGCCACTGTCGCCCTGGGCACCGATGCCGGCGCGATCACGCCATTCAGCGGCGGTTCGCTGGCTTTGATATTCCTAGTGATCCCCTACATGGTCTTTTTCAATTTATGGCCAAACTGGGGCGCAACCTTGTATGGTGAAGTGCGCGGCGCAACAGATTTCAAACGTAATGTAGCTGGCATGGGCTTGGCGCTTGGAATTACAACCGTGCTCGGCATCATTTTGCTCTTTGCCATCCGCAAAACCATTGGCTGGGACTTTTACGTACAAGCCGGCGGCGCATGGTGGAATTACGCCTGGGGTTATAGTGAGGTGGCGCCCGCGCTGCCTGTTTGGCCGTATCCTGCCATGTTGGCGGCATTCCTGACCACGAATAAATTTGTGCAATTCCTCGTGGTTGCCTTGATGAGTCTTTGGTGGTTTGGCTGGAGCGGAACAGTCTTCCTTTCCTCCACGCGTGTCATCTTTGCGGCCGCGTTTGACCGCCTGCTCCCCGAATCCGTTGCAAAATTGGATGAGCGTACAGGCACACCTGTCAACGCGCTTTTGTTGATGATCGTCCCCTCGGTGTTTGTGGCGTATCTATTTGCGTTCAACATTGCCAATTTCCAGACTCTGACGCTTTGCTCCACATTGGTCATTGCAGTGACATTCCTCGGAACAACCATCTCCGCCATTGTGCTGCCGTATACGAAGCCTGATCTGTATAAAGCATCGCCGATTGCCAAATATAATGTGCTTGGCTTGCCGTTGATCTCTGTTGCAGGCGTCGTATTTGGCGGCTTCCTGGTTTTCCTGCTCTATCAGTGGATCTTTGACCCGAATGGTTTGTACGGTATTGGCATTAGCAATACCAGTTCGGTCTATTACATGCTCGGCAATTACGTGCTTGCCGCCGTTATTTATTTCGGCTTCAAGGCTTATCGCAAGAGCAAGGGTATTGACCTGAACAAAGTGCAGGCTGAAATTCCAGTTGAGTAATGGATGAATAAGTGACAGTCACCTCGCGAAGCGGGTGACTGTCACTTGTGTATTTCAAGGTGAATGGATGGCAATCACATCACAGGTAATTTTGGCAGAAATGACCCATCTCGTAGACGCAGCGGAGGCGAAAAATATCCAACTCCGAGCGATTGGCGGGTTGGCTGTGCAGGCGCATAACAAAAAAAACCATCCGCTTTTTGTCCGCAAGTTTGCCGACCTGGATTTTGTGGTTGCAAAAAAACAACGCCGTGAGTTCGAGGCTTTCATGCCCGAGGTGGGATACAGCCCTGACAGGCAGTTTAATATCCTGAACGGCGCAACCAGACAGATTTATTTTGATGACAAAACCGACATGAAGATCGATATCTTCGTCGGTGATTTTGAAATGTGCCACAAGATTCCCCTCGAAGAGCGCCTGACCTTTGACCCCGTCACCATTCCGCTGGCGGAGTTGTTGCTATCCAAGGCGCAGATCGTGGAACTCAACCGCAAAGACGTGCTCGATATAACTTCCATTTTGTTGAATAATGAAACTGGCAGTGATGATCGTGAGAAGATAAATTTGACAATCCTTGCCCAGCTTTGCAGCCAGGATTGGGGCTTGTATAAAACCACATCCATTAATTTGAATCGCGTGGTTGATCTGGTCAGCGAGAAAGATATAAGCCTCACACAGGATGAACGCGACCTCATCGTTAGCCGCGTGCACGCCATACAAAAGACATTTGAAGAAATGCATAAACCAATTGCATGGCAAATGCGTGATCGTGTCGGCACACGCGTGAAGTGGTACATTGAAGTGGAAGAAGTGGATCGTTGAGCAAACGCCTTCGCCTTATTCTCGCGCTTATTATTCTCACATTTTCAATCTCCCTTTTGGCTTGGGGATATTTGCCCAACCCTCGCGAAGCTCTTGATCGGACTATCCCTCCTGCAGAGATGCGGCTTCCCACACCCTCATCGCTTCATGATTACGCGTTACCGGTCTCGTGATTAACAAACCATTTCCTCCCCTTAATATTTTTCTCCTCATCTCCGCGTTGACGATAATTTTTGTGTTGTACGCGTGCGGTGGGGCAGCCGCCTCTACAGAAGATTCTTCTGTAGAGGCAGCTTTGCCTGAGCCTCCTTCAGCAACTCAAATACCTGCCTCGCCAATTATCCCGTCTACGCAAATAGCCGCACCGCCTGCCATCCTTGAAACGCGCCATCTCACCCTGGAGTATCCTCCTAAGATGAAAGCTGGTGTGGAGGGCGATATTGTCCGCTTAACACTGGAGGTCGATGATCTGGGCAATATCACTCCCGCTGCCCAAATTGGGGACAACATAGTGACAGGCGAATTGGTTGAGATCTCCAATTTGTATGAAACGCATTTTGTTACTGCAGAAGCGCGTTTTGATCTGGCAGGCATGGAAGTTCAGCCGTCTGGTTCGATTTATGAACCGATGAAGCCCGGCCAGTCGGTGACTTTTTACTGGAGCATTCGCCCGCAAGAAACGGGAGTGTATCGCGGCACAGTCTGGCTGCATTTGGTGTTTATGGAACGTGTCAGCGGCGAAAAAAGCCGAATGGCAGTATCAGCCCAAATCGTCGAGATCGAAGCGGTGGATTTTTTCGGTTTCCCAGTCAATCTCGTGCGGACTTCTGGTATGGTCGGTTCCGTTCTGGGTCTTGTCATCGGCTTCCCATTTTAGGATGATATTATCAAGTTTGTTTTTAAGAGTAAAAGAAGGAAGAAAGTGTAGCGCGACATTAATGTCGCGCTACAGAGCGGGGGAAAATATATGACGAAAATCACCTAAAATATTGACATGCTATCATGGGGGCTGGTTTGTTCTGTATGGTACAATTTTTCCGCTTACGAGATTTTTCACGACGGAGAATATAAATGAACGAGTGGCTTTATGTCGGCTTATTTTTTATTGTCGGGTTGATCATTCCCATTGGCGCAATTGCCATGGGTTTTATGTTGGGACCCAAGAAACCCAACCCCATTAAGCAATCAACTTATGAATGTGGTATCGAACCTGTTGGCGAAGGTTGGGTGCAGTTCAAGGCGCAGTATTATATTTTTGCACTGGTCTTTCTTGTGTTTGATGTGGAAACTGTTTTCCTCTTTCCGTGGGCGGTGAAATTGGGGCAGTTGGGAATGTTTGCCGTTATCGAAGGCATTGTCTTCATTTTAATTCTCATTGCCGGCCTCGTTTACACCTGGCGCAAAGGGATGTTGGAATGGGTGTAATTTTTATATAATTATTGAGAAGGCTGATCGGATACTTCCTTTCAGCCTTTTCTTTGTGTAAAAGCCCTCACTCTAGCACTCTCCCGATGGGAGAGGGGACTCCCTTCCCATTTCGGGGGAAGGGCTGGGGAAGATGGCAAACAGGAGTAACAAATGAACTTTTGGAATGACCCTCTTAAAGTAGCCGCAGATTGGCTGATGGGAATATTCACCAGCTGGGGCATGAACGATGTTGCAGCTCATGTGCTGGTGGCTTTCCTCGGCGTGCTGCTGCTCATCACCATTTTGATGGTGATTGACATCTTCCTTGTGTGGATCGAACGCAAGGTGGTTTCTCGTTTTCAGGATCGTATTGGCCCCAATCGAGTGGGTCCCTTCGGTTTGATCCAGCCATTTGCAGACATCATCAAATTGATGATCAAGGAGGACACCACGCCCGATGGCGCAGACAAGGTTGTGTATAACATCGCGCCAATACTTTCGATGATGTCTGTGCTTATTTTATGGGCGGTTGTGCCTTTGGCGCCCGTCATGCTCGGCGTGGACTTGAACATCGGTGTGCTTTTCATCATTGCAGCGGGCTCAATTGGCACGCTCTCCATTATCATGGCGGGCTGGTCGTCGAACAATAAATTTTCGGTGATCGGCGCGTTCCGTTGTGTGGCTGTGATGGTTTCGTTTGAAATCCCCATGCTTGCGACTTTGCTTATCCCGACCATCTTCACTGGTTCAATGGGCATGAACGCGATCATTCAAGGCCAAAATATCTGGTATGTCTTCCTTTCGCCTTTGGCTGCGTTGATCTTCCTGATCGCCGCGATCGCGGAATTAGGCCGCGCGCCGTTCGATCTTGCAGAGGGTGAATCGGAATTGGTCTCTGGCTACAACATCGAATATTCGGGCATGAAGTTCGGCATGTTCTATGCGGGCGAACTTTTGCACGCCTTCACGTTTGGCGGCTTCTGGGCGATTATGTTTTTCGGCGGCTATCGTTTCTTTGGTTTGGAGCAGATCAGTCCTTTCCTTGCCATCGCAATTATATTGTTCAAGGCTCTTGTCGGTTACTGGATCATCATGTGGGTCAAATACACCGTGATGCGTATCCGTATTGATCAAATGCTGGCCTTTAATTGGAAATTCCTGACGCCTGTTGCCTTTGTGCTCGTGATGGTGACTGCGTTGATGAATGCGCTTCTGCGCGACGCTGGCAACTGGCTCTACATCACAGGCATGATCCTCTCTAACATAATTGTCGCGTGGGCCTCGCTGGAGATCGTCCGTTTGGTGAGCAAAAAGGAACGCGAGCGAGTGGAAGGCTTGAAGCAAGTTGTGGAGGCTCATCACTAATAACAAACCCCCATCCCCCAGCCTTTCCCGACGAGCGGGGAAGGGAGAGTCCCCTCTCCCGCTTTTGGAGAGGGCTAGGGTGAGGGAAGTTGATGGAGTAACTTATGACCGGTGAACACATAATTTTTCTAATCGTTGGAGCAGTCACGCTGCTCTCCGCGCTGATGGTTGTGACCATGCGCAACCTCGTCCATGCGGCGTTGTGGCTGGTAGCGACGCTCTTCGGTGTGGCAATCATCTATACTTTGCTCAACGCGGGCTTTTTGGCAGTTGTGCAGGTGGTGGTGTATATCGGCGCGATCGCCATTCTCTTCATCTTCGCGGTCATGTTGACCCGCCGCCAGGCGGCGGACACGGGCGTATCGGTGAATAAGAATTGGTGGGCAGGCGCACTCATGGCTGTGTTGACCTTCGCGGGGCTGGCATATCTACTCCAGAGTTGGAGAGGCTTCTCGAAGACAGCAGCAGCCATCCCGTCTGGGTTTGATGCGGTCAATCAGTTAGGTGAGGCGTTGACCTCGCCAGCGGGATATGTCCTGCCGTTTGAAGTCGCGTCCGTTTTACTTCTTGCGGCTTTGGTGGGCGCGGTTTATCTCGCGTTCAATAAGAAATAGGAGGCGTAGATGATCCCTCTTTCCTGGTATCTCATTCTCGCGGCTGGGTTGTTCAGCATTGGTTTGTTTGGCGTGCTGGCGCGCAGAAATGCAGTTGCAATTTTGCTCGGCGTTGAACTTATGCTAAATGCTGTAAATATTAACCTCGTGGCTTTCTGGCGTTACGGCGATGTTACTCAGATGGCTGGACAGGTCTTCGCGATCATTGTCTTCGCGGTTGCCGCGGCGGAAGTGGCTGTGGGTTTGGCTTTGGTAATCTCTGTCTATCGCCGTCGTAACACGGTGGTTGCAGAAGAACTTGATCTCTTAAAATGGTAGGGAATTATGGCGACTGAAACATTAATTTGGTTAATCCCACTCCCACCTGTGCTGGCTTTCTTTTTGATCGTGTTGTTCACGAATAAAAATAAAGCAATGAGTCACAGTGTGGCTGTGGGTGCGGCATTCCTTTCATGGCTGGGGAGCATGATTGTGTTTGCGCTCGCGCTCGGTGTGGAGCATCTTGGCGAACATCCTTTTGCATCTTCGATCAATTGGCTGCCAACTGGTGAGACGTGGTTGAAGATCGGTGTGTTGATTGACCCGCTCTCTGCCGCGACTTTATTTTTCGTGGCATGGACGGTCCTGATGATCTTCATTTACAGCGTTGGTTATCACAACTACGGTCAACCCGCTGGCGATCACGATCAGGCAGGTCTGCCTCCGCTTGGCGCAACCGTGACGGATGACCTCGGTCACAAGCATACTGTGCTTTCGGTAGAGCCGATGTACTCGCGCTTCTTTGCGTTTATCGGTTTGTTCGCATTTGGTATGTACACACTCGTCCTCTCTGATAACCTGCTCACACTCTTTGTGGGTTGGGAGATCATGGGTTTGTGCTCATACTTATTGATCGGCTTTTGGTACGGCAAGCCATCCGCGCGTAACGCGGCCGTGAAAGCCTTCATGACCACACGCATCGGGGATGTGTTCATGTTGCTCGGCATTGTCTTCCTTTATAGTGCGACGGGCACACTTTCTTACCGCGAAATTTTCCGCGAAGAAGTTTTACATACTCTTTCAATAATACCCAGCGGCGTATTTGGTTTATCTGCGGCAGGTTTGATCGCTCTTCTGCTCTTCATCGGCACAATTGGTAAATCAGCGCAGTTCCCCTTGCATGTCTGGCTTCCTGATGCGATGGAAGGCCCGACCCCGGTCAGCGCAATGATCCATGCGGCCACCATGGTGTCAGCGGGTGTGTATGCAGTCATTCGCATGTTCCCGCTCTTGAGCCTTGATCCAAGAACGATGACGATTGTTGCCTTCATCGGCGCATTCACAGCCATCTTCGCCGCGACCATCGCTGTTGCCCAAAATGACATAAAGCGCGTGCTGGCTTACTCCACCATTTCACAACTTGGCTTCATGATTGCCGCGCTCGGTATCGGTGCGTATGTAGCCGCTGTCTTTCATCTCATTACACACGCCTTCTTTAAAGCTTTACTCTTCCTCGGCTCTGGCTCAGTCATTCATGGCATGGAGCATGGCGTGCTTCACACAGGCAATCACAAAGTTGACCCGCAGGACATGTTCAATATGGGCGGTCTTCGCAAGAAGATGCCGATCACATTTTGGACTTTTCTCATTGGCGGCTTTGCTCTTTCAGGCTTCCCGATCATCACCGCAGGCTTCTGGTCCAAGGATGAAATTCTCGCGGATGCCTTCGGTCATGGACATTTAGCAGTCTTCATCACTCTCGCAGTTGCCGCATTCCTGACCGCGTTTTATACCATGCGCCAGATCACATTGACCTTCCTCGGCAAACCTCGCACAGAAGAAGCAGAACACGCGCATGAGACTCCCTGGACGATGACCGCTCCGCTGGTAGTTCTCGCTTTCTTTGCTGTGACTTACGGCTGGGTCGGCATCCCCGAACATTTCCCAATCCTCGGCGGACTCGTGCCGAACTGGTTCCATGAATTTGTGGGCGGCACATTGGCTGAACATCCAGAAGGTGTGGAATTCAATTTCATTCCATTGGCTACATCTTTATTTGTGGCGCTCGGTGGTCTGTTCTTCGGTTGGCTTGCTTATCGCAACGTCCAATCGGCTGAGCAGGATAAACTGCAAATTCCCTTGCTCAAGAACAAATATTATTTCGACGAAGCCTATGATTTCCTTTTCATCAAACCGTTAACCTGGTTTTCCGAAGTCTTCGTCTCCAAGTGGATGGACAAGGGTTTCATTGATGGTATTTTGCATATCTTTGGTCCCGCTACTGGTGGACTTGGGTCCTTCATTCGAGATAAATTTGATGTGCCAGTCATCAATCAATTCTTCGGCGATGGTTCCGCCGAAGCCACCTATTGGATTGGCAAGAACCTGCGTCCCATACAAACGGGTCGTATCCAGCAGTATCTCATTCTTTCACTGGTCGTCCTCCTCGTAGTTGGCGGCTTAGTCTACTTCTTACTGCTGGCTGGGAGTGCATGATGGATTTCCTCAATACTCATCTCCTTAGCCTGATCTTATTCCTGCCGACAATCGCGGCGCTGATCATGCTTTTCCTGCCAAGCGGCGAGACGAAACTTCTGCGATGGTTCGCTTTCTCTGCCAGCCTGATTCCTTTTGTACTCACGCTTGTGTTGTGGAGCAGGTTTGATCCGGACAAGACAGGCTTTCAATTTCAAGTAATTTATCCCTGGTATGAGGCCTTGCATTCATCGCTTCATTTGGGCGTGGACGGCATTTCAATTTCGATGGTCTTACTTACCACACTGCTTACGCCTCTTGCCATTCTTGCTTCCTTCAGCGTGACTGATCGCGTCAAGCCGTACATGATGCTCTTCCTCTTTTTGGAAACAGGCATGCTCGGCGTTTTCATGGCTCTCGACCTCCTGATCTTCTTCGTCTTCTGGGAAATTGGTCTCGTCCCGATGTACTTCCTCATCAATCAATGGGGCAGCGCGAACAAAGACTATGCCTCCATGAAGTTCATGGTCTACACCATGGGCGGATCGCTCGGTCTGTTGCTTGGGATTCAATTGCTGGGCGTGCTCTTCGGGACTTATGACCTGGTTGCCCTCTATGAGCGTTGGAATGCGCTGGATGCTGGTGCCATCCTGCTCGGCATGTCTGTGCATACCGTTAAAACCATCGCCTTCTGGGCATTCACCATCGCCTTCGCCATCAAAGTTCCTATCTGGCCCTTCCACACCTGGCTGCCGGATGCACACACCGAAGCCCCTACTGCCGGATCGATGATCCTGGCTGGTGTGCTTCTCAAACTCGGCGCGTATGGATTTATCAGACTCGTGCTTCCGCTCTATCCACTTGAAGCAAAGATATTTGCGGGTGCACTGGCTTTCCTTGCGGTTGCAGCGATTGTCTTTGGGGCGTTTGGCTCATTCGGTCAAACAGACTTCAAACGCCTCGTTGCGTATTCATCAGTCAATCACATGGGATTTGTAGTCCTCGGTATCGCTGCAGCAGGCCTTGCCGCCGGAACGGCCGATGCTCAGATCGCCATGAACGGCGCGGTCTTGCAGATGTTCAATCACGGATTATCCGCGGCTGGCATGTTCTTCCTGGTCGGTGTGATCTACGAACGCACGCACACACGTAACTTGGAAGAGTTCGGCGGTTTATTCCCGCTCATGCCTGTCTATGGCGGCATCCTGATTTTCATGAGCATGGCCTCCCTTGGCCTGCCTGGACTTAACGGCTTCGTCTCTGAGTTTTTGGTGGTGCGAGGCGCGTATCCAGTATTGAAGATTTATACCGTTATTTCCATGCTCGGCCTGCTTTTCACGGGTGCCTATATTTTGAAAGGCATCAAGAAGGTTTTGCACGGTCCCATGAACGAACACTGGGCACGCGGCGAACATAAGTTGACCGAGATCAATACGCGCGAGATATTCGTGGTGGTCCCGCTGATGATCTTGATCTTGGTCATCGGCGTCTGGCCCGCGTGGATTCTTGAAGTGATTAATAAAGCGGTGGTTGCGCTGTTCTAATACGTTATCCGTCATTGCGAAGGCACATTTTGCCCGAAGCAATCTCCAAGTCAATACAGGAGATTGCTTCGTCGGGAAGAACACCCTCCTCGCAATGACGATAAACGAGGTGATTATGAACTTTCCGATACTAAGTATTATCACGTTTCTTCCCTTTGTCGCCGCAGTCGTCATGTTGATGATGCCTGCCGAGCGCAAGACGGAAGTCCGCGCCGTTGCGCTTGCAACCGCGGCGATAGACCTTCTGCTTGCTGGCTGGGTTTATCTGCAATACCTGCTCCGCGGCATGACAGGCTATCAATTCATCGAAACATACAACTGGCTTCCCGCTCTCGGCATCAGCCTGAAATTCGGCGTAGATGGCATGAGCGCCCCGCTTGTCTTGCTGACGGGTATCGTTATGTTCACGGGTGTCTTGATCTCGTGGGGCGAGAACAATGAGCATGTCTCTGCGGGCATTCAAGACAGACCGCGCGAATTCTTCGCCTTCCTCTTCCTGCTGGCAGGCGGAGTCTTTGGCGTATTCGTTTCGCTCGACTTGTTCATGTTGTTCTTCTTCTACGAGATCGCCGTGTTCCCGATGTATCTGCTCATCGCCATTTGGGGCTGGATAAAAACTCGTGAATACGCCGCCATGAAACTGACGCTTTACCTTTTCATCGGTTCCGTGGTTTCCATTGTCGGCGTACTCGTCATGTACTGGGCGCAATATCAAAACACAGGTGTGCTTTCCTTCGATATGCTTCAAATGGAAAGCGCGGGTTTCTCATCAACCTTCCAATATATTTGGTTCCTGCCCGTCTTCCTGGGATTCGCAGTCTTGGGCGGTATCTGGCCCTTCCACAACTGGTCACCTGATGGCCACGTGGCCGCGCCGACTGCCGTCTCCATGTTCCATGCAGGCGTGTTGATGAAACTCGGCGCGTTCGCTGCCTTGCGTGTGGGCGTGATGCTCCTGCCCGAAGGCGCGAAGCAATGGTCGTGGCTAATTATGACCTTAGCCGTCATCGCGGTGGTTTATGGCGCATACATCGCCTTCGTACAAACAGATCTGAAATACATGATCGGTTTTTCGTCCGTTTCGCACATGGGACTAGTGATGCTTGGCTTCTCTACGCTAAATCAAAACGGTCTCACGGGCGCGGGAGTGCAAATGTTCTCGCACGGCGTAATGACGGCTCTCTTCTTTGCTATTACAGGTATGATCTACGACAGGACGCACACACGTATGATTCCCGAACTTGGCGGCATTGCCAAAGTGATGCCCTTCGCCACGATCGGTTTCATCATCGGCGGCTTCGTTTCCATGGGTATGCCCGGCTTCTCTGGTTTCATTGCAGAGTTTCCCATCTTCATGGGTGTCTGGCGCGAGCAATGGTTTGTGGCGGTGATTGCAAGCATCTCAATTATCATCACTGCGGCTTACATTATGATGAATATTCGCAAAGTGTTCTTTAGTCCGATGCCCGTCACACTTGAAGGTCATGTCGGCGACATTACGGTTTTGGATAAAGTGGCCATATCGACCCTGTGTTTCTTTATGATCGTCATTGGCTTGTTCCCGGCCGTCATGGTGCCCATGGTGGAAAGAGGTGTTGAGAATATTCTGCGTTTGCTGGGAGGTGCATAATGTTTACTCCGCAAATTTTCGCTTCCATCCTCCCCGAAATTTTGATCCTCGCTCTCGTCATGATTTTGCTCGTCGTTGAGCCGTTCTGGAAAGTAGACCAACGCCGCAATGCAGGCTGGCTCACTGCGGGCGGACTCTTCATTATCATGATCGTCAGCCTGCTCTTTGGTCAGCCTGGCGAACCGACATCCGTGCTGGGCGGCATGATCCGCTTCGACTGGCTGGGATTCTTCTTCAAGATACTCTTCATGTTCGCTGCCGCTGTGACCGCCCTGCTTTTGATGGATCACGAGAAAGCGGGACAACGCGGCGAGGCGTATGTTTTGCTCCTCGTCTCGCTTCTCGGCATGAACCTGATGGCTGTTTCAGCCGACCTGGTCATGCTCTACCTCGCGATTGAGACCGCCTCCATTCCGCTTTACATCCTCGCAGGCTTTTTACTGGCTGACGATCGCTCCACCGAAGCGGGCTTCAAGTATTTGCTGTTTGGCACAGTGACTTCCACCGTCATGCTCTATGGATTTAGCCTGATCTTTGGTTTTGCCGGCACGACCAATATCTACAAACTTGCCGAAATACTCGCTGCCGGCAACCTTTCTGCTTTGCTCGCATTCAGTGTATTGGCCCTTATCCTTGTGGGAATTGGCTTCAAGATCGCCATTGTTCCATTCCAATTCTGGGCACCCGATGTATATGAAGGCTCGCCGACCCCTGTGGCCGGCTTCCTCTCAACGGCTTCCAAAGCTGCGGGCTTTGCGGTCGTCGTTCGCTTATTCTTCGTTGCCTTCCCCGATTTCGCCCCCTCGTGGACGTTGATCCTCGCGGCTCTTTCTGCCCTCACCATGACGGTCGGCAACCTGCTAGCGATTTCGCAGACAAACGTCAAGCGCCTGCTTGCGTATTCATCCATTGCGCATGCGGGCTATGCGTTGATCGGTGTGGTTGCATTTAGTCAATTGGGTGCGGCGAGTGTGGTCTTTTATCTCGCGGCATATATCGCAACCAACCTGCTCGCCTTCGGTGTGGTCATGGCATTCAGTCGTGTGACCGGCCTCGACGATATCAAAGACTATGCAGGTATGAGCCGCCGCAATCCATGGCTGGCATTGATGATGCTGGCCGCGTTCCTGTCGCTGACGGGCATGCCGCCTTTCGGTGGCTTCGTGGCGAAGATCTTTGTCTTTGCCGCGGGTGTGCAGGCCAATTACACATGGCTGGTGATCGTCGGTATCCTCAATTCCATCATCGGCGTGTACTACTATCTCAATGCGATGAAGTACGTTTATCTTTATCGCATGCCGAATGAAGATGAAGAGAATCACCCCATCCCGTTGACTCGTTCGTATGCCATTGCGTTGGCTGTGTTGATGCTCGGCGTGATCCTGATTGGCACTGTATTCGCTCCGTGGTTCAGTTGGTCTGATGCTGCGGCGCTGAATTTGTATTAGCCGCGTGTGGGCCGCACCTTCATTAAGAAGTTCCGCTTGCAGAGTAGATTCATCTCATTATGGAGGCGCGTTTATCTGCCAGGTGTGACGCACTCCTTCGTGACAGAATCAGGCCTCAAGTCAGGAAAGAAACGGAGTTGATTGAATAGGCGGCGGTGTTATGGCAGGTCAAAATATGTGTCAAGTCCCGCCGCCGCATCGAAATCAATTATTGTTTGACATCCCTTAGACCTGTCAGTTATAATCGTACGACATGGCACAATCGGATGATAATCGTCGAAATATGATCAGCACCTTGCTGATCGTTGTGATCGGTCAGGTGGGCTGTTTGACCCTGGCGGTCATTCTGGCTTCTATTTATGGCGGGTTGTGGCTTGATAATATGTTTGGAACGAAGCCAGTTTTTACGCTGGCGTTGTTGTTTGCTGGAATCCCTCTTTCGGTGATCCTGATGCTGTACGTCTCGCGGAAAGCGCTGGCGCAGCTGAAGGAAAAATATGAGACCGAAGAGAAAAAAACTACTGCTTAGGAGGCGGGCTTGGAAACCCAAAAACGTACCCCGTGGCGGCGCTGGATTGTTCTAGTGTTGATGATCGCTGGTTTTATTCTGGGCGGGATTTATATCCCTGTACAACCTGAGATCGCAGTTGCCGCTGAAAAATTAATTGAAGAACCTATCGCTGAGAATTTTCTCGGCCTGGGTCCGTTGTATTTGGTGAACACGATGCCGACACTGGCTGTGACTCTTGTCCTGCTGGTGGTGATTGCGTTCTTTACCAATCGTTCTTTGAAGAAGAGTCAAAATACCGACCTCGTGCCGCGCGGCATCGGTAATGTGATGGAAGGCATTCTCGAAGTGCTTTACAACCTTACCGAAGGTTCTGCGGGAACAAAGTGGGCGAGGGCGATCTTCCCCTGGTTTGCGACGATCATGATCTATGTGTTGTTTGCGAACCTGCTCAAGTTGATCCCTGGTTTTGAGTCGATCGGCATTTTGCACCCCGCGCATGGGGAAGGTCACGCGATTGCGCCTCTCTTTGGCAATTGGTCGAGCCTTTTGCCTGCCAAAGTGGAAGAAGGCGGTTACATTCTCGCCCCGTTCTTCCGCGGCATCTCCGTGGATTTGAACTTCACCGCTTCGCTCGCTATTATTGCGGTAGTGGCGATTCAATACATCGGCTTCCGCGCGCAGGGACTTGGCTATTTGAGCAAATTCTTCAATACCCGCCGCATGTTCCAGGTGCCGTTCTTTGGCGCGATGGACTTTTTAGTCGGCTTACTTGAGTTGATCTCTGAACTCTCGAAGATACTCTCGTTTGCCTTCCGTCTTTTCGGTAATATGTTCGCGGGTGTCGTGTTGGTTGCCATCGTTGCGGGCCTGTTGGGACGTATTTCCATTCTGCCCGCAATGATCATGATGTTTGAATTGTTTGTCGGCATCATTCAGGCGTTCGTGTTCGGTATGTTGACCATGGTCTTTATGGCGCAAGCCACGCAGGGTCACGGCGGCGAAGAACACGCCGAGCATTAATTTCGGTTTCGACAGGTACTCGTCGGAATAATTTACATTATTAGAATAAACCTTAGGAGGTTTGCAACATGGATGGACAATTTCTTTTGGATGGAATGCGCTACGTGGGCGCAGGCTTGGCAATGATCGGCGCCGCAGGCGCTGGTGTCGGTATTGGACTCAGCGTGCAGGGCGCGCTGACGGGCATGGCTCGCAACCCGGATACATACGGCAACCTGCTGACCAACATGATTCTGGGCATCGCGTTCTCTGAAGCGATCGCGATCTACTGTCTGGTGATCGCCTTCCTGATGCTCTTCAAAGTCGTGTAACTCATAGGAGCATAGAAATATGGCAGCGCTTGGAATTAGCCCCGGTTTTCTCATTGTTCAGATCATCGCGTTTATTATTGTCTTGCTGACATTGAACGCGTGGGTTTACAAACCCATGCTGGACATGATGGAGACCCGTAAAAATAAGATCGCGCAAGGCTTGGAAGATGCCCGCGTTGCATCCGAAGCCCGCGCAAATGCTGAAAAGGAAGCCGCAAAAATTATCACAGCCGCGCAAGCCGAAGCGGGTAAGGTAGTCCGCCAGGCAACTGAGCGCGCCGCCTCCGCAGGCAAGGACGTGAAAGCCGCCGCCGAAGCAGAAGCCGCCAAGGCTCGCGAAGTCGCGATGGGCGAAGCTGAACTCGAACGCAATCGTATTCTCGGCGACCTGCGCGGCCAGGTTGCCGCTCTCGCCATTGCCGCCGCGAACAAACTCGTCGGCGAAACTCTCGACGAGAAAAAACAGCGCGCTTTGATTGACGAATTCTTCTCGGGTGTGAAAGGCGGCAAGGTTGTTGTGGCGGAAGGCTTCACAGGCGATTCTGCGATAGTGACCAGCGCCCTGCCCCTTACCAGCGATGAACAACAATCTGTCAAGAAGAACGTCTCTGCGAAGGAAGTTTCCTTCAAGGTGGATCCCTCCATTCTTGGCGGTCTCGTCATCAAAATCGGTGACAAGGTGCTTGATGGTTCCGTGGCTGGCAAACTCGAAGGTCTGCGCCAGACATTGAAGTAAGCGTAATCACGACTTTGGTCGTTTACAGGAAGGGTTTTGGTAAAATTACCAGGACCCTTTTTTGTTAAACTTTGACCACGGAGATGAACAAAGATAAATGTTACTAAAAAACTTGTTTGTTGACCTTCCACTTTCTTTCCCATCAAATATTCAAGATGTTGAGATCATAGGCATTTCCATTGATAGCCGCGCAATAAACCCCGGCCATTTGTTTGTCGCCATGAAGGGAGGCAGCGTGGATGGCCACGATTTCATCCAAAAAGCAATTGACAATGGAGCCGCCGCGGTTATAGGGGATAAGGATTTGGATGGGCTCTCCGTCCCATACATTCGACTCGAAAACCCGCGTCAAGCCCTGACCTGGTTATCTGCCGCGTTTTACAATTGGCCTGCCCGCAAGCTGACAGTGATCGGCGTCACCGGCACGGATGGTAAGACTACAACCAGTAATCTCATTTACAAGATTCTTGTTGCGGCGAACATCAAAGCAGGCATGGTCTCGACAGTCAATGCAGTAATTGGCGATAAAGTGCTGGATACGGGTTTCCACGTCACCACACCTGATGCACATGATGTACAAAATTACCTTGCGAAGATGGTGGAGGCAGGCTTGACCCATGTTGTGCTCGAAACTACTTCCCACGGCTGGGCGCAGTATCGTGTGGATGCCTGCGAGTTTGACATTGGCGTGGTCACTAACATTACGCATGAACACATGGACGAGCACGGAAATTACGAAAACTACCGCGCTGCCAAAGCAAGGTTATTTTCAAGCCTTGAGCAGACAAAAGAAAAACCGCAAGGTAATCCGCGATTGGGTGTCATCAATCGCGATGATGTCAAATCCTTTGATTTTCTAAATGGCCTTATCAAGGTCAATAAATTGAATTATGGTTTAGGCGGCAATGCGGATGTCCGCGCTGAAAATATTGGAACTACTTCAATGGGTATTAACTTCACTGCGGTCTCGAAGGACTTTCGCGTAGGCACTTCAAGTAAATTAGTGGGCGCGTACAACGTCCCGAATTGCCTGGCCGCGTTGACAGCAACTGTTTATGGTTTGGGAATTGATCCGCAGATAGCGGCGCAAGGAATCGCTTCGCTGCTTGCCCTGCCTGGGCGCATGGAAAATATATCGTTGGGCCAAAATTTCATCGCGATTGTGGATTTTGCTCATACGCCGAATGCTTTAAAAGTGGCCTTGGAAGCGGGACGCGCCCTCACCTCTAAACCCTTTCCCAAAGGGAGAGGGGCTGGGCTGAGGGAAAAGGGCAGAGTCATTTCCGTGTTTGGCTCGGCTGGCTTACGGGATAAAGAGAAGCGCCGCATGATGGCGGAAACCTCGATTGAGTTGGCTGATTTGTCAGTGTTGACGGCTGAAGACCCGCGCACTGAGTCGCTGGACGGCATCCTTGAGGAGATGGCGGCAGGCGCCAGGTCCAAAAGCGGACGCGAGGGGGAGACGTTCTGGCGTGTTCCAGACCGAGGCGAGGCGATCAAATTTGCGCTTCGTCTTGCAAAGGAAGGGGATGTCGTGCTGTCATGCGGCAAAGGGCATGAACAGTCCATGTGTTTTGGCAGGACAGAATATCTTTGGGATGACCGCACTGCAATGAAGGCGGCGCTTGCCGGGTTATTAGGGCTCGATGGACCCAGGATGCCGTACCTGCCTTCGCAGGATAAGCAGGAAGAGGAATGGTTGAAGGGATAAAGAACAGTAAAATTGTTTGGGAGAATAAAATGACAAATTGGGTTAAGCCGGTTACTTTGCAGGGAAAACATGTCCGCCTCGAGCCGCTGACGGAGGCGCACATCCCTGGTTTGGCTGAAATTGGTATTGGGCAAAACTTTTGGGATTTTATGGTGTATGGAGATATTAAAACTGAAGAAGATATGAGGCATTGGGTCTCGGATATTCTCAGCCGAGCCGAAAAAGGGACAGACTTGCCTTTCGTTGTGATTCATACTGCTTCGGGGCGCGTGGCCGGGGCGACACGCTACTTGAATATCATCCCCAATGACCGCGGACTGGAAATTGGCGGCACGTGGTATGGACTGGATTTCCAGCGTACACCTGTTAATACAGAATGTAAATACCTGTTGCTGACCCATGCTTTCGAGACATTGAATTGTATCCGGGTGCAGTTGAAGACGGACTTGCTGAACGAGCGTTCACAGAAAGCGATAGAAAGGCTGGGTGCTAAGAAGGAAGGAATTCTCCGCAACCACATGATATTGCCAGACGGCAGGTATCGCGATTCTGTTTATTACAGCATTTTGGATACGGAATGGGTGAGTGTAAAAACGAATTTGGAAGCAATGATGAGAAGGTACGAGCAGCCGGATTTGTAATTTTGAATAAGCAGGTAAGTTGCAGGCGGATATCTCAGCTATAAAATATCTAATAATAATCCCCGTAACCAATAATAGTTGATTACGGGGATTATTTGTTGTTCGATTCGGGGTGGTGGGAAATCCTTATCCAGTAGCAAGGCTTGGCCTCAAGAAGGGGTCAAGAAGATACGAGATTACATCTTCGGCGGAATAGCTGGTTTTGCCCTCTTTAAGGAACTGACCTGCTGCCACCAGGTCATCGCCAGAGGTGATGATCGGTTGTTCCACGTAGCCATCCTTGCGGATTTGAGGAAAGCCGGCAGTGGCTGTCAGGTTGTTGCACAGGCAGGAGCGGTTGACAGTGTCTTCAATGGCGCCGCCCTTTTTTACAAATGCATCCACTGGTTCGGAGGCGCAACGATAACCGACCGAGCCATCCTCCCTCTTATAAAGGATGCGAAGAAAACCAAGGTCGCAAATTCGATTGCGTACTTCATAGGCTTCTGGCTCTGAGAGTGTGCCTTCCAGTTGAGCAACCTTGAAGGGGAAGCCGGTCGGCGAAGTGAGGGGACTGGTGAACACTTGCGCTTCTTCATCCAGCACTTTGCGAAGCAGGCGTTTTTTCAAATCATCTCTCATACCCGATTCGGCGCACAGGGAAAATGCCGTACCCACTTGCACACCTGCCGCGCCGGCATCCAACGCCGCCTGTACTTGTTTCGGATTTCCGTACCCACCAGCGAGCCAGAAAGGCAAGCCCAAAAGTTTCATCTTCTCCAGATCCACTACATCTTTTTCGCCGTAGATCGGTTCACCTTTTTCATTCAAGTTGACTGCGCCTCGTGGCGGGGCATTGTGACCTCCAGCAGTTGGACCTTCGATCACGAATCCATCCACTGGGGCTTCGCTGCGTTTGATCAAAGCCTGCGCCAGCACTACTGAGGAGATGATGGGTAAAAATTTGGGTCGCTTGAGTTTTCCGACGAGTTTGGCAATGCCGGGGAAAACGCTCTCTGGATCAAAGTGGATGCGATGGTCGTCATCTTTTTCCGCGCCGTGCACATCAACGCGGTATGAGACCGGTTCGTGGTGCCTCAGCTTATCCAGTATTCCTGCAATTTGCGTGGGGATGCCTGCGCCCATCAGTACTACATCCACCCCGGCCAGCATTGCGCCATAGAGCGAGGCCAGGTTCGGCATCTGCACTTTTTCCAACAGGTTGATGCCGACGACGCCATTGTGTCCTTCTTTTGCGAGAAAGACTTCGACGAAATTCGCAATCGCTGTGATCTGATCGAGGAACTTCGGCGGCTTGATGGTATAAGCTGCAGGCGTTTTGTAGGGTGTCTCTGGTGATTTTCCGCCGGGGGTGTAGTAGCGGTTGATGATGCTCTGCACGGGCTCAGGCAGTGAAAAATTTGCCAGTGCGCGGCGGACGTTTCCACTCAGGTCGCCATCCATCAGGCGGCTGGCTAGCACGCGGCTTATGCCTGTTCCCGATACCACGCCCAACTGTCCGAGTTTTGAAACGGCTTTTGCCAGCCGCCAATCGGAGATGGCGACACCCATGCCGCCTTGTATTAACTTGGGTAGATTCATTCATTACTCCAGTTCCTAAAATCAAATCGTAGTCACCAATAATGGCAGGTGATCTTGTTTGTAACCCTGATTATAATGCAGTGATTCTATTTATTACAGCATTCTGGATACGGAATGGGGAGCGGTAAAAAAGAATTTGGAAGCGATGTTGACGCGTTAACTCTTCAATTGCAATTAATCCCACTTGTTTCCATACAAATCTAAAAATACGGCCACTCGGAGTTTTGTCATTAAAGTTTTTCCCATTCTTCACGCGTGAGATTTGCCTGATGTAAAATACGCGCTAATAAATCCTTGCTAATTTCGCTTTGATGCGGGTTTGGAAGAATAAGACGCAATTCTCCTTTTATCAAAAATTCGTGCTTGCCGCCTACAAAAGGACCCTCAAATCCCGCTTCTTTTTTAGGGCTTTTATCAAATCCTTGCGCTTGATCGGTTTGAAAGGCGGCATAAACTAGGCCTCTGCTGGCGCAAGTTGGATGCCCGCCACAGCAGGGAGTTTATGTCCCATTCGCAAGCCAAGCACAAGCCAGTCTTCCAATGCGCTTTGTAATTCTTCGCGGCAGGTTTCAAGATGATCTGCCTGCGCCCACACACCTTGAAAGCCTTCAATCTCGCCATAGTATTGCCCGTCTTCAAGGATTTCATAGGCTGCCAACTTCATGGCATTTTGAATATAAGCAATTAACATGTTGCACCTCTACGAGGATTATACCTTTATCAGACCCTAAAGGTTTCCTTGTTTAACAGTCGCCTTGATAAGCCAGACTATCCCGCCAGACGTGACGAAGGTTAGCAGAGAAAACCTTTAGGGTCTTTCAGGTGACTGTCTCTTTTGAAAAATACTTGAAAACCGCGCACGCGAAGCGTCCCCGCCGTCCACTGCGCACTTTGTTAGGCGGGTTTGGTCTAGGTCAAGATTTTTTCATTGAACCATTGCACCAAAGAATCTATGCTGTTCATTGACGAAAAAGGTTCGTTGTTGACTATGTGTAAAATACAATTTTTTGAATACAACCTTATTAAACTAATATCAGCGTCAGTAACCTGATAACTTCCACTATGCACTATTTTTGACCTGACTGTATATAAGTCGCGAACTTTATTTGATATTTTCATACGACTTTCGAGGTCACCACCAAGTAAGTGGGCGACTCTTGTTCGCAGTCTATATCCCAACTCTTCTTTTTCATTATCTAATAGAACCAAACTTTCCAAAGATATGGCATATAAAAGGAAAGCCTCTTCTTTCTTGCCTTCTACAGTTGCTTTGCCTGCCCATTGGATTGCCGAGATAATTTTATCTTCTAATCCATTTCGTTTTTTAGCGAGAAGGTTAGCAATCTTAGAGAAACCCCAATCACGCTTTTTATCGTTTTCAAGTAATTGAGGAAAAGAAAATGGCATAAGTGGTCCAGCAACCTCCCAGCCAAATGTGAAATTTGGTTTTTCACCTTTTGAAATTATTGGGATGTTAATTGTCAGCCGCTCGTTATTGCCTGGTAGATAGATATGACCTTTCTGATAAGGAATGATGTCGCTAAAAAAATTGATTACATCTACAGTTAAAGCCAATTCTTTTAGGGCTAAAGTTTTTGCCGCAATATTATCAAAAGCCTTTACGTCTATTAATCCAGCAGACTTTCCAAAAATTTCAGATTGTTTTATAGAGTCTGCAAAAGACATTCTCTTTGCTTTTTCGCTTTCATCGCCTTCGTATTCATTCAAAAATTTCAGAAATTTCTCTAAATGAACATCATCGAATTTGCAAAATAACACATTGCCAACTTGTATCGGTAGCCCATCTAACGCCAGCCCAAAGACAGGATAATACACACTGAAAGTCGTTGGCGTCGTTGTAAGAGAATTCTGTAATTCATCTATTGCGACTTTAAGCCTTTGCTCAAATGGCTTATCTCTTCGTTTTTCGTGAATATCAAGAGCGGTCAATATTGTTTTTTGATATAGCGTTTCAATGGTTTTCGGGCTGATACTTTCATCACCGATAGTGTCAATCAACAATTTCAAGCATTGTCTGTATTGAATGGCTTCTTTGCCGCTTAAGAGGAGCGTGCCTTCATCTGCTAGCGAAAAGAACAAATCATACTCTGCTTCCCTAGATATTCCTTCAACAATATCCAGAGAATTTATGAATTTTGAAATTTCATTTAGGGCGGGCAATAACTTGTTCTTTGACATTTTATTTCCTTATCTGCGAGTACCGCCCAACCATATATTTAGCGGACATTCTGCATCCATTCTAGCACAAGCGAATCCCCCCTATCCGCCTTCCACAATCTTGACCTCATCCTCGCTCAACCCATACAACGCATACACCAACTCATCAATTGACTCATCCACCGCTTTGATTTGTCTCTCATACACATCACCCTCGGACTGGGTCTTCGCGCCCGCTTTGGATTTGTGCAGTTCCAGTATTTGCGTCACAAGCGAGACCATTTTGTCATGCTGGGCTTTTTCGGCGGGGCTGGTGAAGTCAATGGCGCGGATGGGGAACATTCTCATTACCCCAACACCAACATCGTTATTGATTCCACGTTTTTTTGCATGAAGGTCAAACCAAAATGAGCCGAGCTTTGAATTCAAAATGCCTAACAAACATCTTAAATCATAGTTTTTTTGATTTCCTACAACAACATTGAAACTAAAGTTAACATAAAATTCTTTTTCGCAATAAGTGAAACTTGGTTTGTCAAACATATTATGGCATATCAACTTGGGGGCAGTAAAGAAACGTTGATCTCTGGTACGATGAATTCCGTAAGGTCTATTTGATGACGTAATAATTTTTTTATACTTATTTAAGTGGCGAGTAATGTTTGGATATTTTTCATGGTTGCTTATAATTTCTTTGTTGTCGCTATTGCCGATATAAAAGACGTGGTAGCCAGAGAAGCTGTAGTAGTATCTTTTCACGTCTTGGGTGCGAAGATAATGCTTGATAAATTTTTCCTCTGTTTCTGTAAATGAATACTGCTCCAAGGTTTGTTTTGGAATAACAAATACGCCCTGCCCGACTAGGTCAGGAACGTTTTCTCTTTCCGCCAATGCTGGACTTATTGAATCTGGTGCTTCAACTATTCCTTGGCTTACTTCAAATATTTTTTCCTTTGTTTCCAAATTGAAACTGCGTGACTGTATCTTTTCCAGTAACGATGAATATTTATCAATACTGAAATCAATTCTTCCGTCTTTTACAAATGCAGATTCACCTTCAATATATTCAATCGTTGAAAACAGACTGGTGTTTACAAGTTCGGAATTTATCTGCTCACCAGTAAGGTTTTTAGAAATAAATTTTTGATAAATTGTCTTTGAGTCATGTTTGCTGCGCTTCAAAACCCAAACCATATGTTTCCCTGAAACTTGATCGAAAATCTTGTTGTTTCCGAAATCTATTACATTTACAAATGCACAGTTTTCCCTGACTCGATCAATAAGCCGAGACGCTCCAGAACTTGCAAGCCAATAAGATGGTGTAATAAAAGAAATTAATCCGTCTCTTTTTACAACATCTATTGCCAGATGTAAAAAGAAATACCAAAAATCCATCTTGCCTTGATAATATTTTTTTCCGTAGTTAGATTTTTGCAAATCAGATAGAAGTTCTTTGCTTTCCCGTTCTTTTCTATATGGCGGATTTCCGATGACGCAGTCAAATCCTCCATCCTCCATGATCTCTTTGAATTCAGATTTCCAATCAAATGCATTAACGCGCTTTATCTCTGCCGCGTCTTCAAACATTTTCCCTGCAAAATAATCATTCCCAATCAAACTATTCCCGTTCTTGATATTCTGGCTCAAATCGGGCAAAACGGTCTGGTGAAAGAGCGAGCGTTCCTCGGTTAGTTCACCTTCGCGCAAATCCTCCAATGCCTTCAACGAGAGCGAGAAGCGCGTTACCTCCACGGCTTGCGGGTCAATGTCCACGCCGAAGAGATTGTTCTTCAAAATATCACGTTTGAGTTTGGCGGTTAAGCGAATGTCTCCGCTTTCGTCTTTGTAGAACGATGCGCGGTCACGTTTTTCCTTGCCCGCGCGTTCAAAATAATCCTTGTGCCACTCGATCAACTTGCTGTACGCGCCGAGCAAAAACGAGCCGCTTCCGCAGGCGGGATCAAGGATTTTTATTTTGGCAACATCAGCGGGAGTTAGCCCCCCTCTCCGAATGTGTTCTTCATTCGGGTTGGGGTTGGGGTTGGGGTCAAGAAGTTTTCCAAGCGTGTTTTCAACGATGTAATCCACGATATATTGCGGGGTGTAATATACGCCGCCTGCTTTTCGTACTTCGGGCTTATCTTCGATAGTGACGCGCTTATCTGTTGTGCGTACCACACGTCCCAAAAAGCGTTCGTAAATTGTGCCGAGAATTTCAACGGGCAAAACCGCAAAGTTGTAGGGCGAGTTCTCAGGCTGTAAGTCTGTTATCACGGATTGCACGACCTTATTTGATACGGTCACATTTTCCAGTTCGCGCCGTTCTTGAAAAATACTGCCGTTATAAAAGTTGTTCAATTCATCGAAGATCGTTTTGCAGGCTTTGAACCAGCCTGTATCGTTGTCTGCCAAACCATTTTCTTGGACAACTTTTGCTAATTCGCCGAGATAATCCTTGTCCACTTCGCGGTCGGAAAGCGCTTTGATGAAGATCAGTCTGTCAATCAATAATTGCACAGCCGCCGTGATGAGTTCGCCGTCCGCTGAGGGATTGCGCTTCTTCATATCCTTTGCAAGTAAAACTCTCCAGCCAGTTTTCTCATCGTCCATTTCTGCAAGAAAGGCTTTATCAGGAGGGATGCGATTTGCTTTTACTTTTTGCGGGGAAAGGTAACGCGACCAAAGCCCACTTTTGCGTTCCTTGCTGTCATTCAAAACATTGTTTCGTTCGAGCAATTCCCACAAATCATCGAACTTTTCGACGTAATCTTTATACGTCCAATCCAGCACACGGAAGTTGTTCACTGCTTCGGGCTTTGCCGCGAACAACGTGCAATCCAAAACGATGAATTCCTGAAAGTCAGTCAGAATGGCAAAATCCATTTTTGCAGAAGGCTTGCTGTTTTGCGTGGAATATGCGTAGGAATAAACTTGATAAAGCCAGCGCGGGTCTTTCATGGAATATTTGACCTGCTTGGCGTCCATCACCAACACATCGCGTCCGTCCACATTCAAAATGTAATCGGGGCGCAGTCCCTTTTTGTTCGTGACCTGCACCTTGAATTCATAATGCGCGTGTGAAAGCCCTACATTCTCGGTGTTCCAATTCAAGTAACGAAACAACGGACGGATAAAGTTATTCTCGATCTGCGCTTCCGCCGCCTTTTCAAGAGTCGCCTCGTGCGCGCGGAAATCTTCCACAAGTTTTTGAATTTTGATTCGGGCTTCTTCTTTGGCGTAGCTCATAAATGGGTTCTCCCCATATTTTGGGTTTATTGTGACAGCGTTATTTTACAACAAAAGCATCCAAAAAAACTCCGAGTTCTTTGCACAGCACCCTGTGGGCAAGAACTCGGAGTTTGCTGTTCAAGCAGGCAACCAGATAACCATTTGTTTTTACCCCACATCACAAAACAAATTTTTGAACATGGACACGGAAACGATGGTGGTTTTTACCAAACGCTGTGCCTCTGTAAAGTCTTTATCACCGGTAATCAGGTAATCCGCTTCACAGGAAAGCGCACAAGCCAGGAATTTTGCATCTTTTTGGTCGCGTGGAAAATTTATATTTTCATCCGTTTCAACTTCAGTTGTGTTTTCATCTATGGCTTGACTCCATTCTTCCAATACATCGGGTGTGAATGAAAACTTTTTTCGCCGCAAAACTTCCCTGTATTCCTTTTTGATCTCTTTTGAAACCGTCCATTGCCAGTCAGGTTGATCGCAAATCCACAAGACAACCGCCTCTGGATTTCTGTCGCGCCAAACCGCTGAAATAAATACGTTGGTGTCAATGATGACCTTCATGTTATTTCCCTGCGCGATAAGCCGCAATTTCTGCGGCGATTTCCTCTTCTGTGATCGTTTTTGCCTGCGGTAATGCCTGTGTGGTTTTGAATAGGGCTTTCAAACGGCGGATGCGCTTTTGGCGGTCAGTATCCACGCTTTTGACAAGCACGATCACCTCGGCTTTCGTGCCGGGCTTCAAATTCGTTGACTTGATCTCAATTCGCCCATCTGAGCGGACGGTTACTTTTTTTCGTAAAGCAGTAATCATTTTGACGCTCCTGTCTTTTTTCAAGTATACCTTCTTATGCACACATATTTTGATGTGCTTGAAATTATAGCTCCAAAAAAAAACTCCGAGTTCATCAAGAACTCGGAGTTTTATCATTCAAACTTTATCTTCTGTTTCCGCCGCGATCCCCGCCGCCACCGCGCCCACCACGATCTCCACCACGTCCTCCGCCGCCGGGGCGAGGTCCGCTCTTGCGGGCATCCTTCTCGCGCGCTTCCTCAGCAGACCAGCCCTCGAGCACAGCCTGACGTGAAAGGCGGATCTTGCCTTGCGGGTCAATGTCAGTGACCATGACAGTCAGTTCATCACCAAGCACACACACATCTTCTACAGTGTTGACTCGTTCACTTGCGAGTTGTGAGATGTGCACGAGGCCATCTACGCCGGGGAGCAGGTTCACAAATGCGCCGAAGGCTTCAATGCGGACTACTTTGCCCGTGTAGATATTTCCAATTACCACAGCCTCGCTAAGCGATTCCACGCGTTCCTGTGCGATCTTTGCGCCGACGCTGTCGGTGGATGCGATATAGACCGTACCGTCTTCCTGAATATCAATCTTGGTGTGGGTCTCTTCCTGCAAAGCGCGGATGTTCTTACCGCCAGGTCCGATCAGTGCGCCGATCTTGTCAATCGGGATTTTCACCGTAATAATACGCGGGGCGTGTGGTTTCAATTCCGCGCGTGATTCAGGTAGGGCTTCGAGCATCTTTTCCATAATGGACATGCGCGCGATGTTCGCCTGTGCCAATGCCTCTTTCATCATCTGTGTGCTCAAACCGCTGATCTTGATATCCATTTGCAATGCGGTAATGCCCGCGGCAGTACCTGCTACTTTGAAATCCATATCGCCGAGATGATCTTCGGTGCCCTGGATGTCTGTCAAAATTTTATAGCGACCAGCCTGCCCTGAACCTGTCGAAGTGTCGGTGATGAGTCCCATGGCTACGCCGGATACGGGAGCCTTGATCGGCACACCCGCGTCCATCAAAGCCAAGGTCGAGCCGCAGACTGAACCCATTGAGGTCGAGCCGTTGGATGACAACGCTTCGGATACAACTCTGATCGCATATGGGAAAGACTCCTCGGCGGGGAGGACCGGTTCGAGCGCACGCTCTGCCAGCGCTCCATGACCGATCTCACGCCTGCTCTGCCCACGAAGAGGTTTGACCTCGCCCGTAGAGAAAGGTGGGAAACTGTAGTGGTGCATATATCGTTTGTTTTTATTGGGGGATAAATTATCGAGTTCCTGCGCTTCACCCAATGTGCCGAGCGTCACAAAGGATATGACTTGTGTCTCGCCGCGTGTGAAAAGACCAGTGCCGTGTGCGCGAGGAGAAAGTCCCACTTCACACCAGATCGGGCGGATATCGTTGGGGGCGCGTCCATCAGGGCGCTTGCCCATGCTCAATATTCTTTCGCGAACGATCTTGTGCTCGGCTTCGCTAAACGCAGACTTTACATCTTTTTGTGCAGGCACACTTGCGTCCCCTTCGATGCATAATTCGGCAATGACCCCGGCTTGTAATTCGTCCATGCCGCCGTAGAATTCATTTTTGCTCAACGGCTTATCAAGCAACTCGTTCATCTTTGCATTTACAGAATCGAATACTTTCTTTTGTATTTCTTCATTTGCAGTGGTGATGGTTGCTTCGCGCTTGGGTTTGCCAATTTCAGCCTGCATCTTGAGTTGCAGGTCAATGATCGGCTGAATGGACTGATGTCCCAGTTCCAGTGCGGCCACCATAACATCTTCGGGGATTTCGTTCGCGCTGCATTCAACCATGAGGATCGCCTCTTTGGTGCCGGCAATTCTCAGGTCCAGATCTGAAGCGTCCATTTCCGCAAATGTCGGGTTGAGCACGAACTCGCCGTTTACGCGTCCAACTCGCACAGCTCCAACAGGTCCAGCCCAGGGGATATCCGAGATCATGATGGCGGCAGAAGCGGCGTTGATCGCGAGAATATCCAGGGGATTAACGCTGTCGGCTGAGAATGTGTACATAATGACTTGGACTTCATTGCGCATGCCGTGTGCAAAGAGCGGGCGCAGGGGGCGGTCCGTCAGGCGTGCCACAAGAATGGAATCTGTGGAGGCGCGTCCTTCTCGTCGGAAGAATGAACCGGGGATCTTGCCGCCAGCGTACATGCGCTCTTCAAAATCAACCGAGAGCGGGAAGAAGTCAATTCCTTCGCGCACTCCGCCCATGGTGGCCGCGGCGAATACGATGGAATCTTCAACGCCGAAGGTGACCGCGCCGCCAGCTTGAGCGGCCAATGTGCCGGTCTCAAAGGTGAAGGTGCGCGTTCCAATAACGGCTGAGTAACGTTTTAGTTCGGGTTTCATAGTTTATTGTCTCCTGTTGGGGTGGATCGCGATCCGCCCTTACAATATTTCCCGCCAGTGGTCAGGGACTGAAGAGTGGGAACAACTCAGTTGTTCGCGCTTTTCAATTCCTGACTGCGGGTGCCATTTATAAAGTAGGGACACAGCACGCTGTGTCCCTACTGGTGAATTACGATATTACTTGCGGCGCAGGTTTAATCGTTCGGTAATATTGAGGTAGCTCTTATAATTGCTTTGGCGCAAGTATGTGAGCAAGCGACGACGGGAACCGACCATTTTGAGCAAACCGCGGCGGCAGGATTGATCCTGTTTGTTGGACTGTAAATGCCCGGTGAGTTGAGTGATGCGGTTCGTCAGGATAGAGATCTGTACTTCGGGTGAACCAGTATCCTTCTCGTGGCGATGAAAATCCTCAATCGCCTTTGTCTTGACCTCTTTTGCGAGTGGCATGACGTATGCTTCCTTTCTTTTGAGATATTGGCGGCAAAAAAACGCCGCACTACGCAGGTCTCCATGCCTACAGCGCGAACCGTTGGGCAGGACCAGTCACGGGCGCGATTATACCAGAGAAATCGCGCGGATCGTAGTAAGATTTAATTTAATAATCGGTTATCCACAGACTTCGCACAAATCTGTCGCATCGTGCCCGAAAGGGTAAATCTATGGCTTAATAAAAGCCATATTGAGAATTAATGGCATGTTGTTGTAAAATGGAGGAAAGTAAATTCCATAGTATGATAGCTTGATAGAGGTTAGAAATGCGAAAGTTATATTTGGTCATGGTGCTGGTGATTTTTATGCAGGCCTGTTCCATAAACGATTTCTTTTTACTTACAAACACAGATTCTCCCAAGTCCACTCCCACAACAACATCAGTACCTTTTTTATGGCCAACCATTACACGGAACCCGCCTGCCACTGCCACTCCAACGATCGTACGCTTCCCAGCACTGGATCCGGACTTGCCGACGGAGACAGTTGTTCGAATCCCTCTTTTTAGTGGATTGGATACCATCACTCCATTTGCTCCCCAGGCCACTTTCCAACCTGATGTGGGGTTTGCCCTGGTCACAGTGGCAGATAACAAAATATTTTGGGGCGGCTGCACGCCAAACAAGACCACCATTCTCGCGCAAGTGGAAGACCCTGATGAGGTATTTACTGTAACCTTTTTTACGCAGGTCAAGTCAGCCAAAGAGGAAGATTACACACTCTGGACGTCTGGTAACGCCATGTTTAATCATCAAGATGGTACATTCTCGTATGTGATGGTAGGCAGTGAAGTTGAGGGCCATAATCATTACAAAAATTCCTGGGTCAGGTTTCAGTTGGTGGCAACCAATATTAAAGGTGAGGAAGTGGGGCGCACCCGGGTTTATACGGAGGCTATTGCGCTCTCGCCTTGCATGTGCTCTGAGCCTTTAAAGGGATGTCCAACACCTACGCCATGAAAAATATATACATCTTTCTCATCCTGGCCATCCTTTCCTCCTCGTGTTCTTTTACCGCGGAGCAGATATTTTTGATCCCTATGGATACTTTCACACCCGCGCCTACTCCTACTAAAACTTATACACCCGTTCCTACCTCCACCCCGCTCACACCTACATTGACATTTACAATGACACCCACACTAGCTGGTCTAAAGACGGCTACCTCCACGCCAGAGAATACCCCCACAGTGGCGGAAACCGATACACCTTTGCCAACGATAACCTTGAATACCCCCACGCCTACTGTGCAAATGGTCGGATTTGTTTCCGTAAAGGTTTCTCAAAATGAATTTTATAAAGGGATAAAATGCCAGCCTGCTTCCGTTAAATTTACCGTACAGGTGGCAGAGCCCAATCAGGCAGCGTATGTGGAGTTGTTTGTTCGTTTCAAGAGCAGGAATTCTGGCTCCATCAGTAATTGGACAAACTTCACCATGCAGGCGAGCGGGGCAGGTACTTTCGTCCATGAATTGTTCTCAGATGAAATGAAGGGTGATGCTTTATTCAGAAATCCCTGGGTTGAATATCAATTGGTGGCGGTCACTGCAAATGCCCGTGAGATCGGGCGCACCGAAATCATTAAAGAAAATCTATCCATGCTTGATTGCGATCCGACCCCGACGCCGCTTGCAACCGGTGTGAAACCCTAATGAATTTTCCTCCCGATTTGATTCGTTTCTTGACAAAAACAGAACGCATCGTCGTCTTAACGGGAGCTGGAGTCTCGCAAGAAAGCGGACTCAGCACTTTTAGAGACTCTCAAGACGGATTATGGGCACGCTACAAGCCAGAAGACCTGGCCTCGCCTGAAGCATTTACCCGCGATCCCAAACTTGTCTGGGATTGGTACGCATGGCGGCGTGAAGCCATCAAAGGTGTGCGCCCAAATGCAGGACATTACGCGCTGGTTGAAATGGAAAAGAAAATCACTGAATTTACGCTCATCACCCAAAATGTAGATGGTTTACATTGTTTGGCGGGCAGTAAAAATGTGCTCGAATTACACGGTAATGTCCTGCGTGTCCGTTGCGCGGACTGCGGTACGTTAACTGGAACATGGGGTGATGATACTGAATCCGTGCCGCGTTGTGAAAAATGCGATGGATTACTGCGTCCAGATGTTGTCTGGTTTGGGGAATCGCTTCCTCGCGCAGAATTGGAATCAGCTGTCAGTGCGGCGCGTGAAGCGCAGATTTTCTTTTCAATTGGAACTTCTGGAGTTGTGCAACCCGCTGCGGCATTGGCACACGCTGCCCGCAACAATGGCTCAGTGATAGTAGAGATCAATGCCGAGCCAACCCCGCTCACCCCCAAAGTGGATTTTGCATTTCACGGGAAATCGGGCGAAATATTGCCTGAACTGGTGAAGGCATTAACATGACTCGTCCCGAATTTAATCTTTTGCGGGTGAGTCATGTTAATGCCTACTTCAGTACAATGCCACTGCGCGGCGGGATTGTGATTTGATCGCCTGAGACCACGGGCTTTCCAAACAGCACACGCGGCTTTTTTTCAAATGAAAGCCCAATTGTTTTTTCTTCGTTCGAGACATTGAACGCAGCCGTTATATTCTCGTTTTTATACGAGCGCATAAATGCCATCACTTCACCTTCGGCATGCATGCGTTTGTATTCGCCGCGGCGTAACGAAGCATGCTCTTTTCGTAGTGCAATGCATGCCTTTACATATTCGAGCAGGTCTTTATCCCATTTACTTTCATCCCACGGAAAGGATTTACGGCATTCGGGATCATGTCCACCATCCATGCCGATCTCATCGCCGTAAAACAGGCACGGCGCACCGGAAATGGTAAACATGAACAGCCAGGCGAGTTTGAGCGAATCCTTGTCACCGCTGACACATGAAAGGAAGCGCGGCATATCATGGCTGTCGAGCAGGTTCAATTGTGAAGCAGTGATGTCGGGTGGATAGAGATTCAAAATGCGATCAACCTCATTTGCAAAATCAGGCGCGCTTATGTGCCGAACACGGTCTTTGAGTCCGCCTACTGCTGTGACTACGTTGATATTCAAGTGCGAACCTGCAAAGAAACTCAGCGAAGCCGCTGTGAAAAGATAATTCATTACTGCATCAAACTGGTCGCCTTGCAACCAGCGCTGCGCCTCATGCCAAATCTCACCGACAATGTATGCATCGGGGTTGACTGCGCGCACACGGCGGCGGAACTCGCGCCAGAATTCATCATCGTCAATTTCGGCGGGAACATCCAGGCGCCAGCCGTCAATGCCAAACTTGACCCAATATTCGGCCACGTCAAAAATGAATTCACGCACCGCCGGGGTGTGGGTATTGAATTTCGGCAGCGCGGGCAGGTTCCACCAGGCGCGATAGCCAATGGCGGTCAGGCTGTCCTCATGTTTTAAGACTTGCTCTTCGTGATGGGTTGGATAGGCGCCCCAATGTTTTTTCCCATTCAGGCGGTCTCCATCGAAATGGAACCAATCGCGGTAGGGCGATGCCGCGCCCGTCTCGAGTACGTGATTGAATTGCCAAAAGCCTCGTGAAGCATGGTTGAAGACACCATCCAACACGATACGAATATCACGTTTGTGCGCTTCCTTCAATAATTTTTTCAATGCTTCATTGCCGCCAAGTAATGGGTCAACGTTGTAATAATCGTAGGTGTGATAACGATGATTGGAAGCCGAAGCGAAAACAGGATTGAAATAGATCGCATTGATCCCCAGATCCTGCAAATAATCCAACTTCTCGGTCACGCCATATAGATCGCCGCCTTTGAAGCCGTTGGTAGTAGGCGCAGAGTCCCATGGCTCGAATGGCAATGAACTGGATGGATTGCGCGAACTCTTCGCAAAACGATCTGGAAATATTTGGTAAAAGATCGCATCTTTTACCCACTTTGGAGTAAACATGATTTGTCCTTGTATTAAAAGAGACGCGAAGAAATTTCTTCACGTCTCTTAGATTGATTCCAAGTTTATCGAATTGCTTCTTCCGTGCCGGCATCAAAGATGTGAACTTTGTCCATGTCGAAAACAACCTCGGTTGAAGAACCCACGCGCAGTTTGGAGCGCGGGTCTACGCGGCCAACATAAGTATTCTTTCCGCTGAGGAGATAAAGCAGGGTTTCGTTGCCCATTAATTCAGTCACATCCACTTTGGCGGATACTTTTTCACCGTGAATATTTGACGGGGCAAATTCAGGGTCGTGAATATTTTCAGGGCGGATGCCAAAGACGATGCTGCGGCCCTCCATACTTTTATATGACGCGGCGAGAGCCTCCGGGATTTGCACCTGGAAGTCGCCCGTATCCACGATGATCTTTTCGCCGCTTTTTACCAATTTAGCTGGGAAGAAGTTCATGGCAGGTGAGCCGATGAACCCTGCCACAAATAGATCGTTTGGATAGTCATACAGGTTTTGAGGCGTATCCAATTGCAGTAAGTTGCCTTTGTTGATCACGGCAATGCGGCTTGCCATCGTCATGGCTTCGGTTTGATCGTGGGTTACATAAATAAAAGTGGTTTGCAAACGCTGGTGCAATTTGCTGATCTCAGCGCGCATTTGCACGCGCAATTTTGCGTCCAGGTTTGAAAGTGGTTCATCGAACAAGAAGACCTTTGGCTCGCGCACGATGGCGCGTCCTACAGCCACACGCTGGCGCTGTCCGCCGGATAACTGGCGCGGCTTACGCTGGAGCAGGTCTGTAATGCCGAGAATTTCCGCCGCTTCATCCACGCGGCGCTTGATCTCTTCCTTTGGCATCTTGCGGAGTTTGAGTCCAAAAGCCATATTGTCATAAACAGAAAGGTGGGGATACAAGGCATAAGATTGGAATACCATGGCAATATCACGGTCTTTGGGCGCCACGTCATTCACAACCCGATCGTCAATGATCATCTCTCCTTCTGTGATCTCTTCCAATCCAGCCAGCAGGCGCAGGGCGGTTGTTTTTCCGCAGCCTGATGGTCCGACCAGCACCAGAAACTCCTTATCTTCAACCTCAATATTGAGATTCTTGATGACCGTTAGGTCGCCGAACTTTTTGACTATGTTCTTGAAAGTAACACTTGCCATGGGAATCCTCCAGTCTTAAGAATATGGTAACTTTATTATAACCACAAGGACACAATTTGACCTATGATTTCTGAAAATGAGTTCGGTGCCCAAGCCCCCCCCCCTTTTTTTTATGGGAAAACAGGTCTATTGTTGTCGGCAGATTCGATTAGAGCAAGAATAACAGCGATATTCCCACGGCTGTCGCTCAACGGGATGCGCGGCGGTTTATTCAGCAAAATCGCATCGCACATATCGTCCACTTCGCCAAGATACAAATCGCTCCCAGCCACATTGATTTCTTTCTCCATATCGCCATCTAATAAATACAGGGTATTTTTTCTTCCGGGCTTAAAAGGCACGGGGATTTTCAAAACCGCATCACTGCCGATAATTTCCATATAAGAACGAGCAGGGGACTTATAGCCCGAATCAAATTGCGCGTGGATTCCATTTGCAAATCGCATTTGTCCGATGAAAGACTCATCGCTTCCTCCCGGACCCTCAACCTGCCAGCCAAAAACTTCAACGGGTGCCTCCCCGACGATCATCCGCGCGTAACTAATGGGATAACAGCCCACATCCCAGAGACTGCCTCCGCCCATTTCCTTCACGAAGCGAAAGTTCCCTGCGCGCGTGAGCGTAAACGTGAATGTGCCTTGGATGAGTTGTAACTTTCCAAGCACGCCGCTATCCACAATTTCTTTTACTTTCAAAGTTTGCGCGTGGTGACGGTACATGAAGGCTTCTGCCAATATTTTTCCAGTTTCCTTTGCGGCGGAGATCATCTCATCCACTTCTGCGAGGGTGAGCGCGAATGGTTTTTCACACAGAACATGCTTGCCTGCGCGCAAGGCTTTGATCGTCCATTCGGCGTGCAGGTGATTGGGGAGTGAGTTGTAGATCACGTCAATTTCGGGGTCGGCCAGCAGGGCTTCGTAACTTCCGTGCGCGCGAGGAATTTTGTGCTCGCGGGCGTATGCCTCAGCGGAGGAAATGTTCCTCGAAGCAATAGCCAGCAAACGGGTCCGTTTCGAGGCGTTAAGGGGTTCGATCAAGGCGCGGTTGATTTTGGCTGTTGATAGAAGTCCCCAATTAAGGATCTGTTCCATGCGGCGTCCTTTTCATTAAGATAAAGATGGAGATGAAGGTCAGTCCGCTGAAAACCAGGTTGATGGAGAAGCCGATTTGCAGACCAAACAGGTCGCTGCCCCATGCAACCAGCCAGGGACCGAGCAGCCCGCCAACGCCCGCGAATGTGAATAATACGCCCAGGATGGTAGTGATGTTTTTTGATCGAGCGTCCGATACACTTGCTGTGATGGTGGGAAAAATGATTGAGAAGAATAAACCTGTGAGGGGAAGAAAGAGCGCCGATTGCGAGGGAATGAATATGCCGATTGAAAGGCAGACCAGTGCGCCGATGGCTGCGAAGAAGATCGAACGAAGATATCCGATGCGGTGGACGAAAAATCCGCCGAATAGACGTCCGATCATTAATGCAGCGAAGAATAGGGAAAGCGATTGGTTGCTGGATGCGACGGAGCTGCCCAAGCCTTCCTGTAAATATGTAACGAGCCAGGAAGCCATGCCGATCTCTGCCGCAACATAAAATGTGATGGCAAGATAGGACCAGGGCAGTTGTCCTTTGAATGCGACGGCAGGGATTTTGTTAAATTCGAGCCTGACTTTTTCTTCGGCTTTTGGAAACCGCAGGAAGATGAAGATCAGTATGAAAAATGCGATGAGTGAAACATCCCAACGATAGAGCGTGCGCCAGGTTGTGTTCAGGCTGAACAGCCAACTTGCAAAAAGCGGCGCGATCAATGAACCAAGCCCGTGAAAGACCGCCATGAGGTTTAGATAAAGTCCCTTGCGCTCAGGGTGCAGGCTGACGATGATCGCGTTTGAGCCAAGTTCGAGTGCGCCCAATCCCAGCCCAACGATGAAAAGTGAAATGGAAAGCAGGAGGGAAGTTTGAAAGGAACTGTATCCGCTCACGCCGATCAGCAGGCCAAAACCCGCCAAAAGGATAACGAGTTTTAATCCGAAGCGGTCTGCAAGGATGCCTGTGATCAGGGTTGCGATCAGGAATCCCAGGTATTCGCCAAAGAAGATATTTCCGCCAATGCCGTAATTGATGTTTAACTCGGCAAGCATGGC
>JAUXUL010000030.1 GCA_030680795.1 Anaerolineales bacterium | reverse complement strand
AGGGAAATCGGGAGCATGACCAATTGATCTTCATTGCATGGTTTGAATTTTGCCATAGGTTCCTCTATCTTATAGAACCCTGTAGCTTTGTGCTAGTTATTCCCCCACTTTTTCGACAGTTTCAACGGTTTGCGTTAGTGGTGTGTGGGTGGGCTGAGATTCGGCTTGGGAGCAGGATTCTGCTTGGGTGTAGAAAAAGCCCAAAATGCCGCAGAATCCCGCCAGTCAGGTGCACGCTTTGTTGGCACGCTTTTGACTTTGCAAGACTCTACATGCTTTGAAGTTGCTCACGAATTAAAGTGCTTAATTTCTTGACGACCTCATTGAATTTTTCGGGCGGCAATTTACAACTAAACTCTGCTTTCCTTGCCTTCCAATCAAGGCTTTTTATTTGATCAGATAAGATTGCGCCTTTTACTTCCAAACCTTCAGGTATCAAAACTTCAAATGGATACCCTTTGACTTGACTTGTAATTGGGCAGAGAATGGCTAAACCAACTTTCCCGTTATAAGCCTTCGGGGATAAAACCAATGCTGGTCTATGTCCTGCTTGCTCATGCCCTGCTTGTGGATTGAACATAATCCAAACGATGTCACCGCTGTCAGGAATATACGCCATAGTTTCACCAAGCTTCATTTCCTACGGCAAAGCCAGTATCAACCTCATTGTGGAGGTTATTTTTATTGATACCTGCTAACAGTTCTTCAAGCGTCCAACTTGGCGCAACGACTGGCGTAATAATAATTTGACGGTCAACAATGGATATTTCCACAAACGAATCATTTACCAATTGAGCGTCAAGTGCAAAGGCTTTCGGTATTCGTAAAGCGAGGCTGTTGCCCCATTTTTGAACTTTTGTGAGCATAAGGTTATCTCCTTTTGGTATCTACAACAAAGATACACCTTTTTACTCAATTAATCAAGTTCTTTTTTTGTTCTGCAAGGGAACGCCCAACGGTTTGCGTAGTGGCGGTGGGCGGGAGGGGACAATGCTTGGGAGCAGGAAAAACCCGAAGCCAGAAAAATACTCGAAAATGGCGACGAATCCAACCTGCCGAAGTGTAGCGAAGGTGTGCACGCTTTGTTAGCCCGTTCTTTGGTTGCAAATTATTTTCATTTTATCAAAAAGTAATTTTTCCAAAACATTTCAACATGAGTGATTTTACTTTCTGCTCCAAAAATGAATTTTACGATGTAGTTTTCCCGCTAAATAATTTTTGCAAACCGACAACGGCAACGACTGCACTTACAAAGGCAGAAAGGGAGTTGGGGAATCTCATTAATTGTATTGGTAGATTAAGCGTAAATGCAATCACGAAAACACTGTAAAATAGAAACCCCAAACCAGCCAAAACATAAATGATTGCAACACTCCGAATATTTTGGTCTTTGTTATAAACGAACCAAAGCCAAACCAACAGCAATCCAGCCATTAATAAAGTGGCTATGTTTGCTGGCACAAGCCAAGACAATGCCCCGCTGAATTCTATTTGGGAAACTTTACGTAGGTTGTAAATCCAATTTTCAAGCCCAATGGCAACGCTGAGGATAAAGAACATCCCTAACAAAGACACAACAGACGTGTAAGGCTTTTTCATAAGCAATTCTCCAGTTACTATAATTCACAGGTTTTATTGTTTTGGACGGACGGGCTAACGGTTTGCGTTCGCGACAGCATGGCGCTGGGGTGGGCGTGGATTCTGTTCGGGAGCAGGAAAAACCCGAAGCCAGAAAAATGCTTGAAAATGCGGCAGAATCCCCAGCGTCCAGTGGTAGGGTCAAGGGATGGCGCCTAGGATTTTAGTCCTGGTTTCCATCCCCTGCCACATCGAACCGTGCATGAGGTTTTCCCTCACACGGCTCTCCGACAACCTTCGTCTTGGAGTATTCAAGACATCCATTGTCTCGACTTTTTCAGTACCCTGCCATATCAGGTCAAGCCATTCCATGTCTGTCTCTTGGCTCTCAAGTATAGTTTGCGCTGGAGTTCTTGTGATTTGTCTTGTGGTGGAATTGGTCTTTCGACATGCACCGTCACTTACGTCCTCGCTGAACTTGGTTGAAGTAGAGACCCTTCCCTCCAAGTGAGTTTTGTTGTCTCACTCATTATTAGGCTTACGCCTCATCGGTACTATGGTCTCCTCCGACTTCTCATTGGACTTCCTTCAGGATTTCACCTCTTCGGCTTATACCGTCTGTTACAGTAGTTGTGGGCTACTGACCCAATGAGACCTCTCCTGTTCCATCGTCTACTTTCACAACATCCCGTACTCCCTACACCGGCGAGTTCTTGACGGCTGTTTCAGGGTCAATGCCGCTTCTGTTGCCTTCGCCATGCGTGACAGGCTCGGCTCTCTCTTGTTCCCTTACGGGTTAACATGTCGGTGCTGCAAGTTTCACTTTATGTTACGGGCTGCTGTTTTGCTTCCCTTTCTCAGGGAGTTACAACGCTTCGACACAATCAGTTACCCGACTGCATCGGTTGCCTGCTATCTGGCGGCCTGACCCTTACCAGAACTGGACTTTTACCAGCAAGCAGACGATGATTTATCAGGACACACCACGCTTTGTTAGGCGTTTTTGTGCAGGCTGAATGCTGTGGTCGATTCATTGGATAATCCTAAGATGCAAGCAAATCAAAGTGAAACCCAAGAATTAATAACACTACGCTGAACGCCTTTGCTTTTCTATCGTTTGCAAGAAAAGCAAGTAGATAGGCAATATTTTTGATAAAATTATCAACGGCAAATACGGGAATTGCAATTACCAATTTATAAAGTAATACTAATATCGGGACTACAATTTTCCACAAGAAGTTCCCAAGAAAATTGCTTAAAACTAGTAACAACATGTAATAGCCCAACCAAGTAGTAGCAGAAATTAAATAAACAATCGTAATGATAAGCAATAAAAACCCTGACACCTTAAGGGTTTTATATTTATTTGCTTTGAAAACAAAATTTATTAGCCTGCCGTAAAACGGGGAAATAATATCCCTACCTTTCATGTCACTTATGGTTGAGTTCCATTGGTTTTTCAAAGCCGTCACTGTGGTTGTTATATCAATTGTCGTTTGCAATTCAATTGATAACCGTAACAAATTCCCTGAGCCAATTATTTCTGAGATAACAACCAAGCCAGCAAGTAAGCCTACTACTTTGCCAATTCTACCCCACCATAAAATACTTAATCCCCAAAGGTAGAATTGATTTGTCGATTCTCCAGCGAACCATAGTTTCCATACTTCAATGTAGGTGATGTTGTTCATAATGAAATTGTTATCTCGTTTAAACGCCTAACGAGACTGTCGAAAAACCATGTTTTCAGACAGAACGCAAGTCCGATGGTGGGTCAATCGCCTGATTATTCGCTATGAATGCGGCTGAACAGGACTGTGCGGGCTTAGGTCAACGTCCCAAAGGCGTGGATTTTG
>JAUXUL010000022.1 GCA_030680795.1 Anaerolineales bacterium | reverse complement strand
GACTTCCAATCAGTTTCCAAGAAAGAGATTGAACAGGCTATGGCAAGGCTGAATTTCAGACCACGAAAAACCCTTCGTTTCAAAACACCCTTTGAGGTGTTCTGTCATTCATCTGTTGCACTTACCAGTTGAATTCACAATGATTAATGTCAGGATAAAAAAACACGTTTCAAACTTAACGGATCCTTGATTCTGTTACGAAAAGCATTTTCTCTCCTTTGGGTTTGTCAGGCTGAAAGCCTGATCTACGAGAGTGGTCCCGTCCTCTCGTAGAATATATCCACGATCACCTGCGCGAGTTTGACAGCATCATGCCGCCAGGGATGGTTATCATCTATAAGGTCGGCGCAATAAGCGCGTGAATCAGATAAGGTCTTCTCATCTGCAAGCACCCAGCGGGAAGCAGAACCGACGTCCCCTTCGTAATTATCATTGCACAGAATGATATCGAACAAGTCTTCACCCACATGTCCTACCAAAGCGCGGACATGGTCAGAGCAGGTAAATGTATCCGTCTCACCTGCTTGTGTGGCGATATTGCAAACATAAATTTTAATAGCGCGGCTGGCATGAATACCAGCCAGCAGGTCATGCACCAGCAGATTTGGCAGGATACTTGTATAAAGACTTCCAGGTCCAACCACGATGACATCTGCGTTCAAAAGTTCTTTTATGACTGGGGGAAAAGCGTGCGCATCATCCGGCTCGAGCCAGACGCGGCGCACGCGTCCTGCCATTTCGGGGATCTTGCTCTCCCCCACTACGCGCACTTCATTAAGGGAGTGCGGTAATTCCATGCTGGCAACCAGCTTCACATTGTGCAAAGTGGAGGGAAGCACACGTCCATTTACCGAAAGCACCCGCCCTGATTCAACAACTGCATCTTCAAAACTACCTGTAATATCAGCCAGGGCGGTAATGAAAAGATTGCCAAATGAATGTCCTTCAAGTTCTGGCGAACCGCTAAAGCGATATTGGAATAATTGCGTTAGCATGTCTTCGTCATTGGAAAGCGCGGCCAGACAGTTACGAATATCGCCGGGAGGCAGAATGCCAAGACTCTCACGCAAACGACCGGACGAACCGCCATCGTCCGCAACAGTGACTACGGCTGTGAGATTGCCTGTATAGGCTTTCAACCCGCGCAGGAGAGTCGAAAGTCCATGCCCGCCGCCGATAGTGACAATGCGAGGTCCGCGTTCGCGGCGACGAAAGCCTGTCAGCTGGTCAAATATATCGGATCCAGGGCGTATGAACGGTCTAAGCAGGGAGCGGTTTAGTTGCAAAATCCCGTAGATCACAAGCCCGATCCCTAATCCGCCGAAGATAATGGCGCGCCAAATACGAGGAATAAACCGCAAGGAGGCGTAGGAGAGAAATGTCAGCAGGGCCGGGTCGGTTGAGTCGGTACGATACAGGTCAATAAGAATGACGGCAAACCCCAAACCGAGCAAAGTAATCCCAAGCATGACATAAACAAACCAGCGTTTGATGCCCAATCCGGGACGAAACCAACGGGAGAGATTAAGTAAAATCTGCCAAATCCGCGAAAAGAGGTTGTTTTGCATAAAAAGATGATAGCAGGATTGAGAGGCGGCGTCAAACCACAGATACTCGGAAAAAGACCTTACGGTTATAATTATAATCATGCGTACAATTATTGCAGTTGATATTGGCGGCACCCATATGCGTGCCGCTTCTTATGCGCCCGACAAACTTAAACCGATCAAACAAAACAAAATTTCCACCCTTGCTTCAGAACCAGGTGGTCTCGAACGTCTCGTGCGTACAATTGAGGAGGTTTGGCCTAATGATGATAGCGTGGATGCGATTGGGCTGGGTTCGCCCGGCCCGCTAGACCCGCATACCGGGTATTTACTTGCCCCGCCGAATAACCCTGAATGGCATAATTTTCCGCTTGGGCCTAGTGTTGCCAAGCATTTTGGTGTAAAAACGTACCTTGATAATGACGCCAACCTTGCGGGGTTGGCAGAATATCGCTTCGGCGCCGGCCAGGGACACCACGATGTGTTGTACATCACGGTCAGCACCGGGATTGGGGGGGGTGTCATTATTGAAGATAGATTATTACAAGGCTATCATGGTCTTGCGGCAGAGTTGGGTCATATCATCATTGATCCAAATGGACCCCTTTGCTCTTGTGGATACAAGGGTCACTTGGAATCTTTTTCATCGGGTCCTGCTATTGTGAAGTACGTGCTTGGAGAATTGGAAGCAGGCTCAAAGTCCAGTTTGCATCCTCCCGATACGGGGAAGCAAGATGTAAATCTTACAGCGCGAGATGTGGCGGAAGCCGCTCAAAAAGGAGATGCACTGGCGATCAAAGCATATTCACGCGCGGGAAAGTATCTTGGCATTGGTGTCGCATCTTTTCTGCACGCATTTGACCCGTCCATCGTCATCTTCGGCGGAGGCGTTTCGCAGGTTGGCAATCTATTATTTGATTCTTTTCACGTAAGTTTGAAAAAGCATGTATTTCATCCGCGTTACCTGGAAGGGCTGGTGATCACAAAGGCGGAGTTGGGTGACGATGCGGGTCTGCTCGGCGCGCGAGCGTTGGCTGAGTTGAAGTTAAAAATTTAACGTCATTGCGAGGAGGGTGTTCTTCCCGACGAAGCAATCTCCGTTACAATGTAGGAGATTGCTTCGGTAAAGAGCAAGAGCACCCTCGCAATGACGTAACATACAAGGAGCATGTATGACAAAATCTAATTTACCCGGGCCAAAAACCAGGGCAATGATCGAGCGGGATCATAAAGTGATCTCGCCCTCTTATGCGAGAGGCTATCCGTTCGTGATGGATCATGGAAAAGGCAGCGAGGTGTGGGATGTGGACGGCAATCGCTTTTTAGATTTCATGGGCGGGATTGCGGTGGTCTCAACGGGACATTCACACCCGAAAGTGGTGAAAGCCATTCAGGAACAGGCTGAAAAATTCATCCACATTTCTTCGGACTTCTATCACGAGAACTGGATCAAATTGGGTGAGAAGCTGGATGAGATCGCGCCGTTTAAAGAGGATGCGCTGACGTTCATGACTAATTCAGGGACTGAGGCGGTCGAGACCGCGATCAAACTAGCGCGTTATCACACCAAACGCTCGAACTTCATCGGTTTCACTGGGGCGTTCCACGGGCGCACGATGGGCGCAGTCACTTTCACTGCCAGCAAGGCAAAATATCACAGCGGCTTTTATCCGCTGATGAACGGTGTAACCCATGCGCCATTCCCGAATCCATATCGCCCTGTATTGGAACGACGCAAAGGCGAAGATTACGGCGAAGCCGCTGTTCGTTATATCGAAGAAGAAATTCTCAATCAAATTCTGCCACCCAAAGATGTGGCCGGTATTTTGGTCGAGACGATTCAAGGCGAAGGCGGATATATCGTCCCACCTGACGGTTTCTATCCCGCCTTGCGTAAATTATGCGATCAGCATGGCATCTTAATGATCCTGGACGAAGTGCAATGCGGCATGGGTCGCACCGGCAAATGGTGGGCGATTGAGCATTTTGGCGTCGAGCCGGATATGATCACATCGGCGAAGGGTATTGCTTCGGGAATGCCACTCGGAGCGTGCATTGCGCGAAAATCTGTCATGGATTGGGAGGTCGGCACACACGGCAACACCTATGGCGGGAACCCCATTTCATGTGCGGCTTCGCTTGCGACGATTGATCTTATTGAAAAAGAATTTATGCAGAACGCCAAAGAAGTTGGCGAGTATGCAATGGATGCGTTGGAGGAAATCAAAGCGCGCCATCCAAACATCGGTGACGTGCGCGGCAAGGGATTGATGATCGGCGTGGAGTTTGTGAAGGATCGCGAAACTAAAGAACCAGCCAAGGAATTAACAGATCATATTGTAGACCTTGGATTTGAACGCGGCTTGCTGATGCTTTCCTGCGGCAAGAGTGTAATTCGTATTGCGCCTGCGCTTTCGATGAGCAAGGGTGAAATGGATGAAGGCCTGAGGTTGTTTGAAGATGCATTGACGGTGGCGGAGAAAAAAGTAAAGTGATTCTGGAATAGCGATGAGTAGAAAGGAATAAGTGACAGTCATCTTGAAGATGACTGTCACTTAATTATTCACAGGGAGACACTGAAATCTGGAAGATCTCGGTGTTTTATACGCGAGTCATTCTGAAAGGAGAAATTTCACCGTTAACACAGCTCCAACTTCCATCTTACATACCCAGTGATAAAATAACCCTACCGTTCTTCAAATAACATGCTCACTTCCTACATACTCCCCGACTTCCGTGTCCGTCAACGAGACTATTTGCTTGAAATCTCGCGCATGCTTACTCAGGAATTAGATCTTGAGAAATTGCTGGCGCGCATATTACTTGTCTCAGTTGAAATGCTGGCAGGGCAGGCAGGGTTGATCGCGCTCAAACAACCCGACGGCTGGCGCGTATCTGCCGCACATAATATCGCGCCTGCTTTCTTGAGTTATCTCACCCCTTTACTTGCAGATGAAGTTGTGCGCGAACTGGATGTACGGGAACTCAACCGCATGTTAAAGGAATTGACCTACACCGCCAGCACAGGCTTGCTCAACGGTACCGGTCTGCCCCTGGCCGCACATGGACAGGTCATCGGCGTGATCTTTATCTTCCGCAATTATGCAGACCTGTTCACCCCAAACGACCGTGTGCTCCTGCAATCCTTTGCAGATCAGGCCGCCATTGCAGTCTTCAACGCCCAGCTTTATGGGCAGGTCTCCTACGAAAAGAAACGTCTCGATGCGCTGCTCGATTCCGCCGCAGACGGCATTCTCATACTCGACTCGAACCTTAATATTGAACGATGCAACGAAGCCTTTGAAAAATTCTTCGGCCAAACACACGAGCAGGTCACAGGCAAATCCCATAACGAGATCGTTCAATGGAAGAAGGAGCCGCACGGGCGAACGCTGGAAGAATCCGTTGCAGATGGCTGGCCGCTGACACCCAATGCAAGCCTGTATGTGGAAGGCGATCTTGAACGCCCGCTTCCGCCGCCGCTTCCAGTGGGCATCACCTACGCACCGCTGCTTTCTGAAGAAGGCAAACTTCGCAATGTGATCGTGAGTGTGCGTGATATTACCCACTTCAGAACCGCAGATCAACTAAAGGCAACCTTCATTTCGATTGTCAGCCACGAACTGCGTACGCCGGTTGCCTTGATCAAAGGATACGCATCCACACTTCGGCGCGACGATGCAAAATGGGACAAGCACACCATCAGCGATTCCCTGGCGGTGATCGAAGAGGAAGCAGATCGCTTGTCCAAGATGATCGATGATCTGCTGGATGCCTCGCGGCTGCAGGCCGGAGGTCTGAGCTTGAACCATGCCGATGTCGCCCTGCCCAGCCTGGCGTTAAGAGTGACCGAGCGTTTTGCGCCGCAATCCCCAAAGCATCGCCTCGTTACCGATTTCCCATCAAACTTTCCATTCATCCTCGGTGATGAAAATCGTTTGGAGCAGGTCATTTCAAACCTGGTATCGAATGCGTTGAAGTACGCCTCTGAAGGCGAGATAAAAATCAGCGGCACGCTGCACCCCGAACAGGTGGTTGTTTGCGTCAGTGACGAGGGACCTGGCATCGAAGCCAAAGATATCCCGCATATTTTTGATCGTTTCTACCGTTCGACAAACGCCGCGAAGCAGACCAAAGGCGCGGGGCTTGGACTGTACTTAGCGCGCGCCATTGTGGAAGCTCACGGCGGGCGCATCTGGACTGATCCGAAGCCTGACGGCGGTCTTCGCCGTGGCGCGAGGATCTGTTTCTCGCTTCCACGTTAAATCTGGATTGCAACGGCAAGCCGTTGCAAAAGCGGGAGCAAGCTCCCGCACTCCAAATGGTAAAATCAACCCGCAAACCAACACAAGGATTATATCATGGGCAAAACAATCCCTCGCCGCAATAAGATAGAAAAAAAATACACATGGAACGCTGAAAGTGTCTTTAAATCCCCCAAGGAATGGGATGTCGAATTACAAAGTATTTTGAAAGACCTCCCTAATGTACAAAAATATCAGGGCAATCTGGGAACTTCGCCGGAGACCCTGCTCGAGGCCATGCAAAGCATGGAAGCATTGATGAAGCGCGTGATGCATGTTTTTATGTACGCGGCGTTTTCATATAACGTGGATACCACCGACCAAAAAGCCACCGCCATGTTCGGAAAAGCGCAGGGCATGTACGGCCAAGTGGCTGGCGCGGTTTCCTTCATCAACCCTGAACTGCTTCAAATTGGCAAGGCTGTGCTGGATGACTGGATGAACAAAAACGAGAATTTGAGTGTTTACCGCCAAAGCATGCGGGACCTCTTCCGCCAGCAGGAACATGTCCGTTCCAGCGAGGTGGAGGAACTGCTCGGCAGGCTGGCAGACCCAATGGGCGGCGCAGATAACAGCACCAGTATGCTGGTCAATGCCGATTTCAAGTTTGCGCCCGTCAAAGACAGCAAAGGCAAAAAGCTGGAAGTGACGCAGGGGAATTTCCACAACACCCTCATGGAAGATACCGACCGTAAAGTAAGGCAAAGCGCGTTTGAAAGCTACATGGACAAGCACATTGAGTTCAAGAATACGCTGGCCACCAATCTTTCAACTTCCATCAAGAACAATGTCTTTATGATGCGGGCCAGGGAACACAATTCCACACTGGAAGCATCTCTTTTCAACAATAACATCCCGGTGGATGTGTTCCAAAACCTGATCAACACCTTCAAAAAGAATCTGCCCGTCTGGCACAGGTATTTCGAGATGCGTCGTAAGGCTTTGAAGTTGAAAGAAGTCACCTACTATGATATGTGGGCTCCCATCACGAAGAAAAAGCCAAAGGTTTCTTTTGAAAAAGCGGTTGACCTGATCTGTGAAAGCCTGGCCCCACTCGGCAGGGAATATGTGGATGCGCTTCGCAAGGGCTGTCTTCAGGAACGTTGGGTGGATATATACCCCAACAAGGGAAAATCCAATGGCGCATTTTCATACGGCGCACCTGGCACATATCCATTCATCATGATGTCCTACACAGATGAAGTCGGAAGCATGAGCACACTGGCGCATGAACTCGGTCATTCCATGCACTCGTATCTCACCTGGAAAAACCAACCGCTGGCATATTCAAGTTATTCGCTCTTCGTAGCAGAGGTCGCTTCGAATTTCAATCAGGCCATGCTGCGCGGTCATTTGCTCAAGACCATCACCGACAAGAACTTCCTGATCGCCTTGATCGAAGAAGCCGTCGGCGGAAATTTCTTTAGGTATTTCTTCCAGATGCCGACCCTGGCACGCTTTGAGCTGGAGACTCACCAGCGCGTGGAAAGTGGCGAACCTCTGACAGCCGATTCAATGCAAAATCTGATGGCTGATCTGTTCGCCGAGGGATTTGGTCCCAAGGTGAAAATGGATCGTCCACGCGTTGGCATGGTCTGGTCTACTTTCGGCCATCTCTTTTCGGATTATTACGTTTATCAATACGCCACCGGTATTTCAGGGGCACACGCTCTTTCAGGCAAGATCCTGCGCGGCGAACCCAGCGCCGTGGAAAATTATCTGGGCTTCCTCAAAGCGGGTTCGTCTGCCTATCCGCTGGACGTGCTCAAGAAAGCAGGGGTAGACCTGACCACACCCAAACCCGTCGAAGAGACCTTCGCCTTGATGGAAAGTTACATTGATCGGCTGGAAGAACTTGTAGGGTAATTTGCTATCCAGTCATTGCGAGGGCAGTGTACTTCTGCCCTCGCAATGACATAATAAATCAGAAATCGGAAATCATTAAATGCCTCAAACCTCAATCGCATGTCCCCGCTGTAGACAAATGATCCCTGCCAACGTCGAGCAGTTATTCGACACGACGTATGAGCCTGCTTCCAAACAACGCCTGTTGAGCGGACAGTCCAACTTTGCCCGCTGTCAATTTTGCGGATATGAAGGCCGCCTTGCCACACCTATTGTCTATCACGATAACGACAAAGAATTACTGCTGACCTTCTTCCCGCCGGAATTAGCCCTGCCATTAAATGAGCAGGAAAAGATGATCGGTCCGCTCATCAAGCAGGTGATGGACAGGCTGCCTCCCGAAAAACGCAAGGGTTATTTACTCAGTCCGCGAGCCAACCTCACTTATGAATCCATGCTGGAGACCATTTTGGGAAAGGATGGCATCACGCCCGAAATGATCAAGGGACAACAGGAACGAGTCCAGTTCATGGAGAAGCTGATGCAGATCACATCGAAGGATGTGCGTTCTGAATTGATCAAACAAAACACAAAGATCATTGACGAACAGTTCTTCGCGCTCTTTAGCCGCATTGCACAGAACGCCATGCAGAGCCGACAGGAACCGATCGCCCGCGCCATGATCGAGATCCAAACCCAGTTATTGGAAGAGACCGAGTACGGCCGTCAGTTGAAGGAATCTGTCGGAGAACTCGAAGCAGTCCAAAAGGTCCTGCAAGAGGCGGGACAAGGCCTGACCCGCGAAAAATTATTGGATTTCATCCTAGAGGCTAAAACTGATGCGCGCCTTCGCGCTTATGTCTCGCTGGCGCGCGCTGGCATAGATTATGTCTTCTTCCAAAATTTGACAGAGAAGATCGAGAAAACTTCTGCTGAAGAAAAAACAAGGCTGGAAGGCATCCGCGAGAAATTGCTTTTCTTCACCAATGAAGCCGATAAACAGCTCGAAGCGCGCTTAAAACAGGCCCAGAAATTCGTTGAGTCTTTGCTCGAACAGGATGATATTGAAAAAGCCACGCAGGAAAATCTGGAAGGCTTTTCACAGGATGCAGTTGAGGTGGTCAATCAATTGCTGAGACAGGCTTCCGACAAGAACGATTACACCCGCATGGGCAAACTGCAAAAGATGGTGCAGGTGCTGCAAGCCGCCAGCGCGCCGACGCCCGAAGTGGCATTCATTGAACAACTGCTCCAGGCGCCAGATAAAGCAGGCATCGAAAAGATGCTCAGCGAAAACGACGCGCTGATCAACCAGCAATTTATGGAAGCCTTAAGCGGATTGGTCGCCCAAATGGAGGCCCAGGGAGATAATCCCGAAGCCAAAGCCATGGCAGGGAAATTGAGCGAAATTTATAAAGTGGCTTTGAAGTATTCGATGAAGAAGAATATGGGATAGAGAAACCAAGTGACAGTCACCTTTGTGTAGCACCCTGCAGATAAAGATGACTGTCACTTTATTCTATCTCAACCCCTCAAACAAACCCGTCTCCACTTTCCTGCCCCCATTCACCAAACTAAATACGCGGTAGAACGTCCCTTGCATGGCAAGGACGGCGACTGCGGCATCTTCCTGCATTTCTGCCAATGCGCCCAATGTAGGCAGTTGACTCTTATGGCATTGAATTGCTTTCCACGCAACACCGCAATATTCAGTCATATCAATACGAGTCGTGATCATCCATTCCTTCCAAGGGGATTCGCCGCGCAGTTGATCGTCCACGGGAAAGGTCATATCGCCCATGAAAGGGGCGATGAGATTCACAAAGTTCTCGCCATCCACCATGTAATATAGTTTTGAAACACGGTGAGGAGGGAGATTTTTTGAGTCTTTGTAAGCCGAATCCGCGGCGCAGACGATGGCGGCAGAGGTGAATTGTCCAATGGCGATGTGATCGGGGTGGCCGTAATTTCCATCAGGAGGAAAGGTCACCACCACTTGCGGCTGGATTCTACGAATGTGAGTGACGATCTTGCAAATGGCTTCAGCGTGATCCGCCTGGTCCATGTCGCCATCCATGTAATCAAGGAATGACAGGCTCTTCAGGCCGAGCAGTGCAACTGCGTTCTCCAATTCCTTTGTGCGGATTTGGGCGAGTCTCTCTGGACCTGGATCCTGCCCCTCGGGACCAGCCCAGCCTCTCTCCCCGCGTGAAGCGCAGACGAGGTGAGTATCCACTCCTTCAGCGGAATATTTTGTAAGCGTGCCGCCCATACCCATTGATTCGTCATCTGGATGAGCGAAGACCGCTAGAAGGTTAAATGAGCTCATGATTCCCCAATCGGAGGGTTGTCCAAGCGCACCCCATGACCGCGCACGGTGTCAATATATTGATGGCTTGGGTCAATCACAGCGAGTCTATTTCGCAGGCGGCGGATCAAGGCATCCAGCGCCTGATCAGAGACACCTGCCATTTGCTCCTCACCCCAAACAACAGAGACCAGGTCACTGCGGTTGATCACCTGTCCTTGTTTTTCATATAACAACCATATTAATTTAAATTGCTGGGCGGATAATGACGGCATAACCTGCTGCTGATTCACCCAAACCTGGCGTGATTTCCGATCCATCACCAGGCGCCCCGGACGTAATCCGCCTACTGCAAGCGGCATGGTGGCATCTGATGTGAGAAAGATAAACTGCTGTGCAAGTGAGATGCCGAGCAGGTCGCCATCCTGCAACATAACGGGCGCGGTTATTTCGGTGCCGTTATGGTTAGTGCCATTTTTACTGCCAAGATCTTCAATGATGACACCCTCCGCCGTGGGCGTGATTCGCGCATGAAAACGCGAGACTTGTCTGTCTTGAACATTGATGTCACAGGTGGGGTCACGCCCGACCATCAATGTATGGCTTAGTGCCCAGCGCTGCCCTTTTAATGGGCCGTCTTGAGCGACAAGAATGGCATATTCTTCTTCGTTTTCCATAATTTCCTCAAACAATACTTCGCTTATAAATTTGAGTTTAATTTTCTTATGCTATAAACTTAAGGAGTAATTCCAGGAACAATAGCTTAATTTTAAGTTACCTAAAGTTTTAAATTGGTAACCCTGTACAGCACCCAGTACCAACAAAGACGTTTATAATATAGCAGAAAAGTGGATTTCTGTGCATAACAATATTGCAAATTTCATATTCTTACCGCTTGTTGAATGAGTCTACCGCAAAAACCAAATACTTAACGCGAAGGCGCAAAGACGCAAAGAAATTCTGAAATACGGATTGAAAATCTTGAAAATTTTGCCGTCAAATAGCCCAGAATCCCCTTGCGACTTTGAATCTTGGCGGCTTTGCGTTATGCTCTTGACCTTTTTTCAGTGCAGGCTATCGTAATTCTTGTGTAGCTATTTAAGCGGCACTCCGTAATATGAACAGTGATACACGCCGAAAACATCACTGAAAAATCAGAATTACCCATTCGGGCACGATGTCACCAAGGAGAAGATTTGCCCCAATCATTAAGAAATGGGGAGACCCTGCGTGACCGCTACAAGATCCGCGAGCAGATCGGACAGGGCGGCACGGGAAGTATTTATCTTGCAGAGGATACCCGCCTGCAAGGTCGTCTATGTGCGCTAAAGGAAGTCGAGCACAATCAGGCTCTCCCAATTGATGTCTTTAAACAGGCTCGCGAACAATTCTTTCGCGAGGCATCTGTGCTTGCACGCCTCGATCACCCCAACCTGCCAAAGGTTTCTGATTTCTTCTCCGAAGGTCCGCGTGATTATCTGGTGATGGATTTTGTGCCGGGCAGGGACTTGCGCGAACGGATGCAGGAAGCCCGCCGTAACAAAACCTTCCTCTCGGAAAAAGAAGTACTGCGCTGGGCCGTGCAAATTGCGGATTCCTTAAGTTACCTCCATCATCAATCCCCGCCCATCATTCACCGTGATATTAAACCAAGCAATCTGAAGATCACGCCAAGTGGATTGATCAAACTTGTGGATTTTGGCCTGGTAAAGATCATGGCGCCGGATGAAGTCACCATCACCATCATTCATGGACAAGGCACGGCGCATTACACACCTTTGGAACAATATGGCGGAGACGATACGCATACCGATCCGCGCGCTGATATTTTTTCATTCGGAGCAACCCTTTATCACCTGCTGACCAATGATCCCCCCGCCGAAGCACGCAAACGCTTCCTGGATACCCGCAGCCTGGTGCCGCCTCGAGAGCTTAATCCTCACCTGAGCAGTCACGTGGAAAAAGCCATCCTGTGGGCCATGTCACTGCACCCGGATAACCGCCCCAAGAATGTGATTGATTTCCGTGATGCCCTGTTGGGAAAAATGGAAACGCCAATCACGCCGGGCATAGACCGTGCAAGTTTTGATGCGCATCACTTCTCCATCTTCACAACGGAGCAGGTCGCAGGCTACACCGCCCTGGGATTATTCTTAATTGGGCTGATCACCACTTTATTGAGATAGATTTGGAAAAACTCAGCCATGTCATTGCGAGCGCACTTCAGCGAAGCAATCTCTCATCAAATTGGGTAGTGTCCTTTTAAGAGGCTATGGCAAACAGGCATTTGAGATAAGCCCCCTCTTTGAAACCAATTGGATGATCGAGCGCGTGACCAGTACGTTCGATTTCTGTTAAGCCGCGACCCGCTTCTCTGGCTGTCTGATGAATGGATTCAAAAAAGGCGTCGGCATCCACGCGGCTCGAACAGGAGGACTGCACCAGCGTGCCGCCCGTTCGCAAGACACCCAAACCCAGGCGGGTCAGACGGCGGTAGGCAGATAAGGCCGCTGCGATTTGCTTTTCACTTTGGGCGAACATGGGCGGATCAATGATCACCAGATCAAAGAGTTGTTTTTGCGACCCCATGCGGACAAGGACTTCAAACGCGTCTTCGGCGATTGTCTCGTGAGGTACGGTCAACTTGTTATGTTCCATGTTGCGGAGAGCGGCTGCGAGGGCGGGCGTGCTGATATCCACACTGACGACTTCTCTCGCGCCGCCGCGTGCCGCATAGACGGAAAATCCGCCAGTGTAGGCAAATACATTTAGCACAGATTTAGCTTTGGCTAGTTTTTCAACCCGTGCGCGGTTATCACGCTGATCGAGAAAGAAGCCAGTCTTCTGTCCGTGGATGGGATCAGACTCAAAGATGAGTCCATTTTCTTTGAACAAGATCGGGCTCGGGGGCGCCAGAAGCGAGAGCGTCATCCCATCACTTAGGCCGTGCAAAAATTCAGTCTGCTTTTGCAGGGAGCGGTTGAGTCGCAAGATCAAATGACCCGCCGGGCTGACCTGCGCCAGCGCGTCGCAGAAATTTTTTAGATGGGGAATCCAGGCGGGGGTGTAAAGTTTTAGAACGAGGGTATCAGCATAACGGTCAAGCACCAAGCCGGGTAAGCCATCGTTCTCGCCGTGGACGAGCCGATAGCCTGTGGTATCTTTTTCTTCCAAAGGCGCGCGCAGGCGGGCGGCGCTGGCAAGTTTGTTTTGAAACCAGTCCGCGTTGATGGTGGCGGGTTCGCGAGATTGCAGGATACGCACGCGGATCGCGGACGTGGGGTCATACAAACCGATCGCCAGAAAGCGGCGCGCGTGCGCGTCATCGAAGATAACAGCCAGGTCGCCGGGCGCGCCCGCGTGGCTTTGCTCGGTGATGGATCCATCGAAGACCCAGGGATGCCCCTGCCGCAAGGCGCGTTCTGCGGGCGGGTTGATTCGCAACGCAATTCGTTTCGCAGGCGGGCCGGGGAGTTGGGACAGGGATGTGTTGAAGTCCATTGTTGGATTATACAGTAGGGACGATAAAACCCCGTTTCATGCGTTGTTTCGACTTCGCTCAACACAAGCCTGGAAGTTGATTTTGTTTGGAATGAAGATACGCATCTTTGAATGATAGAATATAGAATATGACAGTTGCTTCAAACCAATTAAGAATGGGTTTTATCGAGTCAGAGGAAATTCAGGAAGCCAAGAAACCTGTACTTTCAAATGGCCGCGCCAATAAGCTGGATCCTCAAGATCGAGCTTTTCATGCGTGGTATCGGTTCGTGTTATCCTTTCCTCCACATTTGGTACAGGATTACATCCAAAAATTTGGACTAAATCAAAAAAGCGTGATTCTTGATCCATTTTGCGGGACAGGCACAACTTTGGTTGAAGCCAAACTAGCAGGGATAAAAGCAATTGGCTTGGAAGGCAATCCATTTCCACATTTTGCTTCATCGGTCAAAACAAATTGGGATTTGGATGGAGATAAATTATCCAAGCAAGCACAGCAAGTCTCAGAAAAAGCGCTTGCGATTCTTAAGTCACAGGGAATTGATGACAATTTCTCATTTAATCACAGCAAAAATTTAGAACTCAAAACACTAACACCTGAAATTGAAAAACTCATTCTGACAAATTCAATCAGTCCACTTCCATTGCACAAAACCTTGGTTTTATTTGAATGCCTAAAACAATTCGAGGGCGAGCCGTTTTGTCGTCACGCACTATTAGCTTTAGGGAACGCCTTGGTTTTCAAAATCAGCAATCTACACTTCGGACCAGAAGTGGGCGTTAAGAATCCAAAAGTAGATGTACCTGTTATCTCCAACTGGCTTTTTGAAATAAAGAAAATAGCAAATGACCTGCGTCAAGTTGAAGGGAAATCCTATCCCGACACAAAAGTTCATCTGGCAGATGCACGCAGTTTTGACATTATTGAACCAAATTCTGTGGATGCAGTTATTACGTCACCGCCCTATCCCAACGAAAAAGATTACACTCGAACTACACGCCTCGAGTCTGTTTTGCTTGGATTTATCAACAGCAAGGAAGAATTGAGAGAATTAAAAAAACGGCTCGTCCGTTCGAATACGCGCGGAATTTACAAAGGTGATGATGACGATCAATGGGTTTCTGATTTTCCAGAAATTCAACGCATTGCAGATGAAATTGAAAAACGCCGAATCGAGCTTGGAAAAGATTCTGGATTTGAAAAACTTTATGCGCGAGCCGCAAAATTATATTTCGGCGGCATGGCAAAACATTTATCAGAACTTCGCAAAGTCCTGCGCCCAGACGCACAACTCGCGTATGTGGTCGGCGACCAAGCATCCTATTTGCGCGTGATGATCAGGACAGGTCAGATTTTGGGAGATATTGCCAAAAAATTAGGCTATGAACTTGTAGGTATCGATTTATTCCGTACTCGACTGTCGACGGCTACAAAAGAACAATTGCGCGAAGAAGTCGTCATTTTGAAATGGAGAGGGTAACTGATGGAAAATAAAGAGCCAAACCGCTATACCAAAATTCTTGAGGCTATTTTTGCAAAGCACTTCAAGAAAGGCATGACTGAAATTGAGTTTGAGCGAACAGAAATCAGCCAGGCCGCGGATAAAATGGGAATTATTCTGCCGAAGAATTTAGGCGATGTTCTTTACTCATTCAGATACAGAACACTTTTACCAAAGTCCATTACATCAAAAGCCCCGAAAGGCTATGAATGGATTATTAGACCAGCGGGCAAAGGAAAATACAAATTTGCCGTTGTAACACAATCTACCATACTACCTTCGAGTATTTTGGTAGAAACGAAGATCCCTGACTCAACGCCCGGGGTCATTGCAAAGTATTCGATGAGTGATGAACAGTCCCTGTTGGCAAAACTTCGCTACAATCGTTTGGTTGATATTTTCACTGGCCTAACTTGCTATTCTTTGCAAAACCATTTGCGAACAACTTTAAGTGACGGCTCGCAAGTCGAAACCGATGAAATTTATATCGGACTGGATAAACGCGGCGCGCATTATGTTTTACCTATTCAAGCAAAAGGCGGGAAAGACAAAATTGGCATTGTGCAAATTGAACAGGATTTTGAATTATGTGCGTTGAAATTTCCGCGCTTGATTTCCAGAGCAATTGCCGCGCAATTTATGGAAGATAACCTTATTGCGCTTTTCGAATTTGAGCAGACAAAAGATGGAATCAAGATATCTTCTGAAAAGCACTATAGGCTTGTGAAACCCGATGAATTGTCACCTGATGAATTACAGAGTTATTCTGTGCGACAAAGTTAAACAAAAAACCGCAGGCTCATCGCCTGCGGTTTTTTATCTATCTTTTTATCGCCGCCTGCCTCCTGAAAATACCACAATAGCAAACAACAATATGACTCCAAGCTGAAAACCAAGGTTATAAAGAGGTCCAGTGTTGTGAACTTCATACATCTGTATTGTGGGATTGAAAAACGATATGATCAAGGTCACAGGGGAGATAAATCCATGCCAGAGTCCCGTGCCAAGACCGGCAACACTTCCATTCTCAATGGGCTTATCGAGTTGCGGGTTAGGGCCAGGCAGTGTGAATTGCATTTCTGAATCAACTTTATCAAGTTCTACCTTCGAGCCGGAAGCACAACCTGCCAGCGTGACAAGCAAGATTCCAGATAACACCAAAACGAGTATTTTCTTCATTTCTCTAACTCCTGAATGATTTAATTTGATTAAGAGATTACAATCCAATCAAATCATACAGCAAACCTACATCCATCACATCCATCGGCTGGGGAGGATTTGTCTCCACCACTTGGGGGAGGGAAAAATTCCGCATGGATGACAAGATACAGCAGTCTAGCTCACCTATGCGTTCCTTCATCAGAAAACCGCAGGATTGTTACCTGCGGTTTTCTGATTACCCTTCAACGATGCGCCACACTCGTATTCACCTCTCCCCCTCCTCCATATCCATCAAGAGCAAATCCAGCGCGCCGACAGAGACCTGCAACTCACGCAGGGAAATGCCGAGTGAAACGATCATCAGGATCAAGGCGATGGCGAAGCTCCACTGTCCGCCTGCGATCCAGCCTGCGAAAAGTGCGAACATACTGAACACGCAAAAGAGCAGGCTCAACACGCCAAAGATCTGCATATTGCGAATGAGATGGACGCGATAACGCAGGTTCGCAATTTGACGGACCAAGGTCTCTTCGTGGTCTTTGTTGTATCTGTCACGCAAATTGCGGATGATGGTGGCGAGGGTCAAAAAGCGATTGGTATAAGCCAGCATCAATAATGAAACTGTCGGGAATAATAAAGCAGGGGTTGTAAGGGTTATTTCCATTTGAGCAATAAACTTCTACGCCTTCACAGTGGGTAAAAAATAATTGAATTGGAATCATCAAATTATACAACACCCTTCCATGTGATGGATGGAAGGTTTATACTCCTTCCCAACATGACACCTGACAAGCCAAATCACAAACGCTGGATCGTCCCGCCTCTGATCACGCCCGAAGCGGATTCAGCGCTATCGGCATTCCCGCCCGTTTTGCGGCAGATCCTCTTCAACCGCGGCTACGCCACCGATGCCGACGCGCGCGCCTACCTCAACGCCAAACCGGACTTCAACACCGATCCGTTTCAAATGACAGGCATGCGCGCGGCAATTGACCGCATCCAATTTGCCATCAAGGATCATGAACCCATCGCCATCTACGGCGATTATGATGTGGACGGGGTGACAGCCACGGCGCTGCTGGTTGAAAGTTTGAAAATCTTGGATGCAGATGTGCGCGGCTACATCCCGAACCGCTTTGAAGAAGGCTATGGATTAAATAACAACGCCTTGGATGAACTCAAAGCCGAGGGCGTGAAACTGGTCATCACTGTGGATTGCGGCATCCGCTCGCCGAAGGAAGCGCTTCATGCACGCACCATCGGCCTGGACCTCATTATCAGCGACCACCACCACCCTGACGGCGAAAACCTGCCGCCCGCCCTGGCAGTCATCAACCCCAAACAACATGGTGATATTTATCCCGATAAAGACCTGGCCGGAGTCGGAATTGCCTACAAAATAGCGGAAGCATTGGTTTCAGACCATGCGCCAAGGACCGATGACCGTCCACCACCCGAAGGGACCCTCAATGGTCTATCGCTGAACAATTTACTCGATCTCGTCGCCCTCGGCACTGTCGCAGACCTCGCCCCTCTCGTCGGTGAGAATCGCACGCTGGTACGAAAAGGTCTCAGGCAAATGCAGCAAACTACACGCCAGGGATTGTTCTCGCTCGCGGCTGTTTCTGAAATTGTGCTGGCAAAGGTCAACGCCGGGCATATCGGTTTCACCCTCGGTCCACGCTTGAATGCCGCCGGCAGATTAAAGGAAGCGCTGGCGGCATTTGAATTATTAACCACCAGCGATGTTTTTCGCGCAGGCGAGCTCGCTCAAATGTTGGATATGCAGAATCGTGAACGTCAACGGATTACACGCGATATACAAAAACGTGCCGAAAAGATGGTAATGAGTGAAGACCCCGATGCCTATCTGCTCTTTGCCGCGCATGAGGACTTTAATGCGGGTGTCGTTGGCCTGGCAGCCTCACGCCTGACGGAGAAATACTACCGCCCTGCCATCGTTGCATCCAAGGGCGAGGGGGAAACACGCGGCTCATGCCGCTCGATCCCAGAATTCCACATCACCGATGCGCTCGACCAATGCTCAGATTTGCTCGTCCGACATGGAGGTCATGCCGCGGCGGCTGGGTTTACTGTGAAGAATGAAAATCTGTCAGAGTTGGTAACGCGGTTAAAAGCCATAGCAGCGGAAAAACTGTCGAAAGAAGATCTCAGGCCCATGGTCGCGGCGGATGCGGAAGTCTCTCTGGTGGATATGCGTCCAGACCTGTATGAAAAATGTCTGCGTTATCTTGAGCCAACCGGTTATGGAAATCGCGATGCCGCTTTCGTGGCGCGCAATGTAAAGGTCAAAAGTTCGCGCACAGTCGGCGCGGATGGCAAACATTTGAAGCTAGCGCTTGAGGATGAAAATAAATTCACGCACGATGCAATTGGTTTCAGGCTCGGTGATTGGCATAAAAATATGCCTCCGCACGTGGATATTTTATTCACTTATGAAGTGAATGAATATAACGGACGTGTTGGCTATCAATTGAATTTGAAAGATATGAGGGCTGCGTAGGGCGGCAAACTAAATTTGCCCTCATTGCAGGAGGGCATTTGTTCTTTCTGACACGGTGTCCTGAGCTTGTCGAAGGGAAGCAATCCCCAATAGTAAGGAGATTGATTATGCATTCAATTCATCTTCACGCTCGGGAATGGTAAAACGATTGATGGTGGTGTAATCCACAAAGCCTGGCATAAATTTATTCATGAAAGCCGTCACGCTCCACAACCAGGGCATGATCCACATGCGGCGCGGACGGCGAACCAATTTTACAACGGCTTTGCCAACCTGTTCCGCCGTAAGCAGCATGAACTTTGGGGTTGCGGCCTTGGTCTTGCGTTTAATGCCGGCGTGCTGGTTAAATTCGGTCACAACTCCGCCGGGATAGATGAGAGAAACGTCAATACCCCAGGGTTTGACCTCACGGCGCAGGGCTTCGGAGAATCCATGCACCGCATGTTTGGAGGCGGCATAAATCGTATAAGTCGGTGTCCCCACCAAGCCTGCCATGGAACACATATTGATGATACTGCCTGAGCGTTGTTTGATCATGAGCGGTAAAACCTGCCGCGTGGTTTGGATGACGCCCATCACGTTCACATCCATTTGCGCTTGAATATCTTTGACAGGGTCGAGATTCTCCAGCCAATCCAAACGACCAAAGCCGGCGTTATTGACCAACACATCAATGCGCCCGAATTTTTCAAGCGTTTGCATCACCAGGGATTGAATATCTTCAAGTTTGGACAGGTCAGCTTGTACAACAAGAGTTTCTGCGCCAAAGCTCATCCGATTGATCTCCTGCGCCAGGGATTGCAATTTGTCCACGCGGCGGGCGGCCAGCACGACCTTTGCGCCCTCGCGTCCAAATTCGCGGGCGGCGGCTTCACCAATCCCAGATGAAGCGCCCGTGACGATGACGATTTTACCTTTAATGTCCATGGCGTTCTCCTTTTTGTTCACGTCATTGCGAGGGCGTTCCTTTCGACAGGTTCAGGGCGACGCTTGTTCTTGCCCCGTACTTGGGCCGTACGCCAGTACGGGGAGCAATCCCCCACTCAACTGAAGATTCCTTCGGGAAAATCACGCCCGCAACAACATGCAATTACGGACCCCAACGGGGTTGGTAATCACAATAATCATTATTCGTTAACCGGCGCACATCGCTGCCATCCACACGCATGATGTAGATTTCGCAGCCGTGATCGTCGCCGTATATATCAAAATAGGAGGTGAAGGCCACCCACTGACCATCCGGTGAGAAGGATGGCCCCTGCGAATTTCCCCCCGTTGGAGAAAGCATGTAGGTGTTCGAACCGTCGGCATTCATGATGTAGACATCTCGATTCCACGGCTGACCTGAATAGGTCACGATAAATTGACCGTCAGGCGACCAGTCGCTTCGTCCGCGCATGGCGGGCAGATCGCTGATCTTATTCAATTCACTGCCGTCCACTCGGATGCTGAACAATTCAATGGCGCCTTCCATATCAGAGGCGAACAAAATGGTTTTTCCATCCGGGGACCAGGTCGGATCCCAGCCTAAGGCGTTCGGAATTCTGTGTTGATTGCTTCCGTCACGATCCATCAACCAGATTTGATTCGATTTGGGAGTTGAAAGTTTGAAGACGATCGATTTTCCATCGGGTGAAATCTCAGGAGCGTTGAGGTTGCCCAGCCGGTCAGTCAATTGCTTCACACTGCCTGATGCAATCTCTATTTCATAAATTTCATAGATATTCGGTCCACGGAAAGCGGCATAGATCACGCTCTTGCCATCGGGGGCAACAGATGGATAATAGTGTTGTTTGGTATTATCCGTTGTCAGGCGGCGAAAGCCTGTCCCATCCGCATGGATGATACAGATTTGATTGATTGCGGTGACTTTGAACACCTGACAGGTAAAAGCGATTTGACCCTTCGGTTCGCCATTCGGGGACGCTGAAGCGATAACCTGAGCAGTAGAGTCCGCTGAAAGCGGGGTGGAGGCCGCTAGTGTGGCGAGCAGGTTTGAGGTGGGGGTGGAAGCGGGGGATAGGGTATTGCAGGCTAGTATAAATACCATTGCAGTTAATAAAATCAATCCGTATCTTTTTATCTTGTTAAATAGATTCAAGATAGAACTCCTCGCCAGCCAATATCTTCGCACCCACACTTCCACACTGCGGGCAGGCTGTTTCTTTTTGTTGCGGGTGATATTTCAGAAAACAGACCATGCATTGTTGTTCGGCGCGGACGATACGAATATTAAGTTTTGTTTGCGCGAGCGGCGTTTGAGCAACAAGTCCATTCCATTGCTGACGGAATTGCTCTTCATTAAATTCAGTCAATTCACCAACCGCGATTTGAATGGAAGCCTTATGCGCTGGCTGTTTAAGAAGATGATTGATGATGGAAGATAAACGCGGGTTTTTATGCATAAAAAATAAAAGGCCTCAGGCTGGTCTATAAGCCGCATTCTGTCCAGCGGAAAGCTCCGCTTGGGCAGTCATCTCTCTGGGCGACGTGTCGCCACATCGCTCGGTGCAGCCTACCCGGGACTGGCCTCTCCCACAAGAGGGAAAGGCACATGCGAAGACGAGCTGTCTCCCATCGTCCACAGACGATTTCGTCCCTGCTTGGCCTTGCTCCCGGCGGGGGTTACCTGGCCACACGCATTACTGCGCGCGCCGGTGGTCTCTTACACCACCTTTTCACCATGACCGCCCCCACCTGCCCTCGAAGGGCGGAGGGGGAGGCTGTTTGTTTCTGTGGCCCTTTTCCGGCAGGTTGACGCCTCTCGGCGACTTCCCCGCCCCGGGTGCTATCCGACGCCGTGCTCTATGGAGTGCGGACTTTCCTCGATCCCGACAACGCAGGACCGCGACTGCCCGACCAGCCTGAGATAATTCTATGATACACGCAAGGGAGGAGGCAGTCAACGCTAAAAGGTGTTAGCCCAAAGGTGGACATTTCAAGAAAAGACATTAAAATAGAGAGGCACTTAACACCCAAACAATAATAGAGGAAAACCTTTGAACAACTGGCCCGGGAAATTTGTGATCGGCCTGACTGGCAACATCGCAACAGGAAAAAGTGTGGTGCGCCGTATGTTAGAACATTTAGGCGCATATACCCTTGATGCAGACGCGCTTACTCACCGCGCATATGCCAAAGGTGCTCCGGGCTATCAGGATGTAATCGATGAATTCGGAAAATGGCTGGTCAACAAAGATGGGGAGATCGACCGAGAGAAACTTGGAAATCTCGTTTTCAGTGACCCTGATGCAATGAAACAACTGGAAGCCATTGTCCATCCGCTGGTGCGTCAGGCGGCGGAAATATTAATTAAAAACGCATCCCAGCCTGTCGTCGTGATCGAGGCGATAAAACTCCTCGAAGGCGAACTGCGAAAATTATGTGATTCCATTTGGGTTACAAACGCCCCGCAAGAGGTACAGGTGGAAAGGTTGATGCGTAAGCGCGGCATGAATCGTAAACAGGCCCTGGAGCGCATCCACATGCAGCCTGCTCAGGGCACCAAAGTTGCCGTTGCAAACCTCGTCATTACGAACACCGGTTCCTATGATGATTTGTGGAAGCAGGTCAGCGAGGCTTGGAAGGAGATCGTCCGCGTTGCAAGCAGGGCACTTGAAGACACCACCGCGAATAAAAAATCTGTTACATCCAGCGGTGAATTCACTGTAAAACGCGGAAAGCCCAAACACTCCTCCGCCATAGCAGAATTGATCACACGCCTTAGCAAAGGCGAACGCAAAGCGACGGCAAGCGATGTCATGTCGGATTTTGGCGATAAAGCCTACATGCTTCTTGAACAGGATGGACGGTTTGTTGGGATGGCTGGCTGGCAGGTGGAAAATCTTGTAGCGCGCACAACCGATATCTTCCTTGAAGAAAATGTGAATGTACAAAAAGCGCTTGAAACATTGATCAAGGAGGTGGAAAACGCCTCCAGTGAATTACAAAGCGAAGCATCTCTGATCTTTGCCGTGAATGAACTCTCCACACAGGAGGCACTCTGGAAACAACTGGGCTATGAACGACGCACCCCTCAAACCCTCAGCGTGCTAGCCTGGCAGGATGCCGCAACCGAAACCATGTCCGCTGGAAGCACGCTCTTCTTCAAACAATTGCGCCAGGACCGTGTCCTGCGCCCCATTTAGGGTATAGTATTCGGTATAAGGTAATTAGGATTCATCCTGCCTTGATTTCCGATCCCTGACATTCCAACCTATTACAGTGACCGAATTTCTCAACAACATCTTCTTTATATTTCAACGGATCAACTGGCTGAGCGTTCTTGATATATTGCTCGTCACGCTGATCTTCTTTGGCTTGCTATATTCCCTGCGCGATACTCAGGCAATGGCATTACTGCGCGGCATGATCCTGCTGGTTGTGGCGCTGATCCTCTTAACCAGCCTGGTGGAACTGCCTGCCTTTTCATGGTTTGCAAAAAACTCCCTGCCGGCCTTATTGATTGCCCTGCCGGTGATCTTTGCCCCTGAAATTCGGCGGACACTTGAGCGCCTCGGGCGGGCCGGGACGGTTTGGCCTGCTTCCGTTAAATCAGCAGATGCCACCCTTGAGCAGACCATCCATGCTGTGGTCACTGCCACGGCAAGACTATCTGCCCGCCAGCATGGCGCATTGATCGTCATGCAAAGATTGGACCATCTCGATGAGCTTGCTCGAAGCGGCGTGCAAATGAATGCGCGCGTTACACCCGAATTATTATTGCAGGTCTTTTATCCCAATACGCCCCTGCACGATGGCGGGGTTGTCATCGTCAACTCACAGATCGCTGCCGCGGCTTGCGTGCTGCCGCTTTCTGCAAGCGGAATTCTGAACCGCACACCGGAACGTCAAATGGGGCTGCGCCATCGCGCCGCATTGGGAATATCCGAAACCAGTGACGCGATTGCAGTGGTCGTCTCAGAAGAGACCGGCGCCATTTCGATTGCGCACGCAGGCAGGATGCTGCGCCGTCTGGACCCTGAGCGGCTGGAAAATATTTTGATCGCATTCTTCCGTCCAAATGGCAGGGAATATAAACCAAACCTGTTCGAAAGGCTTTTACCCGGCTTGTTTCACCGCAAAGAAGATAAATAATGTTTAGTTGGATCTCAAAAAATTACCGCACCTTCCTTTGGGCATTCGCACTGGCACTGGCTGTTTGGATCTCCGCAGTCACAGCGGCGGACCCCAATGAAACGCGCACACTTCCAGCGGCTGTGCCAGTGCAGATCATTGGTCAATCTCCCAACCTTGTCTTGAATAGCAAGATACCAAAGGATGTGGAAATAACCCTGCGCGCTCCGCGTACAGTCTGGAATCTAATAGAGGCAGACCCGCAAATCGTTCACGCAATTTTAGATCTCTCAGGCTTGAGTTCAGGTGAACACGAACTTGAATTACAAATCCAAATTAATGCGCGCCCGGTACAGATCGTATCCGTTGCGCCGCATATCATCACGTTTATACTGGAAGCGCTTGTTACACAAACCCTGGATGTGGATTTAACCTTATCCGGGGAGGCCGCCATCGGCTATCAGATAGGAGAGGCAAACCTGGAGCCAGTACAAGTTATAGTTTCAGGCGCCCAGTCACAGGTCGAGCAGGCAACGCGCGCACGGGTTTCCGTCAACTTGAGCGGCATCCGTGAAAATTTCGATCAATCACTGGCAGTTGAAGTTTTGGATGATAAAGGTCAAAAAGTGGAGGGGGTCACGGTATCCCCTGAAGCAGTTCAGGTGCTATTGCCGGTCAGTCAACAGGGCGGGTATCGCGATGTGGCGGTCAAAGTGACGATCATTGGGCGCGTCGCAAGCGGGTATCGGCTGACTGACCTATCTGTGTTTCCGCCTGTTGTGACAGTTTTTTCTGCGGACCCACAGCTTGTAAGCGACCTGCCCGGCATTGTAGAGACACAGCCATTGGATTTACAAAACGTACAGAACGATATCAATTCGCGGCTTTCCATTAATTTGCCCGCCGGCGTTTCCATCATCGGCGAACAAACTGTTTTAATCCAGGCCGGAGTATCTCCTATTGAAAGTAGTGTCAGGCTGGCAGGTGAAAAAGTTGAGTTCATTGGGCTTGGCAATGGCTTAACAGCCCTGGTATTACCCACTACAGTTGATGTGATCATCTCAGGGCCGCTATCCCTGTTGGATACGCTTTCGCGCCAGGACGTGCGCGCCACCGTGGATTTGACCGGATTAACGGCTGGCACATATCAGATCACCCCAAAAGTGGAAATTCTGATCGCTGATGTGATTGTCGAATCAATCCTCCCAAACAAAATCGAAGTGGTTATCACACCCATCCGCCTGCCGGCAGCATTGCCCACGCCCAAACCATAGTAAAGACGTTGGAAAATAATAATTATCATGAAACCTATTGTTGCTTTGGTAGGCCGACCAAACGTCGGCAAATCCACGCTCTTCAATCGTTTTGCAGGCGAACGTTTAGCCATTGTGGATGAAACCGCCGGCACCACGCGGGACCGTTTATTTGGCGAGGCGGAATGGAATGGACGCAAGTTCAACATTGTTGACACAGGCGGAATTGACCCGACACACGGGGGCAAAACTCCACTCTCCACTGGCTCTGTTGATTTCATTGATGACATCCGCCGACAGGCTGAAGTCGCCATTCAGGAAGCAGATGCAGTTTTATTTGTCAACGATGGCGAGAGCGGGGTGACAGAACCTGATCGCGAGGTTGCAGAAATCCTGCGCCGTTCGCAAAAGAAACTTCCTGATGGAAGCTTCTGGCCGCCAATATTTGTGGTTGTGAACAAATGTGAATCAAGGGAAAGGCGCGACCAGTCCTCTGAATTCTATGAACTTGGCCTGGGCGAACCTTACGCGATCTCCGCCATTCACGGCACCAGCACAGGTGACATCCTGGATGCGCTCGTGGCCTCCTTCCCTGAACAAAAGGAGGAAGAGGAGGATGACAGCATCAAAATTGCACTGGTCGGCAAGCCAAATGCAGGCAAATCCAGTCTATTGAACAAATTGGTCGGTGAAGACCGTGTGATCGTCAGCCCGATTCCAGGCACCACGCGCGACTCGATTGACACAAAAATCGAAATTGAAGGACTGCCGATCACGTTAATTGATACAGCCGGCATCCGTCGGCGCGGAAAGATCGAGCATGGCGTGGAGCAATACAGTGTCCTGCGCTCGTTCAAATCCATCGAGCGCGCAGATGTTGCCCTGCTGATGATCGATGCGACCACCGGCATCACCGCACAGGACGCACACATTGCCGGTTTCATCCTTGATGAATGGAAGTCATGTGTTGTGCTGGTCAATAAATGGGACGCCTTGGAAAAAGACAACAACAGCATGGAAGAATTCACGGCAAAAATTCGCCTTGATTTAAACTTTATGGATTATGTCCCGATCCTGTTCATTTCCGCAAAAACAGGTCAACGCGTCGACCAGGTATTGCCGATGGCATTGCGTGTGCAGGAAGAACGACTCGCACGCCTGACCACCTCCACGATCAACGCGATCATTCACAAAGCACAGGACGCGCATCCACACCCGACCCACGCCGGGCGTGCGCTCAAAATGTTCTACGGTACGCAAGTCCGCAGTGACCCGCCGACTTTTATGATCTATGTCAATGAACCGAAGTTGATGCACTTTTCTTATTTGCGTTATATTGAGAATCAGATCCGCGTGGAATATAATTTCCTGGGCACGCCCATCCGTATTGTAACAAAGGGACGCAGGGAATAATCAAAACACATGAACAGCAAGAGACTGCTCGTCATCGGCGATATTCTCGCGATTGCCATCCTGACTCTCATTGGCTTCGCAACTCATGGTGAAGCGGAAGCATCCTACCTCCCACGCATGGGGACAACATTTTTTCCAGTTTTATTGGCTTGGTTTCTCATCGCGCCCTGGTTCGGGTTATTTGAAGAACAGGTCATCACCAATCCAAAAAACCTTTGGCGCGTTGCGATGGCCGTATTGTTCGCCGCACCGTTCGCGGCAGTTTTGCGGTCTGGTTTGTTGAACACATCCGTAGCGCCTCTTTTTGTTCTGATCCTTGTTGGAAGTAATGCACTTGGAATGATGCTTTGGAGATGGGTTTATATCCTCATTGCACAGCATATAAAAAAATAAAGTCCCTTCAGCTTTGAAATCCGGATATATTTCAGAAAAACCGACCTCTTGACAAATAGACATTTATCTATATAATATCAAATAGAAAGTCATCAATATGAAATTTAACCCCGTCCTCTTTGCAAAAGCCATTTCTGACGAAACCCGTCAGAAGATTATGAATATTTGCTGTTGCACATCTCTTTCGGTCAATGAGATCGTCGAGAAACTGGATGTCTCCCAACCCACCGTCTCGCATCACCTCGCCATTCTGCGCGAGGCGGAGCTGGTCACTATCCGCGAAGAAGGCAAGCAGACTTTTTATTCACTTAATCAGGAAAACGTTGCCATTTGCTGTGGACAATTAATGATTAAGTTCGCGCCTGAATCTATAACTACATTAAACGTCATCAAATCCAATCAAGGTTAGTTAAACATGGGAAGCCATCCTAGGCGGCGTCCCATTATTTTTACTCAAATACATAGACAATCATCTATATCAAGGAGAACAAAATGACTCAATCCCCCACCCCCATCCATGAGACCGTCCGCGAGCATTATGCGGATCGGATCAAAAAATCCGCATCCTGTTGCGGACCTGACCGCAGTTGCGGCACCTCAAACAATCTCTACCCTGAAGATTTGCTCACCACCGTCCCATCCGGTGTAGCCAACACCAGCTACGGCTGCGGTGACCCGATCACTCTCGCTGCATTGAGACCAGGCCAAACCGTGCTAGATCTTGGCTCAGGCGCAGGCCTTGATTGCATCCTCGCCGCGCAAAAAGTCGGCGATACAGGCAAAGTCATCGGTGTAGACATGACTCCCGAAATGATCGAACGCGCCCAAGCCAACGCGAAAAAAGTTAATTTGAATAATATTGAATTTAGACATGGCTATCTTGAAAATCTTCCCGTTGACAGCAACACCGTAGATGTGATCATCTCCAACTGCGTCATCAACCTCTCGCCTGATAAAGCCAAAGTATTCACCGAGGCCTTCCGTGTCCTTGCGCCCGGCGGCAAACTCGCAGTCTCCGATATCGTCACCGATGGCCCGCTTCCTGAGCCGATCAAGCAAAGCCTGAGCGCATGGGCTGGCTGTGTGGCTGGCGCAGTCGAAGCCGAAGATTATATTGGCATGATGAAATCTGTTGGTTTTACAGATATATCTGTCACACCCGTTTTCTTCGACAAAGAAACCGTAGACGCCGCCTTGGCCGATATGGGCGATGCAATTGATCTGAAGACCTTCTCTCGCCAAGACGTATACAAGGCGGTCTACAGCGCCAAGATCACAGCCTACAAACCTGCATAAACAAAATAACTTTTCATCAAAACGGGACAGCTGTTGCTATCCCGTTTTGATTTAACAAAGTTGTGATTTCCGTCATATTGACAGTGCAATCTTTCAGAGGTAAAAACAAACCGACTAGTCGGTTTTTGTTACCCTGACCCCGGCCCTCTCCCAAATGGAGAGGGGGAAGAGTTGAAAATGCAGCAACGCAGTGAAGAAACTCGATCAAGAATCATTGAGTCAGCCATAAAGTTATTTTCCTCACGCGGGTACAACGCCGCAAGTGTGGATGATATTTGCACGGACGCGGGCATTAGCAAGGGTGCTTTCTATCATCACTTCGAAAGCAAGCAATCGCTTTTCCTCGCCCTGCTCGATGGCTGGCTGCAAACCATCGATAATGCGATCGAAGCATCCAAAAATAAAACGGTTCCTGAAACATTCATGCAAATGACAGAAGCCTTCCCTTATATTTTTGAAACCGCAGGCGAGGGCTTGCCGATGTTTCTTGAATTCTGGCTGCAAGCCAGCCGCGACGAAAAGATATGGCAGGCAAGCATTTCCCCCTATCGCCGCTATCACAAGTACTTCACCTCGCTCATTAAAAAGGGTGTGGAGGAAGGCTCGTTCGTGGAGGTGAATCCTGAGCTTGCTTCGCGCATGATCATTTCCACTGCGATGGGATTGCTCCTGCAAAGTTTACTGGACCCGAAAGGCGCAAAATGGGATAAGGTTGCGCATGAAAGCACAACTATGCTGGTTAATAGTTTGTTGAAAAAGTGAGAGGCTTGCCCTCACCCTGGCCCTCTCCCAGCGGAGAGGGGAAAGAGGAATAGTATGTGGTTGGTGACTGGAGCGACAGGACATGTAGGAAATGTCCTTGTGCGAAAACTTTTGGAACGTGGAGAAAAAGTTCGGGCGTTGATCCTGCCTGACGAATGCCACGAATCAATTTCGGGATTAAATGTTGACGCGTTCGAGGGCGATGTCCTCAATTTGGATTCGGTCTTTGAGTCCATGCGAGGCATTAAGGGCATCTTTCATCTGGCAGGCGTCATCTCGATCATGCCTGGGGCAAATCCGTTTGTGAGAAAAGTTAACGTGGAAGGTACAAGAAATATTTTGCACGCGGCGATGGAAAGCGGGATCAAGAAATTAATTTACACATCCTCCATTCATGCGCTACAACGAGTTGAAAATGGGGTGATTGATGAGACAGTGCCGTATGACATGGATAATCCCTACGGCGCGTATGACCGCTCGAAAGCGGAAGCTACACTGGACGTATTGAACGCGGCTCGCTCCGGACTGGAAGCTGTTGTGACCTGCCCCACTGGCGTGATCGGCCCTTATGATTTTCGCAGCTCGATGATGGGCGCAGTTATTCATGACGCAGCGGTATCGAAACCAACTCTATATGTAGATGGCGCATATGACTTCGTGGATGTGCGTGATGTGGCGGCTGGATTGATCTCTGCCGCGGAAAACGGAAAACGCGGCGAAAGTTATATTTTATCGGGGCAAAAAATCACTGTGCGCTATTTACTTGAGACAGTACGCGAGATCACGGGAAAAAATTTCTTCCAAATGAAAATACCTTTTGATTTTGCTAAATTCGCAGCTGTGTTCACACCCTTGTATTACAGGCTTGCGCATTCGACGCCGCGCTTCACTCCTTATTCATTGGAAGTCTTGCAAAGTAATTCAAATATTAGTCACGCAAAAGCAACACGAGAATTAGGCTATGCCCCACGTTCGGTGTATGAAAGTATAAAAGATACTGTGAAATGGTTTTTGGATAAAGAGTAAATCTGCTGGTTGAACAAGTTTCGAAACCAGCAAAGCAGAAAAAATATAAGGAGACGAACATGAAAATAGTAACTGATTGCGCGGCGGATATGTCTGCCGAAGAACTGGAACAACTTGGCGTAATTTCAGCGCCATTGTTCATTCAATTTCCCGAAGGTGAGCTAAGCGCTACCGATATCTCAGCCGATGATTTCTATAATCGTTTGGAAGCCATGCGTCCCGCCATTCCCACCACTGCCCAACCATCTGCTGGAATTTTTGCTGAGTTGTATCGCAACCTCGCGGAAAAAGATAAAGAGATCCTCTCGATACATATTTCATCAGGCTTAAGTGGAACGATCAACTCAGCGCATGACGGCGGCGAACAAGTTAAACCAGAAGTAAATGTCAATTATTGGGATACGCTCACCCTTTCAGGCGGAGAGCGTTTTCAAGTAATGGCTGCAGCTCTTGCCAGTAAAGCAGGCTGGGCTATGGATGCGATCCAGGAACGCCTGAAGAAAATCCGCGAAAATACCGAGGTGATCTACACACTGGACACTTTGGAATATCTCGCGCGCGGCGGGCGCATTGGGCGGGTAAAAGCCCTCGCGGGCGCATTGCTCAACCTCAAGCCTGTCATTCGTGTGGATACAGACGGCAAGTACAGCACGGTAGGCAATGGGCGCACATTGAACAAGTCTATGACGATGATCGTGGATAATATGCGCGAGAAATATGGGAATACTCCAGTATGGGTCACAGTGTTACACGGCCGCTTTGCTGAAAAAGCGGATGCGCTTGCAGCCGAATTCAAGGAACAATTAAATATCGCAAAACTGGAAGTGGCGCGTATCTCACCTGTATTAGGCGTGCACACTGGCCCAGGCATTGTCGGGGCGGCAATTGTGCCGATGGAGTTGATGGGTGATTTGGTTGGGTAAAAAGGAGTAGATGTGGTCTAGGGGTTATCCGAGTTACGGCTGGTGGTCGAGTAGCCCCGTGTTCGTCGAGGCGTATCGAGACCACGATTTACGATTGATGAGCTGCATTCATTCCAGAGGCGAGCAAGGCAATGATTTCTTCTGATTTCATCACATCACCATAGGATTTGAGCGCGGCGAGAAAAGCTTTGTGGACATGATCCGCTGGGATGGTCGTGTCGCCATATTTCAGGTCGCGTGTGGCACAGGCGTCTTCTGCGAGGATAACTTTGAAACCGAAATCTGCTGCGGCGCGCGCGGTGGCATCCACGCACATATGGGTCATCATGCCTGTGACGACAACGCGCTCGATCTCCCAGCTTTTCAACATCTCAAGTAAATTCGTTTCGCGGAATGAGTTGGGATAATGCTTATAAACAATCGGTTCACCTTCGAAATGCGCCGTTGAGTCGTGAATATCTGATCCAGACGTGCCTTTCACAAAAAAGGGTGCATCAGGTTTAAGGGATATATGCTGAATGTGGACGTGGTGTCCGCCGTGTTCGCGGAAGCACTGTAAAATCATGTAGGCGTTCTTCGCGGCTTCAAACGGGTTGACCAACTCCATTTTGCCGCCGGGGAAGTAGTCTTTTTGGATGTCAATGACCAGTAATGCCGTTTTCATTTTGTACTCTTCATCCTCTATATTCACGCCTCAAAGCCAGCCTTGAACCTGTTTTTGCATATTTGACATTTTACTTGCGCCCAAAATCTGCAGGATTCTCACCCCACAAATCTGTATCCCATTTAATGAGCTTATCTTCCGGTAATTCGTTTTCGGCAAGCCAGTTCTCGGCGCTCTGGAGGATGGCAAATAAGACTGCATTCTTTGCGGAGTGTCTCAGGTTCGTCTTGCATTGACCTGTATTCACCCACAGGATGGCATTCTCTGAATCAGAGTAGATCGGCACATGCATATTATGCTTCGCCTGCCACGTCAGCGCATGGACAATAGCCAGAAACTCCCCAACGTTATTTGTCCCCTTGGCATAAGGACCTGCATGGAAGATCTCTTCGCCAGTTTCAGTGTTCACACCGCGATATTCCAATTTACCGGACGAGCCGCTACAAGCTGCATCCACACATATGGATGGAAGCCGGGGCTGAATGCTTGCTGTTTTCCATCTTCCATTTGTGGATGATTTACCTTTGTAATCATCGTAATTTTCCAGGTACGCGGCCTCCGCTTCGACTTTTCTCTCAAAAGCCTTATACTGCGCGCCAACAAAACCCTTCACCTGCTTTTCACAGGCTGCCCAGGTTGTGAAGATACCCGTCCTGCGCCCTTTCCAGACTACATAATATTTCTGCTTTGGCATGCGTCAATTTTACATCAAAGCGAGGGCACACGAAGTGTAACTTTTCGTGTGCCCGCTCAAAACATGTCAGGAGAGTTGCTCCTTACACCATCCCGCAGGCTTCAGCATCTCAACAGCTTTTGGCAGGAAGTCCGCGTGATGTTCTGTGTTAAGTGAGTTTTATTTCTTCTCTTCCCAACCCTGCTCTTCAACGGACATAAAAATATCCGTCGCAGAGATCAAACCGACCAAGATGCCGTGCTCATCTGCAATCGGCAGGTGATGGAACTTGTGCTTCTCCAATGCCTTTGAACATTCCATCAATGTCCAATCTGCGCGGCCGGTGACGATCGGGCCAGACATGATCTCACGCACAGTGGTCTCGGCGGGGTTGCGGTCAGCGGCGACGATCTTGACACTGATATCCGTAGAGGTAACAATGCCATAAGACGGATTCTTCTCACTGATATCCACGATAACACTGTGAATATGGCGGCGGCGCATCAACGTCATTGCATATGAAACGCTTGAGTCTGGGTCAACAACAACAACGGGGCTGGACATCCAATCGCGGACCAAGTGAGGCATGAATTTCTCTCCTTTAAACTCTAATGTCTTTGCGAGGAGGGCGTCCTTCCCGACGAAGCAATCTCCTATAGTTGAGGAAGATTTCTTCTGGCGAAAACACTCCGCACTGGGGCACGGTGCAAGTGTCGCCCTCGCATATTGTCCCCGAATGGGGAATGACGGAAAAATATTTCACAACCAATTTTACAGCATCCAATGTTGATGCGGGCAAAACTTACTTAACTGTGAATGTGGAAAAAACACCAGACAGTTTCTGCATGATGGCATTTCTATCAAACTCAGTCACTACGCCAGGCGGGTAATTGCCAATATTTGTGGAGTGGATAAAGTAGATCACTTCATAGCACACCTTCTTATGGGCCATGCGATAAATTTCCTGCAGATAGTAATTGCCTGCGCCCGCACCTTCTGATGTGCTGTGGACAAATGTAAATCCATTGACGACTTCATTGCCAACAATCTGCTCGGGACTACCACCGCTTTGATTTGGCTTTGTACAGGTTGCAATAATTTGCGGGTCGGATGTGGAACTAATAAACAAATAAACTTCGCTTAGATTCGTTTTGTTGTAGGTTTTCGAATCGATTAAGTGAAGTGCCAACTCGGGATCTGTTTTGTAATTGCCAACTACGGGAATTGCAGGAGCAAACGTATCGGGGTAAGTCAATGACACACCGGTTGCGGGGTTGTTGTATTGAAAATATTGAGCTGCTTTTCCAAGTGGGTTGATCGCGACGCGCATGACGAATTGAGGCACATCGTCATTGGGCGTGAGCGTTACAAAATAATCCTGCGAGGAGGGCAGCACGCCGCGCCAAAATATGCATTCGGAATCTGACGACTGCGGACAAAGAATGCTTCCATCTGCACCTTTGATCTGCATGGGAATGTATCCCCAGCCGCCATCAGGAATTTGAGGGAGAATGGATATGGACATGATCTGTCCCTTCATGGCCTTGATGGAATATATTCTGCTTGAGCCTGTTGCAATGGTATCTGTAATGTCGGCGTATGTTCCGTTGGCTTTAAATTTAATTACATTTGATCGACCAGGTGGCGCAGTGGGAGGTGCGAAAGTTGGAAAATCCGTGGTTGGTTGAACTTTTGCCTGATCTTCTGCGGTGAAAGTTGGGATCGGAGTAAATCGAACAAGCGCAGTGGGCAAAACTGTGCTTTCAACGACAGAAGTTTGTGTTGGGGCAGGTGATGGAGCAGCGCAAGCGGTAATGAAGAAAGGAAGAAGAAAGAAGAAAGCGAGTGGGTTTTTCATTTGATCTCCATATTGCGTTTAATGGTTTTGAAGTTTCCAAGTTAGAACGTCAAGAACCTTCCAACATTCTAACTTTCTAACCGATAAACTCAAATACCGTCGCTTCGCCCTGACCGACGCCAACGCAAAGAGTTGCCACGCCGTATTTCACATTGCCGCGATTTTTCATTTCATGCACTAAAGTTGTAACAAGCCGCGCACCCGAACAGCCAAGCGGATGTCCGATTGCGATCGCGCCGCCATTCACGTTGACGAGTTCCGGATTAATGCCCAGGCCTTCGATGACCGCGAGAGATTGAACAGCGAAGGCTTCATTCAATTCCATCAAACCAATATCCTTCATTTGCAAACCAGCGCGTTCAAGGGCTTTCTTCGTCGCTGGGACAGGACCATATCCCATCACACGCGGAGGCACGCCCGCAGATGCAGAAGTCATGATCCGCGCAAGTGGTTTAAGATTCAACGCTTTGGCTTTTTCTTCACTCATGATTAAGAGTGCAGCTGCTCCGTCATTTAATCCAGACGAATTACCAGCAGTGACAGTTCCGCCTTCTTTGGCAAAGGCAGGCTTGAGCTTGCCCAACGATTCCAGCGTCGTATCTCGGCGCGGACGTTCATCCGTATCCGCGATCTTTGGGTCGCCTTTTTTCTGTGGGATGGAAACGGGAATAATCTCTTGTTTGAATCTACCCGAGTCAATTGCGGCAACAGCGCGTTGATGTGAGCGGAATGAAAACGCATCCTGTTTCTCGCGTGTAATATGCGGGCGTTCCTTTGCGATGTTTTCGGCGGTCTCGCCCATTGAGTCTGTGCCGTACATTTCCTTCATTTTTGGATTCGGATACCGCCAACCAAGGGCAGTGTCATACGCAGTTAAATTTCCGAACGAAAAACCCGCCTCCGCTTTTGGAAATGAATAAGGCGCGCGGCTCATGGATTCGACTCCGCCCGCGATGTATACCTGCCCTTCCCCTGCTTTGATGGCGCGCGCGGCTTGGTTGATGGCATTCAAGCCCGAAGCGCATAGTCGATTCACAGTAACGCCACCAACTTCAATGGGAAGACCAGCGAGAAGTGCAGCCATACGCGCCACATCACGGTTATCCTCACCTGCTTGATTCGCGCAGCCCAAAAATACTTCTTCGATCAACGCCGGGTCAAATGGATTGCGTTCAAGAATTGCTTTAATAACATGCGCCGCCATATCGTCCGGACGAACGGAGGCGAGCATGCCTCCCAGCGCCCCAAGCGGTGTGCGGATTGCGTCTATGATGACAGGGGTATTCATAATTGAATCTCCAGGAATTGAACTGATTTGATTCTACCATTTATAAAACAAACAACGTTGAACACAAATCCATCGCTGTTTACGAAGTTTATACACCCATTTTGCTTGAGAGCGATAAACAATTTTTCTATGCGGACTAAAGGCAGTGCTCCGTACTCTTAATTCTCTTAATTTTTCGACGATTATATCTTTCAAAAGGGATGATTTTTGACACCTGCATCCATGACGCTTGGCACTACTCGCCCATGATGGAAAACGACATAATCAGGGCGGTGAAAGAATCCACCTAAATTTTGTCTAACTTCTCTCATACACCCCATTATGTCATGCTGAGCGAAGCATCTTGGCGCCAACAACAGAGACTCTTCGCTGCGCTCAGAGTGACAAACCTGTAAGGAGACTCAATGCCCGCAAAAGGTTGGATCGAAGTCAGCGATATATATTGCAAAGGCTGTGAGTTATGTTTAAGCGCCTGCCCGCAAGGTGTGATGGAGCTGGATATGTCACGCCTTACCCCGAAAGGCTACCATCCCGCGCACACGTTCAAGGACGGCTGCACAGGCTGTGCTATTTGTGCTGTGGTTTGTCCCGATGCGGCGATCACTGTGTATCGCGAAGTGACCAAAGCCAGCGTGCCCGTTACTGTGTAAAAAGGATGAAAGATGAAGGATGAAAATAAAAAACCTTCGTATGCTTTGTGTTTAAAGAGTTCACTTTACGCACTTCCAGCCCCCGGCGGCGGGAGCATCCTTTGGCGTATAAAGTGAGTAAAGAGTTTAGACGGAGATAAAATGCCAAAAGAATTATGGAAAGGCAACGAAGCCATCGCCGAAGCCGCTGTTCGCGCAGGGCTGGAAGCATATTTCGGTTACCCCATCACCCCGCAAACGGAAGTGCTTGAATATCTCTCGCGCCGTATGCCTGAACTCGGACGCGCCTTCGTGCAAGCGGAGTCAGAACTCGGCGCGATCAACATGGTCTATGGCGCGGCATGCGCAGGCGTGCGCGTGATGTCATCTTCTTCATCGCCGGGTGTGAGTTTGATGATGGAAGGTCTCTCCTACATTGCAGGGACGGAAGTGCCTGCAGTGGTCGTCAACGTGATGCGCGGCGGGCCCGGTCTCGGCAACATTGCGCCAGCACAAGGCGATTACAACCAGGCTGTACACGGCGGCGGACATGGCGATTATCCGCGCATTGTGCTGGCGCCGGCTTCTGTTCAAGAGGCAATTGACCTGACAGTCCTTTCATTTGATCTCGCCGAAAAATACCGCATGATCACCATGCTTATTCTCGATGGTTCTGTCGGTCAAATGATGGAACCTGCCGAAATGCCGAAGATGAAACCCGTGCAACGCAAGGATTTTGACTGGGCAACGGACGGCAAAATGGGAAAACGCGATCGCCGCATTCTTACATCCATTTATCTTGATCCGCTGGTTGAAGAACAAACCAATTTCCGTTTGCTCAAGCGCTGGAAGGAAGTGCAAGCTAACGAAGTCCGATATAAGGAATATTTCCTCGACGATGCTGAGATCGTTATCGTCGGTTTTGGAACAGCGGGACGCGTTGCACTTTCGGCTGTCCGCGAAGCGCGCGAACAAGGCATCAAGGTCGGTTTATTTAGACCGATCACTGTCAGCCCGTTTCCGTTTAAAGCGCTGAATCAGCTTGCAGGTCGGGCGCGAGCGTTTTTAGTCACAGAGATGAATACCGGCCAAATGCTGGATGATGTCCAATTGGCAGTGCGTGGACAAGTCCCGGTCGAGTTTTATGGGAGGGTTGGCGGGGTGGTTCCCTTCCCGGATGAGATCCTGAGCGAGATCAAACGCATCAACTCCATGCCGAACCTTGCTCACTCCGACCCAAGAGCCGCCTGGCTGACAAGGATGACCGCATAATATCGTCATTGCGAGGGAGCGATAGCGACCGAAGTAATCCCTAGGAAGTTGCTGATTGCTTCGTCGGGAATTGCGCCCTGCTCACAATGACGGGACTGAGAGAATCTATGACAATAAATAATCTTGTTTATGAAAGACCCGCAGCCTTTACAGAAATGCCCACACATTATTGCCCGGGTTGTACGCATGGCGTGGCCCATCGTTTGATTGCGGAAGTGCTTCAGGAAATGAATATCGTTGACAAAACCATCGGCGTTGCGCCGGTGGGCTGCGCGGTGTTTGCTTACAATTATTTCGACACGGATTTTGTGGAAGCCCCGCATGGACGCGCGCCCGCGATGGCGACCGGTATCAAACGTGTGCTGCCTGAGCGCGTGGTGTTCACCTACCAGGGCGACGGCGACCTGGCTTCGATTGGCATGGGTGAAATTGTACACGCCGCCGCTCGTGGCGAAAACTTAACTGTCATCTTCATCAACAACGCCAACTACGGCATGACAGGCGGACAGATGGCTCCGACCACCCTGCCCGGCATGAAAACAACATCATCTCAAAGCGGGCGCGATGTGGAAACGCAGGGCTATCCGATCAAGGTTTCTGAAATGCTCTCAACTTTGGACGGTGTTGGTTATTGTGTACGCCGCTCTCTGCACGACCCCAAAAATATTCGACTGGCAAAGAAAGCCATCCGCATGGCATTTGAAACCCAAGTGCGCGGACTTGGCTTCTCGATGGTTGAACTGCTCTCCACCTGCCCAACCAATTGGGGCATAACCCCCGTGAATTCCTTGAAGTTCGTGGAAGAGCACATGATCCCCGCGTACCCGCTGGGCGATTACAAGATCAGCGATGCGATCAAGCAGATCAAAATATAGAGAGTAGAGAGAAGATGATTAGTGAGTAGAAAGTAAACAGTCATCAGTGACCAGTCTCTATTCTCTATCTTCTACTCTCTGTTCACGGAGTGAACTATGCAAAAAGAAATCATCATTTCAGGTTTTGGCGGGCAGGGCGTTTTGTTTGGCGGACAGGTGCTCGCCTACGCAGCCATGGACTCTGGCAAAGAGGTCACGTGGATTCCATCCTACGGTCCTGAAATGCGTGGCGGCACAGCCAACTGTACCGTTGTCATTGCAGATCATGAGATCGGTTCGCCATTGGTGAAAAATCCGCCGCTGGTGATCGCGCTGAACCTGCCATCATTTGATAAGTATGAATCCATGATACAAGCAGGCGGAACGTTGATCGTCAATCAGTCCATGGTGGATCATGAGGCGCAGCGCGATGACATTCACGTGATCTTTGTACCATGCAATGAGATCGCCGAAGAAATAGGCGACAAGAAATTGATGAACATGGTGGCGGTCGGCGCACTGCTCACCGCCTTGCCCGAAGTCTCATTGAAGGATGTGGAAAAAGCACTGGAGAGTCACTTGCCAGCGAGGCATAAACATCTCTTGCCGAAGAATTATGAAGCCCTAAAACGCGGTTACGAACACGCGCAAAAGGAGTGGGATAAAGCGCCGGTGTAATTCAGTTTTCAGCGTACAGTGAAAAGTAACCCGCCTCATTCCCTGAGGCGGGTTTTTACCTGCCAAGTGTATAATCTAAATCCATGAAATTTGATTCCATCCCCAACCCTTCGATCAATCTCACATCGTCCCGACGCTCTTTCGGGAGGGCAAGCCTGACCCTCCCCAAGATCGGCTTTGGCACATGGAAGATTGGCGGCGGCTCTTTTGCCGACCCGAAAACTGATCCTGTTTCTCTGGCGGCCCTCCACTCTGCGTTAGAGACTGGTTACACTCATTTCGATACCGCAGAGATGTATGCCAATGGTCACGCGGAGGAACTGCTTGGGAAAGCCATCCGCAGTTCACAGGTTAAGAGAGAGGCGTTGTTCATTACATCCAAAGTCACGCCGTCTCACCTTCAATATGATCAGGTACTCCAATCCTGTGAAAACAGTCTGCGCCGCCTGCAAATGGAATACCTTGACCTGTATCTCATCCATTGGCCTTCGGCTGGAATGAAACTTGAAGATACGTTTCGCGCATTGAACAAACTTGTGCGCGATGGAAAAGTAAAGCATCTCGGTGTGAGCAATTTTAATTTGAAACTTCTCAAACAATCGCAGGAACTTTCCGAAACCCCCATCATCACAAACCAGGTATCTTATAGTTTATCCGACCGTTCTAACATAAAAAATGGCGTGTTGGAATACTGCCAGAATAATGATATTATCCTGACCGCTTACTCCCCCCTTGATGAAGGCAGACTGGATTCAAACAAAACACTTGAAGCCATTGCCAGAGCACATGCAGCAACAACGTATCAGATCGCGCTGGCGTGGGTGATTTCACAGCCGCGCGTCATTACCATTCCAAGGTCTGGCAACCCAAAGCATATCAAGGAAAATTTTGAAGCGGCAGAGATTGAATTGACGCAGAACGAGATCGAGCAACTGACAAATGGCTAAAATAATCCTTTGTGCCCTCTGTGTCATTTCGCCAAGCTCAGGACAAGTCTTCGAGTTTAAAAATGAACATCCAAATCATCCCTGAAATCGAGATCATCGAAGAAACCGAAACGGACCTCGAGCCGCTCTATCGCGTCATCATCCACAACGACAATGTCACGCCGATGGATTTTGTTGTGTATGTTCTTAAAACCATCTTTTACTTATCTAACCCAAAAGCGGCGGAGATCATGCTCAGCGCGCACATATACGGCAATGCCTATGTGCAAACGGTTCTGAAATCCGAGGCGGAGCATCGAAGCAACAAAGCGCATTTTGCCGCGGGGGCGGCAGGTTATCCCTTGCATTTTTCAATGGAACCAGAATGACCTCCAGCCTTGAAGCCCTGACGCAGATCAATCTCGATGACCTCGTCTCGTCCTTTGGCTGGCAGGATCACCCAATTCCCGCGCGCCTCTTACGCAGTGTCTTCCTCACGCCTGCGCGGACCCTAGCAAAATTTGTGGTTGAATTTGACAACGCTGTGGGACAACGTGGATTAGTGGAAGCTTCGCGCCTGACACTAAAACACTTCGTGCGTGATGTGCGCGTCTTTGGTTTGGACTATGTGCCTGATTCCGCTTTCCTGGCATTATCCAATCACCCAGGCATGACCGACACCGTCTCTCTTTTTTGCGCGCTCAACCGCCCAGGCTTAAAGATCATCGCGCTTGACCGTCCCTTTCTCATGGCGCTTCCCAACACAAGCAAACAACTCTTTTATTTAAAAGATGATCCCGCTTTACGCATGGCGCTTGTCCGCCAAGTCACCTCCCATTTACGCAACGGCGGCGCAGCGCTGTCCTTCCCCGCAGGCGAAATCGAACCAGACCCGTCTGTCTATCCCGGCGCAGTGGAATCCCTGCAAACATGGACGGATAGCGTGGGCCTCTTCGTCCGCATGTCGCCTGACACGGTGATTCTGCCTGTGCTGGTAAGAAATGTGATCTGGGACAAAACTGCCATACATCCACTGCTCAAAATAAAAAAGACCAGGGAGGAGAGGGAGAAATTAGCCGCCGCCCTGCAATTGCTGACGATGGTGATGTGGAACGTCAAGCCTGTGACTGTTATTGTGCAAATCGGCAAACCGATTGACCACAAAGAACTTGGCACAACGGATACACAGGTTATCCATCAAGCCGTATTGACCGAGATGAAATATCTTATCGAAAATCCACCCGAAGGCGAAGGGATCAGCGTGCTGTGAAAAACTCTCACTCATCCCTAGCCCCTCTCCCAGCTGGGGAGGGGAACTCAGCGGTATTAGGCGCTCCCTCCCTTCAGGCAAGAGCAAAACGCACTACTGTTCGCTTACTATGGTTATCCATCCTTGCAGCATTGCTCTATTTTGCACTGCGCAACACACCTCTGATCGAGATTTGGAATACGCTCAAAGTACTGCGAATTTCACAATTCGCAATCATCCTGCTCATCAATGCGCTCGTCATCGCGTTGATGACGGCACGCTGGTGGATCATTCTACGCGCGGAGAATCCGTCCATGCCGTTTTTACCCCTGGTGGGATATCGTCTCTCAGTATTTGGGTTGAGTTACTTCACGCCGGGTCCACAGGTGGGGGGCGAGCCATTGCAGGTACTGTATCTCCAGCGCAATCATGGACTGTCTTTTGCGCGAGCGACCTCCGCCGTGATCATGGATAAATTGCTGGAATTTCTCATCAATTTTATTTTGATCGGCATTGGCGCGTGGGCAATTGTCAGGGTAGGATTGATTCCAGAAAACGGGATCAGGCTCAACCTGAGTCTGATCGGGCTGGTGGTTTTGTTGATATGGCCCGTCGTCCACATCATCCTTCTATATAATGGGATCATGCCCATATCCAGAATCTTGCTCCGCCAGCCATTCATCCAGCCGGATAAAAAAAGTATTCGGCTGATCATTGTTGCGGAACGAATGGCTGCCATATTTTGCCGAAAGCATGTGCGCGCGATGTTTCTCGCCATCGGGGCATCCCTGTTTGCGGTTTTGGGGATCGTCGCCGAATACTATTTGATGGTGAGTTTTTTGGGGATGAAGATCAATGCGATCCAGGTCTTTGCCGCGCTGACCACCATGCAGGTGGCGTTTCTCATGCCACTGCCCGGCGGATTGGGCGCACTCGAAGCCAGCCAGGTGTTTGCGTTGGGTGCATTCGGGCAGCCCGCGTCCGCCGCTATCAGCCTGACCTTGTTAATGCGGGCGCGCGATATTTTGAACGGGGGAATTGGCTTGCTCCTTGCGGGGCGAGGCTTCAATAATAAAACCAATTCTCATGGGGATTGAAAAAAAATGGAATACTCTTTCCCTCGTTATTTACTCTCGAAACAAAGCGTGGATGACCGCGCGCTTAACAGAACCGTCCTCGATTCTTTGAAAGCCAACTTGCCCGCCACGCCGATTCGCATTATCGAAGTCGGCGCGGGGATCGGAACAATGCTGACGCGCCTGCTGCGCTGGGAGTTGGTCACAAAAGCCGATTACATTCTCGTGGACGAGATGACGGAGAATATTCAAACTGCCCGGGAGTGGATTCCGCTTTGGGCTGTTGAAGCAGGCTTGGGCGTGGAAAGAATCGAGCAGGATCTATTGCGGGTGTTCGATCAGGCACGGGATGTCCGCATCCGCTTTGAGTGCGCGGAAGTTTTCGATTTCATCCAAAAGAAACCTGCGCCCGCGGACTTGTTGATCGCGCACGCTTTTTTGGATTTATTGCCGAAACCTGAAAGTATGCCGAGGCTGCTTGCGCTCACGAAAAGTTTGGCTTGGTTGACGATCAACTTCGATGGCGTGACCTCGCTGGAGCCGACGATTGACGCCGCGCTGGATGAACAGATCGAGCGGCTGTATCATGCGACGATGGATACGCGGCCAACGAGACTGTCGAAAAACCATGTTTTCAGACAGAACGCAAGTCCGATGGTGGGTCAATCGCCTGATTATTCGCTATGAATGCGGCTGAACAGGACTGTGCGGGCTTAGGTCAACGTCCCAAAGGCGTGGATTTTGCCGATATTGTGTACCAGAGCGAACAACCTCCATTGTACATCTACCTTCAATTTGGTGCATAAAGTAAAGCGGTTCAT
>JAUXUL010000014.1 GCA_030680795.1 Anaerolineales bacterium | reverse complement strand
AGACAATGTGCATGACATGTGAATATTTTTCAACGGTGAAGAAATCAGAAACTTTGATCGTGCCATATTCGCACACGCGTCCCAGATCGTTGCGACCCAGGTCAACCAACATGACATGTTCCGCGCGTTCCTTCGGGTCGGCAAGCAGGTCTTTGGCGAGAGAATCATCAGCGTTGGCATCTGCTCCTCGGGGTCGTGTCCCAGCGATCGGGCGGAGAGAGGCGGTATTTCCTTCCAAACGCACGAACATCTCAGGCGACGATCCACACAGATACAGCGGCTCGCCGTCCACGGTTCCGAAATCAAAAAAGAACATGTACGGCGAAGGGTTGAGGCGGCGCACGGCGCGATAGACATCGAAAGGCTGGACATTCGTTTCGCGGCTGAAGCATTGTGAAAGAACTACTTGAAAAATGTCGCCCGCGGCGATGTGCTCTTTGGCGGCGCGAACCATATCTTCATAGGTTCCCTGCGTGTGATTCGCCGTGACCTTTGACGATGTGACTTTTATATTCTGCGTGGGCGGCAAAGGCTCATGAATTCGCGCGGCAATTGAATCAAGTTTATCCTCGGCGACTTGTGTATCGCCATCCAAAACATTTGCGATGAGGAAAATGGTGCGGCGCGCATGATCGAATGCGACGATGGTGTCAGCGAGTAAATATATTCCATCAGGGATTTGGTCTCGATACGCCCCGACGCGCACGGGGCTACTCGACCCACGAGCGCGGTTCATTTTCCTGCTGAGAGTTGGTTCAAAATAACGAACAGACTCATACCCGAGGTAGCCCACCAACCCACCTGTGAAGCGCGGCGCGTTCGGCAAGCTGAGGGCGGGAAAGCGGCTCATTTCATTTTGCAAAAATATTGTCGGGTCAGCATCATTGAGTTGAACGATTCGTGTTTCGCCGTTTTCCTTGATCTCGACCTGACCATCGCGCAGAATATATTCCGCCCGCGGCTGGACACCGATAAACGAATAACGCGCAATTCTTTCCCCGCCTTCAACGGATTCCAATAAAAAGGACGCGCCGTCGCCGCTCAGTTTGAGATACAAACTGACGGGGGTTTCAAGGTCCGCTGAGACTTCGCGGATGATGGTGGTTACGGTGGTTGATTCTAGCAGCATGGTTGCTCCTAATTTTTTGGTGACGTAGGGGCGAGGTCCTCTCGCCCCGTTTCATCGGACGAGATTGGGCGGGGAGACCCCGCCCCTACGCATGATTAAAACAAAATCCCCTCCGTCCATAGGGACGAGAGGGGATTCCCGTGGTGCCAACCCAGGTTTGAAGTGTCTTAACAAAAAATCTCTGTTGTGAGCAACAGAGATCCAGAAGCCAGCTTCACTATTTAGTCAGCTAGTCGCTAGTCTCGTGGTCTACTAGTCGCTAAGTGACTCTGCGTTGTAACGGGTGCAGTTCCCGACTCTGGTACTCGCTCTGACCAGCCGACTATGTGACTAGCGACTATCAGACTTTCTCTTCGTACTCGGAGGGCCATTCGACTTCTGCGCTTTTGCCTTGCTTGCATCACTTCTGCTCGGCTCTCTGGTAATCGCTTTGAAGCCTACTCGTCCTCGTCAGCGTTTTATGTATGATGTTGGGCGATATTCTATGACGGAGAGGGATTCGTGTCAAGGGGGATTCTACTTTGGGCTGATAATCTTCAAAATGTAGTTACAGCAACAACAGGAGTATTTTTTCCTATTTACTACCTTCACGTTCTTGACGTAAATTTTCAGCAGCTGCTGGCACTTCATAAAAATCATGGATAAGTAGTCTGACAAAATCAAGCACTTGCTTGGCGTTCTTTTCATTTACATTAACAAGTTGGTCATCATCTGGATGTGCCCCCAAATTTCCATATTGCCTAATTTCCGTAGCTACCTTATGGAAGGGCTTTCTTAGGATGCCTTCTTTCATAACATAGTCTATTGCATCCACAAGTTGACGTTGCGAAGCTCCTTGTTCTTTCAAACATCTTTGCAAAACCCTGCGGCTCATAACCATTGATGCTTTATAGCAGCCCGCAGATAGGCAAAGTCCTGCTTCTCTGAAATCATCGCGAATTTCTTGGGATATATTAACTTTAGGATCTAACTGAAACGAACCAACAGGATATATATATTGAACTATCCCCTTGCTCGTTACAACAAGTATTAAACGATGACATTTTGGGTTTTGACACCGTATAACTCCCCATACTAATTCATTGGTTTCTGCATCAAAACTCTCTTCAAATCTAGGTGAAGTCTGAACATGACTCGTTTCGCAGTGTGGGCATTTATCAAGAAGCATAATTTACATCCTTATATTCGATAAACAATAGATCGATTGTTACCAACAGTATACGACAAAAAGGGCATATCACATGGACGCCAAAATAAGGCTTGGCATGTCTACTAACAAGCACACGTTCTCAAAAGGCTTGCGTTGCGAGTCACATGTCCGCGCGAGGGTGTGGTTGACACGTGTCACGATGAGACATGATATGTATCCGCAAAAGGCTTGCGTTGCGAGTCACATGTCCGCGGGAGGAGTGTGATCAACAGGCGTCACGATGAGACACCTTCGGCGGGTCTGAAATCTTCCAAAGTCTCTATATCAACGAGAGCAATTCGCTTGGTTGTATCACTGACAGCGGCGCTGGTTGAAAATCCTTTACGTTGCGCGTGACGAGATAATCTGCTTTGCACTGCACTGCCGCCATCATTTGCACCGCGTCTTCAAAATCTTTGTAGGGCAGGCTTAATGCCTGTTCAATCGTGGATTGGTCAACGGATGCAACTTTAAGAATTTGCAGAAGGTTTGTGATGGTCACTTTTGCATAAGCGGTGGATTTGCCTTTTTGAATCAAATAAAACAGGGTGGTTAGCGAATGTGATGCGATAAACCCTTGTATTTTTCCAGTCTCGGCATAGGCAAGCAATTGAGCGGACATCTCATAGAACGGCTCGCGTTCCTGCAAAACATCCAATATGATATTCAGGTCAAACAGAACTTTAATTTTTTGCGCCATACTTTTCTTCCAAATGTTTCTTATAATCTGCAATCGAAACATTCTTTGAGAGCGTGCCAGAAAGTCTGCGAACAATTGGGGCATTTTCCAGCACACTGATTGGCACGGGGATATGATACAGGTATTCGTTAATCAATTGGGTCAGGGTAGTATTTTGCTGGCGCGCATATCGCTTGGCATTTTCAAGCAGTTTGCGCGGCAGGCGGATGGTTAATTTTGTCTCTTGCATGGCAGCCTCTTGCCGTACAGAATAGCATAATTTTGTACGGCTGTCAAACAAGATTTCTGAATTGTGGACGTACAACAAAACAGGCGCGCCACATAAATCCCGACATGTCTTCGCGAAAGGCTTGCGTTGCGAGTTACATGTCCGCGCGAGGGTTAGGGTTGGCACCTGTCAGGATCGCTAAGGCTAAAGCCCGCGCTCCGTATATGGAAGTGATTTCGACAGGGTTTCGACAGGCTCAACCTACCAGCTCAATCCACCGCCTTCAGGCTGACACAACGGATCGGATTTATCCGACTTCCACGAACTGAGGCTGGACTTTAGTCCGCCGAAACTATAGAGCCATCTCTTTTAGTTAAAAAAGATCCGCCTCCCCATTCTCATGACAATCCAAAAGAGTTATAAATTATAGTAGAATTACGTTCGTTGGGGCGATGGCGGAATCGGCAGACGCAACGGACTTAAAATCCGTCGGTAGTGATACCGTGAGGGTTCGACCCCCTCTCGCCCCACAGCATGTCATTGCGCAGGTTTGGGAAAACCCAAACACGCAATGACAAATTCATCAAAAGGCAGACATGTTTTTTACCCGCCAGCAGCTTGAAGAGCTCGAAGATAAAAGCCTTGCCCCTTACGCCACACGCAGCCAGGATACAAAGGGACGCGCCTATCTTGACGGCGAACCTGAGTATCGCACTTCTTTTCAGCGCGACCGTGACCGCATCCTGCATACCACTGCCTTTCGCAGATTGGAATACAAGACGCAAGTCTTCATCAATTTCGAAGGCGACTACTTCCGAACCCGCCTCACCCACACGCTGGAAGTTGCCCAGATCGGCCGGACATTGGCCCGCGCTTTGGGCGGGAATGAAGACCTGGTCGAAACCATTTGCCTCGCGCACGATTTGGGACACTCTCCTTTCGGGCATTCTGGAGAGATCGCACTGGCGCGGTTGATGAAAGACTTTGGCGGATTTGACCACAACAAACAATCCCTGCGCATCGTCACTGAACTGGAACAGCGCTACCCGGATTTCCCCGGTTTGAACCTGACCTGGGAAGTCCGTGAGGGCATGGTAAAACACGAGTCTGAATACGATATATCTGACGCGCGCGATTTCAACCCCGACCTGCGCGGCAACCTTGAAACACAGATTGCCAACGTTGCTGACGAGCTTGCCTACACGACACATGATCTGGATGACGGTCTGCGCTCAGGCATGATCAGCCCGCAACTTCTTGAAGGTGTAGCGCTTTGGGAAATATTGCGCGAGACCTTCAACTGGCGCGGCGCAATCCTGGATGACATGGAAAGACATCGGATGATCCGCCAACTCGTGGGCATCATGGTCACCGATATGCTCCAGGCAACCGAGAACCGCATCAAAGAAAGCAAAGTAAAATCGTCGTTGGATATACAAAAATTAAAGCATAATATCATCGGTTATAGCGAAGACATGCAGCGCCGCAATCGCGAGTTGAAAGACCTGCTTTATAAAAAACTATATCGCCATTACCGGGTGGTACGCATGCAGGTCAAAGCCGAGCGAATTATTTCAGATCTCTTCCACGCCTATCGTACTGAACCAGCCATGCTGCCCGATCACGTTCAATTCTTCATCGAAAAGCGCGGACTGGAACGCACAATCTGTGATTACATTGCAGGCATGACAGATCGTTACGCAATAGAAGAGCATCAAAAACTGTTCAATCCCTTCGAAAAACCTTAATTGGTTTTACTTTGAAAGGGGGCGCATACCATTTCTTTTGCCCCATTTCCGATAAACAGTTTTATATCAATCACAATCAGAAAGGAGCAAGCCATGTCCAAACCCAACTATTTAACCCCGGAAGGCGAGGCAAAACTAACAGCCGAACTGGAAACCCTGAAAGGTCCTCGCCGCGACGAATTGGCGCTGAGACTTCGCGCTGCCATCCAAATGGGCGACCTTTCAGAGAACGCGGATTATCACAAAGCTAAGGAAGACCAGGGCTTCCTCGAAGGCCGCATTCAGGAGATTGACGCAATCCTTCGCAACTCGGTCATCATTGAACAAACACAGGCGCGGGGAGTTGTCTCAATTGGCTCTCATGTCACCATTCAGGAAGATGATTTCGATCCTGAAACCTATCATCTTGTCGGTCCTGCCGAAGCAGATCCACGTAATGGAAAGATCTCACACGAATCCCCCATAGGAAACGCCTTAATGGATAAGAAGGTTGGCGATTTCGCAGAGGCGGAAACTCCCGGCGGCAAGATCAAATTCAAAGTCGTAAAAATTGAGTAGTCCAATAAATAAATCCCGCCCATTCGGACGGGATTTATTATTATCCTTGTCTTGGCCAGATCGCCAATTCAAGAGTGGCGCGTTCAAAATAGCTATCGGGCGGCAATGGGCCTTTACCATACTCAAGGTCGACCACGGTTGCCAGCAATTGCAGGGTGGCAGTCTCAAGCAGGATTTGACCTTGCGGTTCGACCACTACGAGCTCGCCTTTCGGCTCCAGGCGGGAGCGGATCCCAGGATCTTCAAATGCATGGCGGGACATTAGTACTTTTGTCGCAGTCTTGATATCGTTCTTATCGAAAAGCCAGATCTCCAGCGCGGTTACCTTTTTCGGATCACCCACCCCAATGGCCTCTGAAACACCCACCCCATATTCGCCCATGAATTCCCCAGCCTGTGTATCAATGCTGAAAGATTCATCATACAGATCATCCCCCAGGACGTAAGTTGTCATGGTCTGTGTGATCGGAGGAGCAAGCCCAAGGTCTTCAAAATTGGTCTTTTCAGCTTTGCGGCTGATCTCTGAGGAATGCATCACAGCGGTTACCTCACCCCTGCCGCGATTACCAAACAGGCGGAAAAAGTATATGCCAACCCCCGCAACCACACCCAATAACAAAACAATGCCAATCCCAATAACTGCTATTTTCATGCCTGAGGATAAACCGCCTGTCACATCCGCCGCTGGTTGGCTGCCGCCCGCCGAAAGAACGCTGGTTATTAGATCACCATAAGCCTTGATGACGTTTGGATCTGCACCTTTCGGGTCGGCCTGGATATTGTTGTAGGCTGGCTGGGCGCCCGAGCCGAGATTCTGCCAACGTTGGACAGCCAGGTCCGGGTTCGAGTTGAGGCGGAAGGAGTCTATTGCCATGCGCAGATAATCCTCCTGCAAATCCGCTCGCAGGTAGGCCGGGGTTGCATCTACAAACTTCACAGGCGCAACGATCCAACCGATCAACAATCCCAATAGCAGCCCTCCAATAAAAAGGGCAATCGGGAGGATGGGCAGTTTTTTCAACCAGGCGACGATAAACTGCATACAAGACTCCTTTGCTTGAAAACTTGAACCTGATTATACATCCTATTTTTTATCCCTTGCATGGCAGATTGATTAGCGCCTTTCCATAAAATAAAGCATGCGTTCCGAATCGCGGATAGGCTCAGTTTTGTGGATTTTGAAGCGCTCAGCAAAAGCGGCTTCAAACCCCTCACGGGTGTAATTGGGAAAAATATCCTGACGAGAGGCGAGAAGTTTCTGCGCCTGTGAATCGGTTTTGGGAACAAATTCAATCACCAGCGTTTTACAGCGCGCCGCAAAAAAATCAGCTATCTGCGGCAGGGGCAGATTGTTTGAAATTGCAAGATGGTGAATGACCGCCAGCGCAAGCCCCAGATCCGCCGGGCCGCGCGCACTGATTGAGTCGCGCTCCTGGTTGTCCCATCCAATGGCTGGGCTGGGATTTGTCAGGTCTAAAACCAAAGGCAAAAGGTTTTGCTCTTTATTCTTTTTTACAACCTGATAATTTTGTTCGACAGCCGCAGGGTCAAGATCAAACGAAACGGTAAATGCGCCCGAGGCGGCGGCTTCGCGGCTGAACACACCTGTGTTGCCGCCCAGGTCCCAGACCAGTGCCGGCATCTGTCCAGCAGACCACTCACGCACCAATTGTTTTTTATGCTCAAATGCTGAATCGGAATAATTTGTGGCTTCGTAGTACGCGCCCCATTCCGTGCCGGCAGGCTGCCATGATAATTTCCTGACAGTACCCTCCAGACTTTCGATCAACCCGATCATGGCCGGTTGACTCACGCGCAGCGCGCCTTTTCGCGGCGCAACAGCTTTATCGGCATATCTTTTTTGCGCGCCGGCATGGATATGGATGTGCGTCAGCAAACCAAAATTGAATTTCGTTCTGGCAGGCAATAAACCGCTTGCAAGGTCAAGCGGCACTCCGTCAATATAAACACGCAGCAATTGATTCAAGCGCACATCGCAATTGCTCATCAAGGCCAGCGGCGCAAGGAAGTGCTGGCAGAATTGGCGATATGCCGCCCAGGGCTCGCCCTCCTTGTAAACCTCGAAAGACAAAGTATCTATCAAAACCGCTTTGCCGCGCACAAATTGAATGTTATACGCACTCGCATCCTTGAGCGACATGCCATGCTTCAGCGCGCGCTTCTGAATGGAAAGTGTCGCAAGCGCGGCATCTTTCAACTGGCTGAACGACCATTCATACGGATATGAAATGAAGGGGACACGTTCGGGTTGGATGACTTTGAACGCCGCTTCTGACTCCGCTGGTAACTGATCTGACTCAACATGCGGAATCAACAACCCGGTTTTGACCAGCATCTCATACAACCCAGAATCCATTAACTGCGCATAATCTTTTTCATAGGCGCGGTTGATCTGCCGGTACAAGACTCCGTTTCGAGAAAACAGAAACCCGCTTGGGTCGCGGAAAGAAGCGGGGAGCTTCTCAACTCTGGTCATGATTCGATTCGTCCTCTTCTTCCGGCTTGGGCTTGATTCCAAACCATCCTTTTATTTTCCCCCAGGAAGCGCGCAGGGCCACACCGAGACCCAAAAGGACGGCAATCAGTATCTGAATAATTAAACTTCCAGAGCCGGGGTCTAAATAAGGAAGGGGTGAAAAGTGCATATTTTATTCTCCAGTAGGCCTCCAGTAGGTCACGCTTAAAGCGTGACCTACTCTATGGTTTCAGAGACGATCTCTTCCATCAGGAAAGATTCGGAGCAGTTGATACATTGCGCTTCACGTTTGTTCGCAACAACCAGCAAGCCGTTACATTTCGGGCAAGGCTTGGGGAGCGGTCTCTTCCATGAGGTAAATTCGCAATTTGGGTAATTGATGCAACCAAAGAAAGTGCGTCCCTTGCGGGTTTTTCGTTCCACAAGTTCACCCTGATCGGTCGGGCATAACACGCCGATCTTTTCCAGCCAGGGTTCAGTGTAGCGGCAGGTTGGAAAGTTTGCACAAGAGATAAATTTTCCAAAGCGGCCATAACGAATGACAAGTTCACCGCCATCCTCAGGACAAATCCGCCCAATCGGCTCAGGCCCTGATTTTGTAACTGGCATTTCAGCCTGCGCTTTTTTTACATCTATTGAAAACGGCTCGTAGAACTCGCGTATCGCGTCAGTCCACAACATTTCACCAGATGCGATCTTATCGAGGTCTTCCTCCATGTGCGCGGTGAAATTAAAATCCACAACTTCCTGGAAATATTGCATCATCAAGTCATTGACCTGGATGCCAGTGTCTGTGGGGATCAAGCGCTTATCCACACGTTCCACATATCCACGCTGTTGAATGGTGGAAATCGTCGGCGCATAAGTGGATGGACGACCAATGCCATTCTCTTCAAGCGCCTGCACAAGCGAGGCTTCTGAAAAACGCGGGGGCGGCTGTGTAAAGTGCTGTTCAGGGATCAAACGGATCAATTCCTGTTTTTGTCCCTCAGCAATACCTGCAGGCATCTTTACATTCTCCTCGTCGTCGTTTGTTTTCAAGTCCTCATTTTTGGCTTCTTCATACACAACCAAAAAGCCGGGAAACTTCACCGCAGAGCCTGAAGCGCGTAAGAGATATTCATGTTCATTCGTTTTGCCTGTAACTTCCACCTGCAAAGTATCATAAATGCCTGATTCCATTTGAGAGGCCACAAAACGCTGCCAGATCAAACGATATAACTTGAACATGGCGGGGTCGAGAAAATCTTTTACTTTCTCAGGGTCGCGCAGCGCGGAGGTTGGACGGATGGCCTCATGTGCCTCCTGCGCATTCGCAGATTTGGTTTTATAAACCGGCGCTTCAGCAGGCAGATAGTCCGCGCCATATTTTCCGGTGACATATTCACGCGCGTCATTTTGAGCAAACCCAGCAACATTCATCGAGTCGGTACGCATGTAGGTGATTAAACCTGTTGTGCCGCCCTCTCCCACATCCTGGCCTTCGTACAACCCCTGCGCCAGGCCCATCGTACGTTTGGCAGTGAAACCAAGTTTGCGCGAGGCTTCCTGCTGTAACGTGGAAGTAGTAAATGGCGCGGATGGTTTACGCCTGCGTTCGCCGCGTTTCACTTTTGTGACGGAGTATGCAGCGGTTTCCATATCAATGAGAACAGGTTTCACCTGGCCTTCATTGGAAAAGCCCAACTCCTTGTCGTCTATACGCGCCAGTTTGGTAATAAATGTGGATTTGAGACGATCTGGTTTGAACTCAGCGTGGACCGACCAATATTCGACAGGAATAAAATCATCTATCTCGCGCTCACGATCAACGATCAGCCTGAGAGCCACCGATTGCACCCTCCCCGCTGACAGTCTTCCGCGCACCTTCTCCCACAAAATGGGACTAATGCTATACCCCACCAAACGATCCAGGACACGGCGCGCCTGCTGTGCGTTCACCAGATCCATATTGATACTGCGCGGATGTGAAAAGGCCTCGGCCACCGCAGGCGCTGTGATCTCATGAAAAACAACACGCCTGGTGCGCTCGGGGTCAATCTCGGCGGCTTCCATCAAATGCCACGAAATGGATTCACCTTCACGGTCAGGATCGGTTGCGAGGAATATCTGCTCGGATTTCTTCGCAAGTTTCTTGAGTTCTTTTACAACTTCCTTCTTTTCATTCGGGACACGGTATTTCGGCTCAAAATTATTATCCACATCCACAGAGAGCTGCGATTTCAACAGGTCGCGCACATGCCCCACCGAAGCGCGGACTGTATATCCTTTGCCAAGAAAACGCCCGACCGTCTTTGCCTTTGCGGGCGATTCAACGATCACCAATTTCCCTTCACGCACTTCCACCTTTTCAGGCTTTGGCGGCGGAATCAAACCAGTATGGGCTTCTGTCTTTCCCATGCGATATAGTTTTGTGCCGCACACGGGACAAATACCAGTGGTTACAGCAGAGCTTCTGGCATTAAAACCTGCAAGAGGGTCTTTTACCTCTCGCTTTGCTTTGCACTTCATACAATATGCTTCCATCAATCCTCCAGCGCATAACGCGCGAATTTTGTAAGAGTAACACAAATGACTCTACTGCAAAAAAACCTAACCTTAACGCAAAGACGCCAGGTCGCAAAGAAAAATAAAGTTTTCGCGCAAAGATAATATATCTTTTATAAAATCATGGCGACTTTGCACCTTTGCGTTAAAAAATTGACTTATGCAACGGACTCACAAATCTATCCCGTAAGAGTACGGGATAGCGCGTTCATTCTACGCAATTTTCCATTTTTTTACAAATGCCAATTTTACAAATACTTTTCCTGCCTGTGTTTCTTTAAATGCTCAACCACTTCCTTCACTTTTTGAGCCTGGTCAGATTTGCAGACCAACAAGGCATCGCCGGTATCCACGATCACCATGTCATCCACACCAATCGTGACGATCAAACGCTCTGTTGAACCACCATAGATTAGAGTGTTATGGGTCTCATGCGCAAGATGGAAACTGGAATTGGTGGCAATATTACCATCCATATCCGGCAGCAGCACCTCAAATAAGGAAGACCACATGCCTACATCGCTCCAGCCCAAACCGCCAGCAGGTAAAACTGCCACACCTTCTGCTTTCTCCATAATGCCATAATCAATCGTTTCATTTTTCAAGTCATACCAGCGCTCGTTCAAGACTTCATTTTGTTTGGCGGTTCCCCAGGCCTCGCCAATGACCTTTAACTCAGCGCCCAGCTGCGGCATTTGTTTGTTGATCTCATTCATGATCGTATCAGCGCGCCAGATGAACATACCGCTGTTCCATGAATGATCGCCGGCACGCAGTAATTGCTGGGCGGTCTGCTCGTCTGGTTTTTCCTTGAAACTCTTGACCGTGTAAACAGGATACTTGTAGTCACCATCCACAGACCTGCCTTGTTGAATATATCCATACGCCATGGACGGAGCCGTGGGTGTAATGCCAAGCGTTACAAGATAGCCATTATCCGCAACCTCAAACGCGGCTTTAAGCAAATAATGGAACAAATCCACATTGCGGATGAAATGATCCGATGGCAGGATCGCCATGGATGCATTCGGATCGCGCTTTTTCAAAACCGTCGCCGCCAACCCAACAACCGAAGCCGTGCCTCGCGGTGCGGGTTCGATCAAATAATTCTCTGCAGGAATTACAAGCGCCTGCTGTTTCATCTCACGCGCCTGCTCTTCAACCGTCACCACTATTATTCGCTCCGGTGGAAATAAATCTTCCAAGCGTTTTACGGTGCTTTGAAATAAAGTTTCCTGTCCCAGCAAAGGCAGTAACTGCTTGGGTCTTTCTTTCCTTGAAACAGGCCAGAGGCGTGTCCCGCCGCCGCCCGCCATGATCACTGCATAGGTATGTGAAAAATCCACAGCCATTTATCTCTCCTAAACGTTATAGTCTGATTGTGCCTCACGCATGGAAACGTAATTCATGCCGCCCACCTGCCGCACCATGCCTTTCAATTCCATCAGCGCAAGGGTAGCGGATATTTTTTCAATTGGCAAGTCGGCTTGAGCCCGAATTTCGTCCACATGCAGCGGCTCACTGCCCAGCACATTCAACACACGCGCTTCGGTTTCATCGGCGGGTAAAATCTTTCGCGCAGATTTTTGCGCACCCACGCGAGTCAGATCCAAAGCCTGCATCAGATCGGCGGGAGTCAACAAGGGTTGGGCGCCTTTCTGAATTAATCGATTCGTGCCTTTGCTCTGCGGAGCCAGAATACTGCCCGGCACAGCAAAAACTTCACGCCCCTGTTCTGCCGCAAATTCTGCAGTGATCAACGCGCCGCTGGTCTCACCTGCTTCAACGACGACGACCGCCAATGATAAACCAGAAATAATTCGATTGCGCGGCGGGAAATTAGAAGCGTCTGGCGGCGTGCCAACCGCAAAATCACTGATGATCGCGCCGCGCTCCATCATTTGCTCAGCCAGCCCGCGATGTTCAGGCGGATAGATCTTATCCACTCCACAGCCGAGAATGCCTATCGTGCGCCCGCCAGCTTTCAGCGCGGATTGATGCGCGATCGCATCCACGCCTCGCGCGAGTCCGCTGATGACTGTCATGCCATTCGCGCCAAGAAAAGAAGCAATCTCTTCCGTCACCTGCCTGCCGTAAGGCGTTACCTTGCGTGTGCCAACGATCGCCACGGCAAACAAATCATCGGGCAAATATTCGCCGCGAATGTATAAAACGGGAGGCGGCTGATCAATCTCTTTTAAACGAGCGGGATATTCTTCATCACCCCATGTCAGGATTTTAATTCCCTGCGACTCGATCTTCTCCCAGACTTTATCCAGGCTGACAGTTTCCCTGGCCGCGAGGACTCTTTCGATCACTTTCGCGCCCAAACCTGCCTCTGCCAAAGAATCAGAATCAGCATTCCAGGCAGATTCAAGCTCGCCGAAATAAGCGACCAGTCCCTGCATGCGGACTGCGCCAATGCCTTTGATTAAGTTGAAACCGATCCAGTATTTTTTGTCGTCCACGTCAATATGCTCCTGCCGCCGTCCTCGCCGCCGAGGCTTGTACTGAGCCTGTCGAAGTGACGGCGCCTTGAGCAAGTATTATAGTCCCTCGAGCAGGTGAACCTTCATGGAGCGCTGGGTCATATCCACATTCAAGATGACTGAGGGTATGGCGGGCAGAAGAATATCTTTGCCGGAATCGTCTTTGACGACGTACACGTCATTCGCGCCTGTTTCCAAAATTTCAACAATCTTGCCAAGCGCATTGCCATTATCGTCCACGACATCCACCCCAATTAATTCATATTTGTAATATTGACCTTCAGGAAGCGGCGGGACTTCCCTGGTTTTGACATACACCCACTGATTGCGAAATCGTCCAATAGTCTCAGGCGTATCATATCCGCGCAGTTTGACCAGCAAACCATCACCATGCACACGAACACTGTCAAATGTTGCCGCTTCATGTTTGTCGCCGATGTAAATTTTTCTGCCAGCTTTGATGCGTTCCGGGAAATCAGTATGCAGGTCCATGATGATCTCGCCGCTGACGCCATGCGGGCGGCGCAGGTACCCGATCGCTAAATAAATAGACTCGCCTGGCGGCGAGCCTGATTGCTTGTGTGTGGTCATTAGGGTTCCATCACATCGAGCGTGGCTTGCTTGCCTGCGCGTTCAGCCGCCACTCGCAGCAATGTGCGAATGGAGTTCGCGACCTTGCCGCCCTTGCCAATGACACGCCCCATGTCATCTTTTGCAACGCTCAACTCAATGCGGACACGGCTGCCGCCGCTTTGTTTCACATCCACTTCTTCGGGATGTTCTACAAGGGATTTGGCGATGTATTCAATGAGGTCTTTCATAATAATTTCTTTTCCGTCATTGCGAGGGCGGTGTTCGTTCCGCCCGAAGCAATCTCTTCTGAGTAGGAGATTGTTTTGTCGGCTTGGTTTCGATACACCCCGATGAACACGGGGCAACTCAACCAACGCCTCCTCGCAACGACATATGCAATTAATCCTTACGGGTCTTGGCGGGCGCAGCGCGCTTGACTTCGGCTTCGGCGGCTTCGGCTGTGAGAGCCTCAACGGCCTCGCCCTTCTTGAAGCGCTCAAAACGATCCTGCGTACCAGCGGACTTGAAGATCTGCGCCACAGATTCGGTCGGCAGGGCGCCGTTCTTCACCCAATGGAATACGCGGTCTTCTTTGATATGAATTGTGGCGGGATCGGTGCGCGGATTATACACGCCCAAAATTTCCAAAAAGCGGCCATCGCGGGGAGATTCTTTGTCCGCGGCGATGATGCGGTACGTGGGTTGGCCTTTGAGACCAATACGACGTAAACGAATACGAACCATGTTGAACTTACTCCTTAAATTATTTGTCGCGTAGGAGACGCGCCGAAGGCGTCTAACGTCTCCTTGGCATCAGAGAATGCCAGCTACACGATGGAATGTTTTGCGTTCCAGACAGGCAGGAGAGGGATTGCGGGCTGAAATCACAGGGGCATATTTTACCAGAGAAAAAGAAAATTACCGTTTCGGGGTTTGAGGGCGTATAATCTCTACATAGGAGATTATGCAGAAATCCGTCTGGTTATCGTTAGGCTCTTGCAACCATGGCCACACTCAGAGACTACTTCCTCACTGATAAGAATCACGAGATGAAGGTGACTCAAACCACTGAGATCACCACGCCCAACGGACTAAGAATTCCGGTGCAAATGTTTCTCGATTTTGCCTCCGGATCGATTTATTTGGCCTATTACTTAGAACCCGTATCTGATCCACTGCAACTCTGCATAAATCTAGTCACGGGTAACGCCGTAACAGCTGTTCTCGGGGTAACCGGGGGCTTCGAAATTGCTGACGGATACCCGGAGATAAATCCGATCAAAGCGGCCGACCTGAAATTTTGTGGGCATGTCTACTTTTACTCAGACAACGCGCTGTCAGACGGCGACTTTGCCAAGCTGCTTCAAGTGGCAAAGCAGAAAGGTCTGCAAGTCCAGTACTACAGCCCTGATTGGGCGGCCCAACGAGCTCAGTTGGAACAGCCCATGGCTTTTATCTCCCACGATAGCCGCGACAAGGATAGCATCGCGAAACCACTGGTTGCGGAACTGCTGCGCTTTCCGGGATGCACAGTTTGGTATGATGAGTACTCACTAAAGGTCGGGGACAACCTTCGAGAGAGCATCGAAAAGGGTTTGAAGGAATGCAAGAAGTGCGTTCTAGTGCTCACTAAGAATTTCTTAATGAATAAAAGTTGGACAAAAACGGAATTCAACTCAATCTTCACAAGAGAACTCATAGAGCAAGCTAACGTTGTGTTGCCGATTTGGTGCAATGTATCGCGCGAAGACATTTACTCCTATAGCCCAAGCCTCGCTAATAAAGTCGCAGTACAGTGGGGTAAAGGAGCAACAGAGGTTGCACGCTTAATCTATTTGGCGGCGAACGCCTAACTTTTACATATCGGAGAATGCGTCGCACCTGACGGGTGGATTCTCCTGATTAATCAGCAAAGTCCACTCGATTCGCATTTTCTCATTAAGTAAGGTGCGACGCATACCCACTCACCCCAAAATCTTTTTCCTCACCACAGGCGCGACCTTTGTCCCGAGTAATTCGACAGAACATAAAGTGGTTGCACAATGCAACCATCCATGCTATACTTTTAGGGAAAGGAAATAACAGCATGAACACTTTACATGTCCGCAGTGTGCCTGATGATTTATATAACCGACTCCAGAAATTAGCCAATACGCGAAATCGTTCCTTGAGCGCGCAGGTAATCACCATGCTCGCCCAAGCCATAGAAGATGAAGAGCGCCGCAAGAGTCAGTCAAAAACATTAAGCTCCATTCAACGCAGACGATTCAAAGCGCCCCAGAACGCTCTTTCAACTCTGGCTCTACTAAAAGAGGATCGCACACGATGAGCGATGTTATTCTTCGCTGCGTGCTGGATGCAAGCGTTGGTATTAAATTGTTTATCGAGGAGGAGTTTTCAGACAAAGTTCAAAACTTATTCTTAAAGCTGGCAGAAGATCCTCAATCAGAAATTCAGGTACCCGACTTGTTTTATATCGAATGCGCCAATATACTGCTTAAGTATACGCGGCGATACAAACGCCCACTTGAGGATTCACTGGCTGACCTTGAAGACTTAAACAAACTAGCCCTTAAATCCACATCTACAGCAGATTTGATCGAGGATGCGCTACTACTTGCAAACGAAAAAAATCTAACTGCTTACGACGCATGCTATGCTGTTCTAGCGCAAAAACTAGAATTCCCATTGATAACAGCAGATGCTCCATTAGCGCAAGCAGTAGATTGGGCAATTTGGATCGGAGATTTTGAAATATAAAAATAAATTGTAGGGACTCAGCGTCACCGTGTCCCTACAATTTACCCACTCACCCCGAAATCTCCTTCCTCACCACAGGTGCGACCTTAGTCCCGAGTAATTCAATCGCTCACATCATTTTGGCATCGTGGAGAGTGAGTCGCACCTGGCGGATGAGTTCTCCTGATTAATCACAAAAATCCACTCGCTCCGAATTTTCGCATAAAGTAAAGTGCCTGCCATTCTAATATTTTCCTCCTCACCACTGGGAATTTCTGTTTTCCCTTAGACGGTTTATAATCCCCTTTGATTTAATCTACATTGTGGAGTGGATATTATATTGAATAGACCCATAAACAACAAACGGCTTTCGTTTATAAAACCCTGGCACGCCCTGGCCGCTCTAATTCTATTCAACCTCTTGATTGCCGCTTTGATCGGGGATAATTTCGGCGCAGCGTGGGACGAGCCTTCCTACTATATTTACGGGGAAAGATCGCTTGATGCTTATATCCGCGGCCTCTCCGGGCTCGACTTAATTCCTAAAAAACACATCTACTTTATAGATTTAAGATACTACGGTCCATTTTATGCCGTTGTGGGAAAGTTAACGACAGACACCCTGACATTTGTTTTCAAGAGTTGGTCATATGCGGATATTTGGCATTTTGTTAATTTTAGTTTCTTTCAAGCCGCGCTGATAAGTTTATACAGTGTAGCCAAAAGATTTATGAATAGCTGGGCGGCATTTGGAATCGTACTGCTGTTTTCCACCCAGCCCTTGCTATTTGGACATGCCTTCATAAACCCAAAAGACATTCCTTTCATGACCTTTTTCCTTGCCAGTATCGCATGCGGCTTCATCATGGTGGAATCTTTTGCAGGAAAAAATCGAACAATAGACAGCGCCGGCACAGAACTTCAGGCATCAAACCTGGCTGTTCGATACAATTTGGTTGCAGCGATACTATTTGGTTTGTTCGTTTTTTCAATCGTGGGAAAAGATGTGATCGCAGCCCCCATAGGATGGGCGGTCTCCTTCGTATACAATTCGCCCCCCGATTCAACCTGGAGCAGGCTGTTTTCCATGCTTGCCAACCGAGCCGATCAACTTCCGGTTGAAAGTTATATACACAAAGCGGTCAACAGCAAAATCGAGCAAATTTTGATCGTGGCAGTTTTCATTTTAATAACCGCCAATAAAATCATAAGCGGATACAAACAAAACAACAAGGATTTTTTCTCAAAATTTTTTTACCAGATTGACTTGCAACTCATTTTCAAAATATTAATGGCAGGTGTTGTGCTCGGATTGGCAACATCCATCAGATTATTAGCCCCCTTTGCCGGTCTTTTGATACTGGGGTACTCCCTGCTCACATCGGGTAGAAAATCCTTACCAAGCTTGATCTATTATTTTTCGATAGCGGCATTAATAACCTACCTGACATGGCCTTTTCTTTGGGATAAGCCGATTTATCATCTCATCGAGTCATTTCAGGTGATGCGGAGTTTTCCTTTTAACGGGGCGGTCAGATTTATGGGAGACAACTTTGCTTCTTCAAATCTGCCATGGACATATATTCCAACCCTCGTGTCCATTCAAATAACCGCGCCGGTAATAATTCTGAGTCTGATTGGCTTTATCATTTCATTATGGAAATCCATAAAAACCCCCGGCGAGGGCGGGAAGTTTCTCGTGATTTATTCCTGGCTCCTTGTGCCCGTTGGGCTGCAAATTATTTTACATTCAAGCGTTTATGATAATTTTCGACAATTCCTGTTTATCCTGCCGCCCATTTTTATTCTGGCAGGGATGGCATTGGAAACAATTCTTAAACGGATAAACCACAGGCTGATCAACATTGCCTTGTCAATTTTGTTTTTGGCTCCAGGATTGATCGGCATCATATCATTACACCCTTATCAATATATTTATTACAATCGTTTTATTGGGGGCTTACGAGGGGCAGCAGGTAATTTTGAAACCGATTATTGGTTGACCTCCTATCGTGAGGCCGCAGTTTACCTGAATGAAAATGCTCCCACAAGCGCCAGCATCCTGGCGTGGGGAGCAAGCTCCAATATTGCCGACCATGCCCGCGAAGATCTTCTTGTGCATCTTATTGTCTGGGATTTTTCATCGGACGATATTCCAGAAGTCTATGATTACGCTGTAATCACCACCAGATTTGATAACCATCTCTTCCTTTTCCAGAACGCCGAAACTGTCTTTGAAGTTAGAAAAGACGGGGTTTTATTATCGGTGGTGAAAAAATTAAAGTAATAATTTTTAAGCAATCTAACTTACCCGAACATCCTGCCCAAACCCTTGCCGCCCGTCTTCTGCAACATCTTCATCATCTTCTGCGCTTCGCGGAATTGTTTCAATAAGCGATTCACATCCTGCACTTCCATGCCACAACCCGCGGCGATGCGCCTGCGGCGTGAGGCGTTGAGCAGGTCAGGGTCACGCCGTTCTCTCAACGTCATCGAATTAATAATCGCTTCCGATTGCTTGAATGATTTTTCCACGTCGGTTGGGTCAATGCCGCGCGCAGCTTGTCCCATTTGCCCGGGGAGCATATCCATAATTTGAGAGAGCGGGCCCATCTTCTTCATTTGTTTCATTTGCTCGAGCCAATCCACCAAAGAGAAATGGCCCTTCATCATTTTCTGAGCCTGCTCGGCCTGCTTCTCCATATCCTGCCCATCATAGGCGGCTTCGGCTTTTTCGATCAAGCCGATCATGTCACCCATACCCAAAATGCGGGAAGACAAACGCGAGGGGTCGTACGTTTCAAGCGCGTCGAGTTTTTCACCTGTGCCGATAAATTTAATGGGAATGCCCGTCACTGAGCGGATTGAGATGGCCGCGCCGCCGCGTGAGTCACCGTCCATTTTTGTGAGGATGAGACCAGTGAGATTGATCGCATCTTTGAATCCCTGCGCGATGTTCAACGCTTCCTGACCGATCATGGAGTCGACCACGAGCAGGATGTCCACTGGGTTGACGTTCGCGGCAATGGCTTTTAACTCGTCCATCAGACCCGCATCCATCTGCGACCGACCGGCTGTATCCACGATCACGAGGCTGAATCCACCCTTTTCAGCTTTCTCGAAGGCCCGTTTGGCGAGTTGCGGCGGCGTGAGAGACGCGTCGGTTTCGACTTCAACATCCAGCCGTTCGCCGAGTTGTTGCAATTGCTTGACAGCCGCAGGACGGTACGGGTCGCCTGCAACCAGCAGGACACGCTCCCCTTTTGATTTCATCAACCGCGCAAGTTTGCCTGAGGCTGTCGTTTTACCGGTGCCTTGCAAACCGACCATCATAATGACACGCGGTTTCGGACCAGTCAGATTCAACGCGACAGGTTCTCCAAGCGACGCGATCAATTCTTCGTTGACGATCTTGATCACTTGTTGACCGGGGTTCAGCGCTTTCGATACTTCTGCGCCTACAGCACGCTCACGCACACGCATTATGAAAGTTTTGACTACGTTAAAATGCACATCCGCTTCGAGCAGCGCGAGGCGAACTTCACGCATGGCGGCATCCACATCCGCTTCGGTGAGTTTGCCGCGGCGGCGCAGTTGATCGAATATCTGATTAAGTCGTCCAGTGAGGGTTTCAAACATAGGTTATTTTTATTGTGTCTTTCTGAGCGCAGCGACACGTACGCCGCACGCCAGTGCAGGTGAGAATCTCTACGATTTTCTCAGAGACCCTTCGCATTCGCTCAGGGCGACACGATTCCTTTTCAGCGCAGGAACAGCATTTTAGCGCGTAGCAGGTTGAGGGTCAAGGAAGAGGTGAGGCTTTAACGTTAAATATTTCTTTACACTGAAGGCGAAACTACTTATACTGGCGCGTGTTCTTGCTTTCATCCTGTTTCATCTCACGGAGGCGTTATGGCAACTGAGAAACCAATGGTAAACGATAGGAAAGAGATTTTCGGCTGGGCCATGTACGACTGGGCCAACTCGGCATTTAGCACAACGGTTGGCACGGTATTTCTTGGGCCGTACGTGGCGTCACTGGCGCGCACTGCGGCGGAAGCGGCGGGGTCGGCAACAGTTTCATTTTTTGGAATTCCTGTTGCGCCTGATTCATTCCTTCCTTACTGTATTTCATTTTCCGTGGGCATGCAGGTTTTGTTCCTACCCATTCTTGGCGCGATCGCAGATTATTCGCATTTACGAAAACGCATGATGCAAATATTTGCCACCATCGGCGCGCTGGCGACCATTCTGATGTTCCTCGTCACTGGTGGATTATGGTGGCTGGGTGGATTGCTTTTTATCGTTGCCAATCTCGCTTTTGGCGCGGCGATCGTTTTCTATAATGCCTACCTGCCTGATATTGCAAGTGAAGATGAAAGAGACCGTGTTTCTTCGTACGGCTGGGCAATGGGCTATATGGGCGGCGGCATTTTGCTGGCGCTCAACCTGGCTTTCTTCACTTTTAGCGACGCTCTCGGTGTACCCGGCGACTTGGCGGTTCGCATCAACCTTGCATCCGCAGGTATATGGTGGCTTGGATTTTCCTTCCTGACATGGAAAAGACTGCGCCCACGTCATGCGGCTCGTCAACTCCCTGTTGGGGAAACCTATGTAAGTATTGGATTCAAACAGCTTCGTAAGACGATCAGTGAAGTCAAGCATTTTCCCGAAACCATTAGATTCCTGATCGCCTATTTCCTGTATAACGACGGAATTCAGACTGTTATCGCTGTGGCTTCTACATTTGCCGCCGCGCCTCTGATTCAGGGCGGGCTGGAACTTGAACAACAAACCTTAATCGCCGTTATTTTGATGATCCAATTCGTGGCTTTCTTCGGAGCCTTGTTCTGGGGCAAACTTGCAGGCTGGATCGGCGCGAAACAATCAGTGGTTGTCAGTTTGGTGATCTGGTCAGCGGTGGTGATCTACGCGTATGGCGGATTAAAAGGCCCAACCGCAACTGCGCAATTCTTCGTCCTCGGTATTTTCATTGCACTCGTGCTGGGCGGTTCGCAAGCCATCAGCCGCAGTCTGTTCGCGCAGATGATTCCCAAGGGCAAGGAAGCGGAATTCTTCTCGTTTTACGAGATCAGCGAACGCGGCACGTCGTGGATCGGTCCGCTGATATTCGGACTCGCGAATCAATGGTTCGGAAATCTGCGCTATGCCATCCTTTCGTTGATCTTCTTTTTCATCATGGGCTTGATCCTGCTACCCTTTGTGAATGTGAACAAAGCCATCGCAGACGCCAAGAAGTACGACGGAAACCAGTAAAATAATATTTTTAGATACAAAACCAGCGCGGTGAAAATCGCCGCGCTGGTTTTATTTAATGCCGTCTTTTCTTTTTCAGGCTGTTGTTCCTGTTATCGCAGGTTCGCATCGAACAAACTTCTAAATTCATCTTCCGAGACGATACCAACAAGTTTTTTCAAGACTTTCCCATTTGCATCCAGCAGATAAAACTCGGGCTGGTAGTAGAAACCCAATTCACGCTGGAAAACATCGGTGCTGGGATCGTCTGCATCAAGATAGGTAAACTTGATTTTGCCAGAATATTCCGCTTCAAGCCCATGAACCATGGGCGCCATTGCGCGGCAGGTACTTCAGGTAAAGCGGAAGAATTCCACCAGTTGAAATTGACCTGAAGCCAGCGTAACCGTGGCCGGGTCTGTGGCTTCGAGGTTGGGTCCACGTGAGGTGGCGATGGCTTGAACCTCCACAATTTGAGGAGGGACAAGAGTAGCTAGGCCTGCGGAGGAAGAGTCAACTTGCGCGGCGGTGGCAGGGACAGATTCCACTGTCGGCGAGGCGGAGGCGTTGGTAGCGGCCGGGGCGCAGGAAGATGCCACTAAAAGGGCAATCAGGCTTACGGCGGTGTACTGAGCGCGTCGAAGTATCCAGAAAAAGAAGCGGGATTTCATGATATTTCTCCTATTCATACCTTTATATGATAGTCTTTTTCAGCATCTTCTTACGCCAGCTCATCAGACTCTTACCGCTTGTTCATAAATTACTAAATTTTGGATAAATCACGATTAATAATGATGATTCTGGTTTAGCTATTTATGCGGCACTCTGTAAGCAGGAAATACGTCATATTGAATAACAGCCGCATTACTTTGACGGTTGTGAAATCCTACGCTATACTGGGTTTAGTCAGGTAGTTTAGTTGGTTACGTAAAGACAAAACTACGCAACTATGTAACAAAATAAGGAGACGCCCAATGGCAGACTTTAAACTCACGTACGCGACCATGTTCAACTCGCCCGAAGAGTTACACACTGGCTTCGATCAGGCTGTGGAAAAAATCAAAAAAAATATGGGACAGGAATATGGCATGTTGATCAACGGCCAGGAAGTGAAAGCCGACGTGAAGTTCGATGATCACTCCCCCGTCAACACAGATTGGGTGCTCGCGAAGATGCAAAAAGGCAATGCCAAACATGCGCAGGAAGCATTGGCTGCGGCGCGCGCGGCTTTTCCAGGTTGGAGTCACACTCCCTGGCAGAAGCGCGTGGAATTGCTACGCAAAGCCGCTTCGTTAATCGAAGAACGTATTTTTGAATTAGGTGCGGCTATGGCGTTGGAGGTCGGCAAGAACCGCATGGAGTCTTTGGGCGACGTGCAGGAGACTGCCGATCTGATTTATTACTCATGCTACCAAATGGAAAAGAACAACGGCTATATTGTCGAGATGGGCAAAGATCCGCTCGTGGGCTATGAGGCTCGCAATGTATCTGTGCTCCGCCCATATGGCGTATGGCTGGTTGTTTCCCCGTTCAATTTCCCATTCGCTTTGACCGGCGGACCTTCCGGCGCGGCGCTTGTTGCTGGTAACACGCTTGTGATCAAGCCCGCCACCGATACCGCCTGGATCGTGCGCCTGCTTGTGGATTGCTTCCGCGATGCGGGTATCCCCGATGGCGTGGTGAACTTCGTCACTGGACCCGGCTCTACATTGGGTCAGGCGCTTGTAGACAGCCCCGAAGTGGACGGCGTAACCTTCACAGGCTCCTTCGATGTGGGCATGAAAATGTTCCAGGATTTCGGCAAACGTAATTACGTGCGCCCGATCATTTTGGAACTCGGCGGCAAAAATCCTGTCATCGTTTCCAAGAATGCCGATCTGGAACGCGCCACGATCGGGATCATCCGCTCGGCATTTGGTTTACAGGGACAGAAATGCTCCGCCGCTTCACGCGTGCTGGTAGAGGATTCTGTATACGATGAACTGGTTGCCCGCCTGAAAGATACTGCTGAAAAACTTGTCATCGGTGACCCGACAGAGAAAAATACTTACAATGGCCCCGTCATCAACAAATCATCCTACAATGATTTCAAGAACTTTTGCGAAGAGGTCAACCAGGGTGGCGGTAAGTTCCTCACCGGCGGCCATGTGAAAACTGGCGGCTTATTCGATAAAGGGTATTACTGCGAAAACACCTTCGTCACTGACCTGCCTTTCACCCATCACTTGTGGAAAGAAGAAATGTTCCTGCCGATCACCACGATTGGCAAAGTAAAGAATCTTGACGACGCGATGAAGATCGCCAATGACGTGAATTACGGCCTCACGGCCGGTTTCTACGGCTCAGCAGAGGAAACCGAATGGTTCTTCGATAAGATCGAAGCAGGTGTGACGTATGCGAATCGTCCGCAAGGCGCAACCACTGGCGCATGGCCTGGCTTCCAACCATTCGGTGGATGGAAAGGCTCCGGCTCCAGCGGCAAGAACGCGGGCGGCCATTACTATCTCCCGCTCTATATGCACGAGCAGATACGGACATTGGTGAAGTAGGAAGGTAGACACGGAAACAAGTAGACACGTAAAAAAGAGAGCCTAACCATGGAGACTCTCTTTTTTATACTTGTGTACGTGTCTACTTGTTCACTCCCCCCTCCAAAGGTAAAATAAAGGCATGGAAGAAAATGAAGACCCCTTTATCGTTCGCGTGGGAACATTCCTTATGATTATGGGCGGAGGAGTGTTCATCCTCTTTGTAATATCGGATATCGCTGACCAGGTTGATTTTAATTACCTGTTTGTCGCATTGCTTCTTATTTTCATTGGCTGGAACTTCCGTCGTAAAAAAGCGCCGTCCCCGCCGGCCGGGCGTTTTGCATCCATAAGGAATTTGCGCGAAAACGCAAAAAACAAAAGAGCAGAAAAATCCAATCCCAAAAAAGAATAAACATGCCCAAACTCATTACACTTAAAAAAGCAATTTCAGAATTTGTAAATGACGGTGATGCCGTCTACGCGGCGGGATTTACGCATCTCATCCCATTTGCGGCGGGACATGAGATCATCCGCCAAGGCAGGAAAAATCTCACTCTCGCACGCGCCACACCAGATTTGATCTATGACCAAATGGTCGCGGCGGGATGCGCCAGGAAAGTCATCTTTTCATACATGGGAAATCCTGGCGTCGGCTCGCTGCGTATCGTACGCGCCGCCATCGAAAAAGGCGAACTTGAATGGGAGGAATATTCCCACTTCGGCATGATCACACGCTTGCAGGCGGGCGCATCTGGCCTACCTTTCCTTCCCATGAATCAAACAGGCGCCACCGACCTGGAAAAATCCAATCTGCAGATCAAACGCATCCCTGACCCATACGGCGGCAAGGATGTAATCGTTGTACCTGCATTGAATCCCGATGTAGCGATTGTCCACGTCCAGCGCGCGGATAAAAACGGAAATGCGCAATTGTGGGGCATCATCGGCGAACAAAAGGAAGCCGCCTTCGCCGCGAGGGAAGTCATCCTCACCGCAGAAGAGATCGTGGACGAATCAGTCATCAGGTCAGACCCGAACCGCACGATGATTCCCGGCATTGTGGTCAGCGCCGTCTGCCACGTCCCGTTTGCGAGTCACCCATCCTATTCGCAGGGATATTATGACCGCGACAATGAGTTTTACCTGGCATGGGATAAGATCAGCGAATCGCGGGAAAGCGTCAGGAAGTATCTTGATGAATGGGTGTATGGCGTGAAAGACCGCAGCGCCTATTGGAAAAAACTCGGCGAGAAAACCCACAAGCGGCTGAAAGTGAAGGCGCGTTATAGTGAGAGAATCAATTACGGGCAGTATTAGTAAAAGTAGACAAGTACACAGGTAAACAAGTAGAAACGTGAACAATATTCCACACTTTGATTATGGCGGTTCCGGCGCACCGCTTCACTTTCTTCACGCGAACCACTACCCGCCTGAATGTTACAAACCATCCTTTGAACTCTTACAAAAACAATATCACGTCTCTTAAAGAGACTCTGGAGTCCGACAGTTTGCTGTCGAGTCTTTAGGGAACAAGCCCCCTGACTCCAGATTTATAGTACAGGAGAATCCATGCCCGAGCTTAAATATTCCTCAGCTGAATTGATGATTGTCAATGCCGCGCGTTTGCTCAAAGATGGTGACGTTGTATTTGTCGGCGTAGGCCAGCCCAATTTGGCCTGCAACTTGGCAAAACGCACACATGCGCCAAACCTGGTGATGATTTACGAAGCCGGCGTAATCGGCGCTGAACCTGAACGCCTGCCGCTCTCCATCGGCGACCCAACTCTCGTGAGCGGTGCGCTTTCAGTGGTGAGTATGTACGATATATTCGCCAACTACCTGCAGCGCGGCAACGTGGATGTGGGCTTCATGGGCGGCGCACAAATTGACAGATACGGCAACATCAATGCAACTGTGATCGGCGGATATGAACATCCTAAAGTCCGTTTGCCTGGTTCGGGCGGCTCGCAGGAAATTGCCGCCTGGGCAAACCGTTGTTACATCATGACCCCGCATCAAAAACGCCGCTTCCCCGAAAAAGTGGAATTCATGACCTCCGCCGGATTTATGGGCGGAGGCAGTGATCGCGAAAATGCAGGACTACGCGGCGGCGGCATGGTCGGCGTGGTAACTGATATTGGCATGATGGCTCCTGATAAAACAGGCGAAATGCTCCTGACTGCCCTGCATCCCGGGAAAACAGTGGAAGAAGCCAAAACCAACACTGGCTGGGATTTGAAAGTTGCTGGGCAGGTTAAGGTCACCGAGCCAATTACAAAAAAAGAACTGAAAATTTTGCAGGAAGAACTTGACCCAACCGGAATCTATCTTAAGGGCGCCGCCTAACTTCAATATCTCTATCCCATAAAATTCCCCTTTACGCAAAACGGCAGAAAGGGTATACCAAAGATGATGAACGCCACACCCATTCGCCATATCCTGTTTGATCTCGGCGGCACGCTCATGCACGCTTGCGGGGATTGGTCTCCAATTCTGGAACGCGCAGACCAGGCGCTTGGCAATAAATTACTTGAACATAACATCAAGCTGGAACCGAAAATCTTTCGCGCGCGCCTGCACAAATATTATGAACTACGCGATCAGGTTTTTCAGGAAACCACCTATCACTTCGTTTTACGCGAACTGCTCAAAGAGTTGGGGGATGCCGAAGTCGCCGAACCAGTTCTCAGGTCCGCGCTGGATGCGATGTACTCCGTCACACAAACCAACTGGCAGCTTGAAGATGACACAGTCGCCACCCTTCAAAAATTAAAATCCAAAAATTACAAGCTTGGCATATTTTCCAACGCGGGCGATGACAAGGATGTGCAGGAACTCATTGAAAATTTTGGCATTCGTTCATCCTTTGATTTTGTGCTCACCTCGGCCGCTTGCTATTATCGCAAACCGCACCCGCGCGCATTTGAGATCGCGCTGGCGCAATGGAATATCTCACCCCATGAAGCAGTCATGATCGGCGACAGCCTCGAAGCGGATATTTACGGCGCAAAAAAAATAAAAATGCAAACGATCTGGATCACGCGCCGCGCGCAATTCAAGGATGAGGACATGCGCCGCATCAAACCTGACTTCAGCCTGCGCAATCTTAGTGAGCTTATGCCCACCCTTGAGCGGATCAACCTCACGCGCCATGCAACATAAATGTCGCACTCTTATACAATTCCGCAATGCAAAATAAATTTTTCCCATACCTTGCTCTTGCGATTGGCATTAGCGCGTTGAGTCTTTCAGCCATGTTCGTACGCTGGGCAGATGCGCCAGGCACAGTTACCGGTTTCTATCGTTTACTTATTTCCACAATGTTTCTCACGCCTCTTTTTATTCGGCAACAAAAAAGACTCGAACCGATTGACCGCAGGTACCTGCTTTTTCCCTTACTTGCGGGTATTTTTACCGCCTTCGATTTTGCATTTTGGAATTCGTCCTTGAAATATACAACTGCCGCCAATGCCACCTTGCTCGGCAACACAGCGCCATTGTGGGTCGCATTATTTGCGCTCTTCATCTTTCGCGAAAAATTACGCGGCATTTTTTGGTTTGGACTTGTTATTGCGCTTGCAGGCGCGGCGCTTGTTATGGGTAGTGACTTCCTAACTCATCCCACCCTCGGCATCGGCGACTTGATGGCAAGTACAGCGGCGATCTTTTACGCATCCTACCAACTCATCACCCAGCGCGGACGAAAACATATTGACCCGCTTCGTTATATATGGATGGTTGGGGTCAGTGCAACCATCGGCATGTTGATCATGAATCTTGTTTTAGGAAATCAACTTGTAAATTATCCCGCACAAACGTGGGTTATCTTTTTTGCCACTGCCATCGTCTCACAAATGATCGGCTATCTCGCCATCTCGTATGCGTTGGGGCATCTGCCTGCTTCCATTGTGTCACCCACGCTTATCGGCCAACCCATCCTGACTGCCATTTTAGCCATTCCCATGCTTGGCGAGATTCCCAACACCATACAATGGATCGGCGGCGTGATTGCACTGGCGGGAATTTACATCGTGAATCAATCTCATAGGCCAAGCCGACAAAAGACACCAAACGCTTAAGTAATATTCACGATCAAACTGAAAATTGCGGGACAACATCTCAAAGGCAGTCAATTCCTCTTCAACCTCGCAAGTATTAACTCACCTTACGCACTTTCACGTTTTTATAGAGATGTCGCCCTGAGCGACAGCGAAGGTCTCTACGACTATCTTAGTGACCCTTCGCTCCGCTCAGGGAATCATGCATGGTGCGTAAGGTGAGTAGTCTTCTTCTTTTTGTCTTCCTGCTATAATCCCTGCCATGCCTCAAGACCTCTTCGATCACGCCATGCACGAACGGTTGAAAAGCGAAGCGCCGCTCGCCGCGCGCATGCGTCCGCGCATATTGGAAGAATACGTCGGGCAGGAACATATCGTCGGCGAGGGCAAACTCCTGCGCCGCGCCATCGAAGCGGATAAACTTTTTTCATCCATCATTTTGTGGGGACCGCCCGGCACAGGCAAGACCACTCTCGCGCAAATCATTGCCAACACCACCAGGAGTCATTTCACTACGATTTCCGCCATCCTTGCAGGCAAAGCAGATCTGCGCGTCATCATTGACGAGTCGCTTGAACGCCGAAGGCTACACAACATTCGCACCATTCTTTTTGTTGACGAAGTCCACCGCTGGAACAAAGCCCAACAGGATGCGCTTCTGCCTCACGTTGAAAACGGGACCTTTACCCTGATCGGCGCAACGACCGAGAATCCATATTTTGAAGTTATCAAAGCCTTGATCTCACGCTCGCGCGTCTTTCAACTCCGCAACTTGAATCAAACCGAAACCGGGATATTAATTGACCGCGCCCTGACAGACAAAGAACGCGGCTACGGGGACAAACGCATCACACTTGACCTGGAGGCTCGCTCTCATTTAATTGAAGTTTCCAGCGGCGACGCGCGTAACGCCCTAAATGCCATTGAACTTGCAGTTGAATCCACTGCGCCCAATAAAGATGGAATCATTCACATCACTCTGGATGTTGCTCAGGAATCGATTCAGCGCCGCGCGGTTTTATATGACAAGGACGGCGATGCTCACTACGACACCATCAGCGCTTTCATCAAATCTGTGCGCGGATCTGACCCGGATGCGGCTTTATACTGGCTCGCAAAAATGATCTATGCAGGCGAAGACCCGAAATTTATTATTCGCCGATTAATTATTCTGGCAGGTGAAGACATCGGACTTGCAGACCCGATGGGACTTGTCGTTGCAACTTCCGCAGCCCAGGCTTTTGACTATATCGGCTTGCCCGAAGGCATCTACCCCATCGCCGAAGCCACGCTCTATCTGGCCACTGCGCCCAAATCCAATAGTGCGGGCGCGTACTTTAAAGCGATGAAGAAAATCGAGGCCGAGGGACAAATATCCGTGCCGCGCCATTTGCAGGATGGCAACCGCGACGCCGCCGCAACGGGACAAGGCAAGGATTACGTTTATCCGCACAGTGAAGAAGGTCACTTCACGCCGCAGCAATATTTGCCAAAGCGATTACTCGGCACATATTTTTATGCGCCATCACAAGAGGGATATGAATCACAAGTGACTGCAAGGCTGGAAATGTGGCGCGAAGCACAACGCAAAGCATTGGGCATAGAACGCAGGGAAGATGTCCCAGCTTTGAGCGAAGAGCAGATTGTTGAAATGAAACGGAAGATAAAGTAGACGAGTATAATTACTCCATGCAAAAAAGCGCATTTCGTCCCGATCATCTTGAGCAAATAAAATTGCTTGCAAAAATTCCTCCGCATAAACGCGTACGCGCCATGCTGGACGCGCGTGAATTGGCGGTCGGTTTAATTCGCGGGCGATTACGGCGGAAATATCCCAACCTGTCCATTAATATGCTCAACCTGAAAGTTCTGGAGGAATTGGCGCGTGCCAGTTGAACGAAGACCCGATTTCAGCCTGTTCCTGGATATTCTTCAACTTCTCGAAAGAATTAACGCGCCGTACATGGTCATTGGCGCTTTCGCCGCAACCGTTTATGGAATCAGCCGCGTTACCTACGATATTGACATTATTGTCGAACTGTCCGAAGAACATATTAACGCGCTTTCAGAGTCATATCCACTCCCGCGCTATTATGCAGACCCGGTCATGATCCGCGATTCGATTGAAATGGGCATTATGTTCAACATCATTGATACGGAACGCGGAGAAAAAGCGGATTTAGTTCCGTTAAGTGGATCGCTTGATTATCGCCCCGCTTTTGAAAGACGCGTCAGACAATTGGTGGAAATCCCAGGCGCAGAACCGTTTGAAATTTGGTGCGCCCGCCCCGAAGATGTAATTCACGGAAAACTTCTCGCATGGAAAGAAGGCCGCTCCCGCAAGCATGAGACGGATATTTTCGAGATGATGATCTTTCATTTTCTCAATGAACCGGAAGACAGCCCTCTCGAAGAAAAGATTGATCATATAGCCAAAACATTAGGGGAAGAAACCAATCAATTCTGGCAAAAAATTAAATCAGATGCAAAGAAAGATTCCAACAAGGAATAACAATGCCCCTCTTGCTTCTCATCCGGCACGGCGAAAATGATTATGTCAAAACAGGGAAAATGGCAGGACGACTGCCCGGGGTACACCTAAATGAACGGGGACAGAAGCAGGCCCAGGCATTGGGCGAGGCGTTGAAGGATGTCCCGATCAAAGCCGTTTATTCGAGTCCACTGGAGCGGGCGATGGAAACTGCCATGCCGATTGCATCCGCACGCAAATTGCAGATCATTCAGGAACCCGATGTGATGGATGCAGACATCGGCAAATGGCAGGGCAAATCATGGAAGGTTTTGCGATTAACAAAAGTATGGAAGATCGTGCAAAATTCCCCTTCTCGATTTCGCTTTCCTGATGGCGAGTCGTTCCCCGAGATGCAAACGCGTATTGCAAACGCGCTTGAACGCATTATTAAGAAGCATAACAAGCCGCAGGATATTGTCGTGGTCCTCTTTCATGCGGACCCGATCAAGCTCGCTGTGTCACATTTTCTTGGCTTGCCGCTCGATCATTTTCAGCGTTTGAGCTGCGACACTGGTTCTCTTACGGCGATCCATGTCAGCGAGATGGGTGCAAATTTGATCAAGCTCAACCAACGCCCGCTGTTCGAGTTTCTGCCAAAAGAAAAGAAAAAATTATAATGGTCATTCTGGAAACGGACAGACTGCTCCTCAGACATCTTGTTTTGGATGACCTGAACGAACTTTTCGTTTTATATCGCGATCCTGAAATTCGCAAATATTTTCCTGAGGGTGTTTTGAACCTTGAAGAGACAAAGGAAGAACTGGAATGGCACATGAATGGGCATCCACGATATCCCGAGCTGGGACTTTGGGCGACCATTCATAAAAAAACGGGAAGGTTCATTGGGCGGTGCGGTCTGTTGCCGTGGGAAATTGATGACAGGTTGGAAGTGGAAATTGCCTATCTGCTCGATGAGTCTTTTTGGCATCAGGGGTTGGCGACAGAAGCAGTGCAAGGTATTTTGAAGTATGGATTTGAGAAGCTGAACTTATCCCGCCTGATATGCTTGATCGACCCCGAGAATATCGCATCACAAAGAGTCGCAGAATGGATTGGAATGACACTGGAAAGAAAAGTGGATGGCATAGCCGGCGATAATTTCCCGACACTGATCTATTCCATCAACAGAAAATAACAACATGGCAAAACTCAAACTGGATCTACACGACATCTACAACCGCGGCAAGGAAATCGACGCAGAGTTAAATCGCATTGTCGAAGAAGCGATTGACAAAAAAATCAATCTTGTTGAGATCATCCCCGGCAAAGGCAGCGGGCAGCTCAAGAAAAAGGTGCTGCGCTTTTTGAATCAGGGGCATATCAAGAAGCTGTATCACCGCGTCGAGAAGGACGACAAAAACTTCGGGCGGATATTTATCCACTTTAAGTTTTAGGAGTAGAGCAAGATAGTATCTCGCTCTACGATTTATTTCCACAACTTCGCTAGTTCATTCAATGATTTGTAATACGGCTCAATGCTGGGGATGTAATGCCGTTCGTCTTTTGCATGTGGACCCAAACCAGACTGACCCCAAACAACAGCCTGACCGCCCGGAGCGAATCTCGCGCTTGTGCCCGGGAGTTTCTTCCCGATGCGCGGTTCACTCCCCGCCGACGCCTGTTTGACTGCTTCGATCAGCGCTTTCAACGCTGGATTATTCGCGTCGCACGCCACGCCGTTTTCCATGACAGAGAATTTGGCCTCCAAATTATTTTTGGCGCAATAGGTTTCCACTTCCTTCCTCAATGCGGATGTATCATCCTGCGGAATGGGACGGATCTCAACACCCAGGATTCCTTCCGCTGCAGTGACGTTGTACACGCCAACCGTGCCCACATTGATAAATGGGAACCTGGCTTGCGACTGCCAGCCATCGGATGATTTCAATGTGAGGTGTTTGGCAAAGATTTCATTCAAGGCAGAACGCGCAGAAATTAATTTCTCACTCAAATCGCCTGTGCCTGCCACGCCCGAATGACCTTTCGCACCACGCGCGACCACGTCAAAACGCATCACGCCGCGATTCTCAACACATATCTCGCCAAAGAGTTCGTCCCCCTTTTCGCCTGTGCGCTCACCTGCGATAAAGAGAGATGACGTGATACCCAATTCTTTCAAAACAAAAGGCGTACCCCATGCTTCGGCTTCGCCATTCTCTTCGTTGCCAACCAACATCAACGCAATATTGGGATATGGCGCACCCGATTTCATCCTGTCTTTCATCCACACCATATACGTCGCAACGACGGTTTTCATATCTGCTGCGCCGCGACCCCAGAGATAATCACCTTCGATTCGTGGAATGAATTGGGAATCATCGGGTTCAGGTTCGACTACGTCGAAATGACCTGTGAGGAGGATTGGAGACAGGGGATTAGAGATTGGTATTTGGGAATCGGTAATTGGGAAAGTGGTGTAGATGGCCGGATATTTTCCGTCGAAGAATTTCACATCCAAGCCTGCATTTCGCAAATAATCATCAATTAAAGAACCAGCGCGGTGGACTTCATCATAGCGTTCAGCGGGACAGGCCGTAACAGACGGAATGCGGATTAGTTGTTGAGCAAAATCAAGAATTTCGCTGGTTTTATCAGGATAAGCAACTTCGATCACAGCCTGTGGGCGTGGACGGAATTGGATGGGAGCAGGCGCTGGGTTGTTAGACAGTGGCCTCTGACCATTGTCTGCACGCGCAGCGTCACGCCCACGTTGCAGGAATTCACCGATCTTGGAAGCATCATCGCCAAGAGATGTGTATTCTGAGGCAATACGTTCCACGTCGCCTTTAACTTGTGCTTCACGTTCAAAGAGTAAGTCCTTCAAAACTTCAAAGGGCACTTCGTTGTTATTGTCCAAATCGCGCGAAGCGTGCAAGCGGGCACGCATTTTCTCGGCGGTGTTCCGTCCGCCTTCGGAGATTTCGACCAATGGATTTAAGTCGTCCCACACGTTCAATGCTTCAGCGAGCGGGCGCACTTCGTTGAGAGTCCACTTGAGGAAATCCCGCATGGGGATCGGTTTGCCCGTCAGTGGATTCTCTATCTCGGCTCGCATACTGAATTTCGCGGCGAGATTCTCGTTGACGCGGGCGCGGCTGATGTCTTCGCGGTCATATCGGAAGCCGCGCGCAAATTGAGGGTCCGAATAGATGCGGAGAAGCAGGAGATGTTTGAGAGTTAGATTCGCGATATCAATGTCGAGGCTGTGTCCCCCGTCATCCACGCGGACTTCGACACGTCCCATGGGCAGGTTGATGCGCGCCATGAGATTCTGCTTTTCGATTTGCAGAGCCATCTCCTCGGGTGGAGTCGCCTGACCGACGGCGAACAAGCCGCGGGTGTAAAGATGCGTGAGTTCGTCGCTTGTGGTGGATATCAATCGTTCAACAGGTTCCGCAAATGAACGTGCGCGAACAGGCGTCCAGTTGTTGTTTCCAAAACGAACGCCGCGGCGCACAAGATCATAAGAGATTTGCAGATAATCATTGTACGAACGATAGAGGTCGGGAAGATCAATGGCGGCTGGATTCGGGAAAGTGAGATTGCGAATCGAATCATGCTCGGTCAGGACAACGACAGCGCGTCCATCCCTGACCTGAGCCTGCATCGGTGTGGACGCAGTGGTGGCGATAAAGAGAGATGCGAAAGCGCGCAGGAGGCGCGTGGCGGTTATATAAAATTCAGATTTGAATTCATCGAGATGTTTGTCGCCGCGTTCGCTTGCGGGGAGGTGCATGAAGTCCCATGCAAAGAGCGGATCGGGTAAAGAGAGGTTGCTGTGAATGCCCGCCGTGGCAAGGGTATCGCCGTAGAGGTCAACGCATTTTTCAAGGTAGCGGCGCTTGGCAATGTTCCAATTTCCAGGGATGGAATGAGGGTTGATGTCCGTCAGGAACAAAAGATTGCCGTGCCATTGGTACAGCCGTTCGCCAAAGTTAAGGCCCGCGCGATGAAGCGCATTCACAAGCGAGGCTTCCATGAGACGCGCTTCATAAATTGTTCCACGCGGTGTGTAATACGGGCGCGTGGCCCATTCGATCATCCAGTGAAAGACTTCGAGTTGGCTGAATTGCGCGAGCCACGGCGGAATACATTCGGCGCGCAGGTAATCCACAAAGGATTGCTGGCTGGGTCCTGCGCCCACAGTGAGCAAGGGACGCAGTTTTTCATCAAGCAGGTTCCATTCCTGCTCGAAGCCGTTGAGTCCGCCTTGGGGTTTTTCCCTGGCGGCTTGTTCCATTGCGAGGAGGTATTTTTCGGGAAATTTTCGTGAGGGCATGAGCCAGTCCTAAGGTTTAGTGGGGTGATGAGTAATGAGTGATACGTGAAATAGAGGAAAGAAGAAAAGAGATTGTGCTACAATTTATTGTATAGAGGTAAATTATGAACCTTGCATTGAAAACAGATAATTCACACTACGAAAAAGGCAGTATCCGTAACGCGGTTTCATTTGCGCTGAACAGCGCCGCGTCTCATGCGCGCCAGCGCTTTGAGCATTATTTCTCAACCTGCAAAAATTTTGAAAAAATATACAACATGACTTCCGAAAAATTCATGGAGCAATTTGACGCAGGTTCACTTGGCGACGAGCAGGATTATTTCGATTGGTATGCGGCTGTTCGCGGAGTGAATTTATGGCGTGAGCGTTATGAAATCCTTTCGGGAGTCTCTGTGTGAATTCCCGTGAGTATTACGCCAGTGTGCAAACGGCTATCCTTGCCGCGCCGCATGTGATCCAATCTGATATTTCTTTCGACGAGGTTTCCGAGGAGGAATGTTACATCCGAGGCATGCTTTCGCTCAACGGAGGTTACGAACTTCACATCGCGGAATATGTCGTTACTGAGCCACAAATCAAGAGACTGAAATATCGCTATCACCTGCAAAGTTCAGACAATAAGTTGGTCGCCAGGTGGGACAACGCGGCACATCATCCCGAAGTCAAGACCCATCCTGACCATTTGCATCTTGGGGAAAAGGTCAAGGCAAATCCGCCAGTGGATATTCCACAAGTATTGGCGGATGTTTTATCCTTTATCGAATAACTTATACAAATTTTCTTCAACCAAGAAAGAGGAAAGATGCAAATTCTTTCCTCTTTCTTCTTTCTATTCTCTACTTCTTCAAACTCTCCAATCCTTCCACCAACCTCTTGAACGCGCCTTCGGTTTTTTCAGCGGGCGTGGCATACGAGAAGCGTATCCAGTCATTGCCGAAGGGAGAGAAGAACGCGCCAGGGACAATGGCTACGCCATGATTTTCGGCGAGATATTGTCCGAGCGGTTCGCCATCCACCCAGCCTTTTGCTTTGATAAATTCACCGACATTCATAAAGGCGTAATAGCCTTTGCCGATGATGTGCTGCGTTCCGCTTTCAGCAAGCAATTTCGTCAAGACCACGCGGCTGGCATTGGTCGGCTTGATGATGGTTTTGGCGGCTTCAGCGTAACCCAGTTCGTAGGCGGCCATTGCAACAGCGAGAGAATAGAACGGCGGGATGACCCCATGCGAAGCGCGCGCCGTAATGAATTTGATGACGGCTTCATCCGCGATCAAATGGCAGTTGCGGATATTGGAGCCTCCAAGTGATTTTGTAATGCCATCAAGGAACATCAAGCGCTTGCGTTCTTCGGGGGTGAAGAAATTGAGGAAGGAGTTCAAATCCATCGGTGATTCATCAGTGACGTAGTGATACATCCAATCGAAGAGCACAAAGGCGACGCCCGCTTCCAATGCGGCTTTGGCGAGTGAGGCTTGCTTTTCGACTGAAATCGTCAGCCCTGTGGGGTTATCGGGGTTGGTGATAACGAGACCTGCAATTTTTCGTCCCGGTGATTCGGCAAACTTCACACTTTCGCGAATCGCGTCTTCGGAATATGCCCAACCTTGCGCGGGGTCGCCTGGAGCCCAAAGAACATTCGCGCCGACTCCGTACGGGCCCCAGTTGTAGGAAATCCACGGGACACGTGAGACCATGATCAGGTCGCCTTGACGTCCATGGCCCAATGCAAGCATGGCTTGATAGGCTTTGATGAGCGCATCACGTCCGCCCGCGGTGCCGAGTACGTTCGCAGGTCCCCAGCCAGAACCGGAATCTAGTTTCCAATATTGCTCAAATACCGCCTTGCGATATGCGTCGGTGCCGAAAGGCATATCATAAGCCGTACCATGTTCAATTTGAAGTTGTGAAGCACGTTCGAGAATCGCCTTGGGTACACCGGGCAGAGACGCGCCGCCGTCGCCTTGCGATGCGTCAAATATTTTTGCATCCGGATTCTTCTCTACATACACTTTCAACGATTTGTTGATCAGGAACATGCGCGAAGGCGGAATGTCCACCATTTGCTTGAGATGCTCGCTGACGGGAATGAGATTCTTTTTGTCAACGGCAAAGACAGGGGTGGTGTTTGAAATGGACATGGTGGCTCCTTTATTTATTTACCCCTCCCTGCCTCCCCCAAATCCGACTGGGATACGTCGGATTTGGGGGGAGGTGTCCGAAGGACGGTGGGGGTTAAGAAAAACGCCCCGAAAATTGGGGCGTTTGGTTTCCTTATCTAGGATGAATAGACTTGTTCATGTTCACCTGATGAATACCAACGCCTCGTCACTGCATGAGTGCGAGTAGTACGATTGGTATTATTAGTATCGAAAACGAATTGGCTGAACATTACGTGCAAGGATACCACCGCGGGAAAGGCGCGTCAAGAAAATTTCAAGAACGCACAGCCTGGCATTTGCATTCCCTGGGCTTCCGAAGTTTACACCCCTTCGTATGTCCGCCTTAAACCTTCAATGTCAATCTTGTCCATTTGAAGCATTGCCTGCATGACCCTGTTTGCTTTCGCAGGGTCATTATCGCTCATCAACTCACCCAAAGCGGACGGGATGATTTGCCATGACAGGCCAAATTTGTCTTTGAGCCAACCGCACCTTCCTTTTTCTCCGCCTTCCGAAAGTTTTTCCCAAAGGTCGTCAACTTCCTGCTGTGTCTCGCAATCCACAAAGAACGAGATGGCTTCCGTGAATATGAATTCCGGGCCGCCGTTCAGGGCATAAAATTCCTGTCCGTTGAGTTGGAACGTCGCCATCATGACCGTTCCGTTCGGACCTGGAGTAACGCCCAATATCTTCGAATTTTTAAAAATGGAAACGTAAAAATTCATCGCCTCTTCGGCCTGCGTATCGAACCATAAGAACGGGGTGATTTTTTTCAAATGAGTCTCTCCTGTGGAATAAAAAGTGGGGCACAGATTTTGTCCTACCCCGCCACCCCTATTTATTGAAGTCCGGACGCATACTGGTATAAAGCGCCAACACATTTCCCGTCGGATCCTGGAAGATTCCGAACCAACCCATTTGCGGGATTTCGGACTTGGGGCGCAAAATCTTGCCGCCGAGTTTCTCCACCTTCTTCAAGTCCGCTTCGATATCGTCGCTGTCAATGTAGACCAGCACCTGCCCGGCAGGACTTTCTTCCGAGACCCCGGGGAATCCCCCGCCCGTACCGTCGCCCGCTTCCCACATGGTGTAATTCATCTCAGGCATGGATTGGATCTTCCAGCCAAACAAATCAGCGTAGAATTTTCCAGCGCCTTCCACGTTCGCGGCAGGGATCTCAATATGAACCACATTTCTTTTGGACATTATAATCTCCTCAGGACTAATAGGATAAAGTGGAGTTATTTTAGAACATTTTTTCTATTAATGCAAGCCCCAGATGTTGTCAATTTTCCAGGCTCTACCCTATATCTTGGGATGAAATCCAGGCAACGCCTCCACCCTCTAGGAGAAGTTGGTCAGCCCTCGCATGCTTGTTCTTCACTTCGAAGTTCATTTCCACAAATAACTGCGTGGATGGATTCACACATCATCGAAGAGATCGTGGGTCATTTTGAAACTTCCGACAATGGGCGGATAGGCGCGCATATAATCTTCCTTCTCGCCAAATACTTTGATAATAAACCCCATCAGTCCACGCCGCATTTGCACGCCACCCTGTGAGGCATGTTGCGCCCCCGCCTTGCGCTTGACATCTGCAACTGAGCGAATATCCAAACGGACATGTACCGGGAAATCCACTTCGGCTAATTCTTTTAAGTTGATGTCACCGTTACGCCCAAATTTTGTTGGGTCTTTGCCAAAGAGCGGCATCAAACGCGTCAGCCACTTAAGGAACGAGCGCGGAAAAACCTGAAAGTATAGCGCTTGTGGCATGAAAGGGTCACCAGCTTCGGGGTGGAAAGAACCGTCATCTGCATTCGTGAAGGCGAGCACAGTTGCCTGGTGAATATGAATATGGTCAGGATGTTTATAGCCGCCGACCGGGTCAAAGGTGATGACGACATCGGGCTTGAGTTCGCGGATATATTTGACCACGCGCCCTGCCACTTCATCAATGGGATGTTTGATCTGCGCGTCGGGATGTTGGTTGGCTTCCATGCCGGGCATGCCCGAGTCACGATAGCCAAGAAAAAAAACTTCCTTCAAGCCAAGTTCTTTTGCGGCGCGCAAGAGTTCAGCGGTACGCATTTCGGCTGTATCCTTGAAGCCTTTCAAATGCACCTCGTCCACAGTGCCGGCTTCGCCGCGCGTGGCGCAGACATAATATGTATCGTAGCCTTTGCTGGCATACAAAGCCAGTGTACCGCCCAAGCCAAAAGATTCATCGTCCGGGTGCGCTAAAACTGCTAAAAGTGTTTTTGTCATTTTTCCTCGTATAATCAGTATTGTAATCAGTATTAAGACAACACATAATCTGTGAAATTTACATCATGGAAGAAGAGAAGTTCAAAGGAGTTGGAATGAAATTTGAAACACTCGCCATTCACGCGGGGCAGGAACCCGACCCGAACAACGGCGCGGTAATGACTCCCGTGTATTTCACGTCCACTTATATGCAGGATGGGATTGGCAGGCCGCGCCAGGGATATGAATATTCGCGCACGCTCAACCCCACACGCAAGGCATTACAGGATTGTCTGGCAGAACTGGAAAGCGGAACATTTGGTTTAGCCTTCGCATCCGGCATGGCGGCAACGGACACGGTTCTACGAATGCTTGCCAGCGGAGACCATGTTGTGGCGGGCAATGATGTATACGGCGGCACCTTCCGTTTATTTGACAAAATCCTGCGCCGCTTCGGTCTGGACTTTACATTTGCCGACACAACCGATCCAGAGAATCTGGCCGAGGCATTAACCCCGTCCACGCGCATCGTGTGGCTGGAGACTCCCACCAATCCATTGTTGGCAGTCACTGATATTCGCGCTGTGGCAGAGATGGTGAAAAATCATGCGAGCAAACCCTTGCTGGTTGTGGATAATACTTTCGCCACACCTTATCTTCAACGTCCGCTTGAACTGGGCGCGGATTTGGTCGTCCACTCGACGACAAAATATCTCGGCGGGCATTCCGATGTAGTTGGCGGTGCAATCGTCGGCAAGGACAAAGAAGTAGGCGAAAAACTGGCTTATTTACAAAATGCCATTGGCGGAATTCAAGGTCCCATGGATTCGTTCCTCGTTTTACGCGGAATCAAGACCCTGCCCATCCGCATGGACAGGCACGCACAGAACGCGGAGAAGATCGCGGCATTTCTGGATAAGCAAAAAAATGTCAAACGGCTGATCTACCCATTTCACGAGAGCCATCCACAGGTCCAGATCGCGAAGCGCCAAATGAAAAATGGCGGAGGCATGATCTCGTTCGTGATGAAAGGTGGGAAGGATGCAGCTGTCAAAGCCGCGGAGTCCACAAAAATATTTACGCTGGCAGAGTCGCTCGGAGGCGTCGAATCGCTGATCGAAGTCCCTGCCGCAATGACACATTTATCTGTGGCCGGCTCGGCGTTGGAAGTAGACCCTGGGCTGGTGAGACTTTCAGTTGGTATTGAAAACGTGGACGACCTGATCGCAGATATCGAACAGGCTTTGAGATAAACGAAGACCTCCCGTTGAGGAGGTCTTTTCTATTTACCCTGGGTTTTCTTTACCCGCAATGTGAAACCATCACTTGCAGCAGCAACTGCAACCAGTGTAACATCATCATCCTGCTGGGAGCCGTCCTGATAATTGATCAATGTTTCCAGTAAGTTATCACACACTTTTTGGGCGTTTAAGTTTGTAAAGCCGCTCAATTTATTCTTGATACGTTCCAAACCGAAAGGCTCACCTTTGGGGCTGCGGCAATCTGTCATGCCGTCTGTATAAAGAAGCAGGGTTTCACCGGGAAGCAGTTCAATGGTTCGTTCGTCGAGCGTGATCGCATCCCAAAGCCCGAGAGCCATACCGGTGCTGTGAGGGACGCGCTCAACACTGCCGTCGGTATGTAAAAGCAGGGGCGGCTCATGCCCGGCGCGCGCAAAGGAAAATACGCGGGTTTTTAAATCCAGAATTCCATACAGCACAGTGACGAATTGGGTTGATTTTTGCAGACGAGTGATGTGCTTGTTAACAACCCGAAGCACATCCCCGGCAGTCAGCCCGATATCGGCTTGCGCCATGATGAAGGCATGAGCGCGCGCCATGAATAAGGCCGAGGGCACGCCTTTATCGGCCACATCCCCGATCAACACACCCACGCGATTGTCCTTAAGCGTAAAGACATCATACAAATCGCCTCCCACCTGGCGCGCGGGCAGGATGCGCGCGCCAAAACCAAATTCATCCAGTTGAGGCAATTCATCGGGCAGGATACTTAATTGAATATCGGCCGCAACCTGCAGTTCACGCTCGAGGCGCTCCTTTTCGATCAACTGCGCCTGCGCGGCTTTCAACTCATCATACGCACTTTGTAATTGACGATTCTTTTCGTTGAGGTCACGGAATGTTGAGGTGTTGGTGGCATCCAGGCGCTGACTTAGCACCCGCACCATGGAAACAGCAAGTTCGGGATGTCCTTTGGTCATATCCATGAACTGGGCGCGGCTCATCGAAAGCAGGGTGGATTTTCCCCTGGCGCGAACACTGGCTGTGCGATGTCCGCCGGGTATGATGAGACTCATTTCCCCGAGATATTCCCCTTCGTGCAACATATTGAGCAGGTGTTCCTGGGGCGTATCTTCCGCCAACAGCACTTCCAAAACACCATGCAATACGATAAAAAGATGCTCGCCCGGATCCCCTTCGCGGAAAAGGATCTGGTGGTCTTCCAATTCAGTCACGTCCAATGCGGCAACCAACTCATCGAGTTCATGGAGAGGCAAACCGGTAAACAAAGGGATTTGGGAAAGAAGGTTATGGGTCAAATTTATGCTTGCTTATTGGTTAGATCAAGCAATTCTTTGCCTGCCAGTTTATCGTGTATGCGTTGGGTCACGAGATCAAGATGGCTAGGATGGTTGACATAATCAAGGTCATCTGTCTGAACGGTCAATACAGGGCAAATGTCGAAAGAACCGAGCCAGTCCTCGTAAAAGGAATCCAACAAAGCCAGATACTCGGGCGTAATGCCCGTTTCAATATTGCGGGCGCGCTGGCGGATGCGCTCCATCAAGACCGTTATCGGCGCTTTGAGGTAGATTAACAGATCGGGACGCGGCAGTCCATTCACAACCACATCAAACAACCTGCGATAAGCCGAATAATCACGCTCACCCAGATTGCCCATGTGATGCAGGGCACGCGCAAAGATATGCGCATCTTCATAGATACTTCTATCCAGAATGGCGGAACGCGCATCGCGGGCGGCTTCAAGATACTGATCTGCGCGATGCCCCAAAAAGAAGATTTGCAAATGGAAGGACCAGACATGCATATCCCCGTAAAAATCGGAAAGGTAGGGGTTATTGGCAACAGACTCAAACCCGGTCCACCAGCCGAGGCAGGCGCCAATGCGCTCCGTCAGAGCGGTCTTGCCCGCGCCAATGTTACCTGCCACCAAAACCAAATGCTTCGCCATTGTGAAGGGTATTTTATCATGTCTGATTTCAAGACAGGAGGCATGTCCTCAAATATCACAAAACCAACCATGCTGAGAGTGCGGCGCGCTCAGGTTCACGTATACGCTTCTTTCATAAAAGTCCTGCATTGCATTTGACTACACTGCAAAAAGGTCAAGAGCATAACGCAAAGCCGCCAAGATTCAAAGTCGCAAATAGATTCTGCGCTATTTGATAGCAAATTTTGCAAGATTTTCAAACCGTATTTCAGATTCTTTGCGTCTTTGCGCCTTCGCATTAAGTTTATAGTTATTGCAGTAGACTCATTTGTGCAAGCTGCTGACTTTTTGAGGTGATATTCGTCATCTTGTTAATTCCATGAAAACGTATATAATCTTTTTGATGATCTTTGGTCAACCCTTTTGTTGTGTTTTTTTCGGAGCCTTACGGCTCCGAATTTTCATTAAGGAGAATTCTTATGTCAAAACTCGAAAATCTTGTGCAGGATTTCCTCGCGCAAAAAAAGATCGCTGTTGTTGGTGTATCTGATAAACGGGAGACAGGCTGTAATTTGAATTATAAAAAATTCAAGGAGGCGGGCTATCAAGTGTACGCGGTCAACCCGCGCATATCCACTTATGATGGCGCGCGGTGCTATCCTGATTTGAAATCCATCACAGAAAAACCTGATGCGGTGTTTATGCTCACCAATCCTAAAGTAACCGAGCAAATCGTCCAGCAGTGCGTGGATTTGGGAATCAAGCACGTGTGGATGCATTGCATGATGGGCACGAAGCCCGGTCTCGCGGCGGGCATGACCAGCGTCTCACAATCTGCGGTGGAGCTATGCAAGGCAAATGGCATCGCGGTCATTCCGGGGTCATGTCCAAATCAGTTTTTAAAGCCGGATTTCGGTCATGGAATGATGCGCGGATTATGGCGCATGTTCGGATTTATGAGTATGAACTAAATCAACGGGTTCGGGAATACTCTTCATTTATAAATCGTTCGAATCCCTGTTTGGTGAGTTGGGTAAGTTCAGCGAACAGGGGCGATTCGATTTTCTTGAAGTTGAAACAGGATTTTCCCTGCATGTGTTTCTTTAATTCGGGCGAAATATACTTGAGCAGGTCAGGGTACATGTAAACTGGCATGAGATAAAAAGAGACGTAATTCTTTTTTACCTGCGCCGAGGCGAAAAACAAATCCTTCTGCCACTTCTTGCTGTACGCGCCATCGAGGTAATAAACTTCACTCATATCCGATTTGACGGTAAGTTTTTTAGCATAGGGTTTGAGGATGGATTTAAGGCTTTCAAAAACAAGGGGAAATTCGGTTTGAGATGACATCATTTTTCCTATGGATTGGCAAGCGGCCAGAAAATCATGATAAGCGGAATGGCAACAAGAACAACAATAACTTCCAGAAGAACCCCCATGCGCCAGTAATCACCAAACTTATAGCCGCCAGGTCCCATTACCAGCGTGTTGGATTGATGTCCAATGGGAGTAAGAAACGCGCAGGAGGCGCCAATGGTGATTGCCATGAGAAACGGGTCAACGGATACGTTCATTCCCTGAGCAATGCTAATCCCAATGGGAGCCATCAATACGACAGCAGCAGCATTATTCACCAAATCCGAGAGGAACATGGTTATCACCAAAATTATAATTAATACGCCAACAGGCGGCATTTGGCTGGAGATCTGCAAAATAGATTCTGCGATCAATTGGGCTCCGCCAGTTATCTCCAGTGCCGCGCCGACTGGAATCATTGCGCCCAGCAAAATGATGATGGGCCAGTCCACACTCTCATAGGCTTCCCGCAAGGAGACAATTCTAAAAATCACCATGAGCACCACCGCGGCGGTAAAAGCAACCTGCACTGCAATCAGTCCTAATGCAGAGATCACAAGAGCGGAAATGAAAATGGCAAGCGCAATCAACAATTGACCGCGGGGTTGTCCGATTCGCAAATCTCGCTGAGCCAGCGGCAGACATCCTAGAGTTTCCACAACCTTTTTTAGGGTCTCCACATGGCTTTGCAGGAGCAACACATCGCCGTTTTGAAAACGGGTACTGTCCAACCGCGCCCTCTGCAGTTTTCCCTGACGCGAGATCGCCAGCAGGTTCACTCCATAACTCGACCTCAGGTTCAAGCTCCGAGCAGTGCTCCCTGCCATCGTCGAGTTGGGCATGACCACTGCCTCCACAAGAGTAACATTGTCCGACTCCAAATCTTCCTGGTGGATCTTTTCATCTCCAACCAGTTCAAGCCCGGAAATTTCCACTAGTTTTTTGATGTTTTCCGTATCCGCGCTGACGATGAGAATATCACTCTCGATCAATTTCGTATGCGCAGACGGCTCCATGCGCCGCTCACTACCGCGTACCAATCCGACGACGATCACTTCCTCTTTGGCGAAATCAGGAATCTCCCGTAATCGTTTCCCAATCAAATTTGAACTTTTGGATACCCGCACTTCAATAAGATAATTCTCAATATCGAACAGACCATCAGACGATGATTTGCCGCTGCGAACAGGGATCATCCTCCACCCGATTAAGATAATGAACAACAAACCTGCCAGCGCAACCCCGACTCCAACAGGAGCAAAATCGAACATGCTAAATGGAGCTGCGCCCGTCTGTTCACGAAAAGAGGCCGCAATGATGTTTGGCGGTGTGCCGATCAACGTCGTCATGCCACCCAAAAGCGAGGCAAAGGCAATCGGCATCAGCAGAGATGAAGCAGGAATTTTCTTTCTTCTCGCAAGTTGAAGCACAACAGGCAATAACAAAGCTAGCGCGCCCACATTATTCATGAATGCGGATAGTAATGCCACAATACTCGTAAGAGCCGCTAATTGGATGGTTATTCCTCCCTTCAGGCGCGACAACCAATCACCGAGCAGATCAACAATCCCTGAGTTTTGCAAGCCGCGGCTGAGGACAAGCACCGCCGCAACCGTGATAACAGCTGGGTTACTGAACCCGATAAAAGCCTGCTCAACAGGAATAAGTTTCGTTAATGTGATGATCAGTAAAGCCAGCAGGGCAACCACATCAAAACGCCAGCGTCCTGTGATGAACAGAATCAGAGTTAATAAAAGCGTTGCAAAGATAATCCATTGTTCAATTGTCAATGCCATCCTCCTAAGGGGTAACGACTATTTTCATAAAAATCAATTCGCCAAAAATATTCCCGTGCGGGTCAACGGCTTGCCAGGCGCTTTCGAAGAAGCCTGCTTCGGCGGGTGCGATGAAGTGGATACTAAGCATGGCTTGAGCCCCGGCGCGGGCGGGGTAAAGAAGCTGTTCTTCTGCCGCGCCGAGAGGACTGCCTGCCACCCACTTCAAACGATAGGATGCATCCCAGTTGCAGGTGCCACTGTTTTGCACCAGCCATTGCTTATCAATGCTTGCATTGGGTAAAACGGAGGTGTTGTCTGCAATGGTAATATCATCAACAAAAGTGAGATCGTTCGTGCAGACTCCTGCTGTGGTGGTTGCGGGGGCGGTCAGCGCGGGCGGGGGTGTAAACAGTGCCGGCACAGGCGTGGTTGTGGCAAGCAGCTGAGCGGGCGGCAATGCTGTCGGTGGACGGAAGGGTGTGGATGTGAGTTGAGGCGCGCAGGCTTGAGCGAAGAATATGATTGGGAGCAGAATCAGGCAAGGGCGGACGTGAAGCGTGAGGCGAAACATGTCCTGATTAAACCATAAAGTCACAGAGAAATTCTCTGTGACTTTAGTTAACCTGGAATACAGGAGCTTGCTCCTGATATTTCGGACAGCAAGCTGTCCGACTCCAGAGCCCGACTCCAGAGCTCAACTCCAGAGCTATACTTCTTCGGCCGCGCCGCCAACATCTGCTACGCCACCTTCAGCGCCGATATCAAGCGGAAGGGCGATCTCGCCGCTGAGGGCTTTCTGACGGATGATGCCTTCGATCTCGTTCATCATATCCGGGTTGCCGCGCAGGAAATCTTTGGCGTTCTCGCGTCCCTGTCCGATGCGGATATCGCCGTAAGAGAAGAAGGCGCCACGCTTGGTGAGAACTTCGAACTTGGTGGCCAGGTCAAGCACATCGCCAGCCTTCGAGATGCCTTCGTTGAACATGATGTCAAACTCGGCGGTGCGGAAAGGAGGCGCCATTTTATTCTTGACGACTTTGACACGTGTGCGATTGCCGATGACTTCCTCACCGACTTTGATGGATTGAATACGGCGTACATCGAGACGCACGGAGGCGTAGAATTTGAGGGCTTGTCCGCCTGTGGTGGTTTCAGGATTGCCAAACATGACGCCGATCTTCTGGCGCAGTTGATTGGTAAAGATGACGGAGGTCTTGGTTTGGCTGATCGCACCTGAAAGTTTGCGAAGCGCCTGAGACATGAGGCGGGCTTGCATACCCATCTGCGCATCACCCATATCGCCTTCGATCTCGGAGCGGGGCACGAGCGCAGCCACTGAGTCGATCACAACAACATCCACTGCGCCAGAGCGCACGAGGGTTTCTGCGATCTCAAGGGCTTGCTCGCCGGTATCGGGTTGTGAGACGAGCAGGTTTTCAATATCCACGCCAAGTTTGGCGGCATAGCCGGGGTCGAGCGCGTGTTCCATGTCAATGAAGGCGGCCGTGCCGCCCATCTTTTGCGCTTCTGCAACGATGTGCTGGCAGAGCGTGGTTTTACCCGATGACTCGGGTCCGTAGATTTCGATGACACGCCCACGCGGAATGCCGCCGATGCCGAGGGCAATATCAAGGGAAAGTGAACCTGTGGGAATGGCTTCGGTCTTCATGGTATGGGCTTCGCCGAGGCGCATGATCGAACCATCGCCATAGCGTTTTAAAATATCGCCAACGGCTTTATCGAGCACGGCTTGTTTGGCATTATTCAGATTTTGAGTTTGTGCGGCTTCTGCGGAGCGGGTAGGTTTTTTAGCCATTATTTGGTTCTCCAATAATGTTCAATTATGTCATTGCGAGGAGCACACTTGCTCTTTGCGACGAAGCAATCTCCTCAAAGAGTTGGGGATTGCTTCGGGCGAAAACCATCGCCCGCGCAATGACATAGGATTTTGTGTTGCGAGAGTATAGCACAGATGTTCAGTAAGTCAAGGGGGGAAGGTGTCAGGTGCGAGGTATCGGGTGTCAGGCTTGCACTGAGCGGCGTCGAAGTGTCAGGGGGAAGGCATGGGGGTGGATGGCAGGTTAGACGGCACAAAATCCAGAGCAAGGGCAGGCGGACGGACTGTGCTGAAGCCATTAATCCCGGTGAATGTGAAGTAGGAAACCTGTCCGGGGAAAATCTCCACCCAGGTCTGTTGATTCTTATCTTCATAGCGAAGCGTTACCTTGTAAAGCCCGGCTGGTAAATCGCCAAGCACAAGGTTCTCATTGTAATATGGGTCAGGGTTTATAGCGCCCTGGTCACTATAGGTTTTAACAAGGTAAGCCTTTTGGGTTTCGACGGAACGAAGGGTCACCTCCACTCGCTGCAAGGTTTTTCCTCTTGTGTCCAGCACACGCCCGACAAGAACTCCCCAGCCCTGCGGCGGGGCGATCCATAACTCCGGGTTATAGGTATAGAAGAAAGAATTCAAGGGAAAGCGCACCTCAAAATGAACATGCGGACCGGTGGCTGCGCCGGTTGAGCCGACGAAGCCGATCACTTCCCCGGTTTCGACATGCTGTCCAACGATGGCATCCACTTTGCTCATGTGCGCGTAAATCGTAAAAAGCTGCTGGTCGTTGTAACCAAAATCATGGCGGATGGCAACTGCCAGCCCATAAGGGTCTTTATCATTCCACGGCGTTTCAGTGAACAGCCCCCAGCCTGCCCAAACCACAGTCCCTGCACCAGCCGCCATGATCGGTGTGCCTGCGGGAGTGGGAATATCCACACCGGTGTGCACGATGTTCGGACCAAAGAAGACGCCGCCATAACGATAATCTGGAATCGGCCAATTGACCTGGTCGGCGGCAATCGGGCGCGCAAAATAGAAATGATCATAAGGAGAAACGGCCCAGGGAATTGGGTAAAGCGGTGGACGCCAGGCAGAGACTGGCTCCGCGCCCGGGGTGGGAAGACTGAACCGGAACGGGGCTGGCGATGGAGTTAAGAGCGCTTCGCTCCCCGCCTCGGGTTGGTCTACCGCTTCGGCAATTACGGGCGTTGGGGTTGATCCACCTAATGCGCTCGAGCAGGCAGAGAGTGTTAGCAATAATACCGGAATAATTGTTCTTTTGAATTTCACTGGTAGTATTTGTATAAAATTCTGGAGTTAGATAGCTTGCTGCCCGATGTGTTCATCAGCAAGCTGATGAACTCCAGAATCGTGACTATGGAATTACCGTCGGCGGCGTGGGAGTGGAGGATGGCGGAAGTGTAAGCGTGGGCACAGAGGAGGGCGTGGGCGTTGACGAGGGCGTGAACGTCATGCGCGGCGTGCGGGTGGGACGTTTCGTAGGCGTTGCTGTAAATGTAGGGGTCGGCGTAAGCGTGGGAGCCAAGACGCGGGTGGGGGTGACAAGCGCGTCCACAGGATATAGTTCCTGCATGGCTGAGTACCAGTTCAAGCCATTGGTCAATGCAAATTCAGTGAAACGCGCGCCGTTGTAATAGGTGCGCCAGTTTGGCAGGGCCGGCAGGCGTTCCCAGTCGTAGGCAGAGGCGAGAGCGGTGATATCCACCCAATAGCCGGAAGGCACAGGCGCGTATTCACCGCCCTGCTCATATGCCCGCGGATCAAGTTCGTAGCGGGCGCTCAAATTCCAGGGGGAATTGTGGATCGGCTCACCCAGCGAGCCATCCTGAATCCCAGCGCGGATATAAACCAGCCAATAGGTCTGAGCGCCGAAATCCTCCCGTAATGCCACCAGCCAACCTGCATTTGCCATGAGGGAATTGATGGCAAAGGCGCGGCCGGTGTACAGCCAATCCTGCTCCAGTCCGGGTTCAAGGCTGGTTGTTAATGGGACGAAGGCATTTTCCAAACTTGCCAGCGCATCCCAGCCTGTTTCAAGGATGATGCGATTGCGGAAGGCATTAAAGGATTCATCCACCAGATCATGCAGCTGCGGATAGGGCGCTTGCACATCCTCAATCGGGACAAGAACCCAACGCTGGTTTGGCACATCAGGTCCAGGTGTAATGACTGGCGACCACAAGGCGGTCGGCTCAACTGCGGACGCTTGCGCGAATGAATTCGGGGTGGGATTCGGCAGCTCAGCAAAGCCCCAGGTGAGTCCGCGCACAGCCCCGCTTAGGGGTGTGGGAGAGAGCAGTAAGTCCCCTTGAACATCATAGGAAGTAAGATAATACCTATTGGGGGCGCTGGTCACGGCCATGATCTTTTGAGCGGTTTCATCCCAGGCTCCCATGACCCCATCACCGACCCAGCGCGCGCTGCGGTTTGGATCGGCTGCATCCCAAATGTATAACCCGCTATAACCCACCGTTTGACTGATGGAAGCCCAAAGCAATTGCGAGCCGTCATAATTCCAAAGAGGACGATTCTCAGAGGCAGAAGGGGTGTTGCTGAGGTTCTGATAACGCTCATCCGCGGCCAGGTCGAGGCTGGCAAGCCAGACGTCACTATCGCCGGCGCGGGTGGAAATGAAGGCCACATGCCTGCCATCCGGCGCCCAGACGGGGGAATGGTCGGAGGCGGGATGCTGTGTAAGGGGAATGACGGCCTGCGAACGGTCATTGACCGACACCAGCGAAACCTCAAGATTCTCATTGATGTATGTTTCAAAAACCAGCCATTGCCCATCCGGCGACCAGGAGGGAGCGGAATCATATTCAGGTGAGTCGGTGATCTGGGTCACATTCCCCGTTTGCAAATCCATGATGTACAAGTCCCAATAACCATTGCGGTCGGAGGCGAAGGCGAGCTGCCTGCGATCCGGGCTGAGGGCGGGGGCGATGTCATTCCACTGGCCGGCCGTGATGCGGGTTAATGGTAAATTTTGTAATTGTTCGCTGCGCGTAAAAAGGTGAGCATACCCATGCTCTTCAATCGAGAGAAAAAGGATGTGCTCCTCCCCACCAAGAGGGACGGCGGGAGGTGTGCTGGTGAGTTCAATACCAGGTTGAGGAGAATTCTGCGGCGCGGATATTTCCGGGGTGGTTTGCGAGCAGCCAAAGAGCAGGAGGACTGTCAGGGTTAAAACAGTTATTATTCTCGGTGAGAGAGCAGATGAATGCAAAGGCATGGATAATGTCAATTAATCGGAATCAGACTGAGGGTCGTCACGCGGACGCGGGCGGTTCCACATCAAAAGAAAAAGAGAGAGGCTCAGCGGAGGGTCCATCGGGATAATACAGGCGCGCATGGAGCGTATATGGATTCATGAGTTCTCCGCGGATGTGCAGGGTGAATTCGAGTTTCCACGAGAGCGGTTCGACGATGCTGGTGGAGGCGACTTCATCGCCATTTGAGTCCTTGAGGATGACTTCGATGTAAGGGCGTTTTTGAAAGGGCGTGATTTCAATATTGACTCGCAAACGATAGCCGTCGGGATAGGGCTGGGCGGAAAGTGAGCTGATCTTGGTTTCTTCGGGAACAGCGCGGGTGAGTTTGTCTTCGGGGAAGAAAAATTCCATGCGGGTATTATAAAGGATAAAGGAGTGGGGAATGGGGAGTGGTAATTGGAGAATGGAGAATGGACTCTTCGCGTGAGGATTGGAGGAGTAGAGAATTAGTGGGTTCGTGGTTATGAGTCGAGGGGGGATTTGACGGCGAGTCCGCCGCGCTGTACGCGAAGCGCATGAGTGTAGATCATGGTGGTTTTTACGTCTTTGTGGCCGAGCAATTCCTGAACGGTGCGGATGTCATAGCCCCCTCCGGCTTCGCCACCTCCCCCAAATTCTATTAATGAGGCGCTCCCAAGTTCGATGTATCCATCGTGGTCGAATTTGGGGGAGGACGGGAGGAGGCGCGAAGGAATGACGGAAGGTATGAGGAGTGACACGCTTATCTACTTTTACGGAACGGGCTGTATCCCTGATAGCTCTTTGCAGGGCGGTTTCATGAATATGATGATGACGCATCAGGCCTGTTTCAGGGTCTGGGTTGTGGGTGGAGGCGGGGAAGACATATTGCCAGATCCACTGTTTGTGGGCGGCGGGAAATTTTTTGTCCAATCCGAAGGGCATTTAAACTGAGCCAAACCCCGCGGCCAGGTCTTTTTGATGAATAGCTTTTGTTTGCGTGAGATGCTCGCGCAGGGGGGCGATGAGGCTGTCGGGGAGCATGGTGACCCGGTCGTCGCCGCCTTTCCCGTCATAGACCAGGATGCGATGATTTTCAAAGTCAATGTCTTTAACTCGAAGCCGTAAACATTCCATGAGGCGGAGTCCACTGCCGTACATGATCTGAACCATGATCTTGAATGCGCCTGTAAGGCTGGTAATGATAGAGCGGGCTTCGTCTTTTGAAAGTACGGTGGGGACGCGTTTGCTTTTTTGGGTCTGATGAATTCAAGGAAGGTTTTGTCCAACTCAATATTCAGGAGGTTGCGATAGAGGAAGAGGATGGCGCTTATGGCTTGATTCTGAGTGGAGGCGGAGGTTTTGCGTTCGACGACGAGATGGGTGATGAATTGGTTGATTTCAGCGACACGCATCTCACGCGGATGGCGTTTGTTATGAAAGAGGATATATTCGCGAACCCAATGGGTGTATGTTTTTTCGGTGCGCGGCGAGTACTGTTTTAGGCGGATTTGGTCGCGGTATTGGTCGAGTAGTTTTTTGGGTTTTGCTATCTGGTTCATCATCTTGCCTCGAAGAACAGGGGACTGTATAATGAATGTTGAAGTTATAAGGCATTGTACAGCCAAACAGCCGTATAAGACTCCAATTTGGGGGTTTACAAAAAAGAAATATGTGAGGGACAATTGGACAAATTGACATTGGACACAAATGTATTAAGGGATTGGTCTTGGGTAGAGGGCAAAATTCTTGAAAAAAGATACAACGATGATCCCAGCAAACGAGAGAGTCTAAAGATTCTCTTTTCAAAATTGACAAAACTTCGAGATGAAGGAATTTGTGAAATCGGCATTACCAACCAAATATGTACAGATTTTGAAAAAGATTGGAATGAACTCCCTACGTTTATAAATGAAATGATAGGCTCGCATGTCTCCTATGTCTTGCCAAGCATCTCGACTCTCCCCATGATGCTTCCTTTTGTTCTTCTGGATGAAGATGAAGTTTTTTCCATTCTCAATGATGTATTTCCTGGTGCAAAGCCCGAACATAAAAAGTTCCCCTCGTATAAAAAAGATGCATTACAACTTTATGCTCATAAAGTAGCAAACCGCGATGTGTTTTTAACTTCGGACGAGAAAATTATTTTGTCGCGCGAAATTCTGTTTTCAAAATGGAAAATAAAAGTAATGACATTGGAAGAATATATAAACAACAAAGTACTGTAAAATGAAAAAACGCCCAACAAAGAGGGCACCTTACTTGTGGGAGTCTGCGCGTTTTCAGGCAGTTTGCATGGCTTGAAATTGGTTCCGTCAAAATGGCGTTGTCTCGTCCCACCCACCAGCGGGTAACGCGAGCCGTTGAAACTGTCGAAAAAGTGGGGGAATAACTAGCACAAAGCTACAGGGTTCTATAAGATAGAGGAAC
>JAUXUL010000023.1 GCA_030680795.1 Anaerolineales bacterium | reverse complement strand
GAGCCCAATCTAATAGTACAGCGCAGGGTTGGGAGGAAAAGCCGCTGATTTGCGCCTGATTTTTCCTCGTGGAAATACCGACCTTGCACTGTACTACTACGGACTCGCTCTTAGAGGCGTCGACGGGATTTGAACCCGTGATGAGGGTTTTGCAGACCCTTGCCTTACCACTTGGCCACGACGCCAAATATACAGCGAGGATTGCTGACTGAAATATTTTCCAATCTGCAATCCTCCGTGGTTGAGCGGGCGATGGGATTCGAACCCACGACCTTCTCCTTGGCAAGGAGACGTACTACCACTGTACTACGCCCGCAGATTTCAGCCACTCTATTTGGCCGAGAGTGCCGAGACCCAGGATCGAACTGGGGACACCGCGATTTTCAGTCGCGTGCTCTACCAACTGAGCTATCTCGGCCAATATATTTTGTTGTTAAGCGTCCGTGATTTTACACGCACTTATAAAGATTGTCAAGAAAAGTGCCGAGCAATAAACACTCTAATATGACATTGTATTCTTCTTCTTGACTTTTTATACCCGTTTCGATATAATTTAGGGTCGCTGTCCAAAGGGACAGCTATAATTTTTCATCACTCAACCAAATAATAGTCAGGAGAGAAGAATGGCATCTTCTTTGCCCCAAAAAAGTTACGCAAGAATTCCAGTAAAACTTAATTTACCCAACTTGATCGAAGTTCAACTTGATTCATTTGAGCGACTTAAGAAAGATGGTTTGGGTGACCTCTTCCATGAGATATCACCAATTGAGTCGTATAACAAAGGCATGAAATTGTTTTTCCCGAGCCGTGGTGCTGAGTCTCAGCAATGGGGGCTTAAGTATTGGTTTGGGGAGCCCAAGCATAGTATCGAAGAATGTGTCGAGCGGGATCTAACCTATGCCAGCCCGTTATATGTCTCTGTTTTACTTGCTGGTCCGGATGTCCCGGAACCGATCAAACAGGATATTTTTCTGGGTGATTTCCCTGAGATGACAGATAAGGGCACCTTTATTGTAAATGGCACAGAACGTGTTGTTGTTTCTCAATTGATTCGTTCTCCTGGTGTTTATTTTGAAGCGCCTGCAGATCGCGCTACTGGTCGTCCTCTAGCTATGGCAAAGTTGATTCCAGATCGCGGCGCGTGGATGGAGTTCGAAACACGCAAATCTGATTACATCATCCTAAAGTTCAACCGCAAACGCACAGTTCCAATTACAGTATTTTTGCGCGCGCTAGCTGCGGTAAGTGACGGTATCAAGGATTCTCCCATCAAATATGGTACAGATGAAGAAATTCTTTCCATCTTAAAGGATGTTGACAACAACCCTGATCGCATGTTTATTGCATCAACGATTAAGCAGGAGCCCGATTGGGATTTGAGCAATCACACAATTGCCGAAGCCGCTTTGATCGAATTCTTTAAGAAGATGCGCCCTGGCGATCCTGCTACACTTGAAAATGCCCGCCAGTTCCTTGAAGAGCAATTGTTCGATCAGAGACATTATGACCTGGAACGCGTGGGTCGTTATAAATTGAACCAGAAATTGGATTTGAATATCCAAATTCCACATCGCACTGTTACAAAGAGCGATATGATTCGATTGATCCGCCGCATGATTCAGATCAACAATGGCGCTGAACGACCCGACGATATTGACCATCTCGGCAACCGCCGCGTCAAGACGGTGGGTGAGTTAATCCAGAACAAATTGCGAATCGGCTTGCGACGCATGGAGCGTGTTATTAAAGAACGCATGTCCATTCGTGATCAGGAACAACTTTCACCTGTTACATTAGTAAATATCCGTCCCGTGGTTGCTGCTCTTCGTGAGTTTTTTGGTTCATCACAACTTTCGCAGTTCATGGATCAAACCAACCCGCTGGCTGAACTGCGCCATAAACGGACGCTCTCAGCTTTGGGTCCAGGCGGTCTTCGACGTGAACGCGCTGGCTTTGATGTGCGCGATGTTCACCATTCACATTATGGACGCATATGTCCGATTGAAACACCCGAAGGTCCAAACATCGGGCTGATTGGACGTTTGGCATCCTTTGCTCGTGTCAATCAATACGGTTTTATTGAAACACCTTATCGTAAGGTTTACAAATCCCTTCCTACAGATGATGAACGATTGGAAGGCCGAACCTTGCGTGAGGATGTTTATGACCCGAAATCTGAAGAAATGCTCTTCAAGTCCGGCAGTATTGTTGACTCCAAAACATTTAAGAAGATAACAAAGCTTAGCACGGATATAAATATCGTTCCTTTTGTTTCGGATGAGGTTGTATATCTTTCAGCTGATGCAGAAGACAAATTCACGATCGCCCAAGCGAATGCTGTTTTAACAGGAAACAAGGAATTCTCCCGTGAGCGTGTTTCTTGTCGATACCATTCGGGCTTCATGTTCTCCAATTCAGAATCCATTGATTATATGGATGTGGCGCCTCATCAAGTTGTAGGTATCAGCGCCGCGTTAATTCCTTTCCTCGAACATGACGATGCCAATCGTGCGCTCATGGGTTCGAACATGATGGCGCAGGCCGTTCCTTTGGTACGTCCTGAGATTCCTCTTGTTTCTACAGGTATGGAAGGGCATGCTGCGCTTGACTCAGGTCAGGTTGTGGTTGCTGAAGCGGATGGTGAAGTTGTCTCGGTAACAGGATCAAGCATAACGGTCAAAGAGAAGCGCAGCGGGAACCGCGTTTATCAGCTGCGTAAGTACCAAAGGTCCAATCAAAGCACCTGTATTGACCAGCGTCCATCCGTGGTTAAGGGACAATTGATCAAGACTGGCGATATCATTGCCGACTCTTCATCTACTGACAATGGTCAGCTTGCTCTTGGGCAGAACGTAGTTGTTGCCTTCCTTTCATGGGAGGGCGGTAACTTTGAAGACGCCATCCTTCTTTCTGAAAGATTGGTTCAGGAAGATCGTTTCACATCAGTGCACATTGAGAAGCATGAAGTGGAAGCGCGTGATACCAAGCTTGGGCCAGAAGAAATTACGCGTGATATCCCCAACGTGGGCGATGATGCCATCAAAGACCTTGATGAGAACGGTATCATTCGGGTCGGCGCGGAGGTTGGGCCAAACGATATCCTTGTTGGAAAGATCACACCCAAAGGCGAGAAAGAGCTTACACCAGAAGAGCGCTTGTTGCGCGCCATTTTTGGTGAGAAATCCCGCGATGTAAAAGATACATCACTGCGAATGCCTCATGGTGAGCGTGGTAAGGTCGTTGATGTAAAAGTATTTACTCGCGAAGACAATTCCGATCTTTCTGCTGGTGTTGATATGATGGTGCGTGTTTCTGTAGCTCAACGCCGTAAGATCACAGCAGGCGACAAGATGGCAGGACGCCATGGAAACAAGGGTGTGGTTTCAAAGGTTGTTTCAGTTGAAGATATGCCCTTCCTTGAGGATGGCACACCGGTTGATCTCATTTTGAACCCGCTCGGGGTACCTGGTCGTATGAATATCGGTCAGGTACTTGAAGTGCATCTCGGGTGGGCCGCAAAACGCATGGGCTTCCGCGCAATTACGCCAGTGTTTGACGGCGCCAGTGAAGAGCAGATCGAAGCTGAACTTGCACGCGCATGGATCATGGATCAGGCTTGGAAAGAAGCCGCTGAGCGTGCATGGGAGTGGATCAAGGAACAGGAATATGATTCAAACTCAATTGAGGATGATGAAGAAGTTCGACGCCTGTATCTTGAACATTGGTTGGATAAACGTAAATACGATGTTTACAGTCTGAATGACCCGGAATACGCGCATCATGCCACGGCCAAAGAATGGTTGCGCGAAAAGGGCTACTCCAACCCTGACGAGATCCTGCTCGAAGACCATGATGTAGCGAATCCCGATCCCAAGATAGATGAAGTGGCAGTCCACACCTGCTTGCGCTTGTGGATGGAAGTCAATGGTGTTACACGGCGTGTCGCTGAAGATAAAGTATATGACACCGCTCAGGAACTGGCGAAGGAAAAGGGAATTCCGCTGCCCATTCTTGGAAAGCAGACTTTGCGTGACGGCAAAACTGGCATTCCATATGATCAGCCCGTGACAGTCGGTGTGATGACCATTTTGAAGTTACACCACCTTGTTGAAGATAAGGTGCATGCACGTTCAACCGGCCCATACAGCCTGGTTACGCAACAACCGCTGGGTGGTAAGGCTCAGTTTGGTGGACAACGCTTTGGTGAAATGGAAGTTTGGGCGCTTGAAGCGTATGGCGCGGCACACACACTACAGGAAATGCTAACAGTCAAATCGGATGATGTTCAAGGTCGCGTAAATACATATGAAGCGATAGTAAAAGGTGAGCCGATTGAAGAACCAAGCATTCCTGCTTCATTCAGAGTATTGGTCAAGGAATTGCAATCCCTGGGTCTCGCAGTTGAGGCGGTCAACGAAGGCGGTGACGTGATTAAGTTTGGCAAGGATGAAGAGAAGATGCATCCGCCAAAACATGATACTGGCTTGTTGAGTCTGGGAGAGAATCAGGCCAGAAAGAAGTAGGATCCTCCATTGACTCGGCAGATACGGCGTGATAAAATAATCGGCCGTTGCCTGGAAAACAAGAGTGGCGTTATTCCCGCTCAACAACCATTGGCAGCTACAAATGAGGCCATCAGTATTCGTTCTTGATGGTCTCATTTCTTGCGAATATTGTAATGTAATCTTTGAAAGAATTTGTAATCGGAGGCGAAAGTGCCGACAGTAAACCAAATGGTCCGCAAAGGCCGAAAAAATAAGAATGCCAAAAGTAAATCGCCAGCTTTGCAGTTCACTTTGAATAGTTTTAAGCAACGCCGGGTCCGCCAGGATAAAGGTGCACCGCAGAAACGCGGCGTCTGTACCATTGTCCGGACCATGACGCCCAAGAAGCCGAATTCAGCGCTGCGCAAAATTGCGCGTGTGCGTCTGACCAATGGTATTGAAGTCACAGCTTATATACCCGGGGAAGGTCACCAGTTGCAGGAGCACTCTGTTGTGTTGGTGCGCGGCGGCCGTGTGAAGGATCTGCCAGGTGTGCGTTATCACATCATCCGCGGTTCTCTTGATACAACCGGTGTGGCTAATCGTAAGCAGGGCCGCTCAAAGTACGGCGCTAAGCGTCCAAAGTAATCTATAGATGGAGAAATAAAAAATGCGTAGAGCGAAACCTGAGAAGCGGGAACTCCTTCCCGATATCCGATTTAATAGCATTAATGTCCAAACCATGGTTCAACATGTACTTAAAAGTGGTAAGAAAAGTACAGCCATTCGCCTGATCTATGATGCAATGGATTTGATTAAAGAGCGGACCGAAAAGAATCCCTTGGATGTCTTTGATGGCGCACTCAAGAATGTTAGTCCAGCCATGGAAGTTCGCCCACGTCGTGTAGGCGGTGCAACTTATCAAGTTCCTATGGAAGTTTCCGCCGCTCGCCGCACTACTTTGGCGCTTCGCTGGATTCTTACCGCCGCTCGCGATCGCTCCGGCAAATCATTTTCAGAAAAACTTGCTTCTGAGTTGATTGATGCTTTTAATGAGACTGGTTCGGCAATTCGCAAGCGTGATGAAACCCATAAGATGGCAGAAGCCAACCGTGCTTTCTCCCATTACCGTATTTAATTTTTTATTGATATAGCTTAAGGAAGATTGTTAGAATGGCGCGTGTCTATCCGTTGGAAAAATACCGAAATATTGGCATCATTGCCCACATTGATGCTGGGAAAACGACGACCACTGAGCGTATCATGTTCTATACCGGCATGACACATCGCATCGGTTCTGTTGACGATGGTACAACAGTGACCGACTGGATGGTGCAGGAACGCGAACGTGGTATTACCATTGTTTCGGCGGCTGTTTCAGCGGAGTGGAAGGGCTATCAGGTCAATATCATTGATACCCCTGGTCACATTGACTTCACAGCTGAGGTCCAGCGTTCTTTGCGTGTATTGGATGGAGGCGTTGTAGTATTTGATGCAGTACAAGGGGTAGAGCCGCAATCTGAAACTGTGTGGCGCCAGGCAGATCGCTATGGCGTACCACGCATTTGTTTTGTTAATAAGATGGATCGCGTTGGCGCTTCCTTTGAACGAACCATCGAAACTATTATTGATCGTTTAGGCGCCAACCCGATCCCAATGCATATTCCCATTGGTTTCGAGGCTACTTTTAAAGGCGTGGTTGACCTGCTGACGATGAAAGCGGTTATTTGGGAAGATGACCTTGGGAAAGACCCGCAAATAGTGGAAATTCCTGCCGATTTGAAGGAAAAAGCCAAGGAAGCCCGCGCCCATATGGTGGAAAAGATCGCAGAACTTGACGACAACCTCACACATAAATTCCTTGAAGCTCAAGAAATCACTATCGAAGAACTCAAATTGGCCTTGCGCAAGGGTGTCCTTGCAAATAAGACCGCACCGGTATTCTGCGGTTCTTCTTTAAAGAACAAAGGTGTGCAGGTATTGCTCGATGCAGTAATTGATTATCTTCCATCTCCAGCGGATAAACCAACGATCACAGTATCCGAACCGGGTAATCCAGAAAATTCTTTTGATATTTCTGCCCAGGATGATGCTCCTTTGGGTGCATTGGTTTTCAAGATCGTTACTGATCCTTATGTGGGTCGTCTAGCTTATGTTCGAGTTTACTCAGGTATACTGAGTCAGGGGCAAACAGTACACAACACCACTAAAAATGGAAAAAAAGAGCGTATTGGACGATTGATCCGTATGCACGCAGATCACCGCGAAGATGTGACTGAAATACGTACCGGCGATATCGGCGCTGTTTTGGGCTTCAAAGAAAGTTTCACCGGCGATACGCTTTGTGATACTAAGCCTTTGGTTCTTGAAAATATTTCTTTCCCCGAACCAGTTATCTCCATTGCAATTGAGCCCAAGAGTTCTGCTGATCAGGAAAAGATGGGGGAAGCCCTCCGCAAGTTGTCTGAAGAAGATCCCACACTTCATGTAAACACAGATGAGGAATCTGGTCAGACCATACTTAGGGGTATGGGTGAGTTACATCTCGATATTATCGTAGATCGTTTGCTGCGCGAATTCCGGGTGCAGGCAAATGTCGGCGCTCCACGTGTCGCGTTTCGAGAGTCGATCACCAAAGCAGTCAAGGAAGTTAATTACAAATACGCGAAACAATCAGGCGGACGGGGTCAATACGGTCATGTGGTCTTTTCCATGGAGCCGGGTGATCGCGGAAGCGGTATTGTATTTGAAAATAAGATTGTGGGTGGTGCCATTCCAAAGGAATTTATTAACCCTATTGAAAAAGGTGTGAAAGAAGCCTCTGAAGGCGGCGTACTTGCCGGGTACCCTGTTGTTGACTTGAAAGTCACATTGATTGACGGCTCTTTCCATGAAGTTGACTCAAATGAAATGGCTTTCAAGATGGCTGCTATTATGGGATTCAAGGAAGGCGTGCATAAGGGACACCCCATTTTGCTGGAGCCGATGATGAAGGTTGAAGTTGTCGTACCAGAAGAATACCTCGGCGATGTCATGGGACAGATCAATAGCCGCCGCGGTTTGATCCAGGGCATGGAAGTTCGTCTTGGAAATGCACAGGCAGTTAAGGCCATGGTTCCTTTAGCGGAAATGTTTGGGTATGCGACCCAACTACGTTCTGCTACACAGGGACGCGGCGTCTTCAATATGGAATTTGACCACTATGCACCAGTATCGCAATCCGTGGCGGAAGAAATTTTGAAAGCGTAACCAGTCTTTTTTTTATAATTCAAGGAGTTTTATAATGGCGAAGGTAAAATTTGACAGGAACAAGCCGCATCTGAACGTGGGGACCATGGGTCACATTGATCATGGCAAGACGACATTGACAGCGGCGATCACGAAAGTAGCAGGGTTCTCGGGTCAGGCTGATTTCAAAGCATACGACCAGATCGACAATGCGCCGGAAGAAAAAGCGCGCGGGATAACGATCAACATCGCGCACGTGGAGTATCAAACCGACAAGCGTCATTACGCGCATGTGGATATGCCCGGTCACCGTGACTACATCAAGAACATGATCACGGGTGCGGCTCAGGTGGATGGTGCCATTCTGGTCGTGGCTGCCCCGGATGGTCCCATGCCGCAGACCCGTGAGCACGTATTGTTGGCACGCCAGGTGGAAGTACCTTCCATCGTGGTGTTCCTGAACAAAGTGGACATGATGGACGACCCCGAACTACTCGAACTGGTTGAGCTCGAATTGCGCGAACTGCTGACCAGCTACGGTTATCCGGGCGAGACCACCCCGATCGTGCGCGGCTCTGCCAAGAAGGCACTGGAAAGCGCCAGCACGGACAAGGATGCGCCCGAATATGCCTGCATCAAGGAATTACTGCGTGTGGTGGACGAAT
>JAUXUL010000010.1 GCA_030680795.1 Anaerolineales bacterium | reverse complement strand
GCCTCCAATACTTTATTTTCATCTTGTTGAGCAAAATACAAATCCCAACGTAATTGCAAATTCATCCAGAAATCAGCAGACATATCGAAGAATTTTGCCAAACGCAAAGCCGTGCTGGGAGTTATACCTCTGCGACCATTGATAATCTCATTGATACGCTGGTATGGAACATGAATACTGTCGGCCAAGTCTCTTAGGCTGATTACCATTGGGCTAAGAAACTCTTCCAAAAGCAATTCACCTGGATGATTGGGAGTGCGATTAGTAGGAACGCGAACCATAATTTATCTCCTGCTTATGTTTCTAGTGATAATCAACAATTTCAACTTGGTCGGGACCTGATTGTGTCCATACGAAACAAACACGGTATTGGTCATTGATGCGAATGCAATGTTGCCATTTTCTATCACCCGACAAGGCTTCAAGTTTATTTTTTGGAGGAATTCTTAATTCAGAGAGAGCAGTAACAGAATCAACTTGGTCAAGTTTTCGGGCGGCAATTTTCCATATAGAAGTCGGGCAAATCTTTCGCGCCCCTTTGGTATTCTCGCCGTTGAAAACATCTTCTGTTCCCGTATTTTTGAAAGACTGAATCATGCCGCTATGATAGCACGATACTCATGCTATATCAAGACCTAAATTATTGTGCAAGGGGCGCGCGTAAGCCCCGCATGCTTTTGGTGGGGTAGTGGCAGTGGGTCTCGACAAGCTCAACCACCAGGGCGGGCACTTCGACAGGCTCAGTACAAGCGTGGATTCTGCTTGGGAGCAGGAAAAGCTCGAAGCCAGAAAAATGCCTGTAAACCGCGCAGACTCCCAACCCTTGACACTGCTACTCATCGGTCGGCTGCGGTTATAGATTTGAAGTACTTACGCCTTTACTATCTGTTCATGTATCTTCAATTCACGTGATTTATCCAGTATAGTTTGCGTCAACTGCTTAACCCGCTGGCAAGAGCCTATCAATTCTTCATATGCTCTTCTTTTCAGCCCTTTACTTTTGTCGAGCGCCTCTCGCACGCGATATTCAATTTCTTCACAATCTGCACCAGATAATAAATCCCACAACTCATCGGAATGTACTACGAAATAGGGGATATCAACGCTTATTATTTTCCTGCTAATTTTCCCTTTCTCCCAAAGATAATCTGCAACGACTTCCCCTTTCAAAAAATTTCTAATACTTGAACGCCACCTTTCAATGAAAATAACAGCATTTGCATCATATGGCGATGTTCTCATGGATAGTTTCGCTTTTATGAGTTCTGACCGAAGATCGTGTATTTCTTTCTCTAGTCGCTTTATAGCTAACTCAGAAGCCGTCTTGTCCGTTCCTATTTGGACTTTCTTGATGCCTTCAATTACAGGGGCAAGGGCAATAATGCCACCACCTCGTCTTACAATATGCTCACTGCCACAATATCCACAAACGAATTGTTCTATATCGTTTGTGATTTGTAGTTTGCCTCCGCAGGAAGGACAGGTAAGTGTTACAAACTCAGCCATACGATTTTTCTTTCCAAGTTGTACTTAAACCGCCGAATGGTTTGCGTTATTAGAATGTCCTTGTTTGGGACGTGGCATCAGCGTATCCTCAAGGTGACACCGCCGCGGGAACGCTGATGGGATGTGAGCGTCTGGGTTGTCCGGTTGCCAGTATGGGAAGACTTCTACAAGTCTGAGCCCGCTGCGTTATTTGGACACCCGCGGAAACTAATCTGGGACGGCGTAAGCCAGAGCCCGAATCAGTAGCTGCACCCTTCGACGGGCTCAGGGCAGGACTTCTAAACCAAAAATCCGCGCCCCATTCGTCTTTCTAACAAGGAGTGTAGCATGAAAATATCCCAAAATACAAGAGACATACAAAGATACATCGCGCTCGACATCCACAAAGAATATGTGCAGGATCAGCCAGCCCAAACATACATTCACCAATCATTGAGATAATTGTACATGCAAAAAGAAACTTTATATTTCCTGATATTGCACGGCTGAAACCAGGCGCAAACAAGAAGCCGGGTTGGAAAGATGCTGACTAAGCGAGCTCGGCGATGCGCTTCGCGGTGAAGTCTTTCCACGCCATTGAGCGTGCAGCTTTGCTCACATTGTCCCGACACTTGCGCCGTACGCCAGTGCGGTGTGCTCTTTCGGGAGGACGAAATATTAAGGAGGGTTAATAAACATGTGGAACAAGTCCGGGCCTGTTTTATCCCGCCCTTCATCCAGGTATCTCTGGATCGGGACGCGCAAAATGATAAATTCCGCGTCATTTTTCTCGAACCAGAATTCGACGAAGCCGTAATTGCCCTGCATCTGCTCGCGGGGGATTTGGGTGATGATCGGCAAAACCTGCGCCATCCAATCCCCAAAGGCTGCTTCTGCTGTTAGGTCAGCCACTGGCAGGCGGACGTAGAAATCCGTTTCCATGGCCCCAAATGTGGATTGACCGTCCGCAAAAATGCAGTCCTCGCCAAATAGGCTGGCGCGCGCGCTGGCTTGTTCATTCATGGCGCGCACAGCCGCATCCACTTTTTCTGTCAATTCCGGCGCGTCATGGTATCCCCAGACATACGCACAGCCTTCATCTGTTGGTGTTATAGTTTGTGACCCAGTTAGTGGTGTTTCAGCTGTTATCGTAATCACTGCATCAGGAGTTGCAGCATCGTGAGTTGGCGCGGTAACATTTTGCAACGCAACAAAACCTGCGGCTGCAGACAAGATGATAGCGATGATCCAGTTCCTTTTGTGTTTCATGGCGCAGTTCTGTTTCCGTGTAACCAGGTCGGGGAAAGAAGCGAGTTGAGAATTCGTTTCAGCATGATCCCTTTCTCATCCATTTTACCTTTTAATTGTCCAATTCCCGATGTTAATTTAGGGATGTAAGGATTATTATCACTGGTCAAAGGATTATTTATTGAATATAAGAAAGCCATGAATCTGACAGAAGTTGAATTGTTTGTGACGGTAAAGTTTGTTTTGGATAACAACCCAGCCTTGTCTTCGCGCTTGATGCGTTATGGTATACACCCTGGCGATGTTGCGCGTGTCATACGGGTTGCGCCGCTTGGCGGTCCTCTGTTGATCGAAGTGAACGGGCGCGAGATCGCGCTAAGCCGCGAGGTTGCCGAGAAAATTTTAGTGGAGATTCAATGAGAGTTGCGTTGATCGGCCAGCCGAATTGCGGAAAGAGCACCTTATTCAATCAGGTGGCTGGATATAAAGCGGAGACGGGAAACTTTAGCGGCACCACCGTCACCTATTTCGAAAGCCGCGTGCGTCTGAACGGTAAGGTCATTCATTTGGTAGACCTGCCCGGCACGTATACGCTGCGAAGTGGAAGCCCGGCTGAATTGGAAACTGTGAATTACCTGGATTCGCGCGAAGTGGATGTGATCGTTAATGTGGCAGATGCCACTCGCTTATCCACGGCTCTGGACTTAACCCTCGAACTGCTCCCGCTCAATAAGCCTTTGATCCTGGCCTTGAACATGCTCGACGAAGCAGCCCGCATCGGACTGCGTATTGATGGCCCGGGTTTAGCGCGCGAACTTGGGGTGCCTGTTCTGCCTCTGGTGGCAAGCAAAGGGCGCGGCGTGAAAGGATTGTTCCTGAAAGTGTTGGAGATGGGCGATCAAAAGGATGGAAAAGATGTCGTTCTTCAGACCCAGCCCCATGATAAACATCAAAAAGTGATTGAGCTTACAGGCAGGTTTGTGACACAGGGGGAGCGGAAGATCACCTGGCGGGATCGTCTCGATAATATTCTGCTTCATCCTTTCTGGGGGTATGCCATTCTGTTGTTTGTGCTGTTTTCTTTTTTTCAGGGCGTGTACGGCTTTGGCAAATTGGTCGAGCCGCCCCTGCTTGCCTTTTTTGATACGGTCACTGCCAATATCCTTGCTCCTTTTAATAACGCTCCCTTTGCCGCCGGGGTGTTGCTGGGCGTTATGCAGGGCATTACCGGGGGAATTGCAATTGTGCTTCCATACCTGCTTCCATTCCTATTTGGCTTGGGCCTTCTGGAGGACATCGGCTACCTGCCGCGCATTGCTTTCTTGATGGATGCGCTCATGCACAAGGTTGGCTTGCATGGAAAAGCCATCGTGCCGTTCATCCTCGGCTATGGCTGTAATGTGCCGGCCGTCATGTCCACTCGCACGCTGGAAGAACCCCGTGACCGTTACATCGCTGCTGCATTGGCAACGCTCGTCCCTTGTGCGGCCAGGCTGGCTGTGGTGTTTGGGCTGGTTGCATTTTATCTCGGTTCGTTTGCAGCGCTGGGATTGTACATATTTAATCTGCTTGTGATTGCCGTAACAGGCAGGATCCTTTCCAATATGCTGCCCGAGGCCACGCCGGGTTTGATCCTTGAGATGCCTGGATACCGTCTGCCCACGTTGAAAAATGCGTTGAACAAAGCCTGGTTCAGGATGCGCGAATTCATGGTGGAGGCCTGGCCCCTGCTGATTGCAGGCAGCGCAGTTTTGGCTGTGCTTAATTATTTTCAATGGACCTATATTTTCAATTCCCTCGTGCGCCCGCTGACATGGGTGATGGGTTTGCCTGCTGAAGTCGGCGTCCCGCTTATCTTTGGCATATTGCGCAAGGAACTTTCGCTCGTGATGCTTGGTCAGGCGCTTGGCACAATGGATTTTTCTTCCGCCATGTCTGCGACGCAAATGACAGTCTACGCAACATTTGTCATGTTCTACCTGCCCTGCCTTGCCACGCTCTCAGTCTTGAAACGCGAGTTAGGTATGCGCCCCATGCTTTCCATTTCGGCCTTGACAGTCTTGATCGCTTTCATCGCGGCGCTGCTTGTTAGAGGCGTAACCGCGTTGATATATTTGCGTGGAGCAGGTTGGTAATCCGCTCCTATTAGCTGCAGCGTTTTTTATTTTAATAGATCAGCTGCCGCCGCGGAGATAAGCGCCGCACCATTGATCAGTGCCTCTTCGTCGAAGTCAAATTTGGGGTGGTGATGACCGTAATCCAAATTCTTGCCCTTGTTGTTTGAGCCGATGAAGAAATAACAGCCGTCTACTTTTTCCTGCATGTAGCCCATATCCTCAGCGCCCATGGTGAGATACGAGGATGTGTCCAATTCTGTTTTGGGGAAGATGCGCCGCGCGGTCTCTTGTACTTTGGCCGCAACGGATGCATCGTTGCTAACGACAGGCGTGACACGTTGAACATTGATCTCAACCTTGCATTGCATGGTTTCGGCAATACCGCGCACGATTTGATCGAAGCGTTCCAAAACCATTTTGCGTACCGTGAGGTCGAAGGTTCGGATTGTCCCGGTGAGTTCTGCTTCCTGTGGAATAATGTTGAATGCAGTCCCTGAATGGATGGTTGTCACGCTAATCACGGCGGCTTGTAAAGGGGCCACATTGCGCGCGGCGATGGTTTGTAAGGCGGTGACGATCTGCGCGGCCGCTACAACGGGGTCAATGGTGGTGTGAGGTGCGGCGCCGTGCCCCCCCTTGCCTGTAAGTTTAATTGTGAATTGTTCCGCCCCCGCCATGACAGGACCCCTGGCAACATTCACCCAACCCAAGGGTTTTTCATTCCATAAATGCAGGGATAGGGTCTTGTCCACTTCGGGTCCATCCAATACGCCGTCCCGTATCATCATTTCGGCGCCGCCGCATTCCTGGCCGTTGAAGCCTTCTTCAGATGGCTGGAAGCAGAATTTGACGCTGCCGGCCAGTTCGTTTTTGTGTTGGTTCAATATTTTTGCGACGGTTAACCCAATGGCGGTGTGACCGTCATGTCCGCAGGCGTGCATGACGCCGGGGTTGGTGGAAGTGTATTCCGCGTTTGTGTCTTCTGTGATGGGAAGCGCGTCCATGTCAAAGCGCAGCAGGATGGTGGGCCCGGGTTTTGCGCCTTCGAGCAATCCAACCACTCCCGTTTTGCCGACGCCTTTGGTTACTTCGATGCCGAGCGCTTCGAGTTCTATTGCCACAATTCCGCCTGTGCGGATTTCGTTGAAACCGAGTTCAGGGTGTATGTGAAAGTCCCGGCGCATGGCCTGTGTGTAGGGGAATAATGCTTTGGCTTCATTGAGGAAATCGGTCATGTTAACTCCTTGTTATATATATGTCGTCGCGAAGCAGGTTTTCGCCTGACGAAGCAATCTCCTTTTTGTGTTGGGGATTGCTTCGGGCTAAAAACAAGAGCGCCCTCGCAACGACATGGGTTAACTGTACTTCACAACTTTAAACTTCTCTTCGTATCTTGGGTTTTCTTCCGTGCTGTCTTCTGCCCGGCGGGATTTCATGCGTGCGATGAGTTTATCCACATCCTGCATCTGGGATTTGTGTTCAAGAATGGCTTTGAGTTTGATATCCCAGGTTTCGGTGACATCTATTGTAGTGTTGGCTTGGTTGGTGAGCGAGCACCAGACTTCCTTTGGCATGTGAGGCTGGAAGCCTAGCGCGAGCAATTCGGGGAAATAGACAGGACTGCCAGCGGCAGGGAAGACAGCATCTAAAACGACTTGTCCACAGGCGCGGTGATCGGGGTGGTTGATTCCGTATGTGGCGAATAGATTTTGTGGGTCGCAGGTGACGAGGATATCTGGCTTATGCCTGCGAATTTCGCGGACAATGTCACGGCGCAGGTCAAGGCTTGGGATGAGGTAGCCATCTGGCAGGTCCAGAAAGAGAGGCGGGTTGGCTCCAATCACCATCGCGGCATTGGCTTCTTCCTGATGTCTGATCCCGCATAAATTTTCAGTAGTCATTTCTGGATGTGTGGCGGGGTGGAAGCCTTTGTCGCCGCAGGTCAGGAGGATGTAGGTAATGCTGTGTCCTGCGCGTGCCCAGCGGGCGAGTGTGCCGCCGCAAAAAAATTCCGGGTCATCGGGGTGAGCGAGGATGACGAGAATGTTTTGAGGAGAGTCCCAAGTGTCAGGTGTCATGTATTATGTGATTCGATGTCGGGTGTTGGGGTACGCTGAATTACGAATCCCGGATCCCGTTTTTCTGTGCTTTTCCACAGGTGCATCCCCCGCCTTCGTGACGGTCACAGGGAGCGGCGGCTTTGCGGCGCAGGGCTTCGAGTTCGTCCCACGGTTGAATATCTTCGCGCCCGAAGATCTCTCTTGAGCGTTTGCCTTCTGCATCTTCGATAAGCACAACCACCTGATTGCTCATGGGCATGATGTCTATGACCTTACCTTCGCCTTTGGGTGTGACCACGCGCTTGTTGCGCTTGGGCAGGGTTTTGCGCGCTGTTACGTATTGCTCATATTCATAAACGAGACAGCAGCGCAGGCGTCCGCACATGCCGGTGATCTCGTTAGGCGTGAGCGAGATGCCCTGTTCCTTCGCCATCTTGATCGAGATGGGAGAGAAGTCGGTCAGGAATTGGGAGCAGCAGCGCGTTTCAATTCCGCAAGCGCCCATGCCGCCCAGGATCTTCGCCACGTCACGCGGACCGATCTGCCGCAATTCAACATGCGTAGTGGGATACAACTCATGCATATCCTTTTTGAGCGATTTCAAATCAACTTTATCTTCGCTCTCTGTGCTGAACAGGAAGGCCAGGCGCGAACCGTCATAGTTGTATTCTGCCATGACAATCTTGACTTCTTTGAGATGAAGTTCAGAGACGCGCGCGCGGCAGTTGATCATGGCTTCGGTCTGTTTGGCTTGCCAGGATTGCCGGAGCAACAAGTCGCGCGGGGTGGCGCGCCGGTCCACAGATTTCCAGCCGCCTTCCGGTCGGGCGGGAACCTCCTCCAGAACCTGGACAACTTCACCGAGATGCTTGCCGCGGGATGTATCCACAATGACATGCTCACCCTTTTTTAAGTCGGGTAGCGCCGCGGAGTCAAAGTGATAGATTTTTCCTATTTTTGTAAATCGGACACCGATAATGTTATTTAGCATGGGAGGATTATACCGTATGGATGAAAGAGGAAGAACTTTAGTGTAGGTGGGATTCTTGCAGGTTTATGCAGGTGAGATAATCAAGAAGACCTGACAGGCGCAGCACATATCAGGTCTTTACCAATTACCACTGACTATTCACCAATCCCCAATCTCTTCCCTATTCCACAATATTGATCGGGAGTTCATTCTTCCCGCTCAACGCCGCCACGCTGATTTTCGCCGCTATCTTCTGTGTAATCTCTTGAAAGGCAATTGCGACAGGCGATTCAGGATGTGAAACAACAATGGGTTTGCCAGTATCCCCACCCATGCGGACATTTTGATCTATCGGAATCTTGCCAAGGAAGGTGGTGTCTGTAGATTGCGCCAGACTCTCGCCGCCGCCCGAGCCGAAGAGATCCATGCGGGTGCCGTCGGGCAGGTCAAGATAGGACATGTTTTCAACGATGCCGAGGATCGGTACTTCCAACTGCTTGAACATATTCAAGCCGCGGCTGGCATCTTCCAGTGAAACGAGCTGCGGCAAAGTCACAATGACTGCGCCGCTTAATGGCAGGGCTTGCGCCAGCGAGAGAGATGCATCGCCAGTGCCAGGGGGCAGGTCAACGATCAGGTAATCCAATTCACCCCAATCCACATCGCCTAGAAATTGACGAATGGCAGAGTTGAGCATCGGTCCGCGCCAAATAAGGGGTTGACCAGGCTTGACAAGCAAGCCCATTGAAATCAATTTAATGCCATAGGCATCTGCGGGAATGAGTCTTTTTCCATCAGGCGGCGGGAGTTTATCCACACCGAGCATGGTGGGCGTGTTGGGGCCGTAGATGTCCGCGTCCATCAAACCGACGCGAGCGCCGGCCTGCGCGAGCGCTACAGCGAGATTGACAGCAACAGTGGATTTACCGACTCCGCCTTTGCCCGAGCCGACAGCAATGGCATTGCGAATGGGCATGTTGACCAATCCGCGCATGCGGCCATCGTTCGGTACGTCCGAGTCCATTTTGAGGTCTACAGTTTTGGCGCCGTCAATTGCAAGAATGGCCTCTTTTACTTCCCTTTCGATCCTTGCGCGAAAGGGGCAGGCAGGTGTGGTCAGCATAACGGTCAGCGCAACCTTGCCGCCTGTGATTTCAACGTTGGAAACCATATTAAGTGTCACAAGGTCTTGATGCAGGTCGGGTTCCTGCACTTTACTCAATGCCGCAAGTACGGATTCTTTTGTAAGTTTGTTTGCCATTTTAATTAAGAACCTCTAAACACGAAGTACACAAAGGGCACGAAGGAAAAAAGGTTATAAACCTTCGTGTCCTTCGTGTTTAATTCTTTATTACGCAGCAGAAGCAGATGCCTCGGCCTTCGCGGCTCTGGCGGCTTCCTTTGCCTTGCGGGCTTCTTCTTCGCGGGTGTAATTCTCAGGGCGGATACCTGCATAATACGAAGCGGGCTTCAACAATTTATCTATGTTATAGATATTGCGGCCGTAGGATGCGATATCAAAATCATGATCCATCTTGATTGCGTCGAAGGGACAATATTCCGCGCAAAAGCCGCAGTTCATGCAGATATCCATGTCCACGTAGAAATCTGTCGGAACAGGAACAGGCCGACCCGTAGCAGGATCGTTCGTGCGTACGATCCAAATACATTGCGGCGGACAAACCTTCGCGCAAATTCCACATGAAGTACAGCGCACGTCCTTCTTTCCATCTGCGCCTTCATCATATACCAGAAACGGAACGTAACGAAATTCTTCCGGCACAATCAATTGCTCTTCAGGATATTGCACAGTAAAGATGCCTTTTGTGTCTTTACTGGAGCGATGCCGGATGCCTTCATCGGTATTGTAGCGTTTCTTGCCGCGCAGCATCCAAGAGATGTCTTCGGTGTATGTATCCCAGAATCGCTTCCAGGTGACGCTTAGTCCTTTAAGAATACCTTTTCCATACATGTATTGGGTTCTCCTGTGTCAGGTACCAAATGTCAAGTGTCTGCGCCAGAGAAACCTGACACCTGACACTTGAACACGTGACACTTGTTTTAGCGATCCAACTCACCCATGACGATATCGAGCATGGCGAGCAAAGCGACAAAGTCCGCAATCTTCGTGCCGCGGCATATACTTTCGATCGCAGTCAGATTGACGAACGATGCGGGGCGGACGTGATAGCGATAAGGATTCGGTTTGCCATTCGAGACGACATAGAAGCCTAACTCGCCTTTGGGCGACTCAATGCGACCATACGCTTCACCTGCCGGGACCCGAACCTGGTACGCCGGTTTTTGTGAGTTGATCGGCCCCTGGGGAATCTGCTTGAGCGCCTGCTCCAATATTCTCAGCGACTGTCTGATTTCGTCGAAGCGGATGAGGTAGTTGTCCATCATGTCGCCGTTATGGCGCACCGCCACGTCGAAATCAAAGCGGTCATAGATGGAATATGGGTCAGCGCGGCGCAGGTCATAAGGCACACCGGTTGCGCGCAGGACGGGACCTGTCACCGAGTAATTGATGGCTTCTTCCGCATTCAAAACATGGATGCCCTTCAAGCGAGCCATGAGGATTTCATTCTCATTGAGGAAGCGTTCCATTTCATCGGTCTTGGCGGGCAGGCGGTCTGTGACCAGATCATGGATCTTCTTCAAAGCAAAATCGGGGACATCGCGCACCACGCCGCCGAAGCGGAAGTAATTGCACATCATGCGCGCGCCGGAAACGGCTTCGAAGATGTCGAGAATTAATTCTCGTTCTTCGAAGGCGTACAGCGAAGGCGTGTACATCGCGCCAAGATCGTTCATCAACATGCCGATGAAGATGAGATGGTTCTGCACGCGGCTGAGTTCCGCCATGATCACACGGATATATTCTGCGCGCTCGGCCACCTGGATATTCATCAACTTTTCAACGGTGATGGCATAACCGAAGTTATTGCTCATCGAGTTGAAATAATCGAGCCTGTCTGTATATGGAATGTTTTGCAGGTAGGTATTGCGCTCGCCGATCTTATCGTGATTGCGGTGCAGGTAGCCCATTACAGGCTTGAGGCCGATAATGGTTTCGCCGTCCAAGGTGACAGCCACGCGCAGCACGCCATGTGTGGATGGGTGATGCGGTCCCATGTTGACCACGATGTGATCAGTCTTCATGCTGCCTTCCACGTCTTTCGTGGTGTAACGTTCGAGAGATGCGTAAAGGTCTTCTTCCTTATTAACAATGTATTTTTCCGGATCGAAGTCTTTGGGGAAATTTAAATTATCGCGGAAGGGATTCTTTTCTTCTGAGAAGGTATGCTTGCCCTCAGGCCAGCGACTCTTAAAGGGTTTTGTTTCCTCTTCAAAGAAAGGTTCTTTCCAATCCTTGCGGAGTGGATGACCTTCGTAGCCTTCCCACATCAGGATGCGGCGCAGGTCAGGGTGACCTGTGAACTTGATGCCGTACAGATCCCATGCTTCGCGTTCCTGAAAATCCACGCCCGCCCAAATATTGATCAGTGAGGGAACTTCAATTGGGTCAACACGTTCCACTTGTACTTTGAAGGCCAGTCCAGTGCCGCCGATTGTCTTGTAGGCGTGATAAACCACCTCCATTTTGTTTTCGGCGATGTAATCAACGCCTGTGACGGCAGTCAGTAGATCAAAACCAAATTCGTCGCGGACAGCGGTTGCCACTTCCACGAGATTCTCTTTATTTACGATAAAGCCTGTGTAGCCGGAGCGTGCATCAGCGGTGACAATGGCGGGGAAGCGGGCAACCAGATCAACAGTTTGAGTTTGCAGCGCGGTTGCCATTATGCACTCTCCTGCGTCGCCTTTGCGGATGCAATGTCACGAATTTCAGCATTGCGGCGCACGTCAATCAAGTCAGGTCCGAGAATAGGCATCGGGACGTAATTACCGTCAAATTTTTCCTTGTTGTACCATCGCACGGTCTTGATGGATTCCTTGTCAATCTTTTCCTGCAGTTTGATCAAGCCAGCGATCAGGGCTTGCGGTGTGGGAGGGCAGCCAGGGATGTAAACGTCAACGGGCAAAAATTTATCAATGCCCGCAACCACATTGTAGCCCTCCTTGAAAGGCCCGCCGCTCGAAGCGCACGCGCCCATTGCCACAACATATTTCGGCTCAGGCATTTGGTTGTACAAGCGGATAATGGAAGGCAGCATTTTCTTTGTGACCGTGCCTGAGACCAGCATCATATCTGCCTGGCGCGGCGTGGGGCGCATGACCTCCATGCCGAAGCGCGCCAAATCATAACGCGCAGTCTGCGCTGCGATCATTTCGATCGCGCAGCAGGCCAGCCCAAACATCAGTGGCCAGACAGAGGAACGCCGACCCCAGTTATACAAACGGTCGAGCGTGGTGATGGCTACAGCATTTTGAATATCGTCAGGAATGTTGTAGTTCGGTAAACTCAATTTTTCATAGTCCATGAATGTTCTCCTCGAACCAGTCTTGGTAGATTGCATTAAGGATGTCATCGTTAGCAAGCGCGAGGTCATCCTCAAATTCATTAAGTCCTATTGTCCATTGATAAATTTGTCCAAGCGAAACTTCTTCGATGTTGATCTCAGGATGCTGGCGGCGTAACTCCAAAGCGATGGCGTAGGTGGATTCCCAAGTGAGAGTCATCAGTAATCAGTAATCGGTTATCAGTTGGTGAGACCACAGGTACTATCCGTCACAAGTGCGAATTATAGCAGGTGAGGGGGATTAGTCAACTGAATTATGTAAAAATATGTTTGCAAAAATAAAGAAGTGAGTATAATCACGGTGGATGGATGACAAATTCGCTTGTTTTCCGGATCGCGGACTTCAGTCCGCCTCTCGTAATTAAAAGCGGACTGAAGTCTGCTTTCTGTTATGATCACCGCCCGCCAAAAAGTCCTCGCCCACCTGAAAAAGACTCGCGCAGCTTCTGCGCGGGAAATTGCACGCGCCTTGAAAATGTCCGCCCCGAATGTTAGGCATCACCTTGGCATCCTGATCTCCGATGGCCGCCTCGAAGTAACCGCCGTCCATCAGCGCGGCGGACGCGGCCGACCTGAGAAAATGTATTCGTTTTCCCAATCCGCGTTGGGAGATAACCTGTCCGTTTTGGCAGATGCATTGTTGTCTGGAAAAATAGACATGCAAATAGTGGCAGAACGTATCGTTCAGTCCCAAGGCTTGGCTGGATTCGCAGATCAGCCAATGGCAAAAAGATTGGCTTTTCTGATTGAAAAACTAAACGAAATACATTATCAAGCGCACTGGGAGGCGGGTGCGGAAGGTCCGCGGGTGATTTTTGGGCGTTGCCCGTTCGCGAAAATAATTGAGAATCATCCAGAGTTATGTAAAATGGATGCAGGAATACTCGAAATGTCGCTGGCTCGGCCGATCGTGCAATCTATTAAAAGCGAATCGAGCGCGCGCGGACTATGTCCGTTTGTATTTCGAGTTGGGTGATATAAATGGAGGGCAGACCTCAGTCTGCTTTGCCTTGCGGACTCAGGGTTTGACACGGTGAGAGAAAGGCGAGCTTTCTACCTGCCAGCTCAGCACAAGCTTCAACGATCCGAGGGTTACTTTGCAGGTGTGAATTCTTTTTGCAGAATTTCAATATTTGCGGCTTTGAGAAAGTTCATGGCGTTTTCGTCTGTTTGGTAAGCAGTACTGTAAACGATGCGTGAAATGCCCGCGTTGATCAACACTTTGGTGCAGTTGATACATGGCAGGTGGGTCACGTAACATGTCGAACCTTTTGTTGAGACACCATGCAGCGCGGCTTGAATGATGGCGTTCGTCTCGGCGTGAATGGTACGGATGCAATGTCCATCCACTATCAGATGACCGACTTCATCGCAATGCTCCTGCCCGGCCGGGGAGCCGTTGAAACCTGTTGTGAGAATGCGTTTCTCTAGTACCAGCACACAACCGACGAAAGCACGGTCACAAGTGCTTCTTTCAGATACGGCGTAGGAGATTTTCATGAAGTACGAGTCCCAATCTGGTCGCATGACAGCCTCTTAGATTTGAAGTTTATTGAATCAGATACTACTTATTCCAAAAGGAAGCGACACGAGTGTATACCGCTTCCTTTTATTGGAGTGTAAACCACTTTAAGGCAGTGAGTAGAGTGACAAGGTACTACCGTGAAGAGTAATTGAGAATGTGAGTATGATGAACCTCTCGAAGGGATGCAACAATCCAAGCGGAGACTCATCATGGCCCAACGATTCAAAAGGTTATCCCATTAATTGTACGAGTGCAGGTATCATACCGTATTCTGCCCGAAGGAGCGATACAGGATCTTCAACAGTAATTCGAACGAGTGCGTATGTTATGGCAATTCCCCTTTCAACAATAAATATAAACTTGGAATGTATAACCCGCTTGTTAAGTGAAAGTTTCTGAAGAATATTCCTCACTTAATCTCAATCGCTGTATAATGATGTCAGACAATGAAATTGGAGTTTACATGACTTCCCAAAATGCTTTGATTCACTCAGCACGTAACCCCGGTATGCCTCTTGATCTCGATTGGGTGATGGGCGCACACGTCAACAAGAGCGCGGTGGAACGGCGCGTCGAGTCTCTGCCCAAGCGGCGGACTGTCAAAAAGGAATGGCAGGCGGCGTGGCTGTTGCGCGCTGTCACCTGCATTGACCTGACCACATTGGCAGGCGACGACACACCTGGCCGCGTCAAACGTCTGTGCGCCAAAGCCAAACAACCTGTTCGCGCAGACATGCTTTCCCGCATGGGACTCGACGGTGAGAAAGTGGCCGTCGGCGCAGTGTGCGTTTACCCGAACCGTGTGCATGACGCAGTCGAAGCGCTTCGCGGCTCAAGCATTCCAGTTGCTTCCGTTGCGACTGGTTTCCCTGCGGGGCAGACGCCCCTGCCACAGCGCATCGGCGAGATTGAACAAGCTGTCGAAGCAGGCGCGCGCGAAATTGACGTGGTCATCGCCCGCAATTATGTTTTGACGGGTGATTGGAAGTCCATGTACGATGAACTCAAACAATTCCGTTCTGCCTGTGGCGACGCGCATATGAAGACCATTTTGGGGACGGGCGACCTCGGCACGCTCAAGCAGGTCTATCAAGCCAGTCTCGTGGCGATGATGGCTGGCTCGGATTTCATCAAGACATCCACAGGCAAGGAATCGGTCAACGCCACGCTGGAATTTAGTCTGGTGATGACGCGCGCCATCCGTGATTATCTTGAGCGCTTTGGTTATAAAGTTGGCTTCAAGCCCGCGGGCGGAATCAGTTCCGCCAAGCAGGCCATGGCGTGGCAGTCGCTGATGAAAGAAGAACTCGGCGACGAATGGCTGATGCCCGATTTGTTCCGTATCGGTGCAAGCAGTTTACTGACAGACATCGAGCGGCAGTTGTATCACTACATTACGGGTCACTACGCGGCGAAACATCACATGCCGATGGGATAAAGTATTCATGCCAATTGGTAATCAGAGAGCGCAAAAACAACCTTCTTCTCCCAAAGTTAACGACACAAAGGTACGTTCTGAAATTCAGGAATATCTTGATGTCAGGCAGCAGCGGCGCTGGATATTTCCACGTGCGGCATTGGTGGGAGCATGTGCGGGCATAGCTGCGCTGCTGTTTCGCGCCGCGCTGACAGGTTTGGATGTGCTGAGAAATAGCATGATCGGCTGGGCACAAAAGATGCCGATCTGGGGGTGGATCTTCCCCGTACTGTTCACCGCGCTCGGTGCAGGGATTTCGGTGAGCATAACGCGCCGTTATGCGCCCGAAGCCGGTGGAAGCGGCATCCCGCATTTGGAAGCTGTTTTGCATCGCTTCCGAAAATTGGATTGGAAACGAGTCCTGCCTGTCAAATTCTTTGGTGGTATCCTCGCGATCGGCAGTGGATTGGCGTTGGGGCGCGAAGGTCCCACAGTGCAAATGGGTGGCGCAGTTGGTGATGCGATCTCGCGCTTCTTGAAGGTATCTGCACGCGAACGCTTGACCTTGATTTCAGCAGGTGCGGGCGCGGGTCTCGCGGCGGCATTCAATGCGCCTTTATCGGGACTGGTCTTTGTGCTGGAGGAAGTACGCCGCGATTTTCAACCGATTGTGTTTGGCGCAACGTTTATCGCAGCAGTCCTCGCGGACATTGTCGCGCGTATTGGCGCAGGGCAGTTTCCCATTTTTGTTGTGCCAAGTTACCCTGTGCCTCCTCTGGCTTCACTACCCATCTTTGTCTTGCTGGGAATCGTGGCAGGCATCCTGGGTGTGCTGTTCAATCGCAGTTTACTCGCCACGCTCAACCTGTATGCGCGTTTGCCTGTTCGCTTTGTGATTCCCGTTACCGCGTTGACAGGCGGGCTGATTGGGCTGATCGGATGGTTCTCACCGATGATGCTCGGGAGTGGACATACGTTAGCCGAATCTGCGCTCAAAGGCGATTTGCTTCTCGGCGCCATTCCGCTTTTATTTTTCATACGCTTTTTATTGACGACAACCAGCTACAGCACAGGTGCCCCTGGTGGCATCTTTGCGCCATTGCTCGTGCTGGGTGCGTTGATCGGTTTGGCCATCGGGCAAATTGCCCACAACCTGATGCCTGCCGCTGTGCCAATCCCAGCCGTGTTTGCGGTCGTTGGCATGGCGGCATATTTCACAGCAATTGTGCGCGCGCCATTGACAGGCATCATGCTTATTATTGAAATGACGGGCAATTATTCGCTGATGCTTCCATTACTGGTCAGTTGTTTCTGCGCTTATGCCGCGGCTGAATATGCAAAGGATTTGCCTATCTATGAATCGTTGTTGGAACGCGATCTGAAACGCGGCGGAGATGCAGATTCTCTGAAAGAGCCTGCGGTCATGGATTTCACGATCCAGGAAGGCGCTCTGTTTGCAGGGTGTGAGGTCCGTTTTCTGGGGCTTCCTGCAGGCTGTATCCTTGTGCGTTGCTCAGATGGAAAACGCGAATGGGTGCCGAAAGCCAATACCCGTTTACAGACCCACATGCGCATTACGGCGGTGATTGCGCCAGAGGCTTCTGAATCCATAAAGACACTGCGGCATGGTTGTGAATCGCCAAAGGTAAAAAATAGGAGTTCATTATGAGCACATTACTTGAAATCTTCAAAAGCATGGAATACGGACCTGCGCCCGAAGCGCCTGATGCAGTCAAGGCGTGGTTGGATGAGCATGGACGCAAGTTCGGCTTGTTCATCAACAACGAGTGGGTGATGCCGAAGGGTGCGAAATTCTATCCGTCGGTGAATCCGTCGAATGGGGAGTTATTGGCGGAGACCACACAAGCAGGGCAAAAAGAAGTCGATGCGGCGGTTGGTGCAGCGCGAAGTGCCTTCGGCACATGGAGCAAGACTCCTGGCGTTGCCCGCGCGCGTTATCTTTATGCGATTGCGCGCAATATCCAGAAACATCATCGCTTGCTGGCGGTGTTGGAGTCCATGGACAATGGCAAGCCGATTCGAGAGTCGCGTGATATTGATGTGCCCTTGTTGGCGCGTCACTTTTATTATTATGCCGGTTGGGCGCAGTTGATGGAAACCGAACTACGCGACTATCAACCCGTCGGTGTGGTGGGGCAGATCATCCCGTGGAACTTCCCGTTGCTGATGCTGGCGTGGAAGATTGCGCCTGCGATCGCGATGGGCAACACGGTCATACTCAAGCCTGCTTCGTATACACGTCTCTCGGCGTTGTTGTTTGCGGAGATCGTCGCCGAGGCGGGGTTGCCTGCGGGCGTAGTCAACGTCATCACGGGCAGCAGTAAAGCTGGCTCGATGATCGTCACGCATCCTGATGTGGATAAGATCGCCTTCACGGGTTCAACGGATGTTGGGCGCATACTTCGTCAGCAGACGGCGGGTTCTGGGAAAAAGCTGTCGCTGGAGTTGGGGGGTAAGAGCCCGTTTGTAGTGTTTGACGATGCCGATTTGGATGGAGCAGTTGAGGGGGTGGTTGATGCGATCTGGTTTAATCAGGGCCAGGTCTGTTGCGCGGGATCAAGGCTCATTGTGCAGGAAAATGTCGCGGCGAAGTTCATCCAAAAATTAAAGGCTCGTATGGAAAAGATGCGCGTGGGCGACCCGCTCGACAAGTGCATTGACATGGGCGCGATTGTGGACCAGTCGCAATGGGATACGATCGATGGTTGGGTGAAGACGGGCATTGCGGAAGGCGGCGAGTGTTATCAGCCGAATATTCCGCTGCCCGAAAATGGGCTGTTTTATAAACCCACGCTCATCACGGGGCTTGACCCTGCGGCGGCGACGGTGCAGGAAGAAATTTTTGGACCTGTGCTGGTCTCGCTTACTTTTAGAACGCCGAGCGAAGCCATCGAACTTGCGAACAACACGCGCTATGGTCTCGCGGCGAGCGTGTGGAGCGATAACATCAATCTCGCGCTCGATGTGGCGAGCAAGATCAAGGCGGGTTCGGTGTGGGTCAATTGCACGAATCTGTTCGACGGCGCAGCGGGATTTGGCGGCTATCGTGAATCGGGATTTGGACGCGAAGGCGGCAAAGAAGGATTGTTTGAATATGTAAGACCGATTTGGATGGAAAGACCGCGCCCCGAATTTACTGTGGATTCAAAGTGGGGAGAACACACCCCCACGTTTCCTTCCCAGCCGACAACTGGTCGGGCAAATGGACATTCACTTCCGCCGATAGATCGCACCCCGAAGATGTACATCGGCGGCAAACAAGTGCGCCCTGATGGCGCATACACCACGACGATATTGGGTGCAAAAGGAAAGATCGTTGGGCAAGTCGGTGATGGGAATCGCAAGGACATCCGTGAAGCGGTTGAAGCCGCGCACAAGGCGCATTTATCCAAACCAGGCTGGGCGATGCGTCATGGATTCAATCGCTCGCAAATTTTGTATTTCATTGCTGAAAATTTGGACGCGCGCAATGCTGAATTTGTGAAACGAATTGTCGAAATGACGGGACGCACACAAAAGTCCGCGGGTGCCGAGGTGGATGCGGCGGTGGAACGTCTCTTCAGTTACGCCGCATGGGCTGATAAATACGGCGGCACTGTGCAAGAGACCACCCTGCGTGGAATCACCGTCGCGGTCAATGAGCCTATGGGTGTGATCGGCATTGCCTGTCCCGATGAAATGCCATTGTTGGGCTTCGTCTCACTCATGGCTCCTGCCATCGCACGCGGCAACACCGTGGTGATGATCCCCAGCCAGAAATATCCGCTCTCCGCCATGGACTTCTATCAGGTGCTCGACACATCCGATGTGCCTGGCGGTGTGGTCAACATCGTCACAGGTGACCGTGACCATTTGGTGAAGACGCTTGTTCAACATGAAGATGTTGATTCAGTCTGGTACTTCGGCTCGGCGGAAGGCAGTTACCACGTCGAGAATGAATCTGCTGCCAACATGAAGCGCACGTGGGTGGGCTACGGTCTGCCCCGCGATTGGATGGATCGCGAGCAGGGCGAAGGTCACGAGTTCCTGCATGAGTCCACGCAGGTCAAGAATATCTGGGTGCCGACGGGGGAGTGACCCCACCCGCCGCTAAAGCGGCACCCTCCCCAAGTCCGACAGGGGTTCGTCGGACTTGGGGAGGGATGGGGTGGGGAAGGTTTTAATCAATAACTAAAAAATGCTCAACGCCAAAGATCATGCTTCGTGCAGGGGAATTGCGATTGAATCCAACTCCTGCAGAAGCAAAATTGTGGTCATGTTTACGCGCTCATCGTTTCGGTGGAGTTGGTTTTCGTCGTCAACATGCAATTGGAAATTGCGTCACAGATTTCTGTGCGCCAAGCAAGATGCTGATCGTTGAGCTAGATGGAAATCAGCATTTGGAGCAGGAAGAATACGATGCAGAGCGGACTGCGTTTTTAGAATCCAAAGGCTATCGTGTTCTGCGGTTTTACAACAATGATGTGATGAAAGATATTGAGAAGGTGTTGGAAGTGATTTCGGAGAACATAATCCATTAGCCCCTCCCGCCCTATCGGGCACCCTCTCCAAGTCCGAACCAGAAACACTGGATAATTTTCCAACTTTTTATTTCGGATTTGGGGAGGGCAGGGTGGGGCAGAATATTTGGGTGCCGACGGGGGAGTAGGTGCCATTAACAAAAAGACCTCCGAGTTAGTCTCGGAGGTCTAAATATAATTTTGACAGCCCTTACACATTTAGAGATGTTGAGAAGATTTTTTCCTCATCGGCTTGTGTTGCCTGATGTTGATAGCCAGAAAACCCAACACCGTCAATAGTTCTCTGTGTAACTTTTGTCCAAGCTTTAGCCTCTGTTTTTCTAGATTGTGGACTAGGAATCGGAAGATTAAATTCAAGAAGATGCTCAATATATTCTAGTCGAATCTCCTCAAGACTTTCAAGGGCTTCTTCAGCCGTTTCACCCTGAGCGATACAACCATCTAATTCTGGTGAAATAGCTAAGTAAAGACTATCTCCATCGGTCGTTTTTTCTTTACGCAGTTCAGTTGTAAACCCACTATTCGCAATTTCAACTGCTTTTGCTTGCAGGGTCTTGTCCATGCTGACTCTCCTGTAATTCTTTAAGCCGATCAATTAGTTTAATTGCTTGACTTACGTATACTTCAAGAAGCTTACGATGCCTCGGCACAAAGGTGATTAAGAAAGGATAATCTGGGTGATAGACTTTGTCATGAGGACCTCTTCCACTTTTTATTATAAAGCCAAATCCAGTATAAAGCCTATCAAGATCGTTACGTGTCCAACCAGCTTTCGAAACACGCATCTTTTCAAGTAATTTGACAGCTTCTTCCCCCAATTTGTTACCCTCCAGACTGTTGGATTAATTGGATTTCTTCTAAATGCATTGCAGAAGAGTCTAAATACCTATCATCAACATGGAGCAAAAATTGATAAGTTCCCTTTTGTGGAAAGACCATATCCCTAACATTAAGGATTACGGTGTGCTCAGGAATTAATCCGCCGATTCTCTCTGGAAAATCAAAATTCTCTTCTAGTAACTTAAGTTTCTCTTTGTTGCTGTCTTCGCCTACCATATAGATGGTAAGTTTTCGATCTTTTGACTCTTCCCCGAGTTCTAAGCCCAATTTAATCACAAGATGAAATTGAGGATGACGCGCAGGAAATTTCTGAGCAAAAATCTGGTTAAAAACGCCCATAATATTTAGTTTGTTTTCGCTTGTTAAGTTGGCAAAATCTGCGGTAAGAAATACGAGTGTTTTCATGTTAGGGCTCCCTTTTCTTCCGCACATTATACGGCATGGCGCTTCTATCTTCAACCCAAGTTTTCATTCCATGTTCTGTTATTTTATTTTGATGTATCTCACTCAGGTAAAATTACGTTATGACAAATCCTACTGAACTCCCAACCTTATCTTTTGAATCCAAAAAGAAATGGGCGGACTGGCTTGCGAAAGGGCAGGACAAGGGTGCGTGAAGGTGCGTCGCACCTGACTTAATGAGATGAGTCTTATCGAGAGGATTCGTCCGCTTAAGAAGATTCTCCTGTTGGTTTGGTGCGACGCACTCGCACTGACCTTATTATTTCACCCGCCGCAATACCTCATTGATCGAATCCAAATCAAACTTCTCTGGATCGAAATCATCGCCAATCCATTCCAGATAATCTTCATGTTGTGCATGGGCTGGGTCTTTGATGGCTTGCAGGAAGTCTTCATATCCCCACACGCCTACAATGTCCTCAGGCGGACAGGCGCGCTTGCCTTTGATACACATGGGATATAACACGCCCGCTTCTGGCGACAAGCCCTTCTCGAAGAGGATCTCGTGATCCCAACTGTCGCCAAAATCATATTCATAAACAAATTTACGCGTCATGCCTGCGATTTCATATAAGGTATGGCGGTGCTCGTTAATTGTGGGTTCAAAATCTTCGGGACTTGGAATGCTGTAAAACTCGTCATTGATGATGAACATGTGCAGGTGGCTGTCTGTCCAACCCATGGCAATCTGGATGACTTCGTGAAGCTTGTAAAGGTTGAATTTGCCTGGCACAAGAACACGCCTCCATATAGGCGGTTTACTATCGCACAGGGTGATTTTGAGTTGATAGATTATTTCGGCTGATCTTGCTGGCATAGTGACATATCCTTTCTATAAACCACGCTCTGCAATACGCTGTGCACCCCAATCCGCGTGCGTCTGTGGGACAGGCATTACCTCGTCTTCAGGACGCCGCACGAGACCGAGCGCGCCCGTCGAGCAGGCAATCACGCATACACCGCATCCCGTGCAACGGACTACTTCCACCTTCGCCAGCAGTCCATCCATCGAAAGCGCCTTGAACTGGCAGGTCTTGATGCAATCCTCGCAACCGTTACAAATCGCTTCATCTATTTGGTTGACGAAGGCCGACCTTGCCACGACGTTGGCAATTCCCAATTCAGCCATGCCGCGCAGGATCCCGCATGAGCAGGTGCAACAGTTGCAGATGTAATACATGCCTTCTGTGCTGTTGCTGACCGAATGGACCAGTCCCGCCTCGGCCGCACGGCGCAAGGTCCCCATCGCCTCGTCGTGGGTCAGTGCGCGGATGACGGAGTTCTTGTCAAACGCGTTCGGTTTTGGATTCATGGCCATGCACACATCCAGCGGATGCTCGCACCCCTCGCCGATCAAGGCCTTTTGTTTTCGGCAAATGCAATCCAGCACGCCCCACGACCCCATGGCGTTGACAATCTCCGACGCGCTTTCAAACGGGCGCACTTCCATCGAGTTGCGGACGGTTTCATACACAGGGATGACGCGATGGAATTGCGGTTTGACCGTCAGCATTTCGCGGAACGCGACCTGGAAATAATCCTCAAACAGCCGCGCCAGTTCCGCGTCCATTGTGCCGACCTGCATCTCGTAAATCCCGACGACAAATGGCATTAACTTGAATCCCAGCGCGCCATCTTTTTTCCCCGCTTCGATCAACCCGCGTCTGGACATCCCTTTGAGTTGGTCCCGTAACTCTGCGACACCTCTGCCTGTCCGCGCCGCGATCTCCTCAACAGTTTCAAGCGAAGGAAGCAACTGCGCGGCAAGTCCCGCCTCTTCGGGCCTGAATATTTTTGCTAACAGTTTCAACTCCCTGCCGTCGTCCGTGGACGGGAAACCGTTTGGCAAGGCGTCCAGTCGCTCCGCCAATTGTTTGTAGGTGTCAAAATTCATGCTATCCTCCACCGCCATTTGAGATTTTCATCCACGCGCAATCTCAACCATATCTTATATTTTCAAAGTATAGCATGGATTATTTACGCAGATTCGCTCTATGCAGCCAATTAATAGATGCAATCTCAATGCCACCGAACCCGAAGTATCCTTCTCAAATAAAACTCGCATTTCATCGTCAAATCGGGAAATGACTTTCAATCTATGGCATAATAATATAAGTCAGGATTTATTCTCTTATAAGGAGTCATTATGACCATTATCACTGCACTTGTCCTTGGGATCTTAATTGGCTGGTTAATCGAATGGGCGATTGACTGGTTTTATTGGCGGCCTGCCAGGACAAAAATTGAGACACCCGTTGTGCCTGCACCCATAAAAAAAACGAAGCGCCAAAATGCGCCTCCCCCTGCTCCCACAAAAAGAACGAAACGCCAAACCTCGCCTCCGCCTGCTCCCATTAAAATAGCGAAACGCCAAAAAGCGCTTCCAGCTGCCAATTCCGACGATCTGACCGCCGTCAAGGGTATTGGACCTGCCATTGCCAGGCAACTTAACAAGCAGGGTATCTATACCTATCAACGGTTGGCGGACCTGACAGAGGCTGAATTCGAAGATGCGCTAGGCGACCTCTCGGAAAGATTTTTCAATGAAAAAACCGTCCTGCGTCACGCGCATGAACTGGCAAACAAAAAGAAAGCAGGTTGACGCATATGACCCGGTTTCAAAAAAAGTTGGTTCCGGGCTACGATTTCTTCAAACTGATCGTAGCCATCATATTGATCCTGCTCCTGATCATACTTGTATTACAAACCCGCCGGGGTGCATCCGAATCCCTAAACGCTGACCTGTCAACTCCCACTCTCACGCCAACTCAAATTTCGTTTTCAGACCCAACCAGGACACAAGCCCCAGCGTCGATTTTCACACCCCTGCCTGATACTCCAACGCCGCTTCCCCCGACGAGTGAGACCTCTCAGGTATCGGACACAGATTGCCCCTCCGCGATGACCCGCATTAAAATCGGTGACACAGTACGCGTCCTGTTACGCTTGAATTTCCGCTACGGACCCGGCCTGAATTGGCCGATTATCCAAACCAACAACTCCGGCACAGACCTGGAAGTGATCGGCGGGCCGGTTTGCACCACCCTGCTTACAGATGCAGGCCTCAAAGCTTACCTTTGGTGGAATGTCCGCACGACAGATGGACTGGAAGGCTGGTCGGCTGAAGCGCCATTGATCAACCCCTATTACTTCCTGGATCCGGTTAAATAACTTTATCCGTGTCGAAGTTACATTCACCTAACTCATGAACACGATCTTGGATGAATAGCTGAACGAGTTTGAGGCGTGTCGTATCTTCCGATTGGATTTGTACGCATATACGGATTCTTTTATCGAGCAGATATGGTCATTATTAACACTACCGATCGCCATATTTTGTGGATACCACTATGATTATTGAACAATTATGATTGAATAATGTGGCTCTCTGGAAATATCCTGTTGCTTCCTATGATGGACTTTATCCCTTTGAACATTAAGAAAAAGCAAGGTAAACTAAGGAAAACTCTCGACTAAGAGGTAGCCTATACAACCCCTGCATGCAGAATATATCAGGATATTAGTTGCGAACGGGACCCTGGAAGAATTTTCCAGTAAACACATTGAGATTTGCTTTCTCAATAAGGACGAAGGTAATTTCCTGAAAAGGCAGTCCCTGATATTTTGTCCTCCGTCCCCTTGCAACTCTTAGATAATTACATTATCAATTAGGAGAATCTCATGTATGAAATGACAACTATCTACAACGGAACGAGAATTCGTAAAGATCATACTACTTTTGGGGATGTGGTTGCATCGTTAAACGCAGATATTACCGTACAAGGTGATGTGTTATGGACTGCCCCCGCAGATGGACTGGAAGTTAAGGCGGGCGATAAATGGCTTCATGTGACCTATGGGTCGTTCACGGGTTGGGTGGCGTTAATACACAAAGGTTCTCAACTTAGTAAAGATTTCAAAGAAGTCGGCGTGACTGTTCCACCACCCGCAGAACCTACTGAGACATTTCCGGAATACTTTATCCTCGAAGCACCCAACGGTGAGAGGAAGCGATATGCTAGAAGCGCATTTTAATACTCAAACATTTGTCTATAACGAAATAAAACCACCGCCCTTTAAATTTGCCATTGTAAAGCATGGGATACCTTACGAGACAGAAGAATTTAAGATTACATATTATCCTGACACAGTTCCCATGCAAGACAGACCCATCGGGACAGGCAAAGGTAACACAATCCCCATCCTGCCTTCATGGTGGTCATACATGCAGAAAATAAATAATTCCGATGGATACACTTACAATCGTTCCGTTGGCGCAATGTGGATTAATATAGAATACCGGGATAATGACGGAAACCAAATAAAAACACCGCGAGCCGAAAGTATCCACTGTGGGGGGAATTTTGTCGCTTATGAAGAAGAGACAGGCACACACGTCAAATTGATCTCGTATGACTACCGGATGAAAACCGACGGATTAAATCCATCAGTAGACAACTGGTTTATGAAGCCGTATTTGTTTTGGAAGGCGGTGGCAGTGGATAAAGGTGGAAATATGATAAATCCACACGTAAAGAGTAAAGGGATAGATGTTTATTTTCCACTGATTCGTAATACCGAGTTGTGGATGAATAGGAATGACCTGGAGTTATTTCCTACTCCACCAGATGGCGTGCAATATGATCTGCGCGGAGTGAATGTGTATGGTTGGAAGAATGGGGATTTTCTTCCTCTTTTGACGTATACAGACCGTGTTAGAAAATTTCATACGGATTGGTTTGGACTGTCTACGATGGGGGTCATCCCGCCTGAAGGATTTTAGGGATAGCAAAGCTAGTGTGAGTTCACCCAGCCCTCAACAGAATATGATATTTCATGACAGGCCGCGAATACAGGTGTTTCTGGATGCGGTGTTATTAGAATGAAGTAGCATTCAGGCAGGCACATTTCTTAAGTTGTAGGGACGTTGGGAACGTGCCTGGGGCAGGTTCGTCTACGCACTCCACTTCAAATTAATTTGTTCGCTATGGAACCGTTGTTGTACCTGCCATGCTGGCAGCAAAATCCCTTTTCATTTCAATCTTGCTCATTGCATATTCCGCAAGCGCGGTGATGGTCAGCGCAGGGTTCACCCCAGGGTTTGCAGGCATGATCGAGCCGTCAATAATATATAGACCCTCATAATTGAATACTTCAAAGTTCTCATTTACAACACCGTAAACTGCATTCCGCCCCATCGGCGCGCCGCCAAGAATGTGAGCAGTCGTTGGCAGGTTTAATAAGTTCTCGCCAATCGAGCCAAGCGGGATTCCATTCGTGCGCGCCGCAAAATCGCGCGTCAATGCGTGCGAGCCTTTCACCTGCGCGCCGATCTCATAGCCGGGCTCCTTCTCTGCCACCAACGCGCGGCGGAACAGTGTGAATACACTGCGTCCAATTTGGAAGCGCATGCGATTATCCGCGTGCTGCATCACAAGCAGGATGGTTACATTGTGCGCCCAGCCCGGTAAAACCAACGCTTTCAAAAAATCAATCGGATGTGTCAGCACCCACCAGATAAATTTCAAAAGGCGCATCGGAATATTTACATCGGTATCAATGAGCGGGGCGGCAAGGAAGCGCATCAACGATGAACCGTCAGGGTAGCGCACAGGTTCAATGCGGGTTATCTCATCATGATTGTAGATGGACGAAATGGACACGCCCTCCGAATAATTGATATCAGAGTTACGAGCGGTGCTTCCCAACAGCGCCTCTGAGTTGGTTCTCACCATATGGCCGAGTCTACGGGACAGTTTGGGCAGTGAGTCCTTCACGTCGCGCAGATTCAATAATAATTTAATCGTCCCCATCACACCCGCGGAAAAGATGACGTTGTTTGCGTAGACGCTTTCCTCGCTCTTAAACAAGGATGTGGAAGATCGGTACACGACCTCATAACGCGAGAAATTTGAAATGACAGGAATGACATCCACGACTTCCACTTCCGCCCTCACCTCTGCCCCATTCTTTTCGGCAAAATACAAATAATTTTTTGGCAATGTATTCTTCGCATTGTATCGGCATCCCACCATACATCCGCCGCAATGCTGGCAGCCTGCTCGTTCGGGTCCTTCCCCGCCGAAAAATGGATCAGGCACAGTCTCGCCTGCCTCGCCGAAATACACGCCCACATCCGTCGCACGGAATGTGTGACCCATGCCGCGTTCCTCCGCCATTTCTTTTAATAGCAAATCCGCTTTCCACAATTTTGGGTTGCGCGAAACGCCGAGCATTTTCTTTGCGGTTTCATAATATGTTTTCAACACATTGCCCCATTTCACATTTTGATTCCACGCGGGCGTTGCGAAGGTCTCGTCAGTGGGGATTTCCAGCACGTTTGAATAACCGAGGCTTCCACCGCCCACACCCGCGCCGTGCAAAACCATCACACCTTTGAGAATGCTGATCTGCAAAATGCCATGCGCGAGAACGGCTGGCATCCAAACGTATTTCCCAAACTGCCAGTTGGATTTTGCAAAATCTTTATCTTCAAAACGTTTGCCTTTTTCAAGGATGAGAACAGAATAGCCTTTTTCAGTTAACCGCATGGCAGAGACGGAGCCGCCAAAACCAGAGCCGATGATGACGTAATCGTAGATTTTTTTGCGCATGGTTTTCCCTTTAACGTGAGTTGATCTCTGCATTATACTTCGCTATCAAGCAAGATTCCCTGAGCGTAGCGAAGGATCTCTTATGCCTGACGAGTGAGATCCTTCGGTCGCGAAGAGCACGCTCCCTCAGGATGACACAATTATTAAAGAGACGCAGATGAAAACTCCAACCTTCAACTCACGCCGTTCTCCCGTTTATGGTCGCCGCGGAATCGTTGCTACATCACAGCCGCTTGCAACTGCCGCGGGGCTTGAAGTTCTTTCGAAGGGAGGCAATGCCGCCGATGCCGCGGTTGCCGCCGCCGCCGCGCTCAATGTGACCGAGCCAACTTCCACGGGGATTGGAGGTGACATGTTTGCTTTGTATTTTGACGCGCAGACGAAAAAAGTCACAGCGTTGAATGGATCGGGACGCGCTCCTGCCGCGCTGACGTTTGATCGGCTAAAGAAAGAGGGACTCCTCGCTGAATCATTGCCTCCGTTCCATGCGCATACAGTGACTGTCCCCGGGGCGTGCGCGGGTTGGTGTGACCTGATAGAAAGGCATGGTTCACTTTCAATGTCAGAAATCCTCGCGCCCGCCATTCGACTCGCGGACGAAGGTTTTCCTGTTGCGCCGATGACCTCATATTTTTGGGCACGTGGCGTGGACAGACAATTAAAGTCTTCATTGAATGGACATGAATTAACAATTGATGGTCGCGCTCCAAAGGCAGGCGAAATTTTCCGTAACCCTGGGTTGGCGAAAACTCTGTCAGTGATTGCGCGGGAAAATAAACGGGGGTTCTATCAAGGTCAAATCGCAGAGTCAATTGTCAGTGTGATAAAAGAGGCGGGCGGATGTTTGTCAGAAGATGATCTCGAGTCGCATGTGTCCACCTGGGAGAGTCCGATATCTGTCAACTATCGCGGATTGCGCGTGCATGAATGTCCGCCCAATGGACAGGGCATCACAGCGTTGATCGCATTGAATTTATTGGAAGGTTTTGATCTGGCTTCACTTGATTCTTTGTTGCCTGAAAAGATGCACTTGATGATCGAAGCCATGCGGCTTGCCTTTGCGGATGCGCGTTGGTATGTATCTGACCCTGCCTTTTCAAATATCCCTGTTGAAGAATTATTGTCGAAAGAATATGCAAAAGAACGCCGCAAGTTAATTGACATGAAGCGCGCCAGCATTGACCCGAAGCGCGGCACGCCTGTGGCTTCATCGAACACGGTCTATCTCAGCGTGGTGGATAAATTTGGGAATGCGTGCTCTTTCATCAATAGCAATTACATGGGCTTTGGCACGGGCATTGTGCCGAAGGGCTGGGGCTTCACGTTGCAAAATCGCGGACATAATTTCAGCCTCGATCCTGCTCATCCCAATGTGCTCGCGCCGCGCAAGCGACCATATCATACGATCATCCCCGCCATGGTAACAAAACTCCCCTCTCCCTCAGGGAGAGGGGTTGGGGGTGAGGGCGAGGTTTTGTATGCGTCTTACGGCGTGATGGGCGGATTCATGCAGCCGCAGGGACATGTACAAGTGCTGTCTGCTTTGGTGGATGATGGACTTGATCCGCAAGGCGCACTCGATCTCCCACGCTTTTGCATTGACGTGGATGAATCAGGCGGAGGCGTTGCGATTGAAGAAGGAATGCCAAAGAAGACAATGGATGCCTTGAAGAAAATGGGACATTCCATTTATGAAGTTAAAGGATATGAACGTGCTTTATTTGGCAGGGGACAGGTAATTTTGCGCGACGCGGAAACAGGTGTGTTGTGCGCTGGGAGCGATCCGCGCGCGGATGGGTGTGCGATGGCGTTGGTGTAGTGTCACTCTGAGCCGCGATAGCGGCGAAGAGTCTCTACAATTGTGTAAGAGATTCTTCGCTCCGCTTAGAATGACATGCAACTTCAGACAAACCATTCTTTGCTGAGGTCTTTCCAATCGGGATTCATTGAATTGATCAAGGTAATTTTCTTTGCTCTCAGCCAGCCTTTGATTTGTTTTTCGCGTTCAAGTGCGACGTGTATTGTCGGAGTCGATTCATAGTATACAAGAAATTGAATGTTGTATTTGCTGGTAAACCCTGGGACGAGTTTGTTTTTATGCTCATGCACACGCCGCATCAAGTTGTTTGTAACGCCTGTGTAGAGCGTGCGTGATTTGTTTGTCATGATGTAGACGTAGTATTCTTTGCTCACGGTTTGTTCTCTGCCATGTCACTCTTTATAGCATGACTCTCTGAGGGAGCGTGCTCTCCGCGACCGAAGAGTCTCGGATTGCAGGCGTAGAGACCCTTCGCTATCGCTCAGGGTGACATGCGGGAGGGTTTAATACTCTCCCGCAAACTGCTCATGCACCCATAGGAACTCCTGGCGTTTGTTCATCACACGGACGAGGTTGCCGAAGCCAGGGTCTTTTTCTTTGATGAATGAGTGGAATTGACGCAGGGTTGAGCCCTCTGCACGCTGCATTGCTCCGTGAGGGAGGTTGGGGGCGTCAGAGTCGGTGAGTTTATCGCTGGCATAAACGAGGGGGTCAAAAACATCTTGGGCGAAAGAGAGTCCTTTTTCAATGGATTTGAATTGGTCTTCGCTTATTATGAACTTGGAAAAAGAAGCTATGGGCAGGATCAGACTCAGGGTGGCGGTGAGGGCTTTGAGGTAGGGCGCGGCTTGGACCACCCATTCATAGGGCAGATCCAATTCATAAATGCCGCGCATGTCGCCGTCTTTGTTGAGGACGAACAAGGGCAGTTGGGAATGTTCACACCACAACAAAATGCGGAACTTCTGGCTGACCAGTTTCTTTGGTATTTCAAGCCATTTCGGGTCAACAGGTCTCATGCTGAACAAGCGAGGACCTTCTTTGGCTTCATCGGTGAAGATTTGCATGAGGCTGTTGTAAGAGGCGTCGGCTTTGCTGAGCAGTTCTTTTTGACTTGCGTCGAGGTTATCAAAACGCCCCATTGTTCTTTGATCTTGCGTAATCAAGATGTGACGCAACCCACTCAGTTCATCTAGCACGGCTTGATTGGCAAGGGCTTCGCCTGTCAGCACAGGTCGTGCGGCGGGCGCATTGAGCAGGAGACTGTCTATATTTTGCCAAACATTGCAGACGGGACAAGGTTGTTCGGGACGACTACCTTTTTTATTTTCGATCAATCTTCGTACTTCGAACAAACCGATACATGGAGTTTCATTCAAGCACGGAACCATCACGTCACAGCGCAGACCCTCCCAGAAACTTTCGACCAGGTATTTCACTTCTTCGGTGAGCATCGCGAGGAAACGTTCGGGGTAGGGCGCACGGACAGTGATATGCACATCGTTGCCTTTGTGTTCGAGCAGGGCGCGCCCGTTGTAGTCATCGTCCAGAACGAGACCACGCTGCCAGTGGACGCTATCCTCGTAGGCGGCGCGACCGAGCGAATATTTATGCAGGCGGACGATGAGTTGATAGAACAATCCTTCGGCTGCTGCGGTGTTGCCTTTTTCATCCACGATGCGGCAGATCTGGGTTTGCTGAAGGTCGCCTGATGATGGAGATGAAATCCACGCGGTGGCGAAATTCTCGGGGCGATTATCGGGGACGAGTTGGGCGATCAAATATTGGGGGTCAGATTCGCTTCGGGGTGTGGAATCAGCCACACGGTAGGAAAGATCGAAGCGTCCCATTAAGGCGATAAAGATTCGGTGTAGGGACTCTGGATAACGAGTATCCGCTGGTCGAGTCGGATCATCCCATAAATGATTGAGGCGCGAGAATCTCACCAAGCCGTGCGCGGCGCGTGTGACTTCATCGTCAAAGATATAACTGATGGCAGTGGCGAGCCAGTCGGGTCGTAAGATGACGATGTCGCGCAGGGCGGGGTCATGCTGGTAATGCGTGAGATGACCGAGGCGGTGCGAAATGGTGATGAACAGGCGCGCGATCTCATCGTCCATTTTGTGAGCGCGGCAGATGGCGAGGACTTCATCCAACGGCAAATAAGGGACGTCCCGGGCACCCGGCTTCGCGCACATCCTGAAAACTTTTCGGCACGGAGCGTCCAACTTCGGGCAGTTCGGCGGCGAGGTGGGCGATGGCGAGTTTGAGTTCTTCAATGCCTTTGCGGTTGCCGTGCGCGTCGGGCTTGCTGTTTACAAAGAAGAAGTCGGCGACGGTTTCCCTGCCGAAGAGATCCCAAAGTTCCTGACGGTCAATATCGGGTTGGCGCTGCTGCGGACCGCCGTGCGTGGCAACGACCAGGATCTTTGCGTCTGGCTCGCGGTGCTTGACCAGTTTGATCCATTCCTTGACGAAGCCCTGCTGGGGACCTTCGCGCGGCTTCCAAACGACGAGATAGACGGCGGGCGCGCTGAAGAACAATTGGTGCGTGGGACGGTAGACGCGCTGTCCGCCGAAGTCCCAGCCGTTGAGGGTGATCTCTGTTTGGGTGTCGGGGTTGGTGATACTAAAGGATTTGATTTCAATGCCGTGAGTGGAGGGATGTTCCTGCCAAGTGTCGCCAAGTAACGCATCCATCAGACAGGTCTTGCCGACTTCGCCTTCGCCGACGAGGATAAGTTTGGCTTCGTTGATGGTGATTGACCCGCCTATGGATTTAGCGCGCAAATAGATTTTGACTGAAGTGAGACTATGTTTGTATGCCGCACCGAGTTCGGGGTTTAAGGGATTGTCGATCAGGTTGAGTGTATCCAAATGTTTAAGTTGGAGGATAGAAGAAGGAAGATCGGTTAAATGATTACCAGAAAGATATAAATATTGTAAATCACTGAGTTTAGCTATCCAATCTGGTAAAGACTTGAGATTACAATCTATCACCCATAGGCTGGAAAGTTTCTTCAGTTCGCGGACACACAAAGGAAGTTGATTTAAAGGATTTCCGCCTTGTCCATCACCAAGTACAAGCTTTCTAAGATTTTGGAGAGTGACGAACGAAGCTGGTAATGTTGTCAGTTGGTTGATTTTAAGGCGAAGCATTTCTAACTGTGTAAGGTTGCCCAGCGACTCAGGCAGTGCAGTCAATTGATTGTCGAAGAGATCCAGTGACTGTAAATGTATAAGTTGCCCAATAGTCTCTGGTAGTTCGGTGAGTTCCATGGAATTGAGATAGAGTTCCGTAGCGTTCGAGCGCCGTGCTTTTTCGATTTTCTTTTCTGCTTCGTCATAAGCAAAATCACGCGCCATGGGAACCCCCTTCCAACTTCCCCCAAATGGGGGAAGGGCTGGTATTGGTTAATACGGGGTGCGTTACTTGGGGATGGATTTTGTAAATGAGCATGGTTTACGCCTCACTTCGTGAAAACTTCCTTACGTTTTATATCTTCGAGACGAAGTTTCAAAGACTCTAACAAATTGCTGTAAGTCTGTTCCTGTTCCTCACCAAAGAAATTTCCCCATTGATAACTTTGTAAACTTCGTGGAACTTCACACTCGTCTAATCGTAGGGGAATAAGAAAAACTGAGCCTTCGGATTTTTCTAGCGCGATGTCTTTTGCAAGTCGAAGTTCTTTTTGAATAAACCCATCTTTGTTAATTGAAGTGTGGGAGAGAAAAATTATGACGTTATCTGCTGTCTCTACTGCATTCTTAATCTCTGATTGCCAATCTTGTCCAAGAAGCAATTTTTTAGCGTCCAACCAAGGCTCAATCCACCCTTCAGCAAGGAGCTTTTTGTAAAGATCGTAAACCGCAGGTTTGTCCTGTGATGCGTGACAAAGGAAGACTTTTAGCTTTCGAGCGGTGGCTTTAGCGCGTAAGTAAGCTTTGATGGCTGCCAGACCGTGCCAGTAGACTGCTGCGAGTTCGGGATTGAGCGGATTATTCTCGAGATCGAGTATCTTCAAATTCTCGAGTTGTAAAAGGGAAGAGGGAATTTCAGTAATTTGATTGTTTCCTAGTAATAATACCTCTAGTGAAGATAAATCCCCTAACTCAACCGGAAGATGGTTGAGTGTGCCCCTGCCAGTTGTCATATGAATATTATTAAAGTACCGGCCAGTTCCTAAAATCAAGATTTCTAATTCTCGTAATTTACAAATTTGTATTGGCAGTGACTCAAAACCAGGATTGAGAAATTCGAGTTTTTTTAAAATTGTCAAATTCACCAGCGAATCAGGTAGTGAAATCAGTTTGTTACCGGAGAGATCCAGCGTTTGCAACTGCGTGAGTTGCCCAAGTGATTCTGGCAATGTTGTTAGTTGATTGTAGGAAAGATTCAATGTATATAACTGTGTGAGTTGCCATAAGGAATCTGGTAGTTCAGTAAGTTTTAAATCTGTATTACCATGGAGATTAAGCTCCGTTGCGCCCGATTTAAGAGCTTCTTCGATTTTCTTTTCTGCTTTGAGGTAGGCTTCGTTACGCGCCATGATTGCCGCCTTTGCCCCCACCCGTCCTCCCCCAAATTCCAAAGTTCGGAATTTGGGGGAGGTGAATGTGAAGTTGGGATGAATATTGGTTGATTTTCATTTCAATAATGCATTCATGTCAAACGGTAATAACGCGTTTTTCATTTCTTTAGCAAGACTTAATTGCCATGCTCCCTTGTCGTCAAGTGGAATATAAAGTACCCCATCGTAATCAGAAGGTCTTTCAACTGTTTGATCATATATAATGCAGGTTTTTTCTCGACCTATTCTTCCAAGAAAAAATCCAAGTTCAAGAATTACATTTTGCCTGGCTCTCGGTTTTTGCTTCTCGAATAATTCGCCCAATAGCCCACCCGTATCATCTGGGGTCATTAAAATTACAGCGAATGAAACATCAGCATATTCCAGAAACTTTTCAATAATCGTCTTTCCTGCGTTTGGTTGTTCATGCAATATTATTGGTTCAAGCCCAAGTTTTTCTAAAAATCTAGAAAGGGTTTCTTTCATTTCATTATTTCTTCCATGAACAATGAATACTTTTCTGCTAATAATAAAGCCTCCTGGCTTGTCTGTTCTTGTTGAACGAGTGTTTTGTAGTGCAGTCATTAAATTTGACAACCATTTCAATCGAGTTTGAACCATTGTTTGAAATAACCATGTTGTAGAAGCAGAGTCGTCAGAACCTCTTTTTGTCAGAAGATTTGATGTGCCCAAGCTGCTCCAATCGGCAGATAAAGCCGAATTCGGAAAATATTCTTGAAGCCAAGTTGAAACGTTTTCGAACCATTTATTAAAATCCCGATGTATATCTCCTACATGTTTATCGCTAACCAAAAGTGCACGACCTTGATTTACAAGTTTATCAAACTGTTCTGTATTCATTTTTTCTCTTTTCGCACTCGAAAATTAAGAGGGTGCAACGTTTTATATGATGCGACGCATTTATGAATGCGATTTTCTTTTCTGCTAGGAGATAGGCTTGGTCACGCGCCATGGGGCCCCCCTTCCAACTTCCCCCAAAAGGGGGAAGGGCTGTATGGTTTTTGACAAGAGGTTGGATGAATCATTTGCTGTATTTGTTTTGATTGTGGGGTTGTGCCGTCCACGAATGGGGTCACGAATAATCGAATACGGGTGGGCATTCGCCGAAGGTTCGTGGTCAGAATTCGTGGATGGTTTGTGTTCATTGGGATTTATTTTACTTTTGAATTCATGGATGAACTGCCCTATGGCAGATCAAGGGCGGCTATTACTTTTTCCACCTCATCCAAAAACTCGCTGACTTCCACAGGTCTTTGTCCCTCTTTGCTGGCGTCATGTTCTTCGGGCGCGAGATGGGTATGTCTATGCCAGCGACCATCGAGTTTGTCGCGCGCATAGAGCCGCTGGTTGTTGTGAATCAAAACCAGATTGGTGGTCTGGTATCGGTCATTGCGATAAATTTGAACGAATAGATCGGGGGTTACATATAGGCGAATTTTTACCAGACTCGCGGTCTGGTCGAGAATATCCATACGGACGAAGTACTTGCGCCGCTTGAGTTCCTTCCCTAGCGTGGCGGGCAAATGTTCCGCGTTCATGATTTTTTCTGTAATGCCTTCAGTCGTTTGATCTCTTCCTGCATGTCCGCAACGCCTGTGGCAGCAAGTTCCCAGTCGAAGTAATCCTGCTCCACCGCCGAGTCGGGTTTGGACGAGAGTATCTTTTTGCGAAAGGTCTCGAAATCCTTGCTGTACTTTGCTTCAAATTCACGCGCTCCAGATTGATACTTGATGAGATTCTTTTGGGCGCGTTCTAGGAGCAATTCCACGATTGCCTGCTCAGGGTTTAAATTGGGAAATAATCGTTTTGCGCTTGATTCGATGGCAATAGGTAAAACCATGTCAATCTCCTTGGATGGATTATATACCGAAATTTTCTTTTCGCCGCGCTTGTTCGATTTTGTTTTGTGCTGGGAGATAGGGTTGGTCATGGGGCATGGGAGGGACCCTCTGTCCTTCGGACATCTCCCCCAAGGGGGAGAAATTGGTTGGTTTTTGACAAGAGTTTGGATGAATCATTTGCTGTACTCTCTTTACAGACCTGACAGGTTTCATGAGAACCTTGTTTAACCGAGTCGCGTGCAGGGACGGGGATTCGGGAATATCAAGGATTCGCGGGAACCTGTCAGGTCTTTGGATTCTCATGGAGATATTTTACTCTGGAAAAGAAAATCGCCCCTGATGATAGTCACAGGGGCGATGATCTTATGCTCACTCGATTACTTGAGCGGTTCGATGCGATGTAAGGGCTTGTTTTGTGCCGCGAGTTCCCATAGTTCAAACAGTTCGTCCTGATGAAGCGAAGCCCATTCCACGACCATTCCCAGAACGCGCGGCGGCAGGTCTCCTGCTATGATAATGTGCAACCGAATATTTACTTGTGCTTTGTAATCTCCATACTCGGCATGAAAATGCGGCGGGACATGATCGCCAAAGAACATTTTGATACTGATTCCGAAGAAACGGCTGATCTCAGGCATGAGAACGTTCTTGAAGTCTAGGCAAAACGTCTTCAGGTTTCTTGTTGGTGAGTTTCAGGTATATCCCCAACCCATCCATATCCACATCTTTATTCCATACCAGTTCGCCGCTTGAGCCAATCGTTACGTTCTCGAACTGGCTGTAATCATTCCACAGCGCAAAGACTCCCCTGCCCGCGAATTCGGAAAGGTTAACTTCACCTTTCACACCGTCCGAGAATTTGACATGCAGGCGAAAATTTTTTAGCGGCTTGACTTCTTTTAGAACAGGTATGTTCTCTTCCATGTTTTGATTCTACCACCTCTTTAGTTGGTTGTTTGAGCGCCGCGCTTGTTCGATTTTCTTTTCTGCTTGGAGGTAGGCTTGGTCATGGGGCATGAGAACCCCCTTCCAACTTCCCCCAAAAGGGGGAAGGGCTGTTTGGTTTTTGACAAGAGTTTGGATGAATCATTTGCTGTACTTGTTTTGATTCTGGGGTTTTGGCGAGTCTCATTTCTTTGAGAGCAAGTTCCATTGTGCTCGATTTCACCCCCTCTGTCCCGCCAACGGCGGAGACATCCCCCCCAAATTTCGCAGGAATTTGGGGGAGGATTGTTTGTCGATCAGGTAATTTTTTGAAATTATTGACAAGGGGGAGTGTTGGCAACAGGCCAATGCCCGATTTTATTAATCAACGGTGACTTTATTGCTGTAAAACGTGATGGAATGATCCGAATCTCCACCCAGGTTGAATTGTCCGACGAATTTCTGTCCACCAACCCAGGCAACATAGACATACCAGCCGGCTGGCACCTCGACATTCAATGTCTTGCTGACCGGATATTCGTTAATCACTTGGATGCCGTCCCTCGTTGTACCCTGCAATGACACATAAACGTCAGCGTTGGCTTTATTGGATAATTTGATTGCTCCATATGGAGTTCCTTTGGGTACTGTGCCATAAGAAAGTGGAATAGGGGTCTTCGCAGGAGTTGGCACAATTGCAACCCAGGATGAGCCTGGAACATGGATGACCTGCCCGGCATACAAAACGTTTATATCCCAGATGTACGGATTGGCGATCCATAGATCGTACATGCTCACCCCAAAACGGCTGGCAATCACGGAGAATGTATCACCATATTGAACGATGTAAGTGCCGTTATTACTGCTGTAAATTTCATTGTTGCTTTGGTTGTTATAGTTGCTGCCGGGAACCGTCAAGACCTGGCCTGTATACAGAGATCCGCTGATACCGGGGTTGGCGGCGTAAATGGCAGACACTTTGGTACCGCACTTCGCGGCAATTGTCTCAACCGTTTCACCCTGCTCGACGACGTATGTACCGCCACAGACTCCTCCAGCCTGGACGCTGAGCGGAGTCACAAGGAAAGCCAAAAGGAACAAGACGAGCACGGAAACTTGGGCAAAACCTTTATTTGACATCGTTCTTCTCCTCAGATTGGAAACCGTAAAATCCTTTGACATCATAATACGACAAAAAAAGGTGAAATACAACCATCATAAGTCAGTAATTCTCAGTTAATATTGGTAAAACCCTCTTCCTGCTTTCCTTCCCAAATAACCAGCGTCAACCATTTTACGAAGTAAATATGCGGGACGGTATTTATCCTCGCCCAAGTCCCTTTGCAAAACTTCCATTACAAATAATACAACATCCAAGCCAATCAAGTCGGCGAGTGCCAGCGGACCCATGGGATGATTCATGCCCAGCTTCATCACCTGGTCAATCGCTTCGGGTGTGCCGACATTTTCCTGAAGGGCAAAGATCGCTTCGTTGATCATCGGGCATAAAATGCGGTTCGAGATAAAGCCTGGTGAGTCATTGGCTTCGACAGGTTCCTTGCCCATAACTTTGCAGAGTTGCATGATGGTTTTTGTGGTTTCATCAGAGGTGCCAAGTCCACGGATGACTTCGACCAGTTTCATCAACGGCACGGGATTCATGAAATGCATGCCGATGACTTTATCGGGTCGTTTGGTTACGGCGGCGATCTTTGTAATTGAAATGGACGAAGTGTTGGATGCCAGTATCACACCTTCGCGCGCGTTGGCGTCCATGTCTTTGAATATCTTGAATTTCAATTCGGGGTTTTCGGTCGCGGCTTCGATGACCAGATCCGCGACTTTCATCGCGTCCATGTTCCCCACGAATTGAATCTTATCCGCCGAAGCCTTTTGCTCCGCGTTGATCGCGCCCTTCTCCAATAATTTCGCGGTGGATTTTGCAATCGTTGCCTTTGCTTTTTCCAGCGCGGCGGGCGCTACATCCATGCACGTCACTTGATACCCCGATGTCGCCGCAACCTGTGCAATGCCGTTGCCCATTGTTCCCGATCCAATAACAAATATATTTTTAATGGTCATGTGTTCTCCTATAATGTCGTTGCGAGGGCGCACTTTGCCCGAAGCAATCTCCTATTTATTTGGAGGTTGCTTCCCTTCGACAGGCTGACGACACCGCCATGGGCAGGGCGCCCACCTCGCAACGAAATGCTATTTGTTTTTCCACACCTCTACATTATTCTTGATCTGCTCGATGTGACTGGGTATGTGACCTGCATAAATTCGAAGCAGATCATCCAGCAGGTAAAGTTCTTCGTCGCCCGGATAGGCGGCAGAAAGGGTGAAGGCTTTTTCTGGCAGATTTTTGAACCAGCGATATGTAAAGGCGCGTGTCAATCGTAAAAGTTGTAAAGCCTCCTCTGCATCCTGTTCATGATAGTGAAGGTTGCTTGCCCAGGCATCAGGGTTGTATGCCATCACGGTCCCGCCAGGCTCTGCTACCATCAATCGCGCTTGTTGGGCGGCAATAGCCTCACTATCCGCCAAATGGATGATGATCTCATGGATGCTCCATTCGGCAGGCGCTGGTTTAAATTGCCATATTTCAAGCGGGACATCTTTAAGGGTTTCGATCAAAAGATCATAGCCCTTTCCATATAATTCGATCTTTTGCAGGCGTTTTTCCGTGTTCATTTTGTCTCTACTTTAGGTTTTGTCGTTGCCATAACTTCACATTATTTTTTATCTGCTCAATATGCCCGGGGATGTGCCCTGAATAGATCTTGATCCACTTCTCGAATGTATAAGGTTCATCATATTCGGGATGCTTTATTGTATGAGTAAATACTTCTTCGGGTTGTCGCTTGAGCAGTTCATACGTTGTCTTGCGGACGAGCCTTGTTGTTTCCAGCGCGTCTTCAAGGTTCTGGTCGTGATAATCCAACTCGATAGCCCACACATCCTGATCGTAACCCATCAACGCGCCGCCCGGTTCGACGATCAATTTGCGCGCGCGTAACGCCGCATTGGATTCACTGTCCGCGATGTGGATGATGATCTCGTGGACACTCCACTCTGTTGGCTCAGGCTTAAACTTCAACGCCTCCTGCGGGACCTCAGCCAGAGCGGCTTTCAAGAGGCTGAATCCACGCCCGTAGAGTTCAATTTTTTCGTTGCGTTCTATGGTATCCATTTTATTTTTCCTTATTACTCTGGTGGTTGAGTAGCCCCGAATGATCTTTGAGGGGCGTACACTTGCACCGCACTATGTTTGGCGCAGTGCGGTGTCGAAACCACCAATAATTGAAAATGTTTATGTGGCAGGCGGTCTCGATACGGGCGAGAAAAGCGCTCGCCCTACTCGACCACCAGAGTGTTTTATTTACTCTACTTCCACCGCCATCGCGACTGCCTCGCCGCCGCCGAGACATAATGAAGCAACGCCGCGTTTCAAGCCGCGATCTTTCAAAGCATAGATGAGAGTCGTCAATACACGCGCGCCGCTTGCGCCGAGTGGGTGACCGAGCGCGATCGCGCCGCCATTCACGTTGACCTTGTCCCAGTCCCAGCCCTGGTCGGCGAGGGCGTAACCGTCCGCAAGGACTTGGGCGGCGAAGGCTTCGTTGAGTTCAATCAGGTCGACATCTTTCAATGCCCAGCCGATTTTCTTTAATAGTTTTGGCATGGCATAAGCTGGTGCGGCGAATAAATATTTCGACTCCAAAGCTGCCTGCGCGTAGCCAACAATGTGAGCAATGGGCCTGAGATTATTCTTTTCTGCGTAAGCGCGAGAAGAAATCACAACCGCTGCCGCGCCATCGTTCATGGACGAGGCATTGCCCGCTGTCACTTTGCCATCGGTTTTGAAGGCGGGCTTTAATTTCGCGAGTGATTCAAGCGAGGCATCTTTACGCGGACCTTCGTCTTTGTCGAAGAGGGTCACTTCTCCTTTTCGTCCGGGGATTTCGACGGGAACAATTTCCAGCTTGAACCGTCCCGCTTCTTGAGCCTCAACAGCTTTCAGGTGGGAGCGAAGCGCGAATTCATCCATCGCCTCGCGTGTGACCTCATATTCGCCCGCGATAAATTCTGCGGCGTTGCCCATGCCCCAATTTTCAAAAGGATCCCACAAGCCATCGTTGAGCAGGGCATCGGTCAGGGTTTGATTGCCGAATTTCAGTTCGCCCGAGCGCCCGCTGACCAAATACGGCGCGCGGCTCATGGACTCCATGCCGCCTGCGACGAACAGATCTGCATCGCCAGCGCGGATGGCTTGCGCCGACAGCATGGCGGCCTTCAAGCCCGATCCGCAAACTTTGTTAATTGTGGTTGCGCCGACGGTTGCAGGAATGCCCGCAAGAATTGAGGCCTGGCGTGCGGGAGCCTGCCCATTGCCCGCCTGAACGACGTTGCCCATCAGGACCTCATCGATATCTTTCGTGTCAATGCCTGCGCGTTCCACTGCGGCTTTGACCGCCGCTGCGCCAAGTTTTACAGCGGGGATACTGCTCAGCCCGCCCTGAAATTTTCCAACGGCTGTGCGTGCTGCACTCAAGATCACTGCTTCATTATTTTTGCTCATGGGTTCCTCCTAAGGGTGATGCCGCAATTATAAAGCCTGATATGTGAAATAGAGTACAGACTTCATTCCCCGATATTCTTCAACGCCTCGCGCCGACTTAACGGATGCAATTCCTTCGTCGCCTTCACGAATTTCTTCACAGGTGCGGGATTTGTGTGCGCATATTGACGTAATGCCCAGCCGATGGCTTTGTTGATGAAGAATTCATCCGATCCGAGATTTTCCTGAATGATCTCGCACAGCAGACCGAAGTCGGTTTCTTTTTTGTAGCTGAGTTGAAAAAGCAGTGCCGTGCGGCGCAGCCAGAAATTATCGGACTTGCGCCACTTCTTGAGATATTTTTCCCGCACTTTGGGAAAACGTTTGAAATGAGTCCCCACTGAGTGACCCGCAAGTGTGTCCACCGTATCCCACCAGGATTTGGTAATGAGCAGATATTCAACGGTGGTATTGAATTCGGGTTCGAGTTTGTTTTCAAGTTTTCCGAGCAGACTCGTTGCCGTGTATTGAAATTCGCGCTGGGGCAAACTCCACAGAGCGCGCAAAATTGAATCGAGTTCATCAAGTGGAGGAAGTCCATTTTCCTTGATAAATTCATTTTGCAGCGCCACTCTTATCGGCGTTTTTATTCCCAGATAATCGAACTGGTCACGCATGTATTTCTTCATGGGGACGGCATTCGGTGGGTTTGCGTTTTTCTCAAAGAGGGATTTCAAGGAAATAGTGTAGGGATGCATGGTTTCTCCTTATTGTCATCGCGATGAGCGATAGCGACAAAGCAATCTCCAATGCGATGCGGGAGATTGCTTCGGGTGGTACGCGTTCGCGTACCACCCGAAGCAATGACGGATATTACTTCGCGCCTTCAGGTGGATAGTATCTCAATTTCCAGATACCATCGCCCTCATCCGATACAACTGAATAGGGCGAAGCCACAAAGATCCATGTGTTGCCGGGTTTGAGGGCGACCTGGCTTCCGTCTGCATTGACAAAATAAACAGGTCTGGGTTGCCCTGTTTTCTTTTCATACTCGCGGGCTTTCAGGCTCCAGCGGATGTCATATTTTTTGCCGTCTCGGAATAAATATGCAAAGCCGCTGTTGCCCAATGCAAGACGAATATCCAAATTGGTGGGGGTGATCACTTCATGTTCAGCAAAAATGACGATGATATTTTCAAACTGTAACTGTCTGCCTGTCAGGCGGTCTATCTCCGCGTGGAGTTGCCCTGCGTTTTCAACTTTGGCATCATCCACAAATCTTAGCCATGAACTCGATAGCGGATCATACGTCCAGCCTGATTGATTGAGATAAGCCACGTACACATTGATCTGTTCCGCAGGTAAGCCGCCTGCAGGTGCTTCTTCGGTAAACAGGTTGCCCGAATAATTAAAATTATTCGGCGTCAGGCGTTTGTTGTCTTCTGCGATCTTCTTCATTCTTTCGAGCGACATCATCGCGCCGCCGCTGGCTTCATCATGCTGCACGAACACGCATTGCGGAATCAGTTCCAAAACCTCCGGTGAGGCGAAGGCATAGATCAAACATGAACTGCGGAAGAAGCCTCCAATGTCTGCATAGAACATGCGGCCCGAGCGAATAGGACCGACCTCCGCGTTGGGTATTTGAACGGAGTCGCTTGAGGTTGGTTTGACTGCCTCGGACGGAATCAAGCCTGCGTCCAGATAAAGAAGCGAGGCATAGACATCCGCCTCAGCCCGCCCCGATATCTGGGCGGCGTCGCTATCGGCATTTTCATCCCCGACGTTTTGACTCGTGAACGCCAGCCGTTCCGGCACATTAAATTCAACGATGTATTTGCCCGCCTCCACATTGAAGCCGTAATAGCCGTTTGAGTCGCTGGTGGTCTGCTGATTGAGTTGACCTGACGAATCATAAAGTTTGACGCACACACCGCCCACGCCAGGTTCGTAGGATTCCTGCCGCCCGTTTTTATTTTTATCCAGCCAGACTCGATTGCCGAGCATGTTTGCAGTTTGAATAAAAATATCCTCGCGAATTTCGCAATCCCCAGTGACGGGGATTTCCGGTCTGGGATAATCGCCATAAAAAACGGATAGAAAACGTGTGGCGCCTTCGGTGATATAAAATTCAAAGACCCAGGGCGCAAAAGACAGCCCGGCCTGCGGACGCGCGCTTGTGGGAAAGTGCGAGATCGAAACCAGCAACGCTGGTATATCAAGCAGGCTTGGGTCTTCCATTTGCTGCGCATTCAATGGATTGTAGTCTGCGGGGAAATTTTCTTTATCTGGCCCAAACGATGCTGGCGTGGAGAGCGTCTGCGGCGCGGGTGTCACCGTAGCGGTTGGCAGTCTTATGCCTTGTGTGCTCGCGGGGAGAATGGGTATGGATTCGATCTTTGGCGAATCGGCCCCACCATATTTTTCGACGCAGGCTGTGATGATCAAAATGAATAGTGTGGATGCAATACTCATGGCGAGCATCTTTTTTATGTTTTGTGGGCGCATCATGAATTCTCCAATTTTAGCAATGATAATGGATTAAAAGTGGGTTGTCTTTCCCACGTTTGCCACCTCAGATATATACGGATGCATAAAAATGAAGAAATCCTAATAAAAAAGGGAAGCGGTTGGAAGCCGAAGTCTTCCAACCGCTCCCTTAGTGAGCCTCACAAACAGCCGCTACTCAATTGGAAAAGTGGAAAGGTCCATATTGATGTCGAGTTCCAAATTATTTTCAGCAACCCAACATGGTGAGCCGAAGTACGGGTCTCGAATCTTGTACCAGCCGGGCGTGGCTCCAATGGCGAGCAGTTCTACAACCTTTGTATTTGTGATGTTACTGGTGAACGCACCGGCAGCGGCAGGTTTGAGGTAACAGGTTGCAGGTCCATTTTTAATAGTGGGAGGTTTGATCTCCGCGGGGGTGGGTTCGATGGTTGCGGTTGGCTCAGGCGTGAAGGTAGGCGGGGGAGTGGGGGAATAGGCGGCCACGGTCTGGGTCAACATTATGGAAGCCAGTTCTGCGGCGCGCGTGCCGACCACGTCCACGGTGGGGGTGGGGGGTGCTGCGGGTGCACAGGCCGAGAGCAGGATGAGAAGGGCGAGTCCGCTTGAGATGAGCTGAAATATACGTGTATTCATTTGGCCTCCAATTTGGGAAGGTTTGAATTTTATACTTGAGAAGTATACCTGAGGTCTTTTCATTTGCTCAGACAAAATCTTTGAAGTGCGAAGCCTGCGACACCTGTGCGGCCGGTGAGCCGTTGAAACCTGTTGTGAGGATGCATTTTTCCAGCACCAGCACACAGCCGACGAAAACGCGGTTACAAGTGTTTCTTTCAGATACGGCGTAGGCGATTTTCATGGAATATGAGTTCCAGTCTGGACGCATGGTTACCTCTTTATTTTTATTATTTTAGGATTATACATGAACGGACTTGATATCAATAAAAAAGCGATTCAAGAATTTGAATCGCTTTTTTATTTGCAGGGCAATTTACTTGAGCAGGGATATTGTTATTGGCTGGGCAGTCTGAAAGTTGTCGTCAGAGTGGTACTCAAGTTTGATATTCGCGCTGCCACCTGTATCCACTTGATATCCAATGATCTGTGAATTGATCAAACCAGCCGAGCTAGAGTTTCCAAACATCGTAATGTCTGCGGAGGGGGCAAGGATTGTGCCGACGGTGTTTGTACTCCCGTTTCCACGCAGGTCAATTGACCCTGTGTTTTGAAGGACTCCATTGGTCACCTGGGGTTCTACATATAGCAGGATGCCTGCATAATCTCCGCCAGTTGGAGCCTCGGCATTAAAACTGCTGTTATTTCCACCGTTGAATTTTATGGTGAAGTTTGAGTTTGGCACGTAAAATGTCACACCCGTTCCAGTGATCGCACCGCTGTAGTGACCATTGCCCGGATTATTGGTAACACAATATAAACCCGAGGAAAAATTCATTGTGCCATTAAGGGCTACATTGCTTCCTATGTTGGTGCCTACTGTGTTTGCGGCCGGGTGCCATTGTCCGTTTGAGAAGGTGGCAGTTCCAGTGCAATCGGGCGTGGGAGGCAGTTGGCTTTTGTACATGTCCCATGTATATTGTGTTCCGCCGGTTGCGATTCCGTTGGTTATGGTTGCGTTACACCCTAATGCGACATTACCTACTGTGGAGATGGATGGAGCGCTTAAGTTTGTACTGCCATTACAGTACACAGAATTTGAACTAACGGAGTTTGAGAAAATACCTCCACCGGTAATTGTCCAATTCGGATTACCGGTTGCGTCAAAGCCTTTACCAGACGGAGCAAGGCTTACGATAGCATTGCCATTAAACATGGGCGCAACATAGGTGTCACATGCAAGGGTCTTGGCGGTAACAATATTTGTCACCTGTTGAATACCCACAACGGTTGAAAAGGTTGTATTTACTTGAGATGTGATCACAACAGTAAATTCCCAACCATTTCTTGGTGGTTGGAGACAGGCATCGGGGGCGGGAGCGGGGGTGACCTTTACGGTGTTAGGTGTGGCGTCATTGTTGTAGCCGTTCGTCCGAGCGGCTCCTTCTGCGGCTTTTGAGGATTTCGAGAAATCTAGATTTCTGCTGTAAGCAAGCGCGGCGGCAAACGCCGCGGAATCTGCTGCGTTTTGGGCCTGACGTCTGTCTGAGTACACCAGGCCGCCGTCCACTGTCAGTCCGGTTAAGCCAATCAAGCCGATGATCGCAAAAACGATCAATATAATGGCCTGTCCCTTTTCAGATTTCTTGTGGGTTTGCATGAGCAGATCCTTTCCTCAAACTTCCGTGGACAAAATTATACTCTTTCCTGCTTCTTAGGCAAACACAAAATTGTTAGGTATAAAAAACGCAGGAGACATCATCTTTTTTGGGTCTCCTGCGTTTTTTTACTCTACCGTGACACTTTTCGCCAGGTTTCGTGGCTGGTCAACATCCAGTCCGCGGATGGCCGCAATATGGTAGGCCAGGAGTTGGAGAGGTAAGACGGTGATGATCGGCGACAACATCCAGGGCGCTTGCGGCACCCAGAGAATGTGATCCACCATATCTTTGATAAGTTCATCCCCTTCGGTTGCGATGGCGATCACGATGCCTCCCCTTGCCTTGGCTTGTTGGATCTGTGAGATCATTTTTTCATGCCAGGGATCTTTTGGCGCAATACAGAGCACGGGCATTTGCTCGTCAATTAAAGCAATCGGACCATGCTTCATTTCGCCGGCGGGATATCCCTCCGCATGAATATATGAAATTTCCTTTAACTTTAACGCGCCCTCGTACGCGATCGGCATGTTGATACCGCGCCCGAGGTAGAGACAATGCTGAATATCCTTCAGGACCTGCGCCACTTTTTCAATTTCAGCATCCGTGTCGAGCACTCTGCCTGCCAGGTCAGGCACCAGCCGCAGGTCCGCAACGAGCGATTTGCGAGTCTCTTCATCCAAAGTGCCGCGCAAATCCGCAAGTAAAATGGCGAGCATGTACTGATCCGCGAGCGGCGCGGTAAATGCTTTCGTAGAAGCCACGCCCACCTCCGGTCCTGTTTGCATGGAAATATAGCCATCTGCAACGCGCATGGCTTGCGAACCGATCGCATTGACGATACTCCAAATGATGGCGCCTTTGCGGCGGCCTTCTTCCATCGCGGCGAGCGTATCTGCTGTTTCACCGGATTGGGAGATGGCGAGCACCACTGTATTTTTGTCAATGATCGGGTCGCTGTAACGGAATTCCGAGGCGATCACTACTTCGACGGGCACGCGCGCGATCTTTTCGATCAGGTATTTTCCAACCATGCCGGCGTATGCGGCAGTGCCGCAGGCGGTGATATAGATGCGTTTTATCCGTTTTGCAATTTGCGGGGTCAGGTTTAATTCGGGCAGGCGAATGCGCCCCTCCTGAAAATCAACGCGGCCGGCCAGCGTATCGGTTAAAGCGCGTACCTGCTCATGGATCTCTTTTTGCATGAAGTGACGGTACTCGCCTTTTTCCGCAGAGACCGCGTCCCAGGCGATCGTATGGATTTCAGGTTTTACTTCCCTGCCATCCAGCGTTTCCACACGCACGCTGTCGCGCGTCACAATGGCCATCTGGCGTGACTCCAGGAAAATCACTTTACGCGTGTGTTCGAGAATAGCGGGAATATCGGACGCTATAAAATTTTCGTTATCGCCCAGGCCGATCACGACGCCGCCCGCGTTTCCAATTCGAGCGGTGACGATCTTATCAGGCTCATCGGTGGACATCAATACAACCACGTTCGCGCCTTCGATCTGGTTGAATGTTTTTCGCGCCGCATCTTCCAGACTGCTTCCTCCCGCTTTTATGTGCTCGGCCAGCTGCACAATGGTTTCGGTGTCAGTTTCTGAGTTGAAGGTCATGCCTTCGCTGGTTAGTTCCTCTTTGAGTTCAAGGAAATTTTCCACGATGCCGTTGTGAACGACGACGATCTTTCCCGAATTGCCGACATGCGGATGCGCGTTGCGTGCCGAGGGTGCCCCGTGGGTTGCCCAGCGAGTATGACCGATGCCGGGCGCGCCTTTCAGCGGACTTTTACTAACGTGGTCTATTAATTGGGATAACTTACCAGCGTCCCTGCGGACTTCGATCTGGTCGCCATTGATAACAGCTACTCCAGCCGAGTCATAGCCGCGGTATTCAAGCCGTTTTAAGCCATTGAGGATGATCGGCGTCGCATCACGCGGGCCGACATATCCGACGATTCCACACATAGTTGGGGTCCTCCGAGTTTAGAGATTGGAGATTAGTATTTAGATAATTAGTGATTAGTATGATTGGCTGTCACTATTCACTGCTCTCTACTCACTAATCTCTTTTTGTTTTTTGCCATCCATTGCCTTTTGACCGCGCGATCACTCACGCGGTGTTATAAGCAAAGTTATCTCTGGAGGGAAAGATTTGACGGGTGATGGCACACCCGAAGGGCTTCCGCTGAACTTTCGATTTTCCCTGTCTGCGGGTTGAGTAGTTGCGAAGCAACGTATCGAAACCCAGACAGGTTAACTTCATTTTGCAATGAAGAACCCTTATCCTCGTCATCCTTTTTAACAAAGGATCATGCGCTGTCTTTCCCTGATGAATGCTTCGTTTCACCTCCTGTACACGGTAAATGATCCGGCGGGGATTATACCTGATTGCGCAGGCTCAGGCTGAAGGACACGCCCGAAGCGCAGGATTGATAAATGTCATGCTTTATTGGGTCAGTTGTATTTCGGGCATGTTGTAGGTATCGTAATTTTGTTCATCCTTATATTTGATGACAATATTACTCTGCCCGTTGGATTCAATTCGATATCCGATGATCTGGCTGTGATACCCATCTTCGGAACTGCCACCGTTGAGGTGAATTTCGGCGCCCGGCATTAAGATGGTGCCTCTTAAGGATGAGTTTTCATCGCTCGTGATCACCATTTTATTTTTGTTTTCTATGGGCGCATAGATCAGCAGGCCGGCCAGGTCTCCGCCACTTGGCGCTCCCAGATTGATGGAGGCGTTTCCGCTCCATTTGATTTTTCCATGTTCCATTTTAATGACAACGCTACTCCCTTCGAGCGAACCGCCGCCGATTAAAAAATCGCCACCAATGCAGTACACGCCTGATTCAAGGAACTGTACGCCTTCGGGAGGGAAGATGTCCTCGTCGTACGATCCGGGACTCATGGTAATGCCATCTTCCAAGACCTCAGCCATTTTTCCCCCGCAGCCGACCTTTGGCATAAAGAATGGGGGCGGGTATGAAATGGGAATGCCGTTCGTCTTCGGGGGATAGGGTGTCAGCAATTTTGGTTTTTGGATATTTGCCCCGCCAACGACCGAGATTTCACCACCCACAATGCGGATGCTGCCACTTCCGTTTTGGATCAGGGCGCAATCCGGGTTGTTGGAGTTGATAAAGATGCCGCCGCCGCTGATATCCAATGTCGATTCGCCGTGGATCCAAAACGACCGTTGGTTGTTGCAGTCGCTGGTGGGCGCCAGACTGATGATAGCGTTACCGCCCAGGATTTCTTTGATCTCCGGTGTTTTTGTGCGTGAAACGGCTTCGCCGGTTACAGTGACCTGTCGAATGCCAATCACGCTTCCAAAATAAGTGGGGACATGATTGGTAATGATGACCTGGATATATTCCACATCCCCGGTGTATTCTCCCGTGGCGGGCGGGCTGAATACCTGCACGGCATTCGTTTCGCCATTGTTATCAAAGCCATTGCTTTCTGCGATGTTATATGACTCCTGAACCCAGCTATAGCCCTTGATGCGCGCCAAAGCGCCGCCCAGGGCGCTGGCGTCGGCGGCATTTTGGGCGCGTCTTTTTTCAACGTAAGCATTACCGCCATCCACTGCCAGGGCGGTAATGCCGATTAATCCGATGATTGAGAATACGATCAGGATGATCGCCTGACCCTTTTCCGTATTTTTGAAATTCATTTTATTTTGTTAATTCTATCGAGGGAGGCACCTGGATAATGTGGTTTTCATTCTCATTGTAGGTGATGTCAATGTTTGCGCTGCCGGAAAGGGACATGCTGTAACACATGAGCTGGCTGTTTACATCATAAGAGGTGTTGTTGCCTTCGAGCGAGCAGTGGGAAGAGGGCGCCCAGATCGAGCCGGTGAACGCCGAACCGGATGCGCCGTTCATGGTCAAGGTTGAATCGTTCCCGAGAGGCATGAAGAATAGCAGATTCTGAAGGTCTTCCGGGATGTTGGGGTCTTCTGATGAGAGCGCATGCAGATCAATTGTGGATGAGCCATTTAATGTAATGCCTCCATTTTCAACCATAATGAGGACGCCTTCGGAGTATGGGTCAAAATTCCCATTATCATTGGCGTCAGTGGTGACATCCCATTGGCTGTTGAGTAGGAAATCATGATCAATACAGTAAACGCCTTTTTGCATGATCAGTTTTCCTGAAGGTGAGGTGTTTGGAAAATCCCCACCGTAATAGCCGGGGGATGCGGTGTAGATTATTGGATTGGATGAGGTTTGTGTGATCGTTCCTTCTTCAGACGGGTTGATCATGCCATCACCGTTGGTGTCACATGATGGGTTTGGCAAAACTACTGGAGGGTAAGCCAGAGGCGTGCCGCAATTTGATACAGGAGGCGGGTTAACACTACCGGGGGCGACATTGCTTGTGCCAACAACACATACCCCGAATTCAGCATTCATTGTGGCGGCGCCGTTTTGATTTAAGGCGTTGGCACAGTTGGAATTTATGAAAACGCCAGAGCCGCCCACGATCGAGGTGGAATTACCGCTAATGGTAAATGGATCGTGCGGCCAGCCGCTTGGTTTACAGCCAGTCATTAATGAGACCATGGCGTTCGCAAGCAGGGCGGCATCTACGGAAGAAGGTTTTGCCTGTGCAATCGCCTTGACTCTGTTGGTGACCTGTTGAATGCCAACAATGGGCGCAAAGAAGGTGTCAACCGTGGATGTGATTACCACCTCTATGTATTCGTCGTTTCCCTCGTAGCCACCGCAATTTGCGTATTCCGGTTTATTTTCTTCACATCCATAAACTTCAACATTGACAAGGCTATTGCTGGAGGTATCGTCCGAGAGTAGATCGGTGAAGCCATTTTCCGAGGCGATCACAAGAGCGGCGTCTTTCCAAGTCTCCTGGCGGACTTTTGCTCGCGCGGCGGCGAAAGCGGCTGTGTCGGCCGCATTTTGGGCATGGCGGCGGTTCGAGTAGGCGTTACCGCCGTCAACGGTCAGCGCGGTCAACGCGATCAAGCCGATGATCGCAAATACGATCATGATCAGCGCCTGCCCGCTTTCGTTTCGTGAAAATTTATTTTTATTGAACATTTCAACCTCTATTTTCTTGCTTAAAGAGTGTTTCTTAAGTCCGAATATTATGCTAGAAAAGAGCATTAACCACAGAGAGCACGGAGTTCACACATCGTCCCGAGGTTCTTTCGGGAGAGTTTTTTTTAAAGGTTTTCTCCGTGATCTTTGTGATCTCTGTGGTAAAAAAGCCCTTAAGAAACAGTCTCTTAGGGGCATGTTGGCTGGAGGATCGTGTTGGTGACTCTGGCAGTCAGGTTGATCGTGTTTGAGCCGATCACGGGGCCAACGAGGGGGAAGGTAATCGGATGGGCAAAGGTAATGGTTACTGTAAGTGAATTTGGCGAGCCGGAGGTTGTTCCTTCGCATGCTTCATTGGCGGCAATGGCTTGAGAAATAGTTTTACCCACATGATTTTCATCTTCATTAATGGTAACTGCTACATCATTCTTTGGGAGCTGAGGCAAAACGTCTGAGGCCGCGGCCTTGGCGCGCCATTGTATGCCAGACTCTTCTGTCGGGTTGATGGACCCATAAATTGCGCCTTCCTGGGCCGCATCACGGATGGTGACGTATTGGAAAAGCGCCAGGCTGAATTCAACTGCGCCGAGCAGCAGCAGCAGAATGATCATCAGGCTGATGGCAAGTTCCACCAAACTTTGCCCGTGGGGTTCTTCTTTTATGTTGGTGAAGATTTTTGTTTTCATAAGGTTCCTAGCGCGAACAATTTCCATAGGGAGAGGCCATCGTAATGCTCGCCGACAAACCAGTGGGGTTGTTCTTCGAGAATTCAAAGGTTATCGTCGTCATGCTTGCCGCGGAACTTGAGCCCGTCAGCATTCCGCTTCCTGAAGAGTAAGGACTACTAATGTCTGGAAGAGTGCCTGTGGTTAAACTTGATGAATTATTTAGTGATACTCCCTTCAACTCCCAGTAGCTTGCGCCTGAGCCTGAGTTCGCCCAATTGATGCTTATCGAGCTTATCGGAAGGGTGATGCCAACCGTATTGGTGATGGCCCAGGTAACTATCTTGTTATTTGTGCTTAAACTACCGACTGCAAAATTAGAAGTTGTGCAGTTGTATACAGTGGCTGTCAGCGGACCCGGCAAGCTTGTGACGGGCGTCCCGCCGATACTTGCCGTCAATGTACTATTCTCAAGGGTTGAAGAGCCAGTACCGGATGGATGGGTATGGGTGTAAATGCAATTGGTTGAAATACCGGGGGCAATGCTGGCGGCGGCAGAGGTGCAGTCCGGGCTAAACGAAGTTGTTGTAGGTGTATCCGAGCCGCCTGTGCCTGCAATAAGTAGGGTGGATTGCAAGCTGGATGAGATCGTATATGGCTTCGAGAGCGTGACACCGCCGGTGTTGGTCAGCGTGTATGTGTATGAAATGGTTAGGTCGGCTGGAGTAATGGGGGTGTTTTTATTCTGCGTGGTGACAAGGTTGAAGCGTGCGCCGGAATATGTGATGACCGTGAAACTGGCAGGGCTGGATGTGATCGTTTGGGCGCCAAATACAGCAGATGCGGTTCCGGTATTAATAACCGAGCCTGCTGATTCATCGGCTGCTGTAATTGGGTATGTTCCTGTGCAGGTTTTTGTCGCCGCGGGAGCCATGCTTGCCTGGTCGGAACAAGTGATCGTGGTCTTATTGTCAGTCACTGAAAATGGAGATGAGAGTGTGACGTTGCCTGTATTTGTTAAAGTGTAGGTATATGTAATTATTGTTGTGTTTGCGGGCAGGGTAGTGTCAGGTGGGACAGGTTGTGCCGGCGATCCGCTTACTGTTGCCGAAAGGGCCGGCGTTTGTGAAATCGCGACACTGGCTGTTACAGTATTGGAAGAAATAGGAGAGCCATTATTTGCTGCAGCCTGTGCGGAATTACTGATCGTGCCACCGGCATCAAGATCCGCCTGAGTGACAGTATATGTACCGGTACAGTTGATCGTACTGCCGGCTGCTAACGTTGTGGATGGGCAGGTAACCGTTATCCTGCTGTCGGTAACACTTAATGAGTTTGCGGTGAAGGCACTGTTGTTGAGTACCGAAAAGGTGTATGTTATTACCTGGTTTGGAAGCGTAGCCGTAAGCGGCGAGACGCTGATCGCTAGCACCAGCGGAGGGGTTAAAACCGTCGCGGTTGCGTTGTTGGATGTAATCGTTGTTGTCTTAAATTTCGCAGTCCCCGCTGCTTGATTAACGACAGACCCGTTGGTAATATCATTGTTTGTGATCGAATAGGATGCAGTGCAGGTCGTAGATGCTGTAGGCGCAAGCGGGCTGGCTGCTCCTGAGCAATTTACGCTTGCAATTTTATTGTCAGCGACTGCATAGGGTGATGTCAGGCTGACGTTTCCTGTATTTGTAAGCGTGTAAGTGTAGGTGATAATTGCGCCAACGGTGGATGAAGCAGTTGGGGATGCGCTTTTGCTCAAGCTAAGCGCCGGGGCTGCGTTTGCTGTTATTGTCTTTGAAACTGTATTGGAAGGAGACCCGTTTGCCGAGGCTGTGGCTGTATTTGTTACTGAACCTGCATCAAGGTCTGCTTGTATAATTTGGTATGTGCCTATACAGTTGAAAGAACCGCCAGACGCAAGTGTGGCAGGCGCGCCTGCGCATGTGAAAGTGACGGGAGAATAACCTGTAATTGTATTTGTAACTGTAAATGGCGCGGAAAGATCTCCTGAGCCTGTATTTTTCAGAGTATAGGTGTATGTGATCGTTTGTCCGACTGTCGAATAGGTGGTTGGTGCAACGGATATTGAAAGAGTAAGAATGCCATTGCCGCTGTTTTGCCAGCCCTGCGGCACAGACGTGACGGAAATGGAAACGGATGCAAGAATAGTGCGTTCGCTTTGAGATGTGATCGTGAATGGCTCAAGAGGCACAATCGGAACAATGGGTTGCCACTGCGCTGTCACTTCCACTATAATGCGGTGGCCATTTTGGACATCTTCATCTGTATAGTCTCCACAAGCAGGATCGGCAGGAGTTAAATCAAGCGGATTTCCGTTACTACTGTCCAAGCCGGCGTCATAAGCAATAGTGATGCTCTCAAAGGTATTTATGAATCCCACATTGTTTGCCGCGGCCTCAATGCCGTCACAATCCTGATAATAAGGCATTCCATTCGGGCTGTCACCTGTGGCCGAACCATACCGAACTGCCTGGCGCGCGGCTGTCACTGTGGATGCATAGATAAATAGCAATCGCCCGGTTTCCAACAAGCCGTAAAGCAATGTCAACAAAATTGGAAGCGCCAGGGCAAACTCCACCATGGCCTGTCCGATTGTTTTTCGATCTTTGGTAGGTCGTGAAGTGTTCATGCGATCATCCTGTTTAATTCATCTGTGCATTATGTCATTGCGAGGAGGGCATTTGCGCTTTCCGACGCCTGTCTTGAGCTTGTCGAAGGTAAGCAATCCCATGTCATCAGGAGACTGCTTCGGCTCACCTTCCCTGGCGGGCGGTGCCAGGGAAGAACAAGAGCGCCTCGCATGGTCCCGGTCATGATCCCAGTCTCTGCATGGGACTACAAGGGAGCGACATTATTTCTATCGTGGCACGCAAATCCTACTTTGGCACTATCGTAATGATCCAGTTTGGTAGGAAGATAATGAAGAACGCGCTGAGGATCAAAAATGGACCGTAAGGCATAAAGACCATGAATACATTTTCCTTGTATTTTCGAACCACAAACAAAAAAGCGATCAATAACAAGCCAAAAAGGCCGCCAAGCAGAATCCCAAAAAGCAGGCTGAACCAAATCAGCGGCCACCCAAGTATGAAGCCCAGGATGGCGGCCAGGATGACATCGCCTGCGCCAAGCGCCTCTTCATCATCCGCTGCCTGCCCTCTTGCCCGCAGGCGCTTGGCCCGCAGGCGTGAAAAAAGTACGCCGAAATAGTACAATCCAAGCATGATCAAAAAGCCGCCCAGTCCGCCTAGCAGGGTGGGAACAAGCCCATTCGAAGTAAAACCAACTACCAGTCCGAGCAAAGAGCCGAAAATGCTGGTTGGGTGCAGGATCAGACGGTGTTCCACGTCAATCACAAAAACAACGCCAAAATAAGTGATCAGAAGCAGGCCAAGTCCATATCCGATTTTTGATGGAGGCTGGAACCATGTGTAAACGCTGATCGCCATAATTACAATTTGCAAGACCCAAAACCGTGCTGTGCGTTTGTGCCCGTTGATGCATGCTTGAAAAGAGAGGTAGTCCTTCCAGGTGAAGGGTGCACCGCATTGCGGGCAAGCCGGCTGGCTGAAGCGCCTCGTCATGGGAAGGACATCTGCCAGGTAATTAATGACTATTCCAGCGAAGCATCCGAGCAAGATGGGAAAGATAAGCGGCCCAGACATATAAAGTCATTATAATTCCAATTATAGTACGATGTAGTATAAGTGTTGGATGTAAGTGAACTGTAAAGTTTTGGCGGATTCACACAACTACCTCACAATCCTGATTGTGATCAAGGAGATTAAAAATGGAAGAATTTGTCATTGACGGCGGGGTTCCCCTGAGGGGTGAAATAACTCCTTCAGGAAATAAAAATGCCGCATTACCATTGCTGGCGGCCTGTTTATTAACTGATGAAGCGGTCGTGCTTCACAACATCCCGCAGATTAGGGATGTATTCGCCATGCGAAAGTTGATCGAGAGTATCGGCGCTCAAGTGGATGAATTGGATGCGAATACCTGGCGTATTACAACTCGTGAACTGACCGCCTCAAACCTGGACCCGGACCTGTGTCGCCGCATCCGGGCTTCGATCCTGATTGCGGGCCCGGTCCTGGCTCGCGCTGGAGCAGTGCGCCTGCCTCCCCCGGGAGGGGACGTCATTGGCCGCCGCCGCCTGGATACGCATATCCTGGCTTTGCATGCGCTTGGCGCAAAAGTCAATTATGACCGCATCTTCGATATTGAAGCAGCAGAACTCCACGGGGCCGATATTCTATTGGATGAAGCCAGTGTGACTGCCACAGAAAACGCTGTCATGGCGGCGGTCCTTGCCAAAGGAAAAACCCAGATCCGCAACGCAGCCTCTGAGCCGCATGTCCAGGAGCTGTGCGCCTTTCTAAATTTATTAGGGGCGCAGATTGAAGGCATTGGTTCGAATACTTTGCACATCACGGGTGTTCAGCGTTTGCATGGCGGTGAATTTACAATCGGCCCCGACCTGTTGGAAGTGGTCAGCTATATCGGAGCGGCGGTTGTAACTCGCGGGGAAATTCGCATTCGCAATGCCGGTGTTCAGCACCTTGAAATGGTAAGGCAGGTCTTTCATCGTCTGGGAGTCCACTGGCAGGTGGATGGGAATGACCTGCTTGTCCCAGCGGAACAATCGCTTAAGATAATTTCCGACCTTGATGGGGCCATCCCTGAGATCAAGACGAACGTCTGGCCTGCTTTTCCAACCGACCTGATCAGCATCGCGATCACAGTTGCGACTCAGGCTGCCGGTTCTGTGCTTATCCATGATTGGATGTTCTCGGGCAGAATGTATTTTACAGACAAGCTGGTCGGCATGGGTGCAAGAATTATTTTATGCGATCCCTACCGCTGTTTGATTCAAGGTCCGACACAGTTGTTCAGTGAAAAACTTGAGAGCCCGGATATTCGCGCAGGCATGGCTTTGCTGCTGGCGGCACTGGCGGCGAAAGGGACCTCGGAAATACGCAATGTGATTCAAATCGAAAGAGGCTACGAGCGCGTGGATGAGAAATTGCGTTTATTGGGCGCCAGAATCGAACGGGTGAGCGAGTAACCAAAAAGAAGCCGCATTATTGCGGCTTCTTTTTGGTTTATGGTTGTTATCGATCTATTAAGGTACAACGATAACTTCCTTTTTGATCTTGACAACAAACGTGTGGTTATCCCCGCCCCGATTATTGACATAGCCGGATGCGTTGCTTGAAGAGCCATCCGGATAAGCGATCAACGCAAAAGCAAAATACTCGCCCTTCGGTATGGAAACTGTCAAACTACTGTTTTTACTCAATGGGGATAAGCCGGGCACGAATCCACATTGGGCAAATGCGTTAGGTTTACCGAGGTACAGCGAAAAAGTAGCCGTTCCTCCAGATTCATTTTCGATCCGTACATTAGATTTAGGCCCAGCTTCGGCAATATTCATGATTCCATCACAGGCTCCAGTAGCAGTTTTCGGAGTGGCTGTCGGCAGGGATAATCCCAGGGTTGGTAATGAAAAAGGTGTGAAGGTGGGTAATGGGGTAGGGCTGGGTGTTTCTGTCGGAGGTACGGGTGTAGCGGTTGGGAGGGCTAATTGAGTCATCGCCACGATCGTCCAGGCCGCTGCTATGGCAGTGCCTTCTACCTCTGCGGGCGCTAATGTGGGTGCGCCTTGCGGAGCACATGCAGTTAGCAATACTGCAATCGCCAAAAGGACGGGGATTAGTTTTCTTAACATTTATTTCTCCATTTCTTAATTCGAGTAATTTCCATATTATACCAATTCTGTCTTTGAAAATATCGATCACCAGGTCCTGATCTTTGGACAGGGAAAATGCGCCGGTGATTTGTCCGCCGCCGACCCAGGCAACATAAGCATATTTGCCTGCGGGAGCTTTGGCCTCGATGCTTGATTTTATGGGAGACTGCACTGCCTATAGGTCAAGAGCATAACGCAAAGCCGCGAGGGGATTCTGAGCTATTTGACGGCTATATTTTCAAGATTTTCAATCCGAATTTCAGAATTTCTCTGCGCTTTTGCGCCTTCGCGTTAAGTATTTTGTTTTTGCAATGGACTCACGGGATATTCAAGAATCGTTATGTACCCTTCCTTGGTTACACACCGCAAAGAGATGTAAATATCCACTTTCGCCTTGCAGGTATCGCTCTGATGCTGGCGGCATTGACGGCGAAAGGGACCTCGGAAATACGCAATGTTGTTCAAATCGAAAGAGGCGATGAGTGAGTGGATGAGAAATTGCGAATGTTAGGCGCCAGGATAGTACGAGCGAGTGAATAATATATTAAATAACAGAAGCCGCAACAGAGTGTGGCTTCTGTTATTTGTGGATGTAGGTTTATTGCATCCTAAGGTACAGAGATGACTTCTTTTTTGATCTTTACAACAAACAAGTGATTATCACCAACGCGATTATTGACATAGCCGGACGCGTTGCTTGTGTCACCATCACTGTAGGTTATCCACGCATATGCATAGTATTCGCCTTTAGGCAGGGAAACCACAAGCTTTTCATTTTTTCCTAAGGTGTAACCTACATATCCACATTGTCCGAACAAGTTGGTGCGTAAGTTTAATGATAGTGTAACCTTATTACCCCCGGATACGTTTTCAAGTCGCACGGAAGATTGAGGACCCGCTTCTGCAACATTCAATGGCTTTAGACAATCGCCTGTGGCTTGCGTGGCTGTCGGCAGGGACAATTCCAGGGTTGGTAATGGAAAAGGTGTGAAGGTGGGTAATGGGGTAGGGCTCGGTGTTTCTGTCGGCGGTACGGGTGTAGCGGTTGGGAGGGCTAATTGAGTCATCGCCACGATCGTCCAGGCCGCTGCTACAGCAGTGCCTTCAACCTCTGCGGGTGCTAATGTGGGTGCGCCTTGCGGAGCGCATGCAGTTAGCAATACTGCAATCGCCAAAAGGACAGGGATTAGTTTTTTTAACATTTATTTCTCCATTTCATTTCTTAATTTGAGTAATTTCTATTTAATACCAATTCGGTCTTTGAAAATATTGATCACCAGGTCCTGACCTTTGGACAGGGAAAATGCGCCGGTGAATTGTTTGCCGCCGACCCAGGCAACATAAGTATATTTGCCTGCGGGAGCCTTGGCCTCGACGCTTGATTTTATGGGATATTCCAGGATTGTAATATACCCTTCCTTGGTTACACTCCGCAAAGAGATGTAAACATCCACTTTCGCATTGTTGATCAGGGTGATGGTTCCAGAAGGCAAATTGGGCGGCAATGTGCCATAAGATAGTGGGCGAGCTTCCAGGGTGGGTGTGGCGCTAAATGCAGGCTTCGCAGTGGCGCTCGGGGTTCCTGTGAATGGCAATGTGCCACTAACAGGGGTTTCGTTATTCGCCGAGACAGTGCCAGTGCCCAATGTCGCGGTCAAAGTAAGCAATATTGGATTTTGTGTTGCGGTTGGCGTACTCTGTATAGGCGTCTCTGTGGCGGTCATGACAACCGCTGTCTCACTTGGTGCGACGGTTGCTGTCGGCAAAGACTGTAGCGTTTGTTGTGAAAGGATCTCAGCAGTCGTTTGAAGATCTGCTTCTGTTATAAGAGTTGGGTTGGCCGCTTCGGGTTGTAGCATGGCTGGCAGGCATCCACTAAGCGTCGCAACAAGCACAACCATCAAAACAAGCATTTTCTTCATAGCCAACTCCTTAAGATAGAGTCTTATTTTTGACCGATAACTTCCATGAATTGCACGACAACTTCCCGCAGCATTCGTTCTGGCAAAGCGCCGACCTGACGATGCACCACCTTGCCGCCTGAAACGAACAACAACGTAGGGATGCCTTGAATGCCAAATTTTTGCATCCATTCAGAGTGTTCATCTGTATTGACTTTGGCGACGATCAATTTGCCCTCTTGTTCTTTCGCAAGTTTTTCCAGCGTGGGGGCAATCATCTTGCACGGGTTGCACCATGCCGCCCAGAAGTCCACGATCACCGGCAGCGGTGATTGCATGACCACTTTTTCAAAGGCTTCGTCTGTGACATGAATAGGTTCACTCAACATTTTTCTTCCTTTATGCTTTTCAAGCGCTTTTATCGCTTTCTTGATTTAGCCGCTGGAGTATAACATAAATTCCCTGATATAATCGCGGCTCATGATTAACATCATCTCCCGCTGGAAGGATGGACTTTCCAAAACAAGAAAATCCGCATTTGGGCAAATGGCATCCATACTTGGCGCCTCTGAGATCAATAATGAAACATGGGATGGTCTTGAAGCCCTTCTTATTCAAGCGGATTTGGGCATTGATACGACAACCTCCATTTTGGATTCTCTCAAGCGCCTCACGCGCACCGCAGGCCTGATCCGCGCCAATGAGCTTTTCTTTGCGCTGAAACAGGAACTCCGCTCGCGCCTCGAAACGCCACCTGCTTTAAATTTCGAGGGCAAACCAACCGTCATCCTGGTCGTGGGCGTCAATGGTTCCGGTAAAACCACAACCATTGCAAAATTGGCCTCCCGTTTTCATGCGCAAGGAAGGAAACTCCTGCTTGCAGCCGCAGACACTTTCCGTGCCGCAGCGATGGACCAGCTCCAGGTTTGGGGTGACAGGTTGAAAGTGGATGTGATCGTAGGCGCTCCCGAGAGCGACCCCGGCGCAGTGGCCTACAATGCCGTTCAAGCAGGAGTCGCCCGCGGCGTGGATATTGTCATGATAGATACAGCCGGACGTCTACACACTCGTTTCAATTTAATGGAAGAACTGAAAAAAGTTAATCGGGTGGTTGGCAAGGCGTTTGAGGGTGCCCCGCATGAAATTTGGCTTGTGATGGATGCAACCACAGGTCAGAATGCCCTGCAACAGGCGCGTGCATTTAAAGAAGCAGTTAACGTAACGGGTGTAATATTGTCGAAACTGGATTCATCCGCGCGCGGCGGCATGGCCTTCGCCATTCAGCGTGAGTTGGATTTGCCGATTCTGTTTGCCGGCTTGGGTGAGAAACCCGAAGATCTAATGCCGTTTGACCCGCATGCATTTGTAGATGGAATTTTGACATCATAATTATTTTATGTGGTGGTTGAGTAGGGCGGGCGGTTTTCCCGCCCGTATCGAAACCACCATCTTTAGGAGATAGCATGCAAGACTTGCTTCAACGTTTGCAGGTCGCGAATGACCTGACTCAGCTGTTAATGGTGCGTCTTTGACCTGGTGGGCAAAGAACTTCAACTTTCACAACTCGAAAACGATATAGAGCACTTGGAATTTTGGAATGATTCCACCAGCGCACAGAAAGTGATGAAAACTGTCTCAAGCCTGCGTGAAGAGGTTGTATCCTGGAATTCGTTAAAACAACAACTTCATGATTTGATCGAATTGGCAAAACTTGAAGACGAATCTCTGCGCACAGATTTGGTAGCCGAGATCAAGAAGCTCGAATCCGATTTGGAGCAGCGTTCGTTCGCAGCGATGCTTTCGGGTCCTTACGACCATGACGGTGCCATTCTGGCGATCCATGCCGGTGCAGGCGGGACAGATTCACAAGATTGGGCTGAAATGCTTCAACGCATGTACCTGCGTTGGATCGAAGATCATGGTTTTACCGCCGAAATTGTAGATACTACAGCGGGTGAAGAAGCCGGCATAAAAAGCGTGACCATCGCAGTGGGCGGGCATTATGCGTTTGGTCATTTGCGTTCCGAAAAAGGTGTACATCGTTTAGTGCGGCTCTCCCCATTTGATGCGGCCCATCGCAGGCATACTTCGTTCGCGCTGGTCGAAGTCCTGCCGCAGGTCTCCCTGGAGGAGGCGAATATTGACATTACCCCTAGCGATATAAAAATGGATGTATTTCGTTCCTCAGGCGCGGGCGGACAAAATGTTCAAAAGAATGCCACTGCCGTACGCTTAACTCACATTCCGACCGGCATTGTAGTGACTTGTCAGAATGAACGTTCGCAAATTCAGAATCGTGAATTTGCCATGGGTATCCTGCGGGCGCGTTTGCTTGAACTTCGCAAGGCTGAAAGAGAAGAGGAGCGAGCCGTCCTGCGCGGTGAATACACAAAAGCGGAATGGGGCAGCCAGATCCGTTCGTATGTTCTGCACCCTTATCAAATGGTCAAGGATCACCGCACGGATTTTCAGGTTGGGAACGCCCAGTCCGTTTTGGATGGCGACTTGGATGGTTTTATGGGAGCCTATTTGAAGAGTACTTCAAAGTAGTTAATATTGAAGAATCAAAAGAGCGGGTTCAAAACCCGCTCTTTTTGTTATCCACCAGTTGGAAGTCGGTTTTCCAAAGTGCTGCTGAAGAGTTTTTCCTGTTCTTCCGAAGCAGACTTGTAGGATTTACGGCGAACTTTCCCTTTTCCTTTAGACTTTTCCAGCGCCTGCTGCCAGGCCATTTGCATGGCAGTGAACTGCGGCTCATTTGGCGCTTCAACTTCCATTGTGTAGGACTGGTCTTCATTTTTGCCTTTGCGTTTTCCCGGTCCTTTGCGCTCTGCGCGTTCAGGTTTGGCGGCTTCAATAGCTTTGGCTTGGAGCGCTTTCATGCTCAAACGGATCTGTCGTTTGCGGCGGTCCACGTCCAAAACCTTTGCTTCGATCTCTTCGCCTTCCTTGAGAACTTCGCTGGCGGTCTTGACATAGCCGTGTGTGAGTTCGCTGACGTGGATAAGGCCGGGGCGTTCTGCTCCAAAGTCTACAAAGGCACCGTAGGATTCGAGGCGAACAACTTTACCTTTGACGATCAATTCGGGCTGGATTTCTTTCCATTCGTAGGCCAGGGGTTCGATCATGGTGAGTTCGATGCGATCTTTCTTCACACGTCGTACCCAAACTTCAACTTGTTGTCCTTCTGTGACAACATCTTCCACTTTATTGACCGCCTCCTGTTGAAGTTGTGAGATGTGGATTACGCCGGGTAGTGCTTGACCAATATCAACGAGCGCCCCCGCGAGAGTGGTTTTCAAAATTTTGCCGCTAAGTTTAGTTTTTAGTTCAAGCGCTACGGCGGGCGCGCTATCGGGTGTAGCCATAGTTTGATCTCCTGCTGTTTGAAGTAATACCGAAGAAGGATTATACCTGTCTGATACGAAACAGTCAACCTGAAATCGGTAAGATTTAAAAAGTGAAAACCATGCTCTTGCAGATTATGTTTTCCGTGTGTATAATCCAATAAATAAAAGCGTTGATGGGAACGAGTAAATCTGTCGAAACGGTCAGCGAGTCCGAGGTCAGGTGTGAAGCGGATACGCGCAGGCAATTGAAAATCCTCCCGAAGCTGTGCACTGAAATCAGTCAATTAGTTTTGTAGTTTGATAGTCTGTTCGTTGAATAATTGACTGAGAGTAGGGAATCCGAAATTGTTCTTCGTTATGGGAACAAGAGTATAAGCAAACAAGCCGTACTCGATCGAGTGTCTGTCTTTATGACAGGAATTTGGGTGGCACCGCGGGCATCACGCTCGTCCCTTTTGGGATGGGCGTTTTTTTATTCATTCCAACTATTCAACTAGGTAACGAGGAAACCAACCATGTTTAAATCAGTATCCCCAAAACTCGATGCGCCTTCGATGGAAGAGAATATTCTCAAGCTATGGAAAAAACAGGACATCTTCAAGAAAACGGTCGAGCAGCGCAAGGGCAATCCAGAATATATATTTTATGAAGGCCCTCCCACTGCGAATGGACGCCCGGGCGTCCATCACGTGCTGGCGCGCGCCTTCAAGGATATGTTCCCGCGTTATAAGATCATGCGCGGATACCATGTCTCGCGCCGCGGCGGCTGGGACACACACGGCCTGCCGGTTGAGATCGAAGTGGAGAAGCAGCTTGGTTTCAACAACAAACAGCAGATCGAGGAATACGGCATAGACAAATTCAACGAGCTTTGCAGGAAGTCTGTTTTTACCTACATTCAGGATTGGGAAAGACTCACAGACCGCATCGCCTTTTGGGTTGACCTCGAAGACGCCTATGTGACCTACACCAACGAATACATCGAATCAGTTTGGTGGATCCTGAAAAATTTCTGGGATAAAGAGCTGCTCTACAAGGGATACAAGGTTGTGCCGTATTGCCCGCGCTGCGGCACGCCTCTTTCCGACCATGAAGTAGCTCTTGGTTACGATGACGCCACCGACCCCTCGGTTTTTGTGCGTATGCCGCTGGCGGATAAGCCAGATACCTCCCTGCTGGTCTGGACAACGACGCCGTGGACATTGCCCGCCAATGTAGCTGTCGCCGCACACCCCGAGGTGGACTATGTTACTGTGGAGCGCGATAACAATGGCACAAAAGAAAAGATTATCCTCGCAAAGAATTTAGTCGAAAAGATATTCAAGGATGAAGTAGTAAAGGTGGTGGATACCTTCAAAGGCAGGAAGTTGAAAGGCGTGAAATACAAACCGCTCTTCACTTTTGTTCCAGTGGATAAGCCTGCTTATTTTGTTGTGCTTGGCAATTTTGTTACTACAGAAGACGGCTCTGGTCTTGTGCATCAGGCTCCCGCCTTTGGCGCGGAAGATATGGAAATGGCGAAGCAGCATGATTTGCCGATCCTGCTGACTGTCCAGCCTGACGGTACTTTTATCCCTGAGATCACCCCATGGCGGGGTGTCTTCGTCAAGGATGCCGATCCGCAAATCATAAAGGATTTGGAAGCGCGCGGCCTTTTATTTCGCGCGGGCACGTTGACTCATACCTATCCGTTCTGCTGGCGCTGTAAGACTCCTTTGCTCTATTACGCGCGTGAATCCTGGTATATCCGGACGAGTTCAAAGCGTGACCGCCTCGTGGAATTAAACAAGACGATCAACTGGGTTCCCGAGCATATCAAGAATGGGCGTTTCGGAAACTGGCTTGAAAACAATATTGACTGGTCGCTCAGCCGCGAGCGGTATTGGGGCACGCCGCTTCCCGTTTGGGAATGTGAAAATCAGGATTGCAGGCATCGTGAATGCGTTGGCTCCATTACGGAACTATCTGAAAAAGCAGGCAGGGACTTAACTGAATTAGACCTGCATCGCCCGTACGTGGATGAAGTCCACTGGAAGTGCTCTGAGTGCGGCGGCACGCATCGCGTGACTCGCGTGAAAGACCTGATTGATGTGTGGTTCGACTCTGGTTCGATGCCTTACGCGCAATGGCATTATCCGTTCGAGAATCAGGAAAAGTTTAAACAACAATTCCCAGCGGATTATATTTGCGAAGCAGTGGATCAGACTCGTGGCTGGTTCTATTCGCTTCATGCCATCAGCACTTTGCTGAACGATGATGTCTCATTCAAGAATGTGATCTGTTTAGGTCACATTCAGGATGGCGAGGGACGTAAGATGTCCAAGTCGCTTGGCAATATAGTTCAACCCTGGGATGTGCTGAATCTGCACGGTGCGGATGCGCTGCGCTGGTATCTCTACACCGCCTCGCCTCCAGGACAGGAACGCCGCTTCTCTTCCGACCTGGTTGGGGATGTCATCCGCAGTTTTACGCTTACGCTGTGGAATGTCTACTCGTTCTTTGTAACTTACGCCAACCTCGACAAGCCGGTAGGTCTTACTGTTACTGCGCCGACCAATGATCTCGACCGCTGGCTGCTCTCAGAATTGAATGTGCTTGTCCGTGATGTGACCAAAGCGTATGAAGAATATGATGTCTTGAATGCGACCCGCCCGATAGAGAAGTTCGTTGAAAACCTGTCCACCTGGTATGTGCGCCGCTCACGGCGCCGCTTTTGGAAGAATGACTCAGGCCCAGATAAGCAGGCTGCATATTCCACGCTGTACACTGCGTTGGCGACAGTTGCCAAGTTGATCGCACCTGCCATGCCGTTCCTCGCGGAAGAGTTGTATCAAAACCTCGTCCGCTCGCTGGATCAGACCGCGCCTGAATCTGTGCATCTCGCAGAATGGCCGCAGCTGATGGACGAGTTCATTGACGAATCCCTCAACCGTGATATGCAACTTATCATGCGGGTTGTGTCGCTCGGCCACTCTGCCAGGCAGAAGGCCAATCGCAAAGTGCGCCAGCCTCTCGCGGAAGCCGCTTTCTCGGTGGGTAACCCCGCAGAACGCAAAGCTTTGATGAATAATATGGATGTCATCGCGGACGAGTTGAATGTCAAGCGAGTCCGATTATTGGATGCTTCCACAGAAGCGCTTACTCATACTGTCAAGCCTCTGCCCAAGCAGCTCGGGCAGAAATATGGCAATAAGTTCCCTGCCCTCCAAAAAGCGTTACTCGCCATGAATGCTGAAGAAGTGGCGAAGACCTTGCAATCCGGCAGTCCTATCAAAGTGGTTATGGACGGTGAGGTTTACGATATCCTCTCAGATGAAGTGGAAGTGAAAGCCGTGGCGAAGGAAGGTTTCGCGGTTGCAGAGCAAGGCGCCTATGTGGCCGCACTCGTCACGGATTTGACACCTGAACTTGTGACGGAAGGATTGGCGCGTGAATTTGTGCGCCGCGTGCAGGACCTGCGCAAGAGCACCGGATTGGATGTTGCCGATCGTGTGGAACTCTTCGTCGAAGCCTCGCCAGGCTTGAGGGCGGCAGTGGAGGCGCACGAGGCTTACATCAAAGCCGAAACGCTCACGACCAAATTATCCTTTGAGAGTCCGCCGCGGAATGCATCTGTTGTTGAAGATAAATTTGAAGGAGAGAAGATAAAGGTCGGGTTGGTGAAGACGAGCCAGTGATCAGTGATCGGTAATTAGTGATCAGTAATCAGTGATCACCAATCAAGTAATCAGCGATCAAGTAATTGGACTTCGGAAGTTGAATAACCCCGAAGTCTGTTTTCATTTATAATTTCAACGCACCGATTTCCTTGCAGCCGTGTTTCCATGTTTGCGTTTTTACATTTCCCATTATCAAAGGAATAACCTATGACGATTTCTGCAATAGCCCATAAGCCAAATCCCTTGCGCGTGATCGCCGCATGGGGCGTGCATCTTTTTACAGCGCTGGGCGCAGTCTGCGGCTTGCTAGCGATCCTGGCCATTTTTGACCAGAACTGGCGCGCGATGATCATTTGGATGATCGTGGCCATGCTGATAGACGGTTTTGACGGGATGCTGGCGCGTTGGGCGGATGTAAAAACTTATGCAAGCGAAATTGACGGCGCACTGCTCGATAACATTCTCGATTATCTCAACTACGTGCTGGTGCCTGCCATATTTTTGATCGAAGCAAATGTATTGCCGGCGCCCGTCCGCCTGTTAGGCGCATGTTCCATTCTGTTGACATCGGCATATCAATTCACGCAAACTGACGCGAAAACAGATGACCACCATTTCAAGGGTTTCCCGTCCTATTGGAATGTAGCCGCGCTCTACATGCTTTTGATGAACCTGCCGCAATGGCTGAATTTTGGTTTTCTGATGTTGTTCAATGTCATGGTTTTTATTCCGATTAAATATATTTACCCCACCCGCAATAGTTATTTGCGAACACTGACGCTTGCGCTGACTTATCTTTACGGCGCCATTGGAATTTGGGGTCTAATCCAGTATCCCAGCCACCCGAAATGGGTCGTCTGGGCTTCGTTTATTTATGTTGCCTATTACATTGTCTTGAGCATAATTCCTAAAAGATCAAATGCAAATTGACGTTGTTGTAAAAGCTAAAAGAGCGCTCAAGCCGCAATCCCCGGCGGCCAGGACGCCGTCTGAGCAGGAAGGCTAAATGCAATTTGAGATTGTTACAAAAGCGGATGATGAACTTTATGAGGCTTTTCAACGCCTCGTCCCTCAACTGACCGACAACAATCCGCCTCCTTCACTGGACGATTTATCTGCTCTCCTCCGAGATACAGCTTCCACGCTGATGGTGGCTCGCAATGAAAATGGCGATATTGTTGGCGCGTTGACTCTCGCAGTCTACCGCGTGCCGACGGGCATCCGCTCGGTCATTGAAGATGTGATTGTGGATATTTCAGCGCGCGGAGAGGGAATTGGTGAAGCCTTGATGCGGCGGGCCATCGAACTAGCTCGTGAAAAAGGCGCAAACAATATCACGCTTACATCCAATCCCATGCGCAAAGCGGCGAATAAACTTTATCTGAGCGTGGGATTTACGAAAAGGGAAACGAATGCGTACCAAATTAAATTGTAATATTTTCCCGCTCTCTGCCGACTAAAATCCTTATTACGTTTATGTGATCTCTTGATATTTTATAAACCGGTGTTTTGCCATGCTAATATCGCTGTATTCGCCCCGATATTCCTCGGGGAGTAATTTCGCAAGTTCGTACATCATCTCGTCCACAATTTGCTGACGGATTTCACCATTGACTTTGATACCCTCGACATTGATCGTAAATGGCTCGCCAACGCGGATATGAAAATCTGTGCGTTTCAAGCGTTTCAAGTTTTTTAGATAAACCTCGCCGCCCCAGTGAGCAACGGGGATGATTGGCGCGCCCGAGTGAAGTGCGATCAGGACCGTGCCTGGCAGGGCGCGTTTGAGTTTCCCTGTTTTGTTGCGCGTGCCTTCGGGAGCCAACCCAAAGATCTTTCCACCTTCCAAAGCTTTCAACGCAAGTTTAAGCGCTTTCATATCTGCCTCGCCGCGGCGGACAGGGATTGCTCCCCAGACGCCAAAGACCCAGCGCAGAAACCAGTTATCCCATGATTCCACTTTTGCCCAGCCCGTCAACGGACGAGGCTGCAGGTGCGCGAATAGCATCGGCACTTCGATCTGTCCCGTGTGGTTTGCAATTGCGATCAATGGACCCTGCATTGGGAATTTGTGCAAGTCTGGCGCATCCAGCCGGCAGGTGATGCGCGTGTAAATTCTAATCAGGAAGTTGATAACCCAACGTGTTGAATTCTTGGATTCAGGCACAGACAATTTCCAATTCTTTCGGCAGCAGTTCGAGGGTCAGGTGTGAGCCGTCAAGACAAATGAACTCTCCATCGGCGTGGGCGGGGAAGGTCCTATCCAGTGATTTGATCGAAACGGTTTTGGCGCGTTTCATTTGGATTTCAGGAAGCGCGGCTTGTGTCCCTTTGATGAAGTACGGGATCATTTGCAGAATGCGTCCCTTGGAGGCGGTTTCGGCGATGCACAGGTCGAAGAGACCATCATCGGGCTGGCTTTCAGGAGCCATTTGAAAACCACCGCCCATGCGCCGTCCGTTCATGACGGAGATCATCAATGAAACCTGCCGGATGGTTTCCTTGCCGTCCAGAACGATTTCAACCTGCGCGGGATTGTAATAAATGAAAACGGTTTTGATGACGCCGATCAGATAGGCCGGCAAACCGCGCGTCCAGCGGACTTTAATGGCCTCGTTGCCAACCGCCGCATCAAAGCCGACGCCGATGCCGTTTCCGAAATATCTGCCTTCGGGATAATCGCCGCCCTTCACGAATCCAATATCGATTTTTTTGCGTTTGTTTTCCTTCAAGGCTTTCAAACCGTCGTTCAAATTTGTGGGGATGCCTGTGCCGCCTGCAAAATCGTTGCCTGTGCCGGTGCCTAGCACGGTGAAAGCGGTTTTGTTGTGACCATCTTTCCGCGCGCGCATGATGCCGTTGATGGCTTCGTTCACGGTGCCGTCTCCGCTGGCGCACACAATCACATCATACCCATCGCGGGCGGCGCCTGCGGCCAAATCTGCCGCATGCCAGACGCGTTCGGTTTGCACAAGCGTAAAATCCAGCCCGTAATTACGCAGGCTGGATTCGATTTGTGGAATTGATCTGCCACCAAGCCCACGGCCTGATGTTGGATTGACGATGACAAAATATTTCACAGTTTGCTCCCGGTTTGAAATTGGGGCGAGTGTAACATATTTCAGGTGTGGGTGAGCAAGCCGTTACGAACTGGAAATTATATAGTCTTCGGGGGTATCCAGGTCTGCGATCACATTGGGAGTATTTAGGTTTACATAATGAATTTTGCGGGCGTGTTTTTTCAAAAAGTCGCGTGCTGTTTTTGGCGGCTTCATGGCTAACAGTTCACCCCAAAGAGGCTGCGCAACAAGCCAGGGATGTCCGCGCTGCTTTTGATAACTTGGGACTACGATTTGGGATTTGGTTTCAAGGAAGGCATCGCAAATGCTCCGCACGCTTCTTTCCTCGACCTGGGGCTGGTCGCCAAGACAAATGAGTGCGGCGCTGGCCTCGCGCATTTTCACAGACAATCCCAACTGGATGGAACTTAACATTTCCCCAGTTACATAATTTTCATTGAAAACGGTTTGAACCGTTTTTCCGATAAGCGCCTCTACCTGTTGGTGCGCCCCGCCTGTGACAACGAGTATATCTTTAATACCCGCAGATTGGAATGTGGAAATGACTGTTTGTAAGACCGTGCTTCTGCCCCAGGGCATTAGCATTTTCGGTTCCCCCATCCGCTTGGATTCACCTGCGGCCAGAATGACGGCTGTGATCATGATTTATCTCTAAAGTTTTTCAATTTCAACCAATCTTTGATAGTCTTCGGGTTTATCAACATCCAGTAATAAGATGTCATCGTGCCAGGGGATATATTCTACTTTGTATTTGGAGAAAATGGCGCGCCCGCCGATATCACCTGTCAGATGCAGAAGATCGGGGAAGGTGACCTGGTCAAATAACACGGGATTGGCGCGGCGTCCTTCAAGGACGAGAGGCGCAATGATGGGTTGCAGTTCGCGCGCGTGTGACTCTCTCAATGCGCGCATGACATCGGAGGGGATCTGGGGTTGGTCGGCGAGTAAAAATATAGCAGACCCGACCTCCACCCGGCCTCCCCCAAATTCGACAGAATTTCCATCGAATTTGGGGGAGGGGAATAGGAAGTTGATGCCTGCTTTTATGGAAGCGCTTTGGCCTTGTTTATATGCGGGGTTGTGGACATTGTGTACGGGCAGGTCTTTTAAGCAGGATTCAACCTCAGCGGCGCAAAAGCCTGTGATGACGACCACCGGCCAAAGTCCGGAATGAAGCGCGGTTTCGGCTATATGTCGCACAAAGGGTTTGCCCTTCCAATCCAGCAGTTGTTTGGGGGAACCAAAGCGAGTGCTTTCACCTGCGGCGAGGATAATGCCGGCGGTCTGTTCGAAGGTGTGAAAAATATTTTGCTCGAATGACCCAACCACGACAGAATGGAAATGCTCCAACAATTGACGCGCCATGCCGCAGGCGATGGACCGCAGTTCAGGCGTATCGGTTTGGTTAAGGAGGACGACCCGCCGCGCAAGGGGTGGAATGTTTTTTAACCCTCCCTGTGGATGTGTGAGCATGGAAATAACTGCCTGCGGAGTGATGGTTTCACCAATCTGCAATCCGCTGAGTTGCGAAAAAATTTCAGCGTGGTGGACGTGCTCATCGGTGAGAGGTTTGCTAATGGCGGACATCCCCGCAACAACGATAACCGTTTCTGTAAACTCTGGGATGGCTGGTTCGTGAGAGGCGGGCGCCTTAAGCGATTTTTGGCGGGAACCATCTGCCTCGATCAGGAGCGGGAGGTTATGTTCTTTTGAATATGCGCGCAGATAATTTAAGATGGGATCGCTGACGGGATTTGTACGGTCCTGATCAACCTCGCCAGTGACAAGGGTGAGGCCTTCGAGCGGGATATTTTGAAGATCGTTCAGATCATTGGCAATGATGTGATGGTCTGCAAGCGGAACTTGCCAGAGGCCGAGGTGAGTGGTGGCGGTTACGATTTGCGATTGCGTGCCCGAAGGAGATTGAATTTGCCGGGCGAGTTGAAAGAGGGTAGTAGACTTTCCACCCGCACCGACCAGGCTGACGGTCTGGTTTGAGGCGGAGGGAGAGTCAAGCCGAAGCGCATGGGCGATGTGCATGTCTGTATTGTAATGTGGATGAAACGCGCAGGCCTGTTGTCGAAAATTCGGTATCAGTGTCCGCTATGACGAAATCTGTTGGCAGTGACTCTGCTGGCACGCGGCTGGTGATAAAGGCAAGGACAACGTGTTTGTGAGGTCCGATAGAGTCGGTTAGGCAAACTGCGGGACGAACCTTGGTGCTTGAAAGATCATCAAATGGAAAAGGAACGAGCACAACTTTATGCTTCGTCATGGAATGATTTTCCATCGCTCAGGCTGTAAATATCTTCTACGGGATCGTTCAGGAAATCAAATACGGGATTATTAAGAGAGGCTTTCAACCACTCGATTTCATTCCATTCATCCATCTCTTCCGTCAGTGGCGAAAGCACAATGACGCGTACACGCTTCAGTCCCGCAAACGGAAGCGTACCATCCAGTTGCAGTTGATGGTTTTCGTCAACCGTCCCTGTCATTTCTATGGCTGTCATCGGAAATTCCATCTCTCACTCTGCCTTTCTATAAGTCGTACCTGAGTAAACCTGTTGCGATTGGCTTTATTATACGACAATTGATGACCTGACAGGTTTTCATGACCCCACTCTCAACCCGCGCCATTGACCACACAATCACCCGAATGGACTCGTGCCAAAGATACACTTCGACACGGTGAACGAAAATCGAACCGTCAGCGCACCGCCTGTCGGTCAGTCCTACCATTCCCGCCCGTGGACTTAATATCCAAACCCAACTTTAACTTGCGAAAATGGGGGGATGTCCTGCTGGAAGAATGGAAAGGGGGGCGGACTGATGAACGCGTTTCTGACAGATAAAATACCAAACATAGTAATGAAGGCAATACAAATTCTCTGTATGTGACTCGTGATTCTCAAGTACGAATTTATTGCTTTCGACCAAGGGGCGGACTTGATAAGCATGTTAGTTATTAGTTTTGCTCTGGTTTTTTTACCCCTCTTTCAATTGACATTATCTTCCAATCGGTTACAGGCTTATATGAAACTGGAGTAAGATTTTCAAAACCCGCTAGTGCTTTTATCATTGTGCCGTAAAACCGACTAAGAATAACCATGTTATCCAATGCTTTTGTAGTTTCATCTTTTGAATATTCACCCCCTTGACTAAACATCCAGTCTGGATGTGCGTTCTTATCACGCAACTGTTTTTGCGCTTTGACGACTTCGTAGATAGTGTTTTTCCATTTCCGCCCAACTTCAACGTCTTTTGAAAGGTATTCTTCTCTAAATCGTTTTAGATGTTTGTTTATGTCAATTTTATTTTCTTGCTTGTTTGCGCCAGACTTGAAAGGATGATTGTAGAGATTTCGTAAGGCAGCCTCAAGTATTGTGGCAAGCAACAATTCGTTTGCTTGCCAAGATTTCTGATGGGACGATTCTATGATTTGCTGAAAAATATTTCGACAAATCCCTGCTTTTTCGCCCCCTTTTACAAAGAATTTAGCAAGATTTACTATTTCATTTCGCTTTAGAACGTCATTGTCAAATAGCCGTGAGATACTATCTAAAGAAGAGGTTTTGCCTAGGGCGTTCACTTCATAGACATATTTGTTTTCGTAATAAACCTCTCGGACTCTCATCTTAATTTCTTGCCCATCAAGAATAGAAATAGCCTCTTTTATACCGTTTGCTATTTGCCAGCCATAATTTTTTGACCAGATTTCTTTTGGAAATGACCAATTTGCTTCGAAGTACTTGTTCTCAATAAATCTGCCAATGATTTGTTCCCCGCTTGGGTCATCGTGATATAGCCCTGCACGCGAGAAACTTTCAAGTGGTTTTGAATCCCCGATTTTGGTTTCTGTGGCAATTGTATCTGGGAAAATGGGTTTATCGGCTAGTTCATAAAGTCCTGCACCTGACCAGCTTTTCCGTTCATGTTTATCGTCTCGTCTTTGAATAAATATTACTCGTCCTACATTTAGTACTACGTGATGATTTATAAGTAAGTCAAGTTCGTTTAACCTCACTTCTGGAATAATTGCTAATGAGTTGCTGCCTAATTGCATGTAAATTCTTCTTGATGGCCTTAAGTCAACAGAACCTATATTTTTGCTGAAAGGTATTTCGTTTTCAGGTTTAACTTGTGCGGCAATATGGAATCCTTTGGCTGGATTCCATTGCATTACTCCGCTTCCTTCGTAACGAATTCCTTCATAAAAGAAGAAAATTCTCTTTATGAACGATTCGGTTTCTTTGAAATAATCCCACAATAACATAGACTCTCGCTTATAGGTTTGATAATACACCTAAACCAAGTATACAAGATAATCTTAAAGCACGACAACCGAGTCTGCTTTAGTGGACTTCGTAAAAATAGCACGGGTGATTCATCCCCGTGCGGGCTACCAGCGTAGATAAACTCCCTCGAAACCGAACCAACTTTCAGCGGGACGCAAAGCGAAGCCAAATTCACGCGAAGCGTTCATCTTTCATCTTTCATCCTTTCCATTGGTATAATTCCGCCACTAAAATTTCTCGGAGCACTGATGAGCAAAAAACCAACCGGCAACCAGATCCGCCAGGATTTTATAGATTTCTTCGTCGAGCACGGACATACGGCTGTGCCGTCCATGTCGCTTGTGCCGGGCGGGGATGCCACTTTGCTGTTCACCAACTCGGGCATGGTGCAGTTCAAGGACGTCTTTATCGGCACGGATAAAAAGCCGTACAAGCGCGCCGTGGATTCGCAGAAGTGTATGCGCGTGGCGGGCAAGCACAACGACCTCGATGACGTCGGCCGTAACGATACGCATCACACCTTTTTTGAAATGCTCGGCAATTGGTCGTTTGGAGATTACTATAAAAAAGAGGCAATCGCCTGGTCGTGGCAGTTGCTAACCGATGTGTGGGGCTTGCCCAAAGATAAAATCTACGCCACTTGTTTTGAAGATGATCAGGGCGACATCCCGCGCGACGATGAAGCCGCCGATATTTGGAAGGCGCAGCCCGGCTTCGACCCTGCGCATGTATTATTTTTCGGGCGCAAGGATAACTTCTGGCAAATGGCAGAGTTCGGTCCGTGCGGGCCGTGTTCTGAGATCCACCTTGACCTCGGCGAAGAGCGCGACAACCTGCGCGGCACTGAGCATGTCTGCGGCGTGAACGGTGAATGCACGCGCTACCTCGAACTGTGGAACAATGTCTTCATTCAATACAATCTTTTCGAAGACGGCCGCCTCGAGCCATTGCCTGCCAAGCATGTAGATACGGGCATGGGCTTCGAGCGCATCGTCTCCGTTTTGCAAGGTGTCGACTCCAATTACAAGACCGACCTCTTCACAGGTTCGCTCGACGTCCTGCGTTCGCTCACGGGTCATTCAGTTTCCGAGATGGAAGCCGACTTCACGCCCTATCGCGTCATCTGCGACCATGCCCGTTCCGCTGCCTTCCTGATCGCCGATGGCGTCGTGCCTGGCAACGGTGGGCGCAACTATGTCACGCGCATGATCATCCGCCGCGCTGCCCGTTTTGGCACCAAGATCGGACTCAATGAACCGTTCCTTGCCAAAGTTGCCGAAGCCGTGATTGCTGAATATGGCGGCTTTTATCCCGAACTGGAAAAGAACAAGGCCACCATTTTTGATAACCTGACTCGCGAGGAAGTCCGCTTCGCACGGACGGTGGAAGCTGGTACCGCTCATTTAGAGAATCTACTCTCCAATCTCCAACGCGAAGCGTCCAATTCCCTGCTCTTAGACGGTCACAAGGCCTTCGACCTATACGCCACGTATGGTCTGCCATTCGAAATCTCCCGCGACATCGCCCGCGAACAGGGACTCGATGTTGACGAGGCAGGTTTCAATGAAGCAAAGGGACATCATAGCAAAGCCTCCGGCGGCGGCAAAGCCATGGGCAAACTCGGCGGTGAACATTCGGAATTCTTCGCGAATATTTTGAAAGACCTGCAAGCGAAAAAGAAGTTGGGTAAAGATGGTGTTGAGTATGATCCGTATGCAGGCACACACGCGCAAGCGGACAAGTACACAGGTCTTGAAGTGCTTGCTCTGATTGTGAATGGCCAATCGGTTGAGTCGGCTGCTTTGGATGATCAAGTTGAAGTGATACTGCCAAAGACTGGTTTCTACATTGAGTCTGGTGGTCAGGTGAACGATGAAGGTTACATCCGCCATTTCCCCCAATATTCTAAGAATTTGGGGGGAGACCGAGAGGGGGGCGGGGGCTGGGAGATCGAAATCACTTCCGTTCGCCGCGCCTCGGCTGGTGTCATCACCCACATCGGGCAGGTTATCTCTGGTCAACCCAAAGTTGGCGACAAAGCCATCGCCGAAGTAGACGCGACCCGTCGTCACAACATCATGCGCAATCACACCGCCACGCACTTGCTCCACCAAGCGCTTCACGAAGTATTGGGGAATGGCGCGGTTCAAGCAGGTTCACTTGTTGCGCCCGATCGCTTGCGTTTTGACTTCAACCATCCCGAAGCCATGACGCCCGAACAAATCGAACGTGTCGAAAAGATGGTCAATGAAGCGATAGCCGAAGATATGGCTGTCCACAAAGAGACCAAGTCACTCGATAAAGCCAAGCAGGAAGGCGCGCTGGCGCTCTTCGGCGAGAAATACGGCGAGACCGTAAGAACGATTTCCATTTTGGAGTCGGATAGCTTGCTGTCCGACAAAACAGGCAGCAAGCTCCCTGACTCCAAAAAATACTCTTACGAACTCTGCGGCGGCACGCACTTGGAGCGCACCTCCGACATCGGCGCATTCCTGATCCTCAGTGAAGGTTCGGCCGCGGCAGGCATTCGCCGCCTCGAAGCAGTCACGGGCCGCGGCGCGTATGACTTGGTCACAAAAAGATTCAAAGCGTTGAAGCAGACTGCTGGCGCTTTAAAATCCACCGTGGAAGAAGTCCCTGCCAAAGTAGAAGCGTTACAGGATGAGATCTCCGATCTCAAGCAGGAACTGGCAAATCTTCGTGCCAAACAAGCAGATTCAATATTTGAAGTTCAAATGTTGAACGTGCGAGAAGTTTTTGGGGTTCCATTCCTTGCAATGGAAATACCTGATGCCGATGTAGATACAATGCGCTTAATGGCTGACAAGTTTACACAAAAATACACAGGTGGCACAGCAATATTTGCTAATGATGAAGGAAAATTAGTGGCAGTTGCTGGTAAGGAATTGGTACAACGCGGTTTTAAAGCTGGCGATCTCATCACAGGCATCGGTGGCAAAGGCGGCGGACATCCGAATCTGGCGCAAGGTAGTTTGCCTGATGCGGGACAAGTCAAGGATGCGTTGGCTAAAGTCGTGAAAGTCGTCGAAGAAAAGGTAAAATAGATTTCGAAGGCTCCTATGAGTAAAACATTTACCGCTGTCGTGGAAAAAGATTCTGATACTGGTCTGTACGTTGGCTACGTCCCTGGTTTTCCAGGGGCGCATACTCAGGCTGAAACGCTTGACGAGTTGCGCGATAACCTTCGGGAAGTAATCGAAATGCTTCTTGAGGATGGCGAACCTGAATTCGAAACCGAGTTTATCGGCACGCAGGAAGTTGTTGTAGCATAACCATGTCAAAGCCGCCTGTCCTAAAGCCGAGGGAAGTCACCGCCATTTTGGAGAAACTTGGTTTTGTGGAGATGCGGCAACGCGGTTCTCATCGTCAATTTCGCCATTCCAATAGGCGCGGAACCACCGTCCCATTTCATGCCGGCCGTGATATTTCGCCAATCTTGCCGAGACAAATTGCCAAAGACATCGGTCTCACCGTCGAAGAATTTCTCCGTCATCGCTAACGCAAGTGGACTCCTCACATGCATCGGCGGCAAAGGCGGGGGACGTCCGAATCTGGCGCAAGGCAGTTTACCCGATGGCAATGTCAACGAGGCGTTGAGTAAAGTTGCGAAAGCGGTTGAAGAGAAACTGAAATAAAAAATTGTAGTAGCGACTTCAGTCACTCGGACGACTAAAGCCGTTACTACGTTTGAACAATGCCTCCCTGTTCGAGCGAAAGGGAGACGTTTTGTTTTTTCGACTTGTCTACCTTTCTACCTGTTTACCTGCTTGCGCACAATTGCATTTATCTGTCATTTCAAGCGTTATAATCATCTCATCATGAGTAAGCAAAAAGTAGTGGTCGCCATGTCAGGCGGCGTGGATTCCTCTGTAGCCGCGGCTCTGCTTAAACAGCAGGGCTATGATGTTACCGGTATGATGTTACGCTTATGGTCTGAACCCGGCAAAGAAGAATCCAACCGTTGTTGCACGCCCGATGCGATGGCGCAGGCGCGGCGCGTGGCGGGCATACTTGATATTCCGTTTTATGTGATTGACGCGAAGGAAGTTTTCAAAGAAACGGTTGTGCAATATTTTCTGGATGGATACGCGCGCGGCGAAACGCCAAACCCGTGTTTGATTTGCAATCGTCAGATCCGCTGGACCTTTCTATTGAATCACGCGCTTGCTCTCGGTGCAGAGTTTATGGCGACAGGACATTATGTTAGACGACGGATGACGGACGACGGACGACACGAACTTTTGCGTGCTGTGGATCATTTCAAGGATCAGTCTTATGTTCTGCATGTCTTGAATCAGGATCAGCTCGCTCATGCGCTTTTTCCTGTGGGTGAATTTCCCAAGCCCGAAATACGGCGCCTCGCCGCTGACTTCGGCCTGCCGACTGCTGCGAGGGCAGATTCCCAGGATTTGTGTTTTCTCGCCGGCGATGATTATCGTAATTTCCTCCAGCGCAATGCGCCTGAAATGTTGAAGCCCGGCGAAATTGTGACCACCGCTGGCAAGTCAATCGGTCAGCATAATGGACTGGCGAACTACACCATCGGTCAGCGTAAGGGATTGAATGTCGCGTCGCCTGTGCCTTTATTTGTTATTACGAAACATGTATCACCCTTCGACGATGCTCGGGGCAGGCGCAATACGCTGATAGTTGGCACATTGGAAGAACTTGGCTTTACAGAATTAACCGCACGTGATGTCAATTGGACTTCTGGCGAAACGCCGCGTGAACCGTTCCGTGCGCAAGTGAAGATACGCTATACGGCGAAAGAGGTCGAGGCGCTGGTCAGCCCTATGGAAGGGGAGCAGGCCGCAGTTAAGTTTGATGCGCCTGTTCGGGATGTGACGGCAGGCCAGGCGGCCGTGTTCTATCAAGGCGAGGTGATGCTCGGCGGCGGAATCATCATCCAGTAAAGCCTTGCGCGTAGCCAGAATAGGATAGTAGCCAGACATGCAAAATATTATGTGGATTACGACGCGAATTTCAATCGAAGCGCTCATCCTTCATCATTCATTCTATCTATGACCATTCCCGCTCTTCTCTTTGCTTTGTTGATCGCATTGCTTTGCGGCGTGTTGTTCCATCTCCTGCGCGGCGGAGGCGGATGGCACCTGTTTTTATATATTGGTTTGAGCGTGCTCGGTTTCTCGTTGGGGCAGTTAGTCGGTATGTGGCTCGGCTGGAATTTGTTTATGTTCGGCGCACTGGATATGGGCATGGGCGTGATCGGAAGCGCTTTAGTTTTAGCAGTTGGTGATTGGTTAAGCCGCATCGAGACGAAAAATGAAAGCGGTGTATAATCCCCGCCCGTTGGATAAGAAATAAAAAGTGACAGTCACCTTTGCGTAGCACCCTGTGGGTAAAGGTGACTGTCACTTACAAATTCTGAAAGAGAGTTCATAAAACATGGAAGTTGTATCTTTTTTGGTTGATCTGTTCCTGCATTTGGATGAGTATTTGGATACCGTCATCAGTCAATACGGCACATGGACCTACGGTATTTTGTTCGCAGTGATTTTTGTTGAGACGGGCTTGGTGATCATGCCGTTCCTACCCGGCGATTCGTTGTTATTTGCGGCAGGCACATTCGCGGCGCTGGGTTCATTGAATGTCTGGTATCTCGCGGGGTTGTTGATGATCGCGGCCATTCTCGGTGATACAGTCAACTACTCCATTGGTCACTATCTGGGGGAACGCGCCTACAACATCAAATGGATCAAGAAGGAATATTTCGACAAGACCCATGCCTTCTTTGAAAAGCATGGCGGCAAGGCCATCTTCCTGGCGCGCTTTGTTCCGATCGTGCGCACGTTCGCGCCGTTTGTGGCGGGGATTGGCAAGATGACCTACGGTTATTTCATTACGTACAACTTTGTTAGTGGCATTACGTGGGTGGCGCTCTTTACCTTTTCCGGATATTTCTTCGGCAATATTCCTTTCATGCGAAATAATTTTGAGTATGTGATCATTGTGATTATTTTGCTTTCGATCCTTCCGATGGTCTTCGAATGGTGGAAGGCTCGCCGCGCAGAGAAGTAATCAGGTAGATTACCTCGGCGTTCTTGTGGGGGATGGATGGCGACAAAAACAAAAGACTCCTGATGGTTTCTAAACCATCAGGAGTCTTTCATTACCTAGGATCGTGCAGGGTTTATACGTTTTTTTATTACGGTACTAACTGCAAATACCCTTCCGCGTCCTTGACAATGGAATCCTGTTCCCACCACATGGGGTAATATTGAATGCTTGCCCACATGGAAGCCATGTCATCATAATGCTTGTGATATGCGTGGCCTGATTGTCCTGTGGTGTGGACGGTGAGGGAGTTGTTCAGGTTGCCCAAATCCACAATTTGGCGCATCGATGGGACATCCGTGACTTGATAGCTATCAATCGTAGACCAGCTCGTTGCATTGACGATGGATTTTCCGCCGCCTGTGGGGAAAGGCCCTCGGTTGAACAAGTCTTCGATCAGAAATACGCCCGATTCGCCCAAGGTTCCATTGCGGAAGGTGGCCGTGTGCAGGTCGCCCCATTCCCATTTCGTGGGATCTTTACCGAGTGTTTTTTCCATTTCGGTTACAGCCTCGGCGAACGCTTTGGCGAAGATGTCGTCGCGGGTTTCCACTTTGTCTGTTGTGGATTTGTCATCCCACCAGGCGCTATTGTTATCATTGACGATATTACGAATTACCTCGAAATATTGGTCGCCGCCTTCGGGCCAATATCTTTCGGGCAGGTCATCGTTGAAAGTATCGGCCAGCAAGTGAGTCCAGAACGAGGCGTACAAGGCGGCAGGAGCGGAATCAGCCGTCGCTTGAAAATCCCATTCATCAAACAACAGAGACCGCACCTCGGTCAGGTGTGAATCAGTGATCTTCGTCTGCAATAAAACGGGGACGAGCACAGCCGCGCTGGCATCGAACGCGTCGCCTTGCATTTTTTGAATATAGGCGATGTCAATTTTGCCGGGTACTTCTTCAATCATTTGCACAATACGGTTTGCACGGAAGCCGTATTCCCAATCAACCGTGATGAGGTATGGATAATCACTCGGCGCCACCTGGTTGTTGGCGGCTGCGATATAACCCTCGGCGGGGTTGAAAGTGTAAGGCTGCTCCTCGAAGGGAATGAAGCCTGTCCACTCGTATTCATCTGTCCAGCCGGGGACGGGATAGCGGCCATCGCCGTTGGCGCGAATGGGCACTTGTCCGGGCATTTGATAGCCAATGTTGCCATCCACATCGGCATAGACCAGGTTCTGGGCCGGCACATGAAAGGTGCTTGCGGCTTCGCGGAACTCATCCCAATTTTGCGCTTTGTCGAATCCCCAGATGGCTTCGAACGGAGAGGATGGAGTCAGCGCAGTCCATGCCAGCGCGATAACATATTGTTCAGGCAGTTCAACGCCTGCGCGATCTTTGAAGGCTTCGAATTCAGTATCTTTGGGATCGCCCCGATCTTTGAGCGGGCCATACGCATCGGAGATGACCGGGCCATGGCGGCTGCTGCGGACCGTGAGGTTGACCGCTTCGCCGCCGACGACCGAAATTGTTTCTTCCCGAGTGACAAAATCCACCCATTGGCCATTGACTTCATATTGATTGGGATTCTCAGGATTAATCTTTTCAATGTAGAGATCCATTACATCAGGACCGGTATTGGTCATTCCCCAGGCAATCTTGTCGTTGTGCCCGATGATGACACCGGGTACGCCTGCAAATGAAAAGCCTGCAACTTCAAAGGGACAGTCAGTGGTTTTTTCAACGCAGTGCAGACCAACCTGATACCAGATGGAAGGCATTTGAATGGAGAGATGTGGATCGTTCGCGAGCAAAGGCAACCCCGTATATGTCAACTTGCCGGAGACCACCCACGAGTTCGAACCGATGCCGTCACTGAGTTTACCGAGCAGGGGATCGAGCAGGGCGATGTTTTCAGCGGTTTGTTCAAGGTCATCTGTGAATGGCTGATAATCTGGTAAAGCGTTTGATGATTGACCTGCGGCTTGTGTCGTACTGTCACCCATTTTGTTGACGATAACAGGATGATCGGATGGGTAAGGCGGGAACAACTCATCTATTTGTTCAGGCGTAAATGTTTTGAGCAGAACGGCGCGTTCGATCTCTTCGCCCATGTTGCCGCGCAAATCCCAGGCCATGGCTTTGCCCCAGGTCAGCGAGTGGATGGGGGTCCATGCTTCGATGACGTAATCCGGACTGAGCAATCCGAGCACGGCATACTCGAGGCTGAGAGCAGTGTCAGCATGATCTTTGAGATAAGCGTTCACGCCTTCGGTGTATGCTTGCAAAATAGCTATTGATTGTGGGCTTAGTTGTTCCCATTCTGCTTCGGCGGTTTGCCTCCAGCCGAGGGTGCGCAGGAATGAGTCGGTTTCCACTTGCCCGCTCCCGAACATTTTCGAGAGTTCACCCAAACCGATATGACGCCACGAATCCATTTGCCAGAAACGATCTTGCGCATGGACATAGCCCTGCGCGAAAAATAAGTCGTGGGATGTGGAGGCGTAGATGTGCGGGATGCCCATGCTGTCGCGATAGATGTCCACTGCGGCGTCGAGGCCATCTATCTTAATTTCACCGTCAATCTGTGGAAACGATTCTTTTGCCACGTTGTTTGGCAGGTGGCTTTTGAAATAGTAAAAACCTCCCGCGCCTGCAAGTAATGCAAGAATAATGACACCGATCAGAATCCGACCAACGATCTGGCCTGCTTTTTTCATTGCTCCTCCAAAGAAATTAATTTATAGAGCAGCAGCGCAAGATGAGATCCTGCGCTACTGCGCTTCTTTCCTCTTCCTTTTCTACTTTATTACACCTGTCAAACGCGGATACCAGTACCATAAAATATCTGCGGCGGGTTTGCTGTGAATGGATGTGGATTTGTCCTGCAAGGCCGCTGGCAGATAATACCCGCGGCTGACAAAGCCTGAAATCCATGAGCGGGCATTGACCGCAGTCAGCATGGCTTCGTACACATCCGCCTGGGTTTGCAGATCCAAATTGACGGAACTGATATCTGCATTGGGCCTGGATAAGGCGGACAGATCAAAACATCCGCCCGCCTGATTTGCAATACACCCGCCGGCTGCGCCTGATGCAGAAGGATACGCAATGGCTAGGATGAGGGGCTTGTTCAACAACGAGACAAGCGGCGCAACTTCATTATCCAGCAGCCGCCCGGCTTCGTTCGCGTAGTCCGCTTTTGTAGCACTTTGACTTGTGGTAAGCGGCGCAGACCACAACAGGTAAATCCCGTCCACATCCTGCAGGAAATTCAGCGGCGTTGTTATGCTGGACTGGGTGTATGGCATTGCCCAGAATATCTGCCCCTTGAAATGCGCGCGCACATCTGCAATGATGGCCTTCCATTGCGTCTCCACATCTGCCGGCGTGTCGGATGGGTTGCCGTCCGGTAAAGTTGCACCGGGCAGTGCGGGCGTAACCCAGTCACCGCCGAGTATGAGAGTCTGTGAGCCTGTTTGGGAGGCGAGGTCTGCATAATTGACCGCGAATGCCCGGTAGCGGGTAAACCACGTCTGCCACCATCCTGCGTCTCGTGGCGCACCCAGCCAAAAGCTTGTACTGAGCGAGGTGGAAGTATCCGATGAGGCCGGGAAGGTGGCCGTCGGGAAGAGGGCTACGTTAAGTCCCAATGCGCGCGCTTGCGAGATCATAATGGCAGAGTCGATCCACATTGGGTCTTGACCGGGCACAGTTGTGAAGCGCAGGGGGGAGATGTTGGTATATGTCCAGCTTGGGGTGAGAACAGCCAAGTTGGAGCCCAACGCTTGTGTGTTTGCAAAGGCCTGCGGCGCGTAATATGACCAGTTTGGCCGATAGGTGGATTGGTATTCAATGCCTGCAACAAAACTGTCAGCGCGCGGCGTAATGGCTGCTCCTACCAGCGTAGTCGGCTCCGGGTTTTCGAACCATTTCCATGTGCCAACGACGTCTCTAATATCCTGCCCCAGGATGCTGGTAAGCGCCTGTCGTCCGCTTGGTGATGAGCCGATTGTCTGCTCATCGTCCGCGCTGCCACATTGTCCATTGCGACAATAGCGGTACGAAAACGAGCCAAGCACGTTCAATGGCCCGTATAGTTTATAGGCCCAGCGGTTATTGCCGAGCGGCCACATGGGGATGGGCTCCATCCAGCCGAAAATATTAAATTGAATATAAATAATGTCACCGGGCGGTGTGACAAATGGGACCGTTACTTCAAAAAGGATGGGGGCTGAATCACCAGCCGACCAGGCGGCCACGCTGTCTTCAAGGGTCATATCCTGGGATGGGACGCTGAACTCCCGCAGGTTCCATTGCCCGTCGGTTTTGTGCTCAGCATTCCAGAAGCCGTCGCCCAGGGTGTATTTATATTGAATATGGGCACCGACTGGTAAACCGAGTGTGATTTCATATCGCCCGTCTGGTTGTAAATTCATAACGGGCATTCGGTCTGTGTTTGTGCTTACGCCGCCAAGCAGGTCTGCAAATGTGTTGCCGAGTTGCAAAATATTTCCTGCAATACGCACAGGCACGCCGGGCACAGTGGAGGCGGGAACTATAACATTGAAGGTGACATTTACAAGTTGGACCGGTTTTACGCGCAGGTCAACGATGGTGGTCTTGCCGTCAGCCACAGTTGCACCCTGCTGAAAGGGTAGATACATTCCATCGAGACTGTATGCGACCATTTGCTGAGTGCCGACCGGCAGGCCGCTCAATTCGAAGCGTCCCAAAGAATCGGATAAATTATGAACTCCGCCGGCAGTCACCAGTAGGTTTGGCAGGGGCGAGCCAGTATCGGAATTGAATACCTGTCCCAGAATCGTACCAGTCGGGCGCGCGTAGGATTTGTCTCCCCAATCTGCAATGATATCCTGTACTTCAGCGGGCGCCGTTACAAAATGCAAACGATAGCGGATGACTGTGCCGAGACTTGTATCTTCGATCACCTGCGAGTCGCCGCGGCGGATATATCGATATTTGACAACCGAGTTATAAGTCAGAGGCAATACCGCTGTGTAGGTGAGCGAATCGCGCGCGCTCATTGGGTATTGTGTGGCATTCAAAGAAAGTCCGGTTACTTCATCCATCACTGCGATCGTAAGGGTTTCGTTTGGCTGAAGGGGTTCGGGCAGGGTTACGATGAAAGTGGTCTGCGCCATAGGCTGCGGTGTTGGGGAAGGAATCGTAATCCCCGGGGTCGGTGTCGGGCTGCCGCTGTTGATTGGAAAGTCAAATAATGATAATGTACACCCCTGCCCAACCAGGGCAAGCACGATGGCCGCGATGAGATAGCGGCGCCCTGTGGGTAATAATGATAACCTGTTCATTTTCTCTCCTCGAATAAATCAACCGCCACGCGCGGGACCTTAGCCTGCTGACTCAACATTGACATTTGCCTCCTCTTGGGCAATTTTCTGCTTTCGCCCGGCGTCGGCGATGTAGCTCAGACCGATGCTGATAAAGTATAACAAAATCATGGGAAGCATGACCAACCCCATGTTGACCGGATCAATGGTGGGTGTGACGGCCGCGGCAACGATGGCAATGATGACGATTGCCATCCGCCACTGTTGAGCAAGGATGGCGGGTTTCACCAGTCCCATGGACGATAAGACATAGATGACCAGTGGAAATTCAAAGAATATGCCGATCCAAAACATCAAGCCTGTGACAAATGCAAAATATTCACTCGCCGCCCAGAACTGAGCAATCTTTGTAAAACTCCCAAGAAATGGAAGCGCGGCCGGAATCAGGATAAAGTATGTAAATGCCATGCCGGTTAAAAATAGCAGGGTGGCAAACGGGATGCCCACCAGCCCCATCTTTTTTTCGCGCGGTTTCAAGCCGGGCGCAGCAAAAAGCCAAACTTCAAATGCAATGTAAGGAAATGCCGCCGCGATGCCCGCATACATGGCCACGCGCATAAATACGCCGATCTCCTCTGTCACTTGAATGGCTTGCAGTTTTTCCAACCCATCCACAGGGATGGCGAGAAACTCCAGTAGGTCCTGCGCAATCCAGAGTGAAGCAATGACTGTGATCGTCAGCGCAATCACTGCGCGCAGGATGTGCATGCGCAATGCTTCAATTTGATCCCACAGCATCTGGCGCGTATCTTTATTTGTGGTCAGGTCAATGAATACTTCTGTGATGGGTCGTTCATCGGGTTCGGTATTCAGGAATTTGTGAAATTGGTGGATCTTCCGAAAGGGGAACGCGAGAATACCAAAGGCAAGGCGGAAGGGAAAGGCAATGACGTTGAAGATAAAGCGGAAAACGGCAATGACGCCCCGCCACAAGCCCTGAAAAAATTTACGCATCTTTCTGCTGGTCGCTTTCGTTTTCTTTTTGTTCAGTGCCGGAGGAGGATGCCATAATTTCAGCTGGTTTTGCTGGTGTGGAGGCGGCAGGAAAAGGCTGGGAGCGTGGAGGCATATTAGGGGTTTGAACTCTCTGCGAGGCGTTGTCCTGACGGTTCGTCTCTCGCTCACCGTGTCGAAGGGTCGAGTCTGAGGCGCTGTTGATCTCCTTCCCGACCTGATTGCCGATCTGATTCAATTCGTCATTTGCTTCACGCATCAATTTGTTTGGCAGGGTTCGCAGTTCGCGTGAAGTTTGTTGAAACATCTTCCAGCCGTCTGAGGTAACAATATTGCGAAGGAACCTGCCAAGGGTCCTGCCCGCTTTTTGCATATCTTTCGGGCCAAGTACGATCAACGCAATGATCACAATGAATATAAGTTCAGACATGCCAATGCCAAGGATTTCCATGAGTTATGATCCTATTTTTGCTTCGTGAGCAATTCTGTTCCTGATAATTTGATGGATTTCGTGTTCGTGCTCTACAAGTGTGCCCAAGACACCGTTGATAAAGCGCGGCGCAGAATCTGAGCCATAAAGTTTCGCAAGTTCGACTGCTTCGTTGATGGCAACCTTAACTGGTGTTTCGCGGGAAACCGCAAACTCCCAAAAGGCAATTCGCAGGATGTTACGGTCAATGGCTGCGATCTGGTCAAGCGGCCATTCGGGGGCGTATTTTGCAATCAGTTGATCAAGGTCTTGTGTCAGGGGAACTACGCCAAAGACGATCTGCCTTGCAAATTCAGCAAGATCATCAGTTAGAGTAATCTCTTCCAGCCGCGATTTCAATACGTCGCCTGGAAGATGATTTGCTGCTATATCAGTTTCGTAAAGTACTTGCAGGGCAATGGAGCGCGCCCTGGTGCGGGGTTTCATAAGGTCAAGCCTCGTCGTCCTCGTAGTCTATGTCTTCGATGTGAATGTTCACATGTCCAACGTCCATGCCGACCATCTCTTGAAGGGCGCGTGTCACATTCTGTTGGACGTTTCGGCTGACTTCGCGGATGTTGACATCTTCCTGGAGGATGAGATGCATATCTACGTAGACGGTATTCTCCTCCGTTTCAATGCGCACACCGTCACCTGCTCCTCGTTTGAAGAAGCGATTCACCCCGCCTGAAACGGGTGCGAGTCTGCTTACGCCGGGTACGCCCAGTGCAGAGAGGCGCGCAATGGTGGTCAATACTTCGGGTGATACGGTTGTTTTGCCTTGTGTTTTTTCTGTCATGGTTTACCTCTCCTCATTGCGAGGGGATTGCTTCGGACACACCCGCCCTCCCAAAAAAGCGTCGGGACAATGTGGCGGGCGGTGCCAGGGAGAACAAGAGCGCCCTCACTATGACGTAAATGTTGTTACGTCATTGCCATCCCGCCATCCACTTGCAAAGTGGCGCCCGTGATGAAAGACGCTTCTTCGGATGCCAGAAAAGCCACCGCATACGCAATATCTTTAGGCGTTCCAAAACGCCCCATAGGAGTTAACTTCATGGAAATATCCTTGATTTCCTTCGGTAAGTTTACTGTCAATCTTGTCTCAATGAAGCCTGGCGCAACCGCGTTCACTGTTATGTTGCGCGAACCGACTTCTTTTGCGAGCGCTTTGGTGAAACCAAGCAAACCCGCTTTGGATGAAGAATAATTCGTCTGCCCTGCCTGCCCGACGACTCCAGAGACGGAGGAAATATTTACGATGCGGCCATATCGCTGTTTCATCATTGGGCGCACCACTGCCTGCGAACAATTGAACGCGCCTTTGAGATTGATGTCCAACACCGCGTCCCAATCTTCCTCCGAAAGCCGCATGATTAAATTATCGCGTGTGATTCCTGCGTTGTTGACCAGGATATCCACCTTGCCAAATTGCTCCACCGCGGCGTCAACCATCGCTTTTGCGCTGGCGCTCTCCGTCACATTCACAGATCTTGCCAAAACCTTCTGACCCGTTTTATCGGCAACTTCCTTTGCTGTTGCTTCGGCTTTATCGGTCATCACATCAGCAATCATGATGCTTGCGCCGCACTGGGCAAGCATCTCAACAATTGCATAACCTATACCTTGCGCACCGCCAGTCACTATGGCAACCCGGTCTTTTAGAGATAATAATTCAGTCATCATCTGCTCCTTAATTTGGGAATTTACTTTGGCGTATCGCTGACATTAACACTTTATTCCATTTCTGATTCTGATTGTAAATCTCTTAATAAGAATTATCTATTCTCTACAACTCGAATTATACACGTTGTTTTAATCCATAAGCCAGGCCTGTGCCTCCGCCCAGTGACAAAACGGCTGCCCAAAGAAAAGCATCCTGCCAGAAGCGGATCGGGAAGAGGCGAATAAGGGTGTCTGAATAATAGAACAGCCAGGAATTGCCTGCAAAGAACAGGGTGTGAAACCCTGAGAAAAATGCCCAGAAAATATCGGGGTTGAGCAGAATGCCCGCGCCCGCAATGAAACCGAGTGAAGCCGACAGCCCGATCATCCACATGCCGCCGCGGCGCAGGCCATTTATGTAGTCAGGAATCCAGCTTCCGCGTGAAGCGAAGATAGCCAGCAGGATGAGGATTGCAAGTGAGCTATACCAAACCCGCAAAGAACCCTGTACCACATTCTTGACATCTTTCATGTGGTTGAGCTCGCGTTGCCCATAAAGCGGGCTGCCATCTTCGAAATTCAAGTCGCCGAGGTAGGAAATATCCGCGCTGTTGACCAGGTATTCCACTGCGAAGGGCGCCCATTGCAGACGATCTGCTTTGGTGAAGCCATATTCATCCGCCGGGAAGTAGGGCATGTTGTATTCGATGGTGAAGTACACAGGAGTGAGCAGGATGCGAAGCGCCAGTCCGATCAAAGCGAGCGGGGTGAGCAGGGAGACAAGGTAGGAGAGGATGGTAGGGAGATTGAGTTTCATAGTTTCCATTTATTATGTCGTTGGAAGGAGGGCGCTCTTCCCGTCGATGCAATCTCCAGATAACAAGGAGAATCTTTTGATCAGTCCTTGCTGATTAATTGGGGATTACTTCGCTGCCAAGAACAAGAGCGCGGCTCGCAATAACGGACGATTCTTTACTGCAAAAATTCCAGCCCGCCCTGAAGCACAAAACTTATGACCATGTCATTGACGATCCATTCGATGGGGGCGAGGTCGTCAGTGAAGACGGTGGTGGTTTCGAAACCGGGCTTCATGTTCGCAAAAGTGGCTGCCATTGTAGTGACGAGCAGAGGGTGGAGGCTGGGGTCTTGCGCTAGTCTGGTCATATTTGCAGCAAAGTTTGCAGGTGTGGTCGGCTGTTTGGTGGCGAAGATCATCGTGTTCAATGTGCCGGGGATGTCCATGATGTGCACGGAGGGGAAGAAGACTGCCATCGTGGTGGCGAGTCCGTCTATCAGGCGGCGGTCGCCGGGGACGGAGCCAACGTTGAGGGTCAGCACCCCTGCCTCGGTTAAGTGCGAAGCGCTGATCTCGAAGAATTCGAGCGTGGTCATGTGCGGGGGAATGTAGGGCGGGCGATAGGCGTCCACTGCGATGATGTCGTATTGATATGGACTTCGTTCAAGGTTCAAACGTCCGTCGCCAATGTAGACATTTAAGTTCGGCATGTTCATGTCGAAATATTTCCTGCCGACATCCACAATTTTTTCATCGAGTTCGTAACCGTCAATGATGAGGTCTTCACCATATACGGCTGTGGCTTGACGCGCAGCCGTACCTGCGGCGAGACCGACAATCGCCATGCGTCTGATTTCATCTGGCGAGCGGTTTTCGTAAAAATACGGCCCCACCAAAAACTGTTCCCACGGACCGTTGTAATATAAAATGTCGGGATGATAAATGGAATGAACACCCTGCCCGTCGTTCAAGCGCAAAAGTGTAAAGCCATTGACATCCTGTACTTGAATGTAATTGTAGGCAGACTCAGTTTCATAGACCTGCCCGGTATAATTCTTGAGCGACTGACCCGCGGAGAGAAGGGCAATGATCACCAGCAGGACGGGCATCCACATAAACTTGAACATTTCATGCCTGCCTGCAAATTTTCCCAGACCCCCCAGCGCAACGAACAGTAAAAATAATCCGAAGACCAGGAATGTTTTAGTAGTGCCGATGGTTGGAATGGTGACCAATGTCGGCAGGAATGTCCCGATGAATGAACCAAGGGTCGAGATGGCATAGATCTGCCCGGAGATTTGACCTGTCTTTGTCGTGTCGTCCACAGAAAGGCGGATTGCATAAGGTGAGATCGTGCCAAGCAATGTGATCGGGACAATGAACAGAATTAACACGGCGACAAACGACCCGGCCAGGATGCCGACACTCAAGGCTTCAAACGCGCTCGCAGCGGACCTGAGAACTGGTCCAGCGATATAAGGCACAAGCCCCACTGTGAAAGCCGCCCAGGCAAGGATGCGATACATGGCGCCAGGTGTTGGGTTTTTGTCCGCCCATTTGCCGCCGAGGAAATATCCCAGCGTGAGGTAGATCAGGATCAAGCCGATAATACTGGCCCAGACGAGATTGCTCGTGCCGAAGACGTTGCCGATCAGGCGGCCCGCGGTCAATTCGGCGGCCAGGGTGGTCATGCCGGAGAAAAAAACAGTGAAGAGCAGGTAGCGTTTCATTGTTGTTCCATGGGATAAGATGGGCGGATTATACTCGTATGTAAGGGTAGAAATATTTTTTTACCATGATACTTGCGCCGCACGCCCATTTGCCCAGGCGGGCAGGTTTTAGCAGGATATCAATGGCATGGGGAATTGGTCAACGGACTCTGAAACGGGTAAATGAATGGTTTTAGGCTGTTACGTATTTGATACAATCAAATCGTATCACTCCCATATTGCGGAGAGTGAAAAGGAGCAAGACATGATGTTGAACAAACCGAAGGAAGAGTTTGTAAAAGAAGGAGCTCAAAACGTCACTGAAAAGGACGTTGAAAAAGTAATCAGTAAATCTGAAGAGATCAAAAAGAAATTCAGCGCCAAAGGTCCGCTGGCGCGGTTTATAGAAGATGGGCAATTGCTGATCGCGATCGTTAAGGATTATTGGTCTGGGGCATATCGCCAGATTCCTTATGGATCGATCGCCTCGATCGTCTTTACACTGATCTATATACTCAATCCATTCGACTTGATCCCAGATATGCTGCCCTTGATCGGTCAGTTGGACGATGTCGCGGTCATGGGCGCCTGTTTGATATTGGTCGAGCAGGACCTGCATAAGTATAAGGATTGGAAACAGAGTCAGGGAAAGACCAATTAGAAGAAAACACAAACTGGCGAGGTGAGTGATTAGCACACGTGACCTCGCCTTCTACCCTTTCGCGCATCGTCCCCGAAGAATGTCCAATGAGAAGGGGAATGCAGTGGGAATAAACGGTCTATGAGACTGTCAACGGACTTTTTCACGGATTCCGTTTGGTGGGCGAGAGTCCATAACGGAGGGGTTTACAAACGCTGTTCAGGAGAACATGATGTGCATATTTGGTTCGTAAATAGTTTTCAACAAGCTACCCAGACGAGGTTTGTATGTAAAGCAAGATGGCTGTTCGCTTGACATAGCCTGCACTATTCCGCTTTCTTTGCAAGCGCCCGTTCTTTCTTCCTCTCCAACAGGGCGCGGACTCGGGCATGCCTTTCCTTTGTCAACGGATAGAACCAGGCCATTGTGACCGCACCGAACAAGAATAACGTTCCCAATGGACCAATCAAAAAACGAATAGCTTGCAACGCAGAGGCAGGTTGAGAAAACTGGGTCGCGCCAACGGGAGGAGATTGATATCCGAACCAGCCAAGGGTTTGCAGGGCGATAAAGATCGCCAGTGCGCCGGTCAATTTCCGCACAAAATTTTTGACGCCATAGTAGATGCCTTCGCGACGGTGACCTGTATGCAGTTCGTCCCACTCGATCACATCCGGAAAAATGGCGTCCGGCAAAACATGGGCTGTCGAAACGCTGATGCCTGCCATGACTGCCAGCACGAGGATGTAGGTGATCTGCCCCGGTTGAATGGAATAGATCAGCAATTGCACGATAGCCCAAAACGACATGCCGATAATGTAGGCGCGTTGTTTTCCAAGTTTGCGCGCCAGCCAAACCCAAAACGGCAGGACAATGACCGAAGTCACCAGCAGACAAGCAAAGACGGCTGATTCAAGCGGAAGGCCGAGCGCCTTTTGAAGTAAGTCCCCTTTGGCAACCCAATAAGCCAGAAAAAATGGCAGAGCTAATGCAACCAGATCGAAGGTGATCCAATTGAGCATGTAAAGGCCGGTCGCAAATCGGAAGGGGACATTTTTCCATGCGGTACGTAAAGTCTGTAAAAATGGGATTTCAGGTTCAGCGGCATCGGCGGCATTGCTGCGTTCACGCACGACCGCAAATATGACAAAAAACGGGAGGACGGCTAATCCGCCAAAAAGTGCCGAGACAATGAAATAACCCTGCTGTTGGGTTGCGCCGCCTGCCAGGGCCGCATCCACAATAGCCGGCGCGGCAACTGCAGTAGCCAGCGAAGCCAGTAAATTGAAGAACATACGGTAGCCAGTGAGACTTGTTCGTTCATCGTAATCAGGGGTCATTTCAGGAGTTAACGCATAAAATGGGATGGAAACGAGAGTCTGAAGTGTGTCACTCAGCATAAACGTCAAGCTGACAGTGGCGGCAAGCAGGTACTGATTATCGAATGGCGGCGCCCACCAGAGAGCGATAAAACTCAAACCAAATGGAATTGAAAAAAGTAAAAAGAATGGACGACGACGTCCCCAACGTGATCGCACCCGATCACTAATGGTACCAACGATCGGGTCATTGAACGCATCCCAGATAATGCTGATCAGCGCTGCAAAGGAAGCCAGACGCGGCTCGAGACCAACCACATCCGTAAGAAAGATGGCGTAAAAAACCTGACGGAGCGTTCCGAAACTGGCCAGGCTCCAATCACCGCTGCCGTAAGCCAGTTTTGTCCAAATTGAAAGATAACCCTGCTTGTTGGTTGTGGTCATGTTTTCTCCTTTGGAGCTGATGTCCTTGCGAGCGCTTCGCGCGAAGCAGTCTCCGCTTGCGAGGGGATTGCTTCGTTGGGAAGAACGCCCCCCTCGCAATGACGTTACTTGCAATGACGTTACTGCTTGTAGCGTGTCATTCCATCCAGTAGGTCCAACATCATTTCTTTCAAATCTCCTCGATTGGGAAGCGAACCGATCAGCCCGTACATCGGAGCCATCTTGGCGGGCAGGCTGCCCCCGCCTCCCAGCAGGGACGAGGCTTTATCCATCAGGCGCGTGACCCAGGCTTCGGGCAGGATCCGCACGAGGAAATTGGCGAGCTTGATCAGCCAGGCGTTGGCTGTCTTCTCAAAACTTGGTTTGAGGACAGCATTCGAAGCATCAGTCAAATCACTCAAAAATTCATCCACCACATTGATATGACCAAACTGTACAGTCATGTGCAAGGTCGGGGGGAATTGCTGGCGATCAAGATGCCAGTTACGCTTCGTCAGTTCATCCGCCAGGGAATAAACATCCAAAACATCGGAACCGATCGCAAACACGCTCATCTCCGGGTTACTGATAACCTTTAATCCAGGCGTGGCATTCACACCTGCCTGCAAACGACGAGCCGCTTTCATGACCTGATCGGTCATTTCAAGATAGCCGGATTCGCCGAGATAATTCAGGACTGCCCAGGCGGCCGCGATCGGAGCGCCGGAACGCGTGCCTCCCATCGCCGGTGACGGATAAATCCCACCCGGCCAATCGGTATAAACAAACATTTGATGGCGGCGTAGTTCAGCAGTTTTATATAAAATGACGGAAGCGCCTTTGGCGGCATAAGCGTACTTGTGCAGGTCCGCTGAAATCGAGGTCACGCCCGGCACGGATAGGTCAAAGTCAGGCACGCTGTAACCGAGTTTGCGAACAAAGGGCAGCATGAAACCACCGACGCAGGCATCCGTGTGAAAGAGGATTCCATGTTCCTGTGCAATTGCCGCCAGCTCGCGGATTGGATCCACGACCCCATGTGGATAGGCCGGAGCAGAGCCGATCATCAGGATGGTATTGGCAGTCACAGCCTGGCGGGCAGAATCCACGTCGGCGCGGTAATCAGCCCGAACGGGAATATGAAGCGCCTTAACTCCAAAATATTCTGCTGCCTTTTCAAAGGCTGGATGTCCTGTGATCGGCAGGATCATCTCCGGTTGTTTAATCTCCGGACGATTTTTGCGCGCCCAATCACGGGCGGTCTTGACCGCCATCAAGAGCGACTCGGTGCCGCCGGAGGTGACCGTCCCGGCAGTGTTGTCATCACCGCCCAACAGCGAAGCCGCCATCGCAGTGATCTCTGATTCAAACTTTCTCAGGGACGGGAAGGCGGCGGGGTTCAAGCCATTCTCGGAGAAAAATAAAAGGGAGGCTTCCTTGAGCAGATCATCCACATCTTTCCCGGCGTGGTAGACCAGGCTGAAAGCGCGTCCCTTTTGCCATTGCACATCATGATCGCGTGCGGCGCGCATGGCTGCCAGGATTTCATCTTTTGATTTACCAATGGAAGGGAAAGGGAGTGTCATAGGAATAGTTTAACATGATTCTTCCGCTTTGATTTCGGATATGGTTCAGGTCTCCTCATTTCAATAATAGACCTAAAGGTGTTCTCGGCTATCAGTCGTCATTGTATGCAAGACCATCCTACCAGACGTGGTGAAGGTTAACGGAAGAAGCCTTTAGGGTCTTGTTTAATGATAGCCTGAATTTTTCAATTACCTTCTTGACCTTCCCCTTACGCGAAGCGAAGCGGATCAACTCGCGGTTGCCGTGGACAATGGCGCGCTCTTGCCATGTCGTTGCGAGGGGGCTCTTGCTTTTTGCCCGAAGCAATCTCCATTTGAAGCAGGGTGGTTGCTTCGACGGGAGTGCGCCGTCTCGCAACGACATGCTTGTTTTTACTTGACGAAACACTCCCACCCGTATAAAATCCAAGCCGATGTCCACTTTGCGCCTCCGCGAGGGGGCGCATTTTCTGCCAGATGGCAGAGCAATATGTCAAATGTTCAGCGGCGCGGCCGCTTTTCAGAAAATCATTTTAGCGGGTGAAGGTAACCGTGCGAATCACGGTGAGAGGTGCCCAAGGAGTAACGATGGAAAAAGTTGTACTTAAGGCTAATAAACGCGATGTCACCGGCAAGCAGGTCAAAGCTTTGCGCCGGGCGGGTATTTTGCCGGCTGTGATCTATGGTCGTCACGTCGAACCGATCGCCATTTCATTGGAAGCACATACTGCCAGCCTCACATTGGCAAAGCTGACATCATCCAGCCTTGTAACGCTGGATGTGGATGGCGCGGAATTCACTGCCATTGTGCGTGAGAAACAACGTAACTTTATCAAAGGCGTTCTTACGCATATTGATTTTCTTGCATTGGATCTGACTGAAAAGATCCGCACGAAGGTGCGCCTGACCTATGTGGGCGTTTCTCCCGCTGTGAAGGATTACAGCGCCGTGCTTGTGCATCGTTTGGATGCGCTCGAGGTAGAGTGTTTGCCCGTTGACCTGCCCGAGCGTATTACTGTTGATATTTCCTCCCTCAAGGAGATCGGCGATAATATTCACGTGGGCGATATTATCGTTCCCAACGCGGAGCGTGTGCTTGTGTTGGATGACGGCGATGAAATTGCGATCATTGCCACGCTTGTCAAGGAAAATGCCGCTGATGTTGCCGCTGATGCTGCCGCTGCCGAGGCCGCCGCTGCTGCTCTGGTTCCTGACGCTGAAGCTGTCACACCGGATATTAGCGTGGAACGCGGTAAGAAAGAAGAAGAAAGCGCTCCCAAGAAGTAAGTTTTGCGCAAACCGAGAACCCGTCATCGAATGGATGACGGGTTTTTTGTATTAAGTCTTTCGTTTGTCGTTCTCCCGAAAAACAGCGGGACGAGGTGAGCGGAGCGACACCTTTGGGAAAAACTATGGTTTTAATATATCAAGTGTTTTCAGGAAATTCACCGTTATTCTCGCAGTGGCACCCCAGAGTAATTCGCCGTCGTAAGGATGATACGCGATCAACGAGCGTTCAGATTCGCGCAGTGAAAATTCCCAGTAATTTTTTTTATTTACAAGCCACGCTAACGGGATCGTAAAAATGCGCGCTACTTCGACGCCCGCCACCCTGAAAGCATAGGGCCAGGGGATGACGCCCACGATCGGACTCACCCGAAAACTGCTGATGGTTATCAAGTGGCTGAGTCTTCCGAGGACTTTTACGTCGGCGGGGTTCAGGCCGATCTCCTCCTCGGCTTCGCGCAGGGCGGTTTGTTCGGGCGTGGTCTCGCCTTCGTCACATGCACCGCCGGGGAAGGAGACCTGTCCTTTGTGCGATTCGACGCGCTCCGTACGGCGGGTGAAGAGCATGTGCCATTCGTCCTGGTAAAGGGTAAGTGGTACAAGCACAGCCGCGCATTTTAGAAATGTATCTGGTTTTACAGGGATTTCTGCATAACCGTCCGAGTCGGCTGCGTTTTGTGCGGCTGTGAGGAGATTTTGGGTGATGTAATCTTCAGTTAAATTCAATCAGGTTTCTTCTTCCATGCCAACTTCATTTGCCAGTTCTATTCCACGAGGGTCAGAACCTGGTTCGATCTTTCTCGCAAACATCAAGAAGCCTGTGTGCGCCACCATCCGATCCGTCGGGCGGATGCGATGCGGGTCAGGTTTATAATAACGAAGCAATAGCTCGCATACTTCTACAAATGCGAAATTATATTTTTTCAATGAGTTCAATGTTTTTTCCACTTGGTTGAAAGTGGGCAGCAGTGTGCCAAAGAATCCGCCGGGCTTGAGCGCCGCGCGGACTTGCCCGATATAGTTGTATGGATTTTGCACATCGAGGAAGAAGGCATCTGCGTCAGCTTCGTCGAGACCTTCCTGGATGTCGCGCAGTTTGAAGTCTACGCGCGAAGCGAGCCCAAGACGTTCGATATTTTTTCGGGCAAGATTTTGTACATCCTGTTTTTGCTCGTACGAGATGACTTTTCCCTCTGCGCCGACCGCTGAAGCCAGGGCAATGGTCATCGAGCCGGAGCCGGTGCCAGCCTCCATCACGGTTTGACCGCTGGCGACGCTCATTTGAATCAGAATGTAGCCAATATCTTTCGGATAGAGGATCTGTGTGGTGCGAGGCAGATCGTTGAGCAGGTCAGATATGGATGGCTGTAATAAAAAGAAAGGCGCGCCTGTATGGCTGAAGACGTGCGAACCCCATGGTTTGCCGATCAGGTCATCGTGCTTGAGCACGCCGCGATGGCTTTGAAAATCCCCGCCTGTTTTGAGTGTCAGAACAAACTGTTTGTGTGTCAGGCCGACCAGTTGGGCCAGGTCGCCTGCGCGCGCGGTGGATGAATAATTCATGTGGATCATTGTACTCGTTCTTCGTCCTCCAATTTTTCAGCTGCGGTTGTGATAGACGCCCCTCTCAGTTTTCGGTTGGATGCGAGTAAAACGGCGAACATCCCGATGCCAAGTACGAGCAGTCCGCTCACCAGGGCAGGGACAAAATTAAGCAGCCATTCGGGCTTTCCAATTGATTCGCCAATGGCTGAGAGGCCCGTTCCCGCGGCGCAGGCATTCCAGATGCCGTGAATTAATACAGCCGTAAAATATGCGGCAAACAACCGCCCAATGCGTTTCTCACGAAAGGCGGAGACGATGCCCCAGCCAACCAAACCCGAGGTAGTCATGTGCAGAAGGCTTGTCCATGCCCGTACGCTGACGATAACGGGCCAATTGATCGTGCCGTCTGCGCTTGCATTCAGGCTTTCAACCAAGGCAAAGCCTGCGCCGCTCAATAATCCCATCGCAAATCCCTGTGCGGGCGTTTCGATCTTCTTCGCAAATAACCAGACCGCTAGGGGCTTCAGCAGCTCTTCAATGAAAGGCACGATGATGGCTATGTACCCGATACCGGCGGCAATGGTGATAGGGTTGGTAATGTAAGGCGAAAGCAAACTCAGGATCACTTGCTCATCCGTTTCGAATTCGAGAGTGCGAACAAGCTTGTAGATCTCTTGAAGCAGGTCAGGTTGTGTTATCCCGATCAGAACTGCAGCGCCAATGAAGATTCCCAACAGCAAGATGATTTCGAGTACGACCATGATCACGGGAGCTGCCGTCATACTCAAACCAAGGATTGCAAAAAAACGCCAGCGCGGACCAATATCTATTCCGTTTGTGCCGATCCCAAAAAGCATCCAAATGGGCGGTATGATGACGAGTAAAGTTAAGACAGGGAGCGCGAACCAGCCCAGCCAGGCGATCTCTGTGACTGCGACCAGGCCGCCAACTACCGCAGTAAAAATAACAATTCCGATGGCCGCGGAAATTTGCCAGCTTGCAAACGGAAAATTGAAGGGCAGGTCAGCCTGCTCCCGCCGCATGGTTTTTTGAATCACGAACCATGAACATGCCAGCAAAACAAGTAATTCAAAACCGAAGGCAAATGCGCCGATCATTTTAGCGGCAGGGTTGCCGCTGTCTGAAAAAAGGTCGAACAAAGAACTTATCCCCAGGCCGGATGCGATCAATAACAAAGTCAGTATGCTGAGACAAAATACAACCAAGGTCAAAATGGAGGACCAGTGAGTTTTATTTGTTTGCATTATTTTTCTTCAATCGTCACGCTGATGATCTTATCACCCGGCGGCAAGAGCGTGCCTTGTGAGGGATCTCGCGCCGTCAATTGCTCGGCCACATCCAAACCGCTTAGTACTCGACCAAAGATTGTGTAGCTGCCATTCAAATCAGGCGCAGGCGCAAATGTGATAAAGAACTGGCTTCCGTTTGTATCCGGCCCGGAGTTTGCCATGCCCGCCAGGCCGGGTTTATCAAAAAGCAAATTGTTGATCTCGTTATTGAATAAATAACCCGCATTGCCTCTGCCCGTGCCGCTTGGGTCGCCGGCCTGCGCGGCAAAGCCGGGGATCACACGATGAAAAGTGACACCGTCAAACCAGCCTGCTCGCGCCAGGAACACAAATGAATTGACAGCCAGCGGTGCTTTATCAGGAAATAGCCCGATCACAATATCTCCTTTTTCCGTTTTGAGCGTGGCAATATATTGCCTAGATGTGTCAATATTAAATGGCGGGCATTCAGTAAATTGTTTCTGCCCCAATGTGATCAAGCCGATCGTGTCGCTCATGTTTTGATAATCAAGCACATAGGATTGCTGGAGCTTACCGTTGATCAGCACCAGCGGAACCGCGGGGATACTTAATTGCTTCGCCGCTTCATACATGGACATCATTCTGGTCGTCGTCTGATCGGACTGGAGCGCAGCTGTGAGTTGGCCGCCGTCAATGCCCATTTTGGAGGCTTCCCCCGCAACCCAGGCGTTAAAGTCGCCCGGTCTTAATCCCGCCCATTCATTATTTTTTGTGAACAATAAATCATACATGGCCCAGAACTGACCTTGCTCATCTGCTGCCAGTGCGGCCAGAACGGCTTTGTCTGATTTATCCAAGATGCCGATCAATGGCAAGGGGCGGAAAATGAAGCGCAGGTTGGCGTGATTCTGCAACAATTCCCTGACAACATTCGCCATGCCCGCGCAACCCTGTGATTGAAACTCGCAATATTCAACAATGGTCACTGATGCGTCAGCTGGCCCCATCGAAAAATCCGCTGCGCTGACGGGAGGGAAAAAGGATGCAGAATTGGGCATTGAGGTTGGTTCTACGTCTGCGAATTTAACCGAACAGCCGAATGCGAGAGTGGGTGTGTCCATGATGACCGGGTTTTCAACGATCAGGGCGGGTACGGGCGGAGTTTCTGTTCGACTAATACATCCACTGAGGATGAAACTGCCTGCAACGGATAACAAAAAGATGAATGGGATTTGTTTCATTTATTGATTTACCGCTTCCTGTAATTGTTCATATTTCCACATCCACGACATGCTGTTGACGAAATCTGCGAGGGATTCGCTCTGGGCGCGTAATGCCCGCACAGCCGGACCGACGGGGTCTTGGCCGGCCGCGCCGCCGGGCAGATCTGCATAGGCTCCATGAAATGCAAAATACGCCTGGTTGAGTTTACGCAGCAAATATCCGTTTTTCAAGAATATCAGGCGGCGCTCCTCCATGTACCCCTCCGCTTCTTCTATTTTTCCATCGGCAAGCAGGGTATCTGCAGTGATGCGCGTTTCATGCATCTCTGCGCGGAAATCAAAGGGGGGGCGCAAAAAATCTCCGGGTTCGGGGTGGTCAATCGGAGCAGAGGTCAGGCTCAAGGTCTGGGCTGAGCGTAGTTGAAGTCTCAATGATGAGGCGGCTGTCAATTCAGGATAAAACCGCTCAACGACGAGCGCTCCAATTTCATCTCCGGCTATGGCTGCGGTGGTCTCATTCATCGTACGAAGTTCAGACGTGTTGGTGTATAAAAATCCAAGCGGGCGGAATGTCAGGTAATTATGGATCCATTCATGTGCGATGGTATTGAGCGCCCAGTCTAAGTTTGTGGTGCGCATGACCATGGTTGGGTAAACCCCAACGCCGCCGATATTCACAACCAGTGAAGAGGTATTGAGGCCTTGATCTACATTGCTTTCAAGTGAGGCTTGTTCGTCAACCGTCAGATCTGTATTGACGGAGATGTTTGCGATTTGTTCGATATGGTCGCGCGGAGAAACGATCAGCGCCATTGGCAGCGGGGTGGAGTGATACCAAACGTTCGGTACAGGTTGGCCGGCAGATGTCAGCCCGATCTCTGCCAGTATCTGACTGATCTGCTCTTGTAATACCGCCTCTGCCAGCGGGATAAGTTCACTTTGCCTGGCATATAGTTTTGCAAGTTCGCCGCGTAATGATTCAGATGCAAGTTCCTTGTCTGTGATCGCGGCATCTCCATAGATTTGGGCGAGCAGGTATTCTTTTTCGAGAATGAATTGGGTGGTGCGTAAATATTCGTTTACGATCTGTTTTTGGGTTGCATGATCAAGTGTATATGGGATGCCGGCCGAAGCGGCGCGCAATTTGATGATTGCGGCATCGGACATCCACGAAACATAGTTGAATTCCATCTGACGTGTGTAAGCGCGCACTTTTTCAATGGGGTGCGTGAGGGACGGGTTGCTGTATCCCGTGATTGATGCGAGCATGATCAGGGCAAGTGTGATTCCAAGCCCTCGTATGATGTACTTGAACATGAGGGTGATTATAACAAAAGCGAAGGGCGAGGCTTTTATGCCTCGCCCTTCCACGCAGCCTGCCCTCACAACAGGTTATTTCTTATTCATTATATATTCGTCAATTGCTTGCGCGGCTTTTCTTCCGGCCACCATGGCTGTGACAACGAGGTCCGGCCCTGTAACGCAATCGCCGCCGGAGAATACGCCCGCGCGCGATGTTTCGCCGGTGGCTTTGTTTTTCACACTGATCAAGCCCCAATCATGTGTTTCCAAGTCTGGTGTGGTTTTACCCAGGATGGGGTCTGGCCAATAACCAAGCGCGAGAACGGCCGTATCTGCGGCAACGCTGAAGTTTGAGCCTTCCACCGGAACAGGTTTACGGCGTCCTTTTGCGTCCGCTTCGCCGAGTTTCATTTCAATACATTCGACGGCTGCGAGTTTGCCATCCGCGCCTGCGATGAATTTGACAGGCTGGGTGAGGAAGCGGTATTTTGCGCCTTCCTCGCGCGCCATCTGGCGGTCTTTCTTTCCGCCCGGCATTTCCTTTTCCGTACGGCGATACAGGCAGGTTACTTCTTCTGAACCGAGTCTCAATGCGGTTCGCAAACAATCGGAGGCTGTATCGCCGCCGCCAATGACAACGACGCGCTTGCCAATCTCAAGAGGCTTACGCATATTCTCTGGAAGTTGATCAGGCCCCACATTCCCGCGGATGAGGAAGTCTGTGGCTTCATAAACACCGGGCAAATCTGTGCCGGGTGTATCCTCCATTTTTGCATCAATTTCAGAGCCAACGCCAATGAAGACGGCACCAAAGCCCTCACCAAAAAGGCTGTTGATCGTTTTATCTTTACCAATATAGGTATTCGGAACGAATTTCACGCCGGCACGTTCAAATTCTCCCCATTTTTCCTGCCACACATCTTTGGGAAGCTTGAAATTTGGAATGCCATAAACAAGCAATCCACCGGGCGCGGGCTTGGATTCAAAAATCGTCACCTGATAGCCTCTTTGCACAAGTAGATCAGCGCATCCGAGTCCGGCGGGGCCTGCGCCAATGATGGCGACTTGCCTGCCATTGGGTGTGCCAACGGGAATTATATAACCATGGCTGCGGCGTTCGTAGTCCATTGTAAAGGCTTCCAGTTGACCGCAAAGCACGGGCTGCTGATGTTTGTTCAAAACACAGGAACCCTGGCAGAGTGCCTCATGCGGACAGACGCGTCCGCAGACCTCGGGCAGGGAACTGGTCTTGTGATAAATGCCAGCCGCATCTACAAAACGTCCTTGTTCAATTAACCACATCGCAGAGGGGATATCGTTGGCTGTAGGGCAAGCCACCATGCAGGGCGCAGGATCCGGGCAATGGATACAGCGAGCCGCCTCCAGCATGGCGCGTTCAGGATCAAATTCAATGACCACATCATCGAAATCGCAAGTTCGTACTTCAGGCGCGCGCAGGTCAAGATCGAAGAATGGCCGATTGGCGCGTTCTTTGCGGTCAATCGCTAAAAATTCACTGGGTACAGCCTGCATCATGCCTCCAAATCAGGATAAAAACGTACATATAAAATAAAGTCTCTTCATGTGATGATACCTAATCTATTTGGACAGACATAGGCGTAAATGTCACGAAACCAAGGGATAATCGTCATAAATTTCTTATTAGACAATCATTAATGTCAGTCAATAAAAAGGTTCGATTCTGTGTACCTGAATTAAAATAGTTCCACACAATTAATACACAAATATTTGATAAACTGGTTTATACAGGCTGGTAAGATTGTCCCATTGCAGCCTGACTGTATTTCCGGAGGATGAACATAATGAAACAATTTTTTTCGAGATTTTCCCGCAGAACGTGGATCATTGTGGGTGTAGTGGCAATTGTTTTGCTGGTTATCATATTTGCCAATTCAAGCGGAAATGATGTTGTTGCTTTTCAAACAACGCCTGTCGAGCGTGGAAATTTAGTCGCATCTGTCGGTGCGACCGGAAGTGTGCGTGCAAAACAAAGCGCAGCGCTGATCTGGCAGACGAGCGGCATCGTGCAGTCTGTCAACGTGGAAGTGGGCAGCCGCGTCGCTCGTGACGAAGCGCTGGCCAGCCTCGATAAAAACTCTCTCAGCCAGAACATTATCCTCGCCGAAGCAGACCTGCTCAGCGCGCAAAAGGCGTTGGAGGATCTGCTCACCTCTGATACGGCTCGTTTGGAAGCCCAGAAAGCTGTGGATAACGCAGAGAAAGCCTACGATAAAGCCTATAACTGGCGCATGAAACTCAACGGCAAGATAGAAATCACTGATTATTTTTATGAATTTGGCGTATTAAAATCGAGGCAGTACAAGGGATATGCCAGCGAGGACACAGTTGTCACGGCAGATAAAGACCTGGCTCTGGCGGAGGCCCGCCTTGCTGATGCCCGCCGCGCTTATGAGCGCCTGCTGGGCGGCGCAGATTCCGCTGAGGCCGCCGCCGCAGAAGCGCGTGTTGCTGCGGCTCAGTCCACATTAAATATGGCCTATTTGACCGCGCCCTTTGATGGAACCATTACACAGGCAAACCCGGCCGCTGGAGATCAAGTCACGGCCGGGACGGTTGGTTTCCGGATTGACGATCTCTCTCATCTTCTGGTGGATGTGCAGGTCTCGGAAGTGGATATCAACAGCGTTTCTCTCGGTCAGCCTGGTATGCTTACATTTGATGCGATCCTGGGCAGGGAATATCATGGTGAAGTTGTACAGGTGGGGCAGGCTGGCGATACCGTGCAGGGCGTAGTCAGTTTTACGGTCACCATTGAATTGGATGATGCCGATGAACTTGTAAAACCGGGTATGACCGCCGCTGTCAACATTGTGGTTGAAGAAGTAAAAGATGTGGTGCTGATCCCCAACCGGGCCGTCCGTTTGGTGGATGGTGATCGGGTGGTATACGTGCTCATTGACGGCCTGCCTGTGCAGGTCAAGGTGAAGCTCGGTTCCACATCAGGTACAGATAGTACGCTTGTAGAAGGCGATATCAAGGAAGGCGATTTGATCATATTGAATCCACCCTCTACTAATGGCATGCCATTCGGAGGCTGATATGGATTGGGTGATCGAAGCTCGTAATATCACAAAAACCTACAGGATGGGCGAGTTTGATGTGGAAGCCTTGCGTAACGTATCATTTACGATCGAACGCGGCGAAGCGCTTTCCATTATGGGACCTTCCGGTTCAGGCAAATCCACCATGATGAATACGCTCGGCTGTTTGGATAAGCCCACATCGGGTGAATATATTTTGGATGGCGAATCAGTTGCCGATATGGATGATGATCAACTCGCCAGTGTTCGTAACCGCAAGGTCGGCTTTGTCTTTCAAAGTTTTAATCTGCTTTCGCGCTTAACCGCTTTGGGGAATGTCGAATTGCCTTTGCGTTATTCGGGGCTTACAGACGGCCGTCGCGAACGCGCGCAAGCGGCTCTTGAAGCAGTGGGCTTGAAAGATCGTATGACCCATCGTCCTTATGAATTATCGGGCGGACAGCAGCAGCGTGTGGCAGTTGCACGCGCTATTGTCAATGACCCAGCCATGATCATGGCTGATGAGCCGACCGGTAATCTGGACTCGAAAGTAGGAAAAGAGATCGTGGATCTTCTGCTCAGCCTCAATAAAGAACGCGGTACGACGCTCATCATCGTGACGCACGACCCCTACATTGCCGAGCAAACCCAGCGTGTCATCCGCTTACGGGATGGCGAGATTGACTCATCTGTGGAAGAAAATAAAGGCAGGAAAAAATGAGCTTTACCCAGGCAGTCTTTGAAGCTCTTGAAAGTTTGAACGGCAATAAGATGCGTTCCGGCCTGACTGTGCTTGGCATTGTCATCGGCGTTGCCGCAGTGATCGCTATGCTTGCGGTTGGCAATGGCGCACAGGCCTCCATTACCGGCTCCATTTCAAGCATCGGCACAAATCTTTTGTTTGTCTTTAGCGGCCCTCCACCAAATGGTCCGCCCGGCCCTGGCGACCAAAGAAGCGGTAACAATGAACGCCCGCTTACTCTGGCAGATGCAGCGGCCATTGCAGATCCGTTTGCTGCACCTTCGGTGGAATCAGCCGCTCCTGCCATCCAGGGAAATGGGACGATCACATTTGCAGGCGAAAATTCCACCACAACAATTTCAGGCGTGACTCCTGCCTATTCCCTAGTGCGGAATTTGGAACTGGCCGAGGGTGAGTTTATTAATGAAGAACACATGAATGGGGTTATGTCTGTCGTGGTGCTTGGACCCGAAACGGCAGAAGCAATTTTTGGGCATGCCGATGGGGTTGTCGGTGAAACCATCCGCATTGAAGGCCAGCCCTTCCGAGTGATCGGTGTCCTGGTTGCAAAAGGCGGCGGCGCATTTGGCAGTGAAGATAATGCCGCTTACATCCCATTTTCAACTGCGCAAGCGCGCCTGATTAAACGCGCCTCGCGCGATGAAATAGATGTCCTTTTCGTGCAAGCCACCTCAGCGGAGTCTGTGCCACTGGCGGTGGATGAGATCTCGAATATTCTGCGTCAACGCCACCGCACCCCGATTGGGGTGGATGACTTCACGATTTTCACGCAACAGGATTTCCTCTCCACCTTTGCAACCATCACAGGTGTTCTTACAATTTTCCTGGGCGGTATTGCAGGCATTTCCCTGCTGGTCGGCGGAATTGGTATTATGAATATCATGCTGGTATCCGTCACCGAGCGTACCCGCGAGATCGGTTTGCGAAAAGCCCTGGGCGCTCGCAAGCGCGATATCCTGCTCCAGTTTCTGACTGAGTCTTCCCTGCTTAGTTTGATCGGCGGCATCATCGGCATTATGTTCGGCTGGCTGATTGCCTTTGTAGTGGGGCAGGTGGCCGCGGCAACGGGAAATAACTTTACCCCGATTGTTGGCACGGATGCGATCCTACTTTCAACGAGCTTTTCAGCGATAATCGGCTTGTTCTTCGGCATTTATCCCGCCAGCCGCGCCGCGAATTTAGAGCCAGTCGAAGCCTTGCGGTACGAGTAAATATGTCAATATTCAGGCAATCATTATTTCTCCTGGTCATCGCTGTGATCACTCAGGGATGCCTGCGAGCAAGGTTGGATGCGCCAGCCTTACCCACGATAAGGGAGATCGAAGCAACCCAGGCTGAATTTCAAGTCCTGGCGACTTCAACGCCTCTCGCTTCGAGTGCGCCGACATCCTTCGATCAAACTCAGGGTAAGCCTGTTCCAGCCGCGACGGAAATTCCCCCCACGCCCGCGCCACAGGTCACGATCACCTCGCTGAGAGGGAATCTTTACATCCGCCGCGGACCGGGTTTGGAATATAACCCAATTGCAGTTCTCAATAAAGATACAAGCGCCGAAGTGATCGCGAGTGACGTGCTCTCAAATTGGGTACAAGTGCTGATCCCAAATTCCGAAAAAACAGGCTGGGTTTCCATTCAAACGGGGTACTCTAATATCGATGGTGACTTGAACAATTTGCCGGATTTCACCTTTACCGAGTGGCCTCTGCCTGCCTACATCAAAAATTGCACGGAACATGATATGTTCATCGCGCCCGGCGATATTTACCTGCCATCGTTGTACACAAACGCTCAATATAAAAATGAAGTCCAAGTCAACCCCGGCAGTTACACCGCCTTTGACTTGTTCGTCCCCGGTGAGCCTGAAGCTCAAAAGTTTGAAATCCGCGAAGGTGTGACAGCGTACATTACCATCAATGGCCTGGGCGTAACACATAAGTGTCCGTAGGGACGAGGATCGGTCTCCGCGAGAGGGATGCCAATTTATCTGCTCTTACGATACAATCATGTTGATGTTTTGCTAATTGCCAGAGCGGATGAAATGCTCGGGAAAACAGAGTCAGGGTTCCGTTAAGTTTGAGGCGTTTGTCGAATCGCAATCCCCATATCGTTGCTGGATTGCTTCGGGCAGAACGAGTGCGCCCTCGCAAATCCAAAATTTGCATAACCCATTGGAGGATTTCATGTCTGAAAAATTGAATCAACTAAACGAAATACTTGGCGAGGTTTCCGATTTGAATCATGCCGGGAGCGTGCTGGGTTGGGACGAGCAGGTCAACATGCCGCCCGGTGGAAGTGATGCCCGTGGTCGGCAGCTAGCCACGCTGGGGAAGATCGCCCATGAAAAAGCCACTTCTCAGGAAGTGGGCAAGCTGCTCGATGAACTCAAGTATGAATTTGCGGGCTCCGATTCAGACGAAGCGGCGCTCGTCCGTGTAGCCGCGCGCAATTATGATAAGACCATGCGTGTGCCTGCCTCGTTTGTGGCAGAGCAGGCGATAGCGGCCTCGAAGGCCTTCGAAGCCTGGGTGGAGGCAAAATCCAAGTCTGATTTTTCCATCTTCCGCCCTCATCTTGAAAAAGTGGTGGACCTGGTAAAGAAATATGTTTCGTTCTTCCCACCCTCCGATCATCCTTATGATATTTTGCTGGATGATTTCGAGCCTGGTTTGAAAACTGCTGAAGTGCAGGAGATATTTGGTAACCTGCGGCCAAAACAGGTTGAACTTATTAATGCGATTAAATTAGCCAGGCAGGTAGGTGACGATTTCCTGCACAAAAAATATAACGAAAAGAAATTATGGGATTTTAGTGAAAAGATCATTGCCAAATTCGGTTATGATTTCAGCCGCGGCAGACAGGACAAAGCACCGCATCCATTTGAAACCTCCTTTAGTGTGAACGATGTCCGCATTACAAACCGCTTTGAAGCAGGCAGCCCAATCGCGACCATTTTCAGCGCCATGCACGAATCGGGTCATGCCATGTATGAGCAGGGCATCAATCCCGCCTACGAGCGCACACCTCTCGAAAACGGCACATCTCTTGCAGTGCATGAATCACAGTCCCGCATGTGGGAAAATCTTGTTGGCCGCTCGCTTCCATTTTGTGAGCATTTCTTCCCCGAATTGAAAAAAGCCTTTCCCTCGCAGCTGGATGGCGTCACGGCGAAATCATTTTACAAAGGCATCAATAAAGTCTTGCCTTCCTTGATCCGCGTGAATGCCGATGAAGCGACCTATAACCTGCACATCATGCTGCGCCTGGAAATTGAAATTGGCATGGCAGACGGGGGTATCGCCGTCAAAGACCTGCCTGAAATCTGGAACACGAAAATGCAGGAGTATCTCGGTGTTACACCCCCAAATGATGCAAAAGGTGTTTTACAGGATGTCCACTGGTCGGGCGGCATGGTCGGTTACTTCTCCACCTACGCGCTTGGCAATATCATCTCGGCGCAATTATGGGAGGCGATCAATCAAGATATCCGCGACCTGGATGACCAGATCCGCAAAGGCAGTTTCGATCAACTTCTCGGCTGGCTGCGCGAAAAGATTCACGTGCATGGCCACAAGTATGATCCGCAGGACCTGGTGCAAAAAGTCACTGGCGAAAGAATCGACTCCGCCGCTTATGTCCGTTATCTGACAAGGAAATATAGCGATATTTACGGACTTTAAATTGGATGAGCACAAAGAGACGCCTTTCCAGGAAGGGCGTCTTGCCTATTAACTATGAAACATAAAACAATTATCGTCGCCTCGTTTCTTGGACTTTTATCTGCCTGCTCGCAAACAGCAAAGTCTACGCCCACGCCTTACCCTCCCAATTACCTCTCGACAGTGGTGGCTCTTACGGGTCAAGCCGCATTTGCCACGGCGGATGCATTAGCCCCGTCTGCAATGCCGTCTGAAACCGCTGTTTCAACAGAACTCCCCATCCAATTAACTGAGCTTCCTAGTCCGACGCCTACATTTGCGGCGGGCTTCTCGGATTTTGCGCAAATCCGTTTTATGAACCCTGGGCCTGCCTCCAGTGTAATTTCCCCTATCAACATACAGGTAATGCTCGTCTCCGGTGAAAGCGAGATCGTGCAAGTTGATTTACTGGGTGAAGATGGCCGTGTCTTGCAGCGTGACCTTGAACGGGTAACCCGAAACCTAAAAAGCATCTTCCGCCGGTTTGACCTGAAATTTGAAATTCGCGCCGTTGCCGAAGCAGGCTATATCCGCATCAGCAGTAAAGATGATTTTGGGCGTATTCAGGCCTTGAACACAATGCCTGTGCTTTTATATTCCATTGGCTCTGCTCAAATCAACCCGCCCGGAAATATGATCTATGAAAGAGTAATGGTTGAAGGGCTTAAAGAGAAAGCCAATTTTTATGCAGGCGAGGTCAGCCTTAAAGGACGCATCTGGCCTTTCAATGACCAGCCCATGTTTGTTGAATTAATTACTTCGGATGGAAAACCAGGTGTCGCGCGTATGTTGACATTTGATGGAATTGAAACTCAATCCTTTGAAACAACTCTTCCATATAAAGTGACCGAACCAACCACTGCCCGCCTGACCTTTCGGCAGGACAATCCGCTCTTAAGCGTCACTGACCCGGAGTTGGGGAAATATATTTATGTCTATAGTATCGAAGTAACTCTGAATCCATAGGGCCCTCCGGGAGTTGCCGTGATTCTGTACACGGATGACACGGATTTCACGGAATCGCACAGAAAAGCCTTTAAAAAATCCGTGATTATCAGTGTCCGTCCGTGTAATCCGTGTCCAAAAGGTTTTAATCACGGCGATTCCCAATCAGCCTCCATAACCTGGCTTGCTAAAATAAATCGCGATGGTATAATTCACACGCTGTTCCCCCTTACGGGGACGATCCCACAAAGGGACATTGCGGGGTGTGGCTCAGACCGGTAGAGCGCACGGTTCGGGTCCGTGAGGTCGGAGGTTCAAATCCTCTCACCCCGACAGGCAAAGCAAGAAAGACTCCCAACCCGAGGGAGTCTTTTTTATAGGTGAGAGTATCCTCTTACAGAGGACTGTGCAAAACTCGAACCTGATCCTGCAAAGCCAACCTATATTCACACCGAACCTAAAACTGGGTATCGTCTGTATGGTGGAGGTGTAATATAAAGCAGATTTCAATTTTTATTGAAATCTGCTTTATTTTTTCTCTTACGACGATGAAATTTATATCGGTTACTCTTTAATATTCGCCATCTTTATCATGCACGTGATAAGGCACGTTGATAATAACGACCCCATGTTGGCGTTTAAGTTGACTGCGAAGGAGATCTGCTGTGTTCGTATGCAATGCTGCAGTCAAGTGGCTGTCTGAAACAAATTCAGGCACAACAATGGTGAGGGTTTCACCCGGCTGACGCTGCCGTGCAATATCAGCGATATATCCCAATAAAGGTTCAAGGAAGAGACGATAGGGTGAATCCAACATTACCATGCGTACGCCTTCACCCCACGTTTCCCACTTTTGACGGACTTTTTCAGCATCTGCCGGCTCAATCGTGACATGTACCGCTGTTACGTCATCCGACAACATGCGTGCATAACGAAGGGCTGCGAGTGTCCCTTGATGCACACCGCTGACCGGCATGATGACACGATGACGAATGGTATGCGGGGAGATGACCCCGAAATTATCAAGGGAAAGTTTTTTGGCAAGTCCATTGTAGTGATGATGAATCCACCAGAACACCCCAACCATAACGGGAATAAGAATCAAAACAATATATGCGCCATCATAAAATTTGGTTACAGCAAAGACCATCATCACAATTGCTGTACATACTGCCCCAAATCCGTTGATGGCCATTTTTATGGGCCAATCCTTTACAAAGCGCAGGGTTGAGCCACGTTCAAACTTCTCCTCACCTGGTTTGAGTTTTCCGATCTTATGCCAGCGAAGCGCCATGCCGCCTTGTGAAAGCGTAAATGAAAGAAATACACCAATCGCATACAATGGGATAAGGCGTGTCACACTTGCCTTGAAGATTATAAGTATGATGGATGCGATCGCGGCGAGTGCTACAATGCCGCGCGAGTATACCAGACGGCTTCCACGATATGTAAGCTGGCGGGGAAGGAATCCATCTTTCGCAACAAGAGCGCCTAAACGTGGAAAATCTGCAAAGGCCGTATTCGCAGCCATAATGAGGATAACGGTAGTAGCACCGATCACCATGAGATACAAAGTGCCGCGCCCGGCAAAAATCGTACGTGCCAATTGCGAGATCACCGTTTCGCTTTCCGATGGGATTGCGCCAATTTCTTTTGTGAGATAGGAAATACTCAGAAAAAGTGAGCCAAGAATGAGGGACATCCAGATTAAGGTGACACCTGCATTCTTGCTGCGTGGTTCTTTGAAAGCAGTAATGCCATTCGAGATCGCTTCAACACCTGTAAGTGCCGTGGTGCCGCTTGCGAAGGCATGTAATATTAAAAAGGGCGTAATCTTTGAGATACCATGAAGCATCTCCAACCCTGGTGGATCAACCACAGTTCCGAGTGTGTTGGTAATAAACAAGCGAAAAAGACCAGTCCCAACTGTGATGAACATCAACATGATAAAGATATAGGTGGGGATGGCAAAAGCAGTCCCTGATTCTTTTACACCGCGTAAATTCATCATCATGACAAATAGGATGAAGCCAACGGAGAGCAAAACACGATAGTCATATAGAATTGGAAATGCAGAAATGACCTGCGCAACTCCAGATGCAATCGAAACCGATACTGTGAGAATGTAATCAGTTAGAAGGGAAGCCCCGGCAATAAGAGCTGGAAATTCGCCAATATTATCGCGCGCTACGATATATGCACCACCGCCATCCGAATAGGCATGGATAGTTTGCTCATACGAAATTGTAACAATTCCCAGCAGGATAATGATGGCAATGGAAATTGGGAATACAATACCAAATGCCAAAGTTCCGGCCGCAGCGAGAATTACAAGTATCTCTTGTGTGGCATATGCGGTGGAAGAAAGCGCATCCGATGCAAAAACAGCAAGGCCAACGGCCTTTCCGATGGTTTGATGGGATGCATCCGCAGTGGATAAGGGGCGACCTATAAACCAGGAACGCAAGGTATGCGGTGGTTTGTAATCTGTAGCTCGTTCAATAAACGATGTTTGTGAATTATCTTCGAGTTTGATCATATGTTCCAGTTTGACTGATTATTTTCCTGTGGGTCATCCGACCAGGCTGTTCCAAACCCAGATCGACCAGGCTTCAACCGGGATGGAAAGCAGCTGTAATACGATAGTCCAGTCTTTTGCGAGATGATTGACCTTGACCTGAAGCACCAAAAAGCCGAGGATGATGGCAAGGGAACCAATCCATGCGACGACCTGGGCGGGCCAGTTTGAACGCGAATCGTTTTGTGGATAAAGCCCGGAAAGGATATAAAGAGGTATATCCAAATCCGATTGCAAAATCTGGCTCAGCGGCTTGCGGGACAAACCTACACGGTGCTCATCAAAGCACACAACCGTATCACCTGCCTGCCAGCGCGACTTTACAACATCCACCCAATCTTTTCCAAATATGACAATTGCCTCTGCAGATACCCTTCCATCTTTCACCATCGCAGACATGGTAACCAATTCACGTCTCAGACTCGGCTCCTGCGCCGGGTCACTATATAGACCGAGGAACTGGATGTGCGCGCCTGTCGCATTTGCCAACTCCCACACTCTGCGTGTTGCAACGGTAAGATCAGCATCAAGCCGAGGCACAAGGACAATTAAACGGCGGGCAAGCTGTAGGTGTGGATAAGAAGCGGGAGTTACTGTCAAAGCAGGGGGATTCACAACAGGTTTGTTCATGTCACCTCATAGATACATGAATCCTATCCGTCCCGCATAAAACGGTGACAAAAATATTGGGCAATCGTATAAAGAAAAAATAAAAACGCCCTTTTGCAGGGCGTTGGAAGGTTTGGAAAATACGAAATGTTGGAGCTTTACTCATCCGCTATAAAGCGATAGCCAACCCCGGGTTCAGTGAGAAGAAACTGTGGGCGTTCAGGATTTACTTCGAGCTTTTTACGAAGCTGGCGCATATAGACACGCAGATATTCAGTGTGGTTGGCATCGGCGGGATCCCATACATTCGTAAGAATGTTTTGGTGTGTGAGCACACGTCCGTGATTGGCGGCGAGATAAGCAAGTAATTTATATTCAGTGGCAGTTAACTTAATTTCCTCATCACCACATTTGACGATGTGCCACGCAAGATCGATCATCAGCAAGCCAGCATGGATAACTTTGCTCTGCGTTCCCTGTCTGTTCGTGGAGTGACGCAATGCCACACGCACGCGTGCCAGCAGCTCTTCAATTCCAAAGGGTTTCGTCAGATAATCATCAGCGCCTTTATCGAGCGCAGCGACTTTATCACGTTCGCTGTCACGCACAGACAAAATAATGATCGGGCAGAGCGTCCACTCGCGCAGGCGTGTGCAGACTTCCACGCCGTCCATATCAGGCAATCCCAGATCAAGGATTATGATATCAGGTTCATTCATTGCCGCCAGCGTGAGTCCTTCTTCACCGCGACTCGCTGTGGTGACCTTGAATCCTTTTTCAGTCAGGATGGTCCGGATTGCGCGCTGAATCTGTAGTTCATCATCAATTACGAGAATATGTGGCGCGTTGTTCATTCGGTCTCCGTATCCATGGGCAGTTTTTGGGGTGAAACGCCTTCCCAAAGCAGCGGTAATGTGAAATTAAAAGCCAGACCATCAGGTATATTCTCCGCCCAAAGCCGACCTCCATGCGCTTCGATGATCCCCTTGCAAATCGAAAGCCCAAGACCCGTGCCCGTTACTCGATCTGCAGCAGTAATGCGGAAAAATTTATCGAAGATTCTTTCGAGATGTTCCTGTGGCACCTGCGGCCCCTGATTGCTGACCACCGCATGAATCGAATCGCCCTCCACAAATGCACGCATACTTATCATGGATTTCTCTGGCGCATACTTCACGCTATTGCTTACCAGATTCGTAAAGACCTGTTCCATCTGTACATAGTCCACAGGTATGAGCGGCAGGCTCTCAGGCATATCCACTTCAATACGATGCTCCTCTGCCAGATGCTTCATGCGCGCCAGAACACTCCCGACGATCTCAGACAAAATATTCCACTCGCGCTTTGGCTTAAGCACACCCGACTCAATGCGCGACATGTCGAGCAGATTACCAACCAGCATATTCAAATGGTCTGCTTCATCATCAATGGCGGCGATCAACTCAGGGCGGGCGGCGGAATCCCAATTGACATCGTTGCTTCTTAAACTCGAAGCCGCAGCTTTGATGGTGGAAAGCGGCGTTCGCAGCTCGTGCGAAACCGACGACAGTATTGCGGATTTCAACCTGTCACTCTCTTCGAGGACTCGCGCACGGGACTCTGCTTGTGCGAGTCGCGCCCGTTCAAGCGCTAATGCGCCCTGGTTGGCGAACGTCTGCAACAACCGCTTCTCGCTGGATGTTAGGGCTGGCGCCGCTCTCCAAAGCCGAATCTCCCCGAGAATACCGCGTGCCACCTGTATGGGAACAACCCATTCGGGCGGACGTGTTAGTTGATTTGATTCAGGTAAACGGAAGGCAAAAGACTGCGTCCCTGTGATATTCAATTCCACTGTTTCGCCCTGTGAAACATCCTGTACCTGTTTGGCAAGAATTTTCGCAATAGTAAGCCCATCTTGCAGTCCCGCGAGTGCAGTGCTTAGTTCATAGAGTTGCGTAGCTTCGCGTTCATGCGCTGTTGCCGCGGCAAGACCGGACTGCATGCGTCCAACCAACTGGCTGATTACAATTGCTACAATCAAAAATATGATTAGGATCACTATATCTGTTGAGCGATGGACTGCGAAGGTGTAATAGGGTTTGATAAAAAAGTAATTAAACGTAAGAAAGGTCACCAACGCGCTGGTGATGCCAGGTCCAAGCCCCCAATAAGCGGTGATCAGTCCGAGTGGAATTAAATACAAAAGAGCAACCAGGGTCGTATCGAGCGCCTCACGCAAGCTGAATAAAATCGCTGTGACCAGGGCAATGAATCCAATAGCAAGCAGGTATTGGGAGGAACGTGATATTAAAGTTGAACCTCGCATCGTCATGGAATTCATTATACCTTTTTGGGAATTGAAGATAATAGAAAATTTAGTTACATCAAACGGTTCGGGTCCGTGAGGTCGAGAGTTCAAATCTCTCCACCCCACAGACAAAACGATAAGACTCCCAACCCGAGGGAGTCTTACTCATATTAGGGACTTACGCAGAATTGCATATTTCGAGGGTAGCAGACGCGCCAAAAGCGTCAAACGTCGATTTTTCAAACCGTACCATAGAGAAGGTGCTTCTATGAAGAATTTTGCGTAAGTACTATAGTGTCCACTGCAAAAATATTCTTTTTACCGCGAAGAAGCTAAGGGCGCGATGGAATTTTATTGACCGCGAAGCGAAACGAAAAAAACTTGGGGATGTTCTTTAGATTCTTGAACTTTCCCTTGAAAATCTTCGTGGTCTTCGTCCCTTCGCGGGGAGAACAGGCTTTTTGAGGGAAAGTCACGATATAGGTGAGATTTTTCCCTTGGAAGATATGGTTGATACGCTCGGCATCCTGACGTCCCAGCCCGAGACGTGTGCGGCTGTGTATTAAACATGACATGTGATACTCTGAAATGAAAATGACATATCTTGTCATTATTCAATTTATTGTCTATACTTTGGAAAAACCCACCCAGGAGACATCCCATGCCCACAGTGCGCGATATGATCCGTAAGAAGGGAAGTGAAGTTTTTTCGATCCTGCCTGATGCAACCGTTTATGAGGCCCTAACCTTTATGGCAAAGCACAACATAGGCGCTTTGCTGGTTTTGCGCGGTAATAAAGTGGAAGGAATTCTTTCTGAGCGGGATTGTGCCCGCAAGGTGGATTTGGCAGGCAAAACATCCAAAAAAACAAAAGTCAGCGAGATCATGACCTCAAAAGTGATCTACGTGGAAGCAGGTCAGCAGCTTGAAGAGTGCATGGCTTTGATGATTGATAAGAACATTCGCCACCTGCCGGTCTTTGATGGCCAGAAATTGCTAGGCTTGATATCCGTTCGTGATGTCTTGAAAGAAGTGGTAGAGGTGCAAAGATTCACGATCTCCCAATTGGAGCATTACATCACAGGCGGCGGACGTTGAATTTTATTGTCTTCGGCTGATTTAAGAGGCTTATGAAAAATCGCCAATGTACGATGGCGATTTTTTTGAATCTGCATATATGAATCTAGAGTCCATCCGCTATAACGGAGCGCGGGCTATATTCGGCTCCGAAAGTACAGTCCGATGGCGATCATTGCCAGGGAAGTTTTTCCAGATCCACATTACCGCCACTTAAGATAATGCCAACCTTCAACCCGCTCAAATCTACCTTCTTTTCCCACAAAACACCAACCGCAACCGCTGCGGATGGTTCGATGATGATCTTCGCGCGTTCCCAGACAAACTTCATGGATTCAATGATACCCGCTTCGCTGACCGTCACAATTTGCTCCACTCGTTCTTGAATAATGGGAAATGTGAGTTTGCCAAGCGAAGGAAGCAAACCATCTGCAATCGTTTTTGGATTCACGGATGGTATGATCTCTCCCGCTTTCATCGAACGAAAGGCGTCATCTGCCATTTCGGGTTCGCCTGCCATCACACGGATATTTTTTTTGGTTTCTGTCGCCGCGATGGATGTGCCGCTCAACAATCCGCCGCCGCCGACGGGCACAATGATGACATCCAGATCAGGATAATCTTCCAGCAGTTCCAACGCCGCCGTCCCTTGACCTGCGATGACGCGCTCATCATTATATGGATGAACGACGCTCGCGCCCGTAGCGAGGCTGATCCTTTCCAAGGTACTTTCTCTCGCCTCGAGCGTTGGCTCACAAAATGTGATCTGACCGCCATACCCCGCGACGGCATTTTTCTTCACTGAAGGCGCATTATTTGGTATGACGAGATAAGCAGGGATTCCACGTATCCGTGCCGCCAAAGCCAATGCCTGCGCATGATTTCCCGATGAATGTGTACAGACTCCGCGCGCCGCCTCTTCGTCACTTAATGAATAGACCGCATTGCATGCGCCGCGAAATTTAAAAGCGCCCGCTTTTTGAAGATTCTCGCATTTTAGAAAGACCTGCGCGCCAACCAGTTGATTGAGGCTCTCGTTGGTTAACACAGGCGTGCGGTGCGCGTAGGGACGAATCCGTTGTGCGGCCTGGTGGATGTCATGTAGCGTTGGGATCATAGACTCTCCTTATTTTTCCTGGACTAGTTCCTTTGGATCTTTCATCTGCGAAATAAAGAATAGACTAATAACCAATAATCCAACTGCAAGTAGAAGGGCGCGTGTGAAGGAACCATCCGCGCTTTTCAATGCTTCCATGATAAAGACAAAGACAACGGCGGCTTGACCAAAGAGTTGAATCAAGCCGTTGGATGTGCCTTCTGGTGTGGGGTGTGTTATTTCTGCGGCGTATTGCATGGCGATCGGCATGGCACTCGTGAGGAAGAATCCCAGGACGAAAGCGGAGGCAAATAACAGTGTGGAGCTTGTGGCGAAAGTTAATCCGATCAAACCTGGGATTGCGCCAAGGAACGCAATGTAGAGAAAAAGTTGACGCTTGTGTAGTTTGTCGGAAAGTGCCGGGATAACCACCGCGCCGATGACACCGCCGACGATCATCAGCGCGCCGAGTGTGCCTGCGTCAGTGGGCGTGAATCCGCGCGGACGGATAATACTCTCAACCCATGTAGTAATGCCATTGAATATTCCCAGCCCGATAAAAGCAATGGCGAGATCAAACCAAAACGGTTTCACGGTTAGAGCATGTTTCAAGCCATCCAACATCAAGGCGCGGACTTCGCCTCCAGGCGGGCAGGGCGGGGTGGGCGGTGTCTCGCGTGATAACACAATAAATAAAACAGCCGAAACTGCGGCAATGCTGCCATAATAAAGTTGTATGGTTGGAATAGCCATACTTTCCATGAGTATCGGCGTCAAGACCATGCCTAAGGCAGTGCCGACGAGACCCGCCAGCGTCACCATTCCAACCGCAGTGGCGCGTTCTTCAAGTGCAAACCAGTTGGCTGGGACTTTTGTCCATGTGTTGAGCAGGAACGGTTGGGCGGCGGCAATGCCGAAGGTGCTCCACAAGACCAGTGTGTAGTTCGTGCCTGCCATTCCGCGCAGGATTCCAAAAATCCCCATCATGATTGCGCCAATGCTGACCGCCAGCCGAAAGCCATACGTATCTATGACCCATGAAACTGGAATGGACAGCGGAATGAAAGCGATCATGAACGACATGGACAGCAATCCAATTTGTAAGTCGTCCACTGCATAAAAAGCAGCAGCGGGGCCTGTGATTGGCGCGTACGAAATCCACAGGATTTGGATGGTGACGTTGACGAACATGAAAACTGCCAGCACCACCCAGCGGTAAGGATAAATCTTATATTGTGTTGTCATGATTGCTCCTGAAGTTTATGGGAGTCGGGAATGGGGAATCGGAAATTGGAGTGCCCAGTTTCCGACTCACGACTCCCAATTCCCGTTCTTAATATCCACGTTCAAAATCAACTTGATATTTTAGCGGTTTTCCTTCGTTGAACAGCATGTAATTCTCAATGAATAATTTAGCAATATCTTCTGGCAGGCTCGGTGCGGAAGTGTGAAAGGTCATGAGCAGATTGGGCGTTACCCAGAAGGGATGATCTTTTGGAAGCGGCTCTTGTTCAAATACATCCAACACCGCACCTGCGATTTTGTTCTGATTCAAGGTTTTTCTCAATGCAGATTCGTCCACCGCAGAACTGCGTCCGACGTTGATGAAAACGGCGTGGGATGGAAGCGCATTGAGCAGGTTTGCATCTACAATCTTTAGGGTCCCTTTTGTGTTGGGCAAGATGCTGACGAGATAATCGAGTCCATCTGCAAACTCTTGGAGTGCAGGAGTTTGCTCCTGCATGTCAAACAGCAAGTTGTGTGACTCCAGAGGATGGAAGTACCTGTCTACGTGTGCGCTTGTCTCACTAGCCCGCGTATAACCGCGGACAGTCATGCCAAAAAACTTTGCCGTGCGCGCCACTTCCGCGCCAATCGAGCCGACGCCGAGCAAGCCGATGGTTTTTCCGCGCAATGAGCCTGTGATGGACGTCTCCCATTGTTTGGCAGTTTGTGCTTGAGCGCGCTTAAAGATTTTTCTTTCATGTGCGAGCAGATAACTGAAGACATATTCAGACATCAACCCGCCAAAGACGCCGCGCGCATTGGTGAGGATGTAATTGCTTTTGCGAAGCCCGGCAGAATCAAGCAAAGGCTCAACGCCAGCCCAATTGGATTGTGCCCAGCTCAGGGCGGGGAGTGAGGCGAGGGCGTCTTTGATGAGGTCGGGCTCGCCGAAGACAATGTCAATCTCTGGAGTCGTAGTCGACTCGAAGATTAGATCAGGCAGGCACGCCTTCTCAATCAAAGAACGATATTGATTTTCATGTTTGGAAAGTAGCAAAAGTTTATGCATGACACTATTTTAGGACATTTTAAATTGGAACGGGGCATGTGATGCTTTTTATCTCGACGGGTTCGGTAAAAATATGTGAAGCTGCTGGGTTTACTGGCTTGTTGTGCTGCCTGTGTGAGGAATGACGACATATTTCAGACTATAATTATATTATATGATAAATAGCCTTCAATTAAAATCCCAGCTGACATTTTTATCCCTGATCATTGATTATGCAGGTCTTTATCCGCCTGCAAATTTGCCGCTTGAAGAGGCGATCCGAAATTTTGTAAAATATCAGAATGATCCCGAAGTGTGGATGCTTTCAAGGTTTGTCATTCCCGTGAAACGGCTGGCTGAATTATCACAGCTTGTGGAACAATTTTTTCCTCGTGAAGGTGTGCTCTCCTTTGCCGCTTTGGGTCGCGGTGGGAAAGATGCAGAAGAGTTCCTTGTAAATCTCCATCTTGATCTTGCGGACATCCATACTTTTCGCGGATTGCACGAAACTGGTATTGTGGTGGATATGTTTGAGACGGCCCTGCCTGCGGCTGCATTTACTGCCCAGTCCAGTCTTAATGATTTAGTGAACAAAACGGCAGAGACTCTCAATAATAACGGGTTGACTGTATTCTTTGAAGCGCCTTTTGGTAAAGGCTGGCTGGCGCGAGCTAAAAAATTAATTCGATCTCTTCGCAAGTTCAAAGATAAACATGTTGGTTTCAAACTGCGGACAGGCGGTGTGACTGCGGAATCTTTTCCATCTCCTGAGCAGGTTGCCTGGGCAATTATGGCGGCCCGAGATGCGGGAATCCCAATGAAGGCTACGGCGGGACTTCACCATCCCATCCGTCATTACAATGAGAGTGTGCAGACGGAAATGCACGGCTTCCTGAATGTGTTTGGCGCAGGGGTGCTGGCCGGTACGCATGGTTTGTCGGTTGAGCAAATTCAAAACATTCTCGAAGACGAAAACCCTGCCAGTTTTATTTTCGATGAATCAGGCTTTGCCTGGAAGAATATCCATGCGAGCAATAAACAAATTGCACGGGCGCGGCAGAATGTGGTCTCGTTTGGCAGCTGCAGTTTCGACGAGCCGCGCGAAGATTTGCAAGCGTTAGGGTTGTTGAAGTAATAATAAACTCAATCTGTTACCTTGTCTAAAACTCACCGCAGAGTCGCGGAGAACGCAGAGGCTTTATTATAACTCCGCGAACTCTACGTCTCGGCTCAAAACACTGGAAAAACCATGTCTCTTAAATCATTTATCGAAGTACAGCCCGAATCAGATTTTCCAATTCAAAACCTGCCGTACGGTGTGTTTTCAACTGCTTCGAATCCGAAGCCCAGAATTGGCACACGCATCGGTGCTTGGGTGGTTGACCTTGCGATGCTCGATGAAGAAAAAATATTTAACAAACCATATGGCTTCTTTGCTGACCCAACGCTAAATCGTTTTATGTCTGCAGGGCGCGCTGCCTGGAGAGAGGTGCGTCAGCATTTGACCGGCTTGTTGAGCAGTGACAACTCTCCGTTGAAGAACGAGGCCTTGATGTCGCGTGCCTTCATTCCAGTTGAAGAAGTGCGCATGCATTTACCAGTTGCCATCGGCGATTACACGGATTTTTATGCGTCGCGTGAACACGCCATGAATGTTGGCATTATGTTTCGCGGAAAAGAAAATGCGCTCATGCCCAATTGGCTGCATCTGCCGGTTGGCTATCATGGGCGCGCGAGTTCTGTGATTCTTTCAGGCCAAGATGTTCGCCGTCCGCGCGGACAAGTGCTGCCCCCAAATGAATCTTCGCCGCAGTTATTGCCATCGCGTTCATTGGATTTTGAATTGGAGATGGGATTTTTTATCGGCACTGGAAATCATCTTGGCGAACGCATCTCTGCCAAAAATGCGCATGAGCATATTTTTGGCATGGTGTTGTTGAACGATTGGAGCGCACGCGATATTCAAGCATGGGAGTATCAGCCGCTCGGCCCGTTCCTCGCAAAAAATTTTGCGACTTCTATTTCTTCGTGGGTGGTGACGATGGATGCGCTTGAACCGTTCCGCGTGGCTGGACCGATACAAGATCCCGCGCCTCTTCCCTACCTGCAACCCTTCGATCAAACTCAGGGTAAGCCTGATTCTGATTACGGATACGATATCAACCTTGAGGTGACTCTGCAAAGTGTGTCCATGGAAATGGCTCATGTCATTTCACGTTCCAATTTGAAACATATCTATTGGAGCATCGTCCAGCAATTGACTCATCATACCGTCACAGGCTGCAACATGCGCACAGGCGACCTGTGCGGCACTGGCACGATCAGCGGGCCAACAGAAGGTAGTTATGGCTCGCTGCTCGAGTTGACCTGGCGCGGTGAAAAACCGATTGCGTTGCCCAATGGCGAGACGCGTAAATTTTTGCAGGATGGAGATATAGTTGTGATGAAGGGCTATTGTCAGGGTGAGGGTTTCCGCGTTGGGTTTGGGGAAGTGACTGGGAAGATTCTGCCCGCGTTATTAATAAACTGAGAGAATTCAATTATCTTTATAAATATCAAAGAGCCGCGCATGTAAAGTGCACGGCTCTTTATTTTGGATCCTTCGATCAACTCATCAACGGCGGGTGAATAACCCCACGACAAAGAGCAGAACGACAGCGCCCACGATAGCCACAAGCAGGCTGGTCAGGTTGAATCCTGTCACGCCCTGAACACCGAAGAAGTTCATAATGTAGCCGCCAAGGAGAGCGCCGATAATGCCCACAATGATGTTGGCTATGGCTCCCATTTTTGCGTTCTTTCCCATGATGATGCTCGCGATCCATCCAGCGAGGGCTCCAAAGATGATCCATACCAGAAAGTTCATTTTTACCTCCATAGAGAATTAGACGATTGTTCGACATTTTTATTATAATACAGTTGTATATCTGCATGGAAAAATGGCATGGCATGCTGGCGTAAATTAGAAAGGGAACGGGCAGTAAAAAGTCCAAGTCATTTGGCGGGGACTTGCTTTTTATTTGCTTTATATTGAGTTTCTGAGTTTTCGTCGTAATCCTGTCTCTCCCTATGGGTCGAGGTGCGCGCGCTGATAATACGGACGGTGTCTTCAGTTCTTACGATGAAGCATGTCAGCAGTCTTTCGCGGGTGGTAGACCTGCCAATCACAAATTCGCGCTTTTCTTTTTGCGAATGTTCGAGATCGTCATAATAAAGCGCAAGCGGATCCTTGAAGATGGTGGCAGCTTCGTCAAAGCTAACGTCATATTTGATGATATTCTTTTCCGCTTTGACTGGGTCCCAAATGAATTTTAATTTTGGCATGTGAAAGAGTATAGCATATGGATTGTATGTGCCGTCAGTGCAAGGCGGTGTTCGTCCACCGAAGCAATCTCCCCCCGTAAAATTGGGGATTGTTTCGCCCCACTCGCCGTTTGAGGGCAGGGGGATCGCAATGACTATTTCCTTCTGATCGTTGCCTCCCTCTCAGGTCCAACGCCAATCCACTTGACAGGCGCGCCCGCAGACTCCTCGATCATCTTCACGTAATCTTTTGCCTGTGCGGGCAGTTCATCAAATGACCGCGCCTTGCTGATATCTTCCTTCCAGCCTTTGGCCTTTCTGTAAACCAATTCCACTTCATCCAGACCGTATGAGTCTACGTCTGCGTAGCGCATATCTACGCCGTTTAATTTATATCCCATGCAAACCTGGATTTCATCCAATCCACTTAGCACATCCAGCTTCGTTAAACATAATTTGGTCACGCCGCTTAATTGGACAGCAGTCTTAACGATCTCCAAATCCAGCCAGCCGACTCGGCGAACGCGGCCTGTTGTCGCGGCCACTTCACCGAATTTTTTATACACTTCACTTTTTGTATCTTTAATTTCAGTCGGCAAAGGTCCCGCGCCGACTCTTGTGGTGTATGCCTTGGTCACTCCGATCACGTTCGTAATGTATTTTGGCGGGATTCCAAGTCCTGCCGAAGCCGCCGAGGGGATCGTCGTCGAAGCCGTCACGAACGGATATGTGCCCCAATCGGTATCCAGAAATGTTCCCATGGCTTGCTCTAGTAAAAAGTTTTTATTCTCTTTCAGTCCATCTTGCACGAGTGAGAATAACTCACGAATATATGGTTTTACTTTTTCGTAGTAGCCGCGATAGGTTGTAAACACTTCTTCGAACTTCAAGGATCTGCCACCCAAGGCGTTGATAATTTTATTCTTCAACTCGATCTGCATTTTCAATCGCGCTGTCAAAATATCTTCACGCGCAAAATCACTCCAGCGGATGCCGTTGTAGCTGACCTTGTCTGCAAAGACAGGACCGATGCCGCGCCGCGTCGTTCCCGTCGCGCCCGCACCTTTGGCTTCTTCATACAAGCCATCCAAAATTTTATGATACGGCATGATCAAATGCGAACGCGGCGAAACCCACAGCCTGCCGTCCACGCCAATGCCAGCCTTGTTGAGCATCTCAATTTCTTCGATCAACACTTGCGGGTCAATCACCACGCCGCCGCCGATCAGTCCCACTGTATTCTTTGCGAAAATCCCAGATGGCACTAGATGAATTTTGAACGTCCCAAACTCATTGATGACCGTATGCCCCGCGTTGTTCCCGCCGTTGAAGCGCGCCACATAATCCATGCGCTCCGCGAGAAAGTCCACCACCTTGCCCTTGCCCTCGTCGCCCCATTGCGAACCGATCACTGCCGTTACGCTCATCTTGTCTCCTTGTTTATTTGTCTACCCGTCTACTATTTTGAATTCCAACTCTCGATTATTTTTCCAGCCTGCATCAGCGCTTCATCCTTAACCCGAATCCTGATTCCGTTTCGACGGGTTGACTCCGCTCAAGGGGTGAAAAATGTCAGTTTTGGAACGAGCAGGCAAAAGGTTAAGTTCGAGGCGTCCATCTATAAAAGAGAAAGAGCGCGAAGACTCATCTTCAAGCATTATAATTCGGGCGGTTCGATTTTGGCGAAGAGGAGTCTAATGAAGATATTACAGGATACTGCGTTAACTTATGATGACGTGCTGCTGGTGCCTCAATATTCGAATGTGGTTTCGCGGCGGGCGCTTTCAACGAAAAGCTGGCTGACGAAGAAGATCGCTTTACATGCGCCGATCATTTCTGCAAACATGGATGTGGTGACCGAGAGTGAGATGGCAATTGCTATTGCGAGCGAGGGCGGTATTGGCATGATCCATCGTTTCATGACAATTGCCGAACAGACACGCCAGATCGAACGTGTTAAGAAGGCGGAGTCGTTTATTGTAGATAAGCCCATCACCATGACGGATACGCATACTGTTGGTGATGTAAAGCAGGTGGTGGACGAAACAGGCACGGGCGGAATTTTGATCGTGGACAAAAATGAAAAATTGGTCGGCATTGTGACAACGCGTGACCTGTTGTTTGAGGATGATAACAATAGATTATTGACCGAGATCATGACTAAGGATGTCGTCTCAGCCTCGCAAGAGACAAGTTTGAAGGACGCTGAAAAACTATTGCATGGCCATCGCATTGAAAAGCTGCCTTTGGTGGATCAGAACGGCAAGATCACGGGTTTGGTAACTTTGAAGGATATTATGAAGATCACCACATTCCCGAAGGCCACCAAGGATTCAAAAGGACGTTTGGCAGTGGGCGCAGCGGTGGGCGTGCGAGACATGGAAATGCGCCGTGTGGAAGCCACTCTCGAAGCGGGCGCAGATTGCGTGGTGGTGGATATTGCCCATGGCGATTCGCATCTGGAAATTGAGATGATAAAAAATATCCGTAAACATTTTCCAGGCGCGCAGATCATTGGCGGGAATGTTGCCAGTGGTGACGGGACGAAACGATTGATTGATGCAGGCGCGGATTGTGTGAAGGTCGGCGTGGGACCCGGCTCGATTTGTATCACACGGATTGTGGCGGGTTCAGGCGTCCCGCAGCTTTCGGCTGTGATCGAGTGTGCGGAAGCGGCGCGTTCGTATGGAATTCCGATCATTGCAGATGGCGGCATCCGCCAACCCGGGGATGTGGCAAAAGCAATTGCGGCAGGCGCGCAGACGGTCATGATCGGCAGTCTGCTGGCGGGCACAGATGAAAGCCCGGGCCTGGTGATGACGCGCAGGGGTCATCGTTATAAAGCCTCGCGCGGGATGGCTTCGCGTGAGGCCAATATCGAGCGGAATATGCGCGAAGGCAATGATTTGACCCAGGAGGAGCTTGAAGATTACGTTGCCGAAGGCGTAGAGGCGGCTGTGCCGTATCGCGGCAGGGCGCGCGAAGTGTTGACCCAACTGATCGGCGGCTTGCAGTCGGGCATGAGTTATAGCGGCGCTCACTCGATTGAAGAATTTCAGAAAAAGGCGATCTTTGCGCGGATGACAGGCGCAGGCTTGAAGGAGTCTGGTCCGCATGATGTGGAAGTGCTTGGATAAGGATGAACGCTTCGCGTGAAGGATGAAGGATGAATGATGAATGACGAAAAAAATCTAAGCCTTTGTGTTCCTTCGTGTCCTTTGTGGTAGAAAATATAATGGAGCCAACAATGACCAAACAAGACACAGCAACCTGGATCGAAAAAGACAGGAAACAATTACATCCAACTTATCACCCAAAGTCACATGCGAATCCATTGGTGATCGAGCGTGGGAAAGGAGTGTGGTTATATACAACCGACGGACAGAAAATCCTCGATGGTATGGCGGGTCTGTGGAATGTCAACGTGGGATATGGGCGCGAAGAATTGGCGAAAGCCGCTTACGATCAAATGAAGGATTTGGCGTTCACGTCCAATTTCTCCGGGATGACCAATCTTCCTTCCATTCAAATGGCAGTTAAACTTGCCGGCTTTGCTTACGCAGGCTTGAACACTACTTTCTTCACCTCTGGCGGTTCAGAAGCGAACGACTCCGCCTTCAAGACCGCGCGTTATTATTGGAAGCGCAAAGGCAAGCCAGGCAAATATAAAGTCATTGCCCGCAAAGGTTCGTATCACGGCATCACCCTCGCGGCTACCTTTGCCACTGGACTCGAAAAATATCACACCATGTTTGGCCCCGCGCCGGATGGCTTTGTTCATATTCCTGCGCCGAATCCATATCGCTATGAAGGCGATGTCAAGACGGGCGAGACGATTGGTCAGGCCGCGGCGCGCGAATTGGAAGAAGCGATTCTGCGCGAAGGACAGGGTACAGTGGCGGCGTTCATTGCTGAACCTGTCATGGGTGTGGGCGGCGTGATCGTTCCTCCCGCTGACTATTTTCCGCTCGTGCGCGCAATTTGTGACAAATATGAAATTCTCTTTATCGCAGATGAAGTCATCACAGGTTTTGGGCGCACGGGCGAGTGGTTTGCACTCAAGCATTGGAATGTGAAACCTGATATTCTTGCATTCGCCAAAGCCATCACCAGCGGATATGCCCAACTGGGCGGCATCCAACTCTCCGATGAAATCCGTGAGACAATGGAGACCGCCACAGATTCCGAAGCTTACATGCACGGTTACACATATTCAGGCCATGCGATGGCGTGCGCTGTTGGACTCAAAAATCTCGAAATCATGGAGCGCGAAGAATTTCCGAAGCGTGCGCGTGAATTGGGCAAACGTCTGCTCGATGGATTGAAGACGCTAACAGAATTCTCTTTCGTCGGTGATGTGCGCGGACTCGGTCTTGTCTGCGGCCTGGAAATTGTCTCAAACAAAGAGACCAAAGCCGCCGACCCTGCGCTGGCCATGAAAATCTTCAAAGCCGCGCAGGAACGTGGGCTTCGCACTCGTCCGCTTGGAAATATATTGGCGTTCTCACCCCCGCTTTCGATCAATGAAGATGAAGTGGATGAAATCATCAAACGCCTCGGCGCTGCGATGGATGGGGTTGCGTAAATATATATATCCGCAGATTTGACAGATTACGCAGATATAAAATAAATCTGTTGATTTCTTTTTCTTATGTCTATTTACCTTCACGATATTCCCCTTTCACAAGCCCAGGCGAGAATAAGAGAAGCGTTGCAGGATGCTAATCTCTGGTGCTTGCTTGGCACAGAAACAATTCCTCTCGATGAAAACGCACTAGGCCGCGTCACCACCGAGCCGATCTGGGCGCTGGTCTCATCTCCGCATTACCACGCCTCCGCGATGGATGGGTTTGCGATAATAGCTGAAAATACAAATGGCGCTCAACCTTCTTCCCCGATCAGTTTTGTTTTGGAAGTAAATTCCGCTCAATATGTGGATACCGGCGATCCGCTTCCTGAATGGGCAAATGCTGTCATTCCCATTGAGAATGTTGAATCGCTTGACCATAACTATCAGATCACGAAAGACATTCGTGGACCCAAGTCCATTCGCATTCGCGCCGCCGTCCCGCCGTGGAGTCATGTCCGCCCGTTGGGTGAAGATATTGTTGCGACTCAGCTTGTTCTGCCTGCCGGGCATACCCTGCGCCCAGCCGATTTAGGCGCGATTGCCGCATCTGGACATCAGAATATCGCGGTCGCGCGTAAGCCGAAAGTTGCCATTTTACCAACAGGCAGTGAGTTAGTTCCGATCGGATCCAAACTAAAATCTGGCGACATCCTCGAATACAATTCACTCGTGATGGCCGCGCAGATCAAAACCATGGGCGGCGAGCCGATCCGCTACCCGATCACAAAAGACAATTTTGATTCGATCTGTGAACGCGTGCAGGAAGCCGTGCAAACGCATGACTTGGTTTTATTGAATGCAGGATCCTCCGCCGGCGCAGAGGATTTCTCTGCAAAAGTAGTTGAAAAACTCGGCACCCTATTGGTGCATGGGGTTGCGGTGAGACCGGGACATCCTGTCATTCTGGGCGTCATTGCGAGGAGCCGCGTAGCGGCGACAAAGCAATCCCCAACTCACAAGGAGATTGCTTCGGGGGAGATCGCCCCTCGCAATGACATGGTCCCCATCCTCGGCGTCCCCGGCTATCCCGTCTCCGCCGCACTCACAGTTGATATTTTCGTTGAACCCATCATCGCCAAATGGCTGGGGCGCAGGCCGCATGAACTTCCCACTGAAATGGCTACGCTCACGCGCAAACTTGTCTCACCTGCGGGGGATGATGATTATGTCCGCGTGGCTGTTGGCAAAGTGGGAGATAAACTTCTCGCCGCGCCGTTATCGCGCGGAGCAGGAGTCATCACTTCCCTTGTTCAAGCGGATGGACTGGCTTTAATTCCAAGCGGCGTACAAGGTCTTGAAGCAGGTGAACAAGTCAAAGTTCATTTGTATCGAAGCAAGGCTGAAATCGAAAAAACTATTTTCTGCATTGGCTCACACGACATGACCCTCGATCTGCTGGCGCAATTTCTCGCGGAGCATGACCGCAGGTTTGCTTCCGCAAATGTCGGTTCGCAAGGCGGGCTGGTTGCGTTGCGACGTGGAGAGGCTCATCTCGCTGGGTCGCATCTTCTTAATCCTGTAACGGGTGAATACAACATTTCATATATTCGCCAGTACATGCCGAATATTCCAGTAAAGGTGATTGCGCTGGTTGGGCGCGACCAGGGTTTGATCGTTAAGCAGGGCAACCCAAGGGGAATCAAAAACCTGGGAGACCTCAGCAGTAAAAACGTCCAGTTTATGAATCGACAGCGTGGCGCGGGTACGCGCGTCTTGTTGGATTATCAACTGAACTTAATGGGGATGTCATCTGATTCCATCCTCGGCTATGCTCAGGAAGAATATACACATCTCGGAGTTGCCGCGGCAATTGCTTCGGGTCGCGCAGATTGCGGGCTTGGAATTGCCGCCGCCGCACAGGCTTTGGATTTGGATTTCGTCCCGCTCTTTCAGGAACGTTACGATCTGGTAATCCCCAAACAATTTACGGATGACGACCTGCTTGCGCCTCTTTTCGAACTGTTGACTGATCGCGGCTTTCAAGAGGCAGTTTCTCAACTGAAAGGTTATGACGTGTCTGTGATGGGCACTGTAATTTTGGAGGATTAAATATCAGAGAGATTAATTATTGACGATAATCGTCAGACCGCAGATGCGTTACAGCAAATGTTGGAGTGGCTGTAATGGTGAGGGTGAACGTGAAGGTTGGGGTGAATGTTATTATGTGCGTAAATGTTGTCGTTGGGCTGGGCGTAAAACTGGGTATGTCTGTCCACGCAGCGGAGGTGAGCAAACATAATGCGGTCAGCATGATGAACAAGTGTTTTCTCATTTGAAATTCCCCAGTAATTTGACCATGTTATCACCGAGCGCTTCATTCGCATAGCCGCCTTCCATGATAATGGCGCTGGGTAAATTTAATTCGGTAATCCTTTTTCCTATTTCGCCAAATCCATTTTGTGTGACGTGGAACTTGCCGAGCGGGTCGCCGTCGAAGGTGTCCATGCCTGCTGAAAGAACGAGATGTTTCGGTGCGAAGTTTTTTATCATTGCCAGGGCTTCATCCAACGCAGATAAATAACCCGTGTAGGTTGTCCCTGTGGGAAGCGGGAAGTTTTTATGAAAGCCAAACCCCGCGCCTGCCCCAGTTTCATCTGCAAAGCCAATGTAGTATGGATATTCGTAGTCAGGGTCGCCATGAATGGATATGGTCAGCACGTCATCCCGTTCGTAGAAAATATCCTGTGTGCCGTTGCCCGCATGATAATCAATATCGAGCAGGGCAACTTTTCCTTTTGATGAAAGCCAGTTTGCCGCAACAGAGGCATTGTTGATAAAGCAATATCCGCCGGCGTAATCTTTGCCAGCGTGGTGTCCTGGTGGGCGGCAGAGGGCAAAGGCGGACGATCCCGCAAGGGGACTTTGTGGACGATTGACCGTGGACGATGAAATAAATTCAGCGGCATTCAATGCGCAATTGGCAGATGCAAGCGCCGCTTTATATGTCGCCTCTACGATGCAGGCGGATAAGTCCATGATGTAGTAGCCCGCTTTGCCAAGTAATGTGCTCGGCAGGCGCGGCTTGCGTCTCAGTGCAAATGTCGCAGGCAGGAAGGCATTCTGCCCGGGCGACGCCGCAACTTCGGGGTCAGAAGCCAGCCACTCGCTCCAGGCGGATGCGAGGAAATTGATGTAATTCTTGTCATGCACAGCCAGGATCGGGTCGAGTCCGAAATCTTTTGGCTCAGTGAATTCAGCCCAGTCCGTTTTTTTGAGCGCGGCTGAAATCCGATCCATGCGCTCCGGGTTTTCGTAATATGGCACGCGCTTGCCGCCGTCGAAAACTTCAAAAGGCGGATCATGTTTGCGGTGTTCTTCGGAGTAAAATATTTTCATGGTAAGACAATTTTACCCGCAAGCGTCTGTGATGCGGAGGAACGATGGATGTAATGGATGCAATTCATGGAAGACTTACAGTAAGTAAAATAAAACAGGATGCTTTATCACGCGAAGTGATCGAAAAACTTTTAAGCGCGGGTGCGCAGGCCCCGAATCATTATAAAGTGCGACCCTGGCGTTTTGTTGTGCTGACCGGGGATGGACGAAAAAAATTGGGAGACGTAATGGCCGCCTCTTTCGCGGACCGTAATCCTGCCGCGCCGCCAGAGGGTTTGGACAAAACCCGGGCATTGCCACTCCGCGCTCCCGTAGTGATTGCAGTTGGTGTGGATAAGCCCGCCGATACAAAGATCATTGAAATTGAAAACATTTCTGCCGCTTCTGCCGCATGTCAAAATATTTTGCTTGCCGCAAATGCTTTGGGTCTCGGCGTGATTTGGCGCACGGGTGAATGGGCGCGCGATGCAAAGGTGAGGGAATATTTAGGATTTGACGCAGACCAGCATATTGTGGGATTTATATATGTCGGCCACCCCGAGGTTTTGCCTGCGCCTTATGTGCGGCAGGGGTTTGAAGATAGAACAGTTTGGATGGAATGATATCAAGCCACTAAGGAACAAATGTCTTTGCGAGGAGGGCATTTGTTCTTTCCGACACCTGTCCTGAGCTGTTATCCTGAGCTTGTCGAAGGGCTGTCGTCGGGAAGCAATCTCCTTGCCTTGTTGGAGAATGCTCACCGCACTCCCGAAAAGGCGTCGGGACGATGTGGCGTACGGCGCAAGTGTCGGGCGAAAAACAAGAACGCCTTCGCAACGACATGACCCTTCTTCTTTCATACGTAAAATTTCAGTTCGCCTGCTTCAATTTTTATTGGCAGGCGATTTTCATTGGGCGGGATGGGACAGGTGGCAAAAGGTGTGTAAGCGCAGGGCCAATTTTCAGTAAGATTGAAATCGAGGATGATCTCATCGCCCTCTGGTTTGGGCAATTCAAATTTACGCCCGCCTCCGTAGGTGGTGTCTTTGTTGGTTCCGTCTGTGAAATTGAAAAGCAGTTTATCGCCGCTTTGCTCAGCTTCAAGCGTGCAATCGACGCCATTCAATCTGAACTGCGCCTGTCCTAAAAACGTGCTGTCTATTTCTGTCCCGATCAATTCCACTACCTTTAATGGCCTGGGCGGGTCGTAGCGGGTGTATTTTGCAATCACGCGATAATCAGGTTTAACGGGGTAATAATGGAAACCTGTGAAATTCCTGCCCACAGGGGATTCTTTGTCCCAAATTCGTACCAAAGGGACTCCCCCGCGGATAATGATCTTTATGGTAAGCGAGCCGATATGTATTAAGTCCGGTTCTTTATCGCGATCTGTGCGTAGCGGGCGGGATTCGGGATCTCCTCCGTTGACGCTGATATTGACGTCGAGGGCAGGTTGAAGTGTGACAAGTCCTTCTTTCAAGAGGAATGTGCCGCAGTGCGCCAAAGGAAAAGCAGGCAATGTAATCTTGCTGCTTTCGTCACTGCCAAATGAATTTTCGCCCTCTTCCAGCCAAAATAGACCCGCCAAATTAAGCCAGTGTAATGGGTTTGACGATGTCTTCTTATCTCTCTGTGTCCGGAGAGTATAGATATTGGTTTCGTAGGATGTCATCAATTTGTCTTCCTAAAACTTTCATCATAATGTCTGATTGGTCAATTTTATCCCTTGCCGCATGATTTGACACACATCGTTTTTTCACGTATAAGTGGCATGGTACGTGGAGAAATAACACGGAAGGTTGGGTAGGTTTCAGATCTGCCGGCGTCGCTGTCGATGCGAAATATCGTAACATAAGTCACTGCATATAATTTGACAATTTGGATATAATCTCCGCGTTATTCGATCCATAAAAACTGGAGGCGTGTGATGAAGAAAATCTTGTTTGTTGTTTTAGTTTTTACCGCGCTCGCGTTGGCGGCTTGCGGCGGCGGTGGTGGTGGCGGCGCGGATGCGGCTGCCACCCTGGCGCCTGTTCCTTCTGAATATGCTGGTCAGACCAATCCCCTTGGCGCAGATGCCGCTGCGGGTGGTGCTTTAGTTTTCAAGACCAACTGTGAAGCCTGCCACGGTCCTCAAGGCCATGGTGACGGCCCTGCCGGTGCGGCACTTGATCCTGCCCCCAAGAACCTTGCGGAACTTCAGGCCAAAGCGGGTGATGATTATTTGTTTTGGCGCATAGCCGCTGGTAAGGAAGGCACATCCATGGTTGCATGGAAGGGTGTTCTAACCGACGAGCAGATTTGGCAGGCGGTTGCCTTTATTCGCACGCTTAAATAACTCACCTTACTCAGTGTCATGCTGAGCGGAGCGAAGCATCTCTAACACGATAGGAGAGACCCTTTGCTGTAGCTCACATCGTCCCGATGATTTTTCGGGATGGTGACAATCTCAAGAGGCGTTTTTGCATAAGGTGAATTAGTAAAAGAACCAGATCATCGAATTTTACAAGAGGCAAGACCCGTCAATTTGGATCTTGCCTCTTGTCCTTAATCTGAAATTACCAGGCTCGATATAATTCTCGATTTCTAATCGGTTCCCGAAGCATTTGGGAGAGATGAAATGTGCAAAGTCTCCTCCTGCAACCACGCCTTCAATGTTGCGCGATAAAGGGCGCGTTCAAAATAGGTGCCATCCAAGGATAAGCCTTCATAGCCTTTTACGAATAACACTTCAATGAATGGCTCAAGCTGTTGAGCGTAATGAAACATACAGGCTTCAGGGTGCACCCCTGGCCATGAATAACTCGTGACGGTTGTGCGGCGGTGTTTGGATGGGATCGATGCAGGTACCAATTTATCCCATTTTTTGTCATCAGCAGGGAAGACATACTGATCAAGATTCCCCTGTGGAATACCTTCAATTCCACGCACTACCGGTGGATTTGCATCGGGGGTATACGGATCAACTGCAAGATCAACGACAACTGTGTGTTTGGGAAGCCAGGCGATCCAATCATTTGGGACAACAGCTTTGGATGAATCGCGGCGTTGGGTTGCATCCACAAGAATATCCGCCTGTTCCATGAGAGTCTTCATCGTGGCAGGGTTTGAAGCGATGTTCCTGCCAATTGAAAGCGCAACAGATCCAGGTCCGTTTGAAGCGATGTGGTCGCTGTTGCGTTCCACATTGCCAAGTTTTGTAGCGGCTTCAATGGCGTGTTTGCCAATCATCCCGGTCCCTAATATCAAAACATTGATCGGTTTTTTATCCGGGCGGACGAGTCCGGGCCAGTCCTTTTCGAGCCAGTCGAATGCGGCTTCGAGTCCATTCCATGCAACGGCCGTCATGTTTTCAACCATGCGCAGGTTGTTGTCGTTTGCGATGCTGTCCAGAGATATTGAATTGAGCCCAAGTTCCTTCAATCGTTCGATCCTTTTGGGTCTCGTTGGATAGTGCAGCATGGATATGAGGATCGCGCCACGTTTGACCAGGTGAAATTCGTCTTGTTTGGGTGAACGCAGGATCAATACGACGTCTTTTTGAAAAGCCTGTTCGCGATTACACATGAACACATTCGGATTGGCGCGTTTGTAATCAGCAAAACCATAGCCCGAGCGTGAACCATAGCCTTCTTCAATATGGACTTTTGCTCCCAGGCTTGCGATAAATTGGATGAATTCCGGCAGGAAGACACGTTTCTCACCGGGTTCCTGTCGCATGCGCGGGAAACCAATGGATTTTGGAAGAGTCATTCTTCATTCCTCTTTTCGATTCTTTTTTCATTCACAATTACGAACTCCGATTTTTCGGAGCCCGTCCATCGCGAGAGCATGGCGCGCGCAATCGCGCGCTCAAAATAAAAACCTTTCGGTTTGATATTTTTTACGCCTCCTTTTTCGATCAGCATGCGCAGGATCGGGCGCAGTTGATTGCCGTACAGGTCCATGCATTCCTTTGGATGGATGCCGGGCCACGAATAACACGAGATGGCGTGCCGCCGGTTTCTGGTGGATATTTGGTCTGGGATGCGCTCATAAGCTGGATCGTTGGGAGGGAAGACGTACTGATCAAGATTCCCTTGCGGGATGCCTTCGATGCCCTTTACTTCGGGCGGGTCAACCTCAAAGTTGTAGGGGTCAACTGAAAGGTCAACAAGAACAGCATGTTCGGGCATCAGACCAATCCATTCGTTTGGAATAACAACCTTGCCTGTGTCAGGTCTTTGGGTCGCATCCACCAAAATATCTGTGCGCTTGAGAATTTCGCACATGGTCTTTTCGTTGTTGACCACGTCATAATCCACAGCTGTGACTTGCACACCAGTGATACCATGGTTGGCCAGAAACTGCCAAAGTTGCAGGTCGCCATAGCGGCTGGCGGCTTGCACGGCATGGACACCCACTGCGCCGACCCCCAATACGGTTGCTTGAATCGGATTTCGATCTTTGCCTTCCATGCCCGGTGCGGGATACGTTCGCCTGAGAACCTGAAAACCGACTTCGAGTCCATTCCAGGCAACGGATTTCAGGTTTTCCACCAGTCGGCGTCCATTATCGTCTTTAAGTGAGTCAAGTGAAATGCCTTCAATGCCCAGCGAGCGCAGGAATTCAACGCGTTGCGGACGGGTGGGATAGTGCAGCATGGAGATCAATGTTGCACCCTTCTTCATTTTTTGCAGGTCGCTTTCGACAGGACAGCGCAGGACCAGGACATAATCCTGATCGTAGATTTCTTTCTGCGCAGCAAATTGAACTTCGGGCGCGGCAACTCTGTAATCCTCTTCAGTAAAACCCATGCCTGAGCCATAACCATGTTCCAAGATAATATTTGCGCCGCGGCGGATGAGCCTCGCTACAAAGGAAGGTAAAAAGTCGCGGCGTTCCCCAAATTCTGCATGCATGCGGGCCATGCCGATTGTGATTGATCCTGACATTATTTCCTTCCCAAGAAAATTTTTTTGAGGACTGATGTTATTCAATCCACTCAAAAAGTTTACCATAGCTTTGAGGCTCGCTGATCGTTTATCTTCTTATATCAGGTGTGAAACTCAACCTTTCCTTCAGGCACATCATCATAAAAAGGCAAAGCCATGAAATATTCTGGGGAGGGAGCTCCTTCATATCTATTTCTATCTGTTCAAGATTGTACATGGTTATATGCTATGATTGACGGGGAAAGTATAAAGGTAAACACGGAAACAGGCAGGTAAGTTGGGTAAGATTGAACAATTGTATCACCTCGAGATTCATCCTTCATCCTTCATCCTTCATCCTTCATCCTTCATGCGTCTTAAAGCAGATTTAACCCTTTTAATTGTCTCCGTGATCTGGGGCTCAGCCTTCGTCGCACAACGAGTCGCGGGTCAACTGGGAAGTGTATATCTATTTAATGGAGCGCGTTATCTTCTGGCCGCGCTGGTGGTTTTGCCTCTCGCGCTTCGGGTAGGTCGGGCTTCCAGTCCAAGAGGTCAGGTTTTAAACCTGGCCTACTCACGCGAGCAATACAAATGGATGTTTGTCGCCGGCTTCCTGCTTTTTCTCGGAAGCGCATTTCAGCAAGCGGGTCTGGTATACACAACTGCAGGTAATGCGGGCTTCATCACCAGTTTATATGTAGTGCTGGTTCCTGTAGCCTTATTGATCGTTTGGCGCGAGAGGCCGCATTGGATGTCCATCGTGGCGGTGATTTTGGCTGGGGTGGGAGCATTTCTCCTGTCAACGGGCGGCAGGTTCGAGGTCAAGCCAGGAGACGCGCTTGAATTGATCGGCGCATTGTTCTGGACATTTCATGTCATCGTGTTGGGCAAGTACGCATCCAAATTTGAAGCCATGTCGTTTTCAGTGGGACAACTCTTCGTTTGCGCCATCCTGAATTTGGGCTTGGGCGTTTTCATCGAGTCATCCCTGACATTTAGCTGGCCGTTGATGTTTGCAATTGCATACACTGCATTTTTCTCTCTCGGTTTATGTTACACGCTTCAAATCTGGGCACAGCAGCACACCCCTCCCGCCGACGCCGCCTTGATCTTAAGCCTCGAATCTGTTTTTGCGGTGATCTCAGGCTGGCTGATCTTGAACGAAAGACTCGCCTCCATCCAAATTTTTGGCTGTGCGCTTATCTTTATCGCGGTTGTACTCTCGCAATTCAAAGAATGGAATTCAGGTACAATGGATCACGATCACCTTGTTGAGGGAAGATAATAAGCAATGACCGAAGAATTGGATTTATCATTTCATCCGCTCACGCAAAAACTCTGGCGTGATTTTGAATTGCTGTTTGGTGATAACGGGGCTTGCGGCGGCTGCTGGTGTATGTTCTGGAAACTGCGCGGGAAAGACTTCAGCGAGAACACCGGTAACAGGGCGCGGCAAATGCAAAAGTCCATTGTTGATTCGAAAAACATCCCTGGGTTGTTGGCGTATTCCGAAGGCTATCCTGTTGGCTGGATCGCCGTTGAGCCGCGTATTGCCTATCCAAAACTTGCGCATTCGCGTGTGCTGAAACCAATTGACGATCAGGAGGTGTGGTCGATCACTTGTTTCTTCATCGAAAAGAAACATCGCCACAAGGGTATAGCAGTTGAATTACTGAAAGCAGCCATTGAACATGTAAAAAATCGCGGCGGTAAAATTGTGGAAGGTTATCCAGTGGATTCAAAAAAGGATCAACCCGCTCCTTTTATTTTTACCGGCACGGCCTCGGCTTTTATTAAAGCGGATTTCAAGGAAGTGGCGCGTAATTCAGCCACGCGTCCCATCTTTCGTTTCATTATCCCCTCTCCCCTTGGGGAGAGGGTGGGGTGAGGGCTTGTGACATTCCAACCTCCTTCCAAATCCCTCACCCCTCGCGATTTTCAATTCATTGCGCTGGTTGTGATCGTTGTTCTGATCGTTTCAGCCGCGCTTGTGTCTGCAAATCTTACACTCACTGGCGGCGGCGATTTTTATGTCCATTGGGTCGCGAGTCGTTCTTTTCTTTTCGAAAAGATTGATCCGTATAGCGGAGAAATCCCCGCACGTGTTCAGGAATTGATTTATGAAGACTCAGCCAAGGCTGGCGACGAGCCTTACATCCTGGATACACCCTTTCACATTCTCCTGCTCTATTTCCCTTTCTCGCTTCTTTCTGACCCGCTGCTTGCGCGGGCGATATTTACATTGATCCTCGAGGCGGCCTTGTTCGCGCTTGCCTTGCTAAGCCTGCGTCTCACGGATTGGGAAGCCCCGCGTTATTTTATGATCTTTTTTTTTCTATTCACCACCTTCAATTTCTACGCATTCCAGGCCATTCTTGAAGCAAGCCCTGTGATATTGCTGGGCTTGACCTACGCCGGCATTTTGCTTGCCCTGCGAGCCGGGCAGGATGAACTTGCGGGCGCATTGATGGCGGTCTCCTTATATTATTGGGAGGTTGGCGCGCCGTTTTTGATTTTAGTCGCATGGCGTGTTTATAGTGAGGGCCGTGGAAGAGTATTGGCAGGCTTTGGGATGCTTTCCTTCATATTACTAGCCGCTTCTTTTCTCTGGTATCCAAATTGGATCATTCCCTATCTGCGGGCCGGCATGAATAACCTGCGCGCAGACTTTGGCTTTACAGTCCAAGAGTCGTTTGCTCAAATTTTTCCATCACAAAACGGCACATTCGCCTGGATCTTTATCGGCCTCCTCGTGGTTGCCCTCGGCTATGAATGGAGCACAGCCCACAGCGCAGATTTTAGAAGATTCTACTGGGCCTGCTGTCTATCGCTTGCGGCAGCGCCTTTGCTTGGCTTCCGCACTGAAATGGAACACCTGGCTGTATTAGTGATTCCGCTCGCGCTCATCTTTGCCGTTGTTCATGACCGTTGGCATCACATGGGAGCTGGCTTGATGGTCATGCTCCTATTGGCTGTATTTCTTATTCCCTGGGCTGGTTATTCCTTTGCCGCGCCTCGCCTGGGCGGGCTGACTCAAGAGATCATGTTCCTTTTTCTGCCTCTTTTTACCATCATGGGCTTATACTGGATTCGCTGGTGGGCAGTCCGTCCGCCGCGTATCTGGGCTGACCTCGCCAATCGCCAATCGTAAATCGTATGTCATTTCGCTCTTATTTCCTTCTATTTATGTCTGGTTTGATTTTGCCAGTCATCATCGCGCAATTTCAGCCCGCCCCCGGTTATCTTGACTCTGATTATTACTTTGCTGGGGGAATTCAACTTATTAAAGGGAATGGCTTCAGCGAGCCTTACTTATGGAATTATCTTGATGGCGCTACATCCTTGCCGCATCCCTCGCACACCTACTGGATGCCCCTGGCATCCATCCTCTCCGCTTTAGGGATGTGGGTGACAGGCCAGGCGGAATATTCTTCGGCGCGATTGCCCTTCATAATTATTGCGGCTCTGGTTGTGCCTGTCACTGCGGCGCTTGCCTATTCTTTTTCCAAAAATCGTGACCTTGCGATCATATCCGCTCTACTGGCGATTTTTTCCGTCTATAATGCGCCTTTCGTAGGTGTGACCGATAACTTTAGTCTCTTAATGCTTTTTGGCGGTTTATATTTCATCTTTGCCACAAAGCTCATTGAGGCCCCAGCCCGTCAACGATATTGGTTTCTCCTCGGCTTGCTCGCGGGACTTTTAGCGCTTGCCCGAAGTGACGGTCTGCTCTGGCTCGCCCTCACATTCCTGTTTGCACTATGGCGCGCGCCAAAAGACTCTTTTTTACGCAGCACGCAACACGCAACACGCAACTCACTCATCGCCCTCCTCGGCTTCCTGCTCATCATGTCCCCATGGTATGCGCGAAATTTGAACGCCTTCGGAACATTAATGGCTCCCGGTGGCAGCCGCGTTCTCTGGCTCGAGAATTACGACCAAACCTTTATCTATCCCCCCGAAGGGCTCAGCAGGGAATCCTTCCTGGCAATTGGCTGGGACAAAATTATCTCAGCCAGAATGTCGGCGCTGGGCATAAACCTGCAAAGCGGATTTGCCGCGCATGGCGGCATCATTTTATTCCCATTTATTATTGCAGGCATCATTTATTTCCATAATGATGAGCGTGTAAAACTTGCCGGCGCCGCCTGGCTGATCCTGTTTTTTATGATGACATTTATCTTTCCATTTGCGGGTGCGCGCGGCGCATTCTTCCACGCGGGTGCGGCGCTTCAACCCATGTGGTGGACTCTTGCACCTTTGGGTCTTGATGAGATTCTACTGTCCCTGAGAAAACGGAACTGGGGCAGCGACCAGACCAAAGTTATATTCCGAAGCGCGCTTGTCATGATCGCGATCATCCTCACTGCCTTTGTCGTCAACCTTCGTTTGTTCAGCTTGGGATGGGGCGAGGGCGAATCGAATTATTCGGTTGTCGAGCAATTGCTGCTCAAGAACGGGATCGAGCCTGAGGATGTTGTGATAGTCCGCAATGCGCCGGGGTATTATCTCGAAACGAATCGTTCAGCAATTTCAATTCCCTACGGCGGTGAAGAGGCGATCCTTGCGGTTGCCAAACAATTTGATGCAGGTTATTTGGTGCTTGAACCCCAGGCAGCGCTTTCGCAGATAAAGAATTTAATGGAAAATCCACAAGTCCATTCTAATTTTGTTTTTTTAGGTGAAGTCAATGGCGCACACATCTTCAAGATCAACCAATGAAATTTCGCAGCGCCACTTGGCGATCATTGCTCTTGCTGTGCTGTTGATCGCGGCTGTCTATTTGCTTGCCAGCCGCCTCACGTACGCAATTGGTTTCCCGCTCGATGATTCATGGATACATCAAACCTACGCGCGCAGTCTCGCGTGGAATGGTGAGTGGGCGTTTCGCCCCGGCCTTTTATCTGCAGGCTCCACCTCGCCATTATGGTCAGCATTGCTTGCAATCGGTTTTTTGTTTAACCTTTCACCTTATATCTGGACATTTTTCCTCGGCAGCTTAACTTTGTTTGGACTTGCAGTATTGTGTGAATGGGCAGTCCGCAAAATTGTAAATTCTTATCAGCCTAGTTTTCCCTGGGTTGGAATTTTCATGGCCTTTGAATGGCATCTCGTTTGGGCTGGGATGTCTGGCATGGAAACTTTGCTGCATGGGTTGATCGTCACAACCATTCTGGTTTTGTTGATGACGAACTCGCCTCGCTACTTAACCCTGGGCCTGCTCACTGGACTATCAGCCTGGGTGCGCCCCGACGGTTTGACTCTGATTGGTCCCGCGTTAACGACGATTATTTTCATCGAGCAGGGTACACGCTCACGGTTGACCGCGCTGATGCGTTATTTTATTGGTTGTGGCTCGCTTTTTGGAATGTACTTATTATTTAACCTTGCCATTGGCGGTGCGCCCATGCCAAATACTTTTTACGCAAAACAAGCCGAGTACGCCGCCTGGCAAATGCTTCCCATTTCCGACCGCCTTGGGCAAATGTTTTTGCAATTGCTGGTTGGACCAAGCCTGGTGTTGGTCCCTGGGGTTATTGGTTGGTGGGTAAAGTCAATCAGGGCGCGCATGTGGGGCAGCCTTGCCGCGCTGATTTGGACTGCAGGATACATCTGGCTTTATATTTCCCGCCTGCCTGTTTATCAACACGGACGTTATATCATGCCTGCCATGCCGATATTTTTCCTCTTTGGCATGCTGGCATTTGCGGAATTTGATGGTGGTAAATTCTTTGCCCGTTATCATTGGGTGGCGCAAACACTATGGCGGGGCAGTATTGCCATGCTCACTTTTGGGTTTATATTTCTTGGCGCGAATTCCTATGCACAGGATGTGGCAGTGATCGAAAGTGAAATGGTCGTCACTGCAAAATGGGTTGCCGAAAACCTGCCCGCCGAAGCGATCATTGCTGCGCATGATATTGGTGCGTTGGGATATTTTGACAGCCATGAATTGATAGATCTTGCAGGCTTGATCTCGCCAGAGGTTATTCCTTTTATTCGTGACGAAGCGCAGCTCGCCGTGTTTTTAACTGAAAAAGGCGCAGATTATTTGATCGCCTTTCCTGAGTCTTATCCCTTATTGACTGATGGGATGGAGCAAGTCTTTTCATCTGATAGTAAGATCACCCCTACATTTGGACGACAAAACATGGTTATCTATCTGTGGAAAGCCCCTTAATGGGTTAAAATAGTGTCGATTCAAAAACCAGCTACACTAATGTGAGAATAAGCTTGAGATGAGCCAGATAACCCTGTTGAGGGATTGCTATCTTGTTGGGAATCAGCCATCAAACCGTTAAGAATCATGTGTAACTGCTATTCTGCGGAAATTCGGCGTAGAGGATCGCACCCAGGCAGTTGTATATTCCGTGAAGCGTGGTTGGGTAACACTAAAAGACACCGATATTCGCCCTCAGGAGTGACCGAATGAGCGATACAGTAGCTATGGATTACCAGAGTGAATTGAAAGAAACACAACGAGCCTTGCGTGAAGTCATATTGATGACCGAACAAAGTCAGGGCGAACTGTCCAAGATAACGAAGCGTAATGCGGCGATTTCCGCGCATCTTCAACAGGTGCAAAAACAAGGGACGCCAGTTGAAGAACTTAAAATGGGATATGATTCCGCGCTGGATGTTCAACAGAGACTTTTTGTGATGCGCGGGCAGTTGGAGAAGCTTCAAAATGATAAAACGCATCTTGAAAAATATGCCGCAGTTTTGGAAAAAATAGTTTCACGAACGAATGAACCAGGGGCTTCATCCACCTCTTCTGGAAGCGCTAAAAGCCAGATGGCTGGAATCGAGATGATCGTTAATGCACAGGAGGCGGAACGCCAGCGTTTGTCCCGCCAAATGCACGATGGTCCCGCCCAAGCTCTTTCCAATTTTATTTTGCAGACTGAAATTGCAATGCGTCTCCTGGATATTGATCTTGAGCAAGCGAAGGAAGAATTAGGGAATCTAAAGACCTCCGCCATGGGCACTTTTCAGAAGGTACGTAATTTCATTTTTGAATTGCGTCCAATGATGCTTGATGATCTGGGTTTGACGCCCACTCTCCGAAAATACACTGATGCATTTAAGGAACAAACCGGCTTGGATGTGAGTTTTACAGTTACTGGCACTGAACGCCGCCTTAAGCCTTATTTGGAGGTGATGATCTTTCGCGGTGTGCAGGAATTGCTTGGAAATGCATCCCGACATAGCCAGGCTACGATGGTCAAAGTTCAAATAGATGTTGGAACCGAGCTGATTAGGGTGAGTGTGGATGATAATGGCAAGGGTTTTGACCCTGAAACATTAATGGAGTCAACAAATTTGGGGTTGAAACTTATACGTGAGCGGGTAGAAATGCTGGGCGGGAGTTTTGAGGTTGACAGCGTTGCTGGCTCGGGGGCCAGGATATCCTTTACAGTGCAAGCAAAGATTTAAGCGCCCCTTTGCTGTTTCGTAACCTAACAATATTGTAGCCTGTACACAGGGTTCCTTTGATTGCCGTAGTATATTTTGGCTAATTTTCTTGTATAATGAATATGTTTTGAAATACTCAATTAATCTTGAATTCTATGTAAGGAGAGAAATATGCGACGCGGTCGAACTCTGATATTGGTACTTCTGGTCGTAATCATTGGTTTGGGGGTAGGTTTTGTAGCCATCCGCCAATTTTTACTTGCCCGACAACAGGTAGATCAACCTGTATATGTTGATGTATATTACGCCGCTCAAAATATTCCACAGGGAGGCGCAATTACAGAGTCGGTCCTTGCAACGATGAGTATTCCCCAGGAGAAAGTCATTGCAGTTATGTATACACGCGACGAATTGTCCGCTTTGATAAGCAACAAGGTGGCGAAATACCCGCTGGATCAAGGTGTTCCGATTACCGAAACATTAATTATTGATGCTTCGGCGGCGGTTCCAATCTCTGGGCCGCAATGGGCCTCATTGATTCCACCAGGAATGACGGCTATGTCTATTCCGACCAACCGCCTTGCTTCTTCTGCGTGGGCCATCAATGATGGTGCGCATGTAAATATTAATGTGTGTTTCCTTTTCGTAGATGTAGATCCCGCCTTTCAATCGGTTTTGCCCAACCTGACCGGTTCTTTGACAGGCACTGGTTTTGTGCCAGATGCTTTGCCGGTTCTTTCACTTGGCTCGAGTGCTTCTGGTTCTCCGCAAGGCAGGTTGGAATTGGATCCATCAGTTCAACAGCCGTTTTATCTGGTTCCATCCGAGGCGCAGCGCCCCAGAGAGACGTGTCAAATGTTACTTCAGGATGTGGTTGTAATGAAATTGGGTAATTTCCCGCTTGTGCCAACATCCACCACCGCTACAACGCAGCCAGCAGATGCACAGGCTCAACAACAACCTTCCGCGCCTGATATCATCACGCTGATAGTTTCACCGCAAGACTCTATTACACTTTCTTATTTAATATATACAAATGCTCAGATTTCGATGACTTTGAGGAATCCAACCGATCAAGCCCGTCAGGCAACCGAGGCTGCCACTTTGCAATTCCTGCTTAGTCAGTACAATATCCCTGTTCCTGCAAAACTTCCTTATGCAATGCATCCTGCTTTTGTAGATCAGAGTGGTGGTCTGGAATTTGCCTCGCCGTTTTTACCAAATGACACAGTGACAGTACCACCTCAATAAGGAATGATTTTCTTTAGGAATGGATGTAATTTAATATGGCGTTAGCAAAAATTCGAGTGCTTATCGTAGATGATATGGCAGAGACTCGTGAGACCATCCGCAAACTGTTACAGTTTGAGTCTGATGTGGATGTTGCCGGCGTTGCGAAGTCGGGCAGGGAAGGGATTCAACTTGCACAGGAGTTGGACCCGGATGTTGTGTTGATGGATATCAACATGCCTGACATGGATGGAATTACCGCTACAGAGGAGATTAGGAAAAAATCACCCTATATCCAGATTGTGATCTTGTCGGTACAAGGTGACCAGAACTATATGCGGCGGGCAATGCTTGCAGGCGCTCGTGACTTTTTGACAAAACCTCCACTGGGAGACGAGTTAATCTCAGCAGTTCGCCGCGCAGGTGAGATGGCGCATATGGAGCGGGCTAAAAACGCAAAGCAACAATATTCTGCAAGCCCAGTGTCAGGCACGCCGATGTCAATGTCTGCTTTTGCCCCCGCCTCACAGGGTAAAATCATTACTATATATAGCCCTAAAGGCGGAACTGGCTGTACAACCATTGCAGTAAATCTGGCTATCGCATTACATAATGAAGATACCCGCACCGTGCTTGTTGACGCAAATTTACAATTCGGTGATGTTGCTGTTTTTGTGAACGAACAGGGGAAGAATACGATCCTCGAATTGGCGCCCCGTGTGGATGAGCTTGAACCCGACATGGTTGAAGAAATATTAATAAAGCACGATGCTTCGGGAGTACGGATTCTTGCTGCTCCACAGCGACCGGAGATGGCAGAGCAGGTTTCAGCCGAGCAATTCACAAGGGTATTACAATTCCTGCAACGAATGTATTCCTATGTCGTGGTTGACACATCGTCCAATTTGACGGATGTGATTCTTTCCATATTTGATATAAGCCATGTGATTGTTTTGGTGACCACTCAGGAAATCCCTGCCATTAAAAATGCCCGTTTGTTCCTTGATCTGTTGCACACGATAGGGATCTCCAAGGAGCATATTGTTTTTGCCATGAACCGATATGACAAGCGAATCGCGATTACCCCTGAGCGGGTCGGCGAAAATCTCAAACATGACGTTTTAGTCTCCATACCTCTTGATGAAAAAGCAGTCGTTACCGCAGTCAATCGGGGTGTGCCGTTTATGCTGGATAACAAGTCCCAGCCGGCGGGAAGAGGTATTTTTTCATTGGCTGAGGCAGTCCGTGCGCGGCTAAATGTATTGGAAGCTGAGAGTGATGCGGCAGTTAAACATTAAGGAGTTTTATCATGTCATTGCTTCGCCGTATTGAACATGGTCAAGGCGGTGGTCAGCAGGAAGGCGGAAATCCTTCTGAACCACAACAATCTGGAGGCAGTGGGCAGGCTGGGTCGGGAGGGGGCAGCGATTCTTCCCGCCTTTCGTCTTTACAAGCCAGGCGGGTCAACGCGCCAATATCAACGCCGCAAGCGGGTTCATATTCTGATCTAAAGATGCGCGTTCAAAATAAGCTGCTCGCGGAAATTGACCCGTCCATGGATATTTCACGGACCGAGGATGTGCGTCGCACCATCCAGACTTTGTTTGAACAAATTCTATCGGAAGAAAATATTGTTCTTTCCCGGCCTGAACGTGCCCGATTGTTCGAGCAGATTGCCGCTGAAATACTTGGGCTTGGTCCATTACAGTCATTGTTGGAAGATGACACAATTACTGAAATCATGGTGAATGGACCTAAAAATATCTATATCGAGCGAAAAGGAAAACTTCATCGTGTGCCGGTGACTTTCGAGAGCAATGAGCATGTGATGCGTATTATTGACCGTATTGTTTCTCCGTTGGGTCGCCGAATTGATGAATCCAGCCCATATGTTGACGCGCGTTTGCAGGATGGCTCTCGTGTCAACGCTGTTATTCCCCCCATTTCTCTTGTTGGCCCGGTCTTGACAATACGTAAGTTTTCGAAGAACCCAATTTCTGTCGAGCAAATGGTGCAGTTTGGTTCGATTACCAATGAGGCAGTTCAATTTCTTAAGGCTTGCGTTGAAGCGCGTTTGAATATTATTATTTCCGGTGGTACGGGCTCTGGTAAGACAACATTGTTGAATGTGCTTTCAAGTTTTATTCCATCTGATGAGCGTATTCTAACCATTGAAAATGCCGCAGAACTGCAATTGCGCCAGGAGCATGTCGTGACACTCGAATCACGCCCTCCCAACATTGAAGGACGCGGCGAAATCACAATTCGCGACCTTGTAATCAATGCTCTTCGTATGCGCCCTGAGCGCATTATTGTGGGTGAGTGCCGTGGTGGGGAAACACTGGATATGCTGCAGGCCATGAATACAGGGCACGATGGCTCCATGACGACAGCGCATGCTAACTCCCCGCGAGATGCGCTCTCCCGCATTGAAACCATGTGTCTTATGGCCGGTATGGATCTGCCTATCAGGGCCATTCGAGAGCAGGTGGCAAGCGCGGTGGATTTGATTTGTCAACAGGAGCGCATGCGTGATGGTACGCGTAAAATCACTACCATTACAGAAGTAAGCGGTATGGAAGGTGATGTCATTACCATGACTGATATTTTTGTATTTGAACAAGCTGGTATTGAGAATGGACGCATTGTTGGCCAGCTCCGACCGACGGGTCTTCGACCCAAATTTATGAATAAGATCGAAACGGCGGATATTCACCTGCCTCCTTCCATATTTGGTATTGGTGAGCGCCGCAGGTATTAAGTTGCAAGATAAGAACTTGGTTTTGCTTCGTATTTGAATTATTTTTGAGAAGGAACAACATGACTTGGATTATTATAATCGGCGGATTAATCGTTATAATTTTGTTGATTGTAGGTATTGTTGTTTCTTCAAATAGTGAACGTTCCTTGGTTGAACAACGCCTTGGGGTATACCTGGACGAAGATAAACAGAGTGTGGATCGTGAAGCCCAACGCTCCGTCATTACCGACTGGGTTTCCAAAAGAGTTGAGAAAACATCTTATGGGGATCGGGTTGCTCGTGAACTTGCTCGTGCAGATCTGAAATTCAAGGTTGCTGAGTATTTTGTTTTAATTGCAGTTTGTATTTTATTGCTCGGTTTGTTAGCCTGGTTTGTTGGGAACCGTCATCCAATCTCAGCATTGATCGGAGCGGTTGCCGGCGCTTATGCTCCTCGTCTATACGTAAGACGGCAACAGAAACAGAGATTGCAAAAATTCAATGATCAATTGTCTGATATGCTCAACTTGATGGTGAATGGTTTGCGCGCAGGCTACTCGATCATGCAGGCCATGGAAGCGATAAGTAAGGAATTGCCTGCTCCCATCTGTGATGAATTTCGTCGGGTCATACAAGAAATGCAGATCGGTATTACGATGGAAACCGCGCTTGAAAATTTGCTTCGCAGGATACCGAGCGACGATTTGGATTTTGTTATAACAGCGATCAACGTACAGCGGGAAGTCGGTGGTAATCTTGCCGAGATTTTGGATAATATTTCCTTTACTATTCGTGAGCGTGTTCGGATTAAAGGCGAGGTTCGTGTATTGACGTCTCAGGTTCGTACTTCAGGCACTGTGCTCTCCCTGATTCCATTTTTTCTTACGCTTGTTTTGTGGTTCCTTAATCCAGAGTATTTATTGTCTGTTCATCAACGCGGCTGGGCATGTACTGGGCCCATCATTTGTACTGTCCTTGGTTTGATTGGTTCCAGTTACTTTATCATGATGCATATTGCAGATATTGAGGTCTAGTATGTCAACTGGTCTTGCCATCTTTTTTGGTGTTTTGATTTTGGGTGGCGCCACTTTGCTTGTGATCGTTGGGCGACGCTTTTCCCGTCAAAGTCAGCAAAATGAATTTGATCCGGTTATGGCTCGTCTTGCTGAGGCGACACAGCGTGGCGAATCGGTTTCCCTTGAGGATATTGAGTTAGAGCAGCCTTTTATGGAACGGGTTGTTATTCCGGTCATAAAAAAGATTGGTGAAATTTCTACAAAATTTACACCCCAAAGGCTTTTGCAGGAGACGACGCATAAACTAGAATTGGCTGGCAATCCTGGCCGCATTGACGCCTCTACTTTTTTGGCAACTCGTTTTGTGGGTGCTGCCATTTTTGGTGGTCTTTTGCTGTTGCTTTCATCACTCCCATCGGTAAACTGGCCGTTCGGAAGAATTGTACTAATCGTAGGCATATTTACAGCCTTGGGTTTTTTCTTTCCGCAGTTGTGGTTGCAGAGTCGTATAAATAGCCGTCAAAATGAAGTGCGTAAAGCGATGCCTGATGCGCTAGATCTGCTGACGATCTGTGTGGAGGCGGGGTTGGGGTTTGACGCGGCCATGTCGAAGGTTAATGAAAAATGGGAAAATGAACTTTCGATCATGTTTGGGCGATGTATTCGGGAAGTCCAACTCGGGAAAACTCAGCGTGAGGCTTTACGTGATATGGCAGATCGCATTGGACTCTCCGAATTAACAAGTTTTGTTGCAGCTGTGATCCAAAGTCAGATCCTGGGTGTAAGTTTAGCTAAAGTTTTGCGTATTCAATCTGACCAAATGCGCATTAAGCGCCGCCAGCGTGCGGAAGAGGAAGCTCATAAGGCGCCCGTGAAGATGATCATCCCAATGGCGCTCCTAACCTTTCCGTCCATTATGATCATACTAATGGCTCCTGCGGCATTCCAAATTGCAGGTGCGTTTGGATCTTTTATAGGTAATTAACCCAGGAAAAACTGCCGTTGTTATTTTAAGAGGCAGATTTGAAAAATTGGAAATATACTTTATATCGCTCTGTTTGGAGATTGCTTGATTTGCTATTTCCTCCTGAATGTGGGGGATGCGGCAGGGTCGGATCACGCTGGTGCGAAGATTGCCAAAAGCGTGTAAACATTTTGAATGGAGTTCTTTGTGATATATGCGGTCTGCCGCGGGATGAGGTGGGAGTGTGTGATGCCTGCCTCTCAGAGAGACCGCATTTTCGTGCATTAAGATCATGGGCTGTTTTTGATGAGCCTGTACAAAAAGCATTACATAAATTGAAGTATCGTCGCGATATTTCAATGGGTGACTCGCTTGCCTCGCAAATGGTAACTTTTGTGAAAGATTTGAATTGGCAGATAGATTTGATTGTGCCGATCCCGTTGGGGAGACAACGTTTCAAGGAAAGGGGATATAATCAGGTTGGAATGATCGCAAAACCGCTTGCACTGGCGTTAAATTTGCGATACGCGCCAAATGAATTGCTGCGCCGAAAAGAAACACGTTCCCAGGTGGGACTGACAAAGGTGGAGCGCAAGGCGAATGTGCAAAATGCGTTTCAGGCCGGGGTGGGGGTAATTGGGAAGACGATTCTCGTGATGGATGATGTTTCTACAACAGGCTCAACCTTGTCGTCTGGCGCCGAGGCGTTATATTCATCTGGCGCAAAAGATGTATATGCATTGACGGTTGCGCGCGCACTGCCTCATCATGGGCTGGGGCATGTGTAGCGTTTTTGTTTGTGATTTATCATTCCAAAAAGGAGGTCCTGATGTCCAACAAAGTGGAAGTTCAGACACGCAACATTCGTTTGACCGAAAAGATCGAGGAGTACGTTAATAAGAAGGCCGGTAACCTGGTTCATTATATGCCGGCAATCGATGAAGCACGCGTGGAGCTTTCTCATTATAAAGCTGCACGCGATGCCACAGATCGCAATGTGGCGCAGATCACCGTATTTGGGAAGGGCTTTACCTTGCGCACGGAAGAGCGTGCAGATGAAGTGCTCGCCGCTTTTGATCAGGCAATCGATAATTTACAGCGTCAGATCGAAAAATATAAGGGTAAGCACCATCGAGGCCGCGGAGATGGGCGTTCCGCCTCAGAAGTGGCGGATGATGTTATCGACGAAGAGACTGGCGAACTTTCTCTTCTGTTTGCCCGCAGGAAGAAATTTGTGCTATATCCGATGAGTGAGGATGAAGCCGTGGTGCAGATGCGAAATCTGGGGCACGACAACTTCTTCATCTTTTACAATGCGGAGACGAGTAAGATCAATGTTCTATATCGCAGGCGCAATGGAAGTTATGGGTTGATCGAGCCTGAGCTTGGCTAGGCGTGTTGAATGAAAAGCTGGATCGAGGTTTCTCAATCCAGCTTTTTTGTTTGTTTTATTCTTAATTCCATCAGGAGAAAACAAAGCGCAATGAGAATCCAAGCCAGGACTTGATTTTGTTTTATACCGTTTGCTATCAGGAGACTGTCTCCGCGGAAGGTCTCGATGATGAGTTGTGAAAAAGCCGTTATTTTCTGTGTTTGTCCGTGAAATCCGTGTTCAAAAGGTTTTATCACGGCGATTCCTAATAAATGATATCGGCATAGGCACACTTTTGGAAGTAAAATAGAAAACAAACCTTATTTCTGTTGGTTTGACCAGATCGTATCTTACTATGTTAATTACTGATTCTACCTTCATTGGCATTGACCCAACTTCCGGACACAAATCCTTCACCTATGCTGTCTTGGATAAGGATTTGAATCTCCTTGCGCTTGCGGATGGTGAGATGGAAGATGTGACCGCGTTCCTCGCGGGGCAGGGTTCTGCGACGGTTGCTGTCAACGCGCCTGCGGGAGTCAATCGCGGTTTGGTGCGTCAGAAGTTGAAGAAAACTATGCTAACGCCTCATCAAATCCGTGGTGCGGAGTTTCGTGTGGCAGAGTATGAATTGCGCCAGCGCGGTATTTCTGTTTCTGGCACACCTGCAAGTGTGGCTATATCTCCCGCGTGGATGCAATTGGGTTTTGAGCTGTATCGTAAGTTGGAGGAGTTTGGTTTCAAGAAATATCCTGCAGAAAAAATGCCGTACCAAATGTTGGAAACGCATCCACATGCCTGTTTTTGCGTGATGGCTGGCGGCGTGCCGCTCTCAAAGCCTTCGCTTGAGGGAAAACTGCAGAGGCAGTTCATTCTTTACGAGCGCGGCATCCGCATAAAAGATCCAATGGAATTTTTCGAAGAGATCACGCGTTATAAAATGATAAAAGGACTCTGGCCCATCGAGTTGTTGTATCTGCCCGAACAACTCGATGCTTTGGTTGCGGCATTTGTTGCATGGCTGGCTGTCAACAAACCTGAGCATATTTGTTTCATTGGCGATCAGAAGGAAGGGATGATCGTATTGCCTGAAAAGGAATTAAAGGAAAAATATTAAGCGGATGGTAAAATAGCTCCCATGACAACCCAAAATCTTCAAACACGCGCAATTAATACACTTCGTTTTCTTTCAGCAGACGGCGTTCAACAGGCGAACTCCGGTCATCCCGGCTTGCCAATGGGGGCGGCGGCGATGGCTTACACAATTTGGTCCCGCCACCTGCGACATAATCCACGCAACCCAAAATGGGCCGGACGTGACCGCTTCATTCTTTCGGGCGGGCATGGTTCCATGCTCTTATACTCCTTGCTGCATCTGACGGGGTACGAGCTTCCGCTCGATGAATTGAAAAAATTCCGCCAGTGGGGCAGCCTCACGCCCGGTCACCCTGAATATGGATTAACGCCCGGCGTGGAAGTGACAACCGGTCCGCTGGGACAGGGATTCGCCAACGGCGTTGGCATGGCAATTGCGGCTGCGCATCTCGCCGCGACCTTCAACCAGCGCGGCCACGAATTAATTGACCCTTTCATCTACGCCATTGTCACCGACGGAGATTTAATGGAAGGCATTGCCTCTGAAGCCGCGTCACTGGCGGGGCATTTATCGCTTGGGCGATTGATCTATCTCTACGACGATAATCATATTTCGATTGACGGCTCAACAGATCTAGCATTCACCGAAGACCGTGCTGCGAGATTCCGATCATATGGCTGGCAAGTCTTGCGCGTGGAAGATGGCAATGATGTGGAAGCGATTGACAAAGCCATCCAGGAAGCTAAATCTGATCCGCGCCCATCGTTGCTTGTTTGCCGCACAATCATTGGATTTGGCGCCCCGCACAAACAAGGCACGGCCAAAGCCCATGGCGAGCCGCTTGGAGATGAGGAACTGAATGCCGCGAAAGATAATTTAGGCTGGCCCAAAGAACCGCGCTTCTTCATCCCTGACGATGTGCTGGCTTTTTATCGCGAGGCTGTTGACCGCGGACGTGAACTTGAATATGACTGGAAGATGAAAATGGATGCGTATCAGCGCCTGCATCCAGTTCAAGGCGCTGAATTGCAGCGCCGTTTGAATCGTAAATTGCCCGAAGGTTGGGATTCCGCTTTGCCAACATTCCCTGTGGATGCAAAGGGTATGGCAACGCGCGCTGCTTCTGGCAAGGTCATTAACGCCCTTGCGCCAAAACTCCCTGAACTGATCGGCGGATCTGCAGATTTAGCTCCATCAAATAACACAATAATTGAAGGAAGCCCCGCTTTTCAAAAAGATTCCTACAATGGGCGCAACTTCCACTTTGGTGTACGTGAACATGCCATGGGGTCAATTCTGAATGGCATGGCAGTTTTTGGCGGAGTGATTCCCTATGGCGGTACTTTCCTCATCTTTTCAGATTACATGCGCCCCGCGATTCGTCTCGCCGCATTATCACATTACCCATCCATTTTTATCTTCACACATGATAGCGTGGGACTTGGCGAAGATGGTCCTACACATCAACCTGTTGAGCATATGATGTCATTGCGTTTGATCCCGAACCTGGTGGTCATTCGTCCTGCCGATGCAAATGAAACTGTCAAAGCCTGGAAAGTGGCAGTTGAAAGACGCGATGGGCCGACCCTGCTTGCATTGACCCGCCAGGCTGTTCCAACCTTGGATACCATATCCGCGCAAGTTGAAAAAGGCGCGTATGTCTTAAAGGATTTTGGTAAGCCAGAAATTATATTGATGGCTTCCGGTTCGGAAGTGAGTTTGATTCTTGAAGCCGCACAAAAACTTGCGGACGAGGGCTGGGGCGTGCGCGTGATCTCCTTCCCAAGCTGGGAACTGTTCGAGAAACAGGACGAAGCCTATCGCGAGTCCGTGTTGCCGAAACACATCCAGAAGAGACTGGCTGTCGAAGCGGGAGCAGGTTTGGGCTGGGAAAGATACGTAAGGTCAGTGATCAGCATTGAACGTTATGGCGCATCCGCTCCCGCGAAGGTCATCTTTGAAAAATTCGGATTTACGGTTGAGAATGTAGTCGCGAAGGCGAAAGAATTGTAGCCGTCATTGCGAGGAGGGTGCTCTTCCCGACGAAGCAATGACATGAGGTGATTTATGAAAATAGCAGTCGGCTGTGACCATGCGGGCTTTCCGCTAAAAAATGTTGTGATTGAATCAGTGCGTGCCGCTGGACATGAAGTAGTTGATGTTGGCACGTTCAGCGCGGATGCGGTGGACTTCCCCGACTTCACAAAAAAAGTTGGTGAAGCGATTCAAAAAAACGAAGCCGAGCGCGGAATTTTGATCTGCGGTTCTGGAATTGGTGCGGCGATTGCGGCAAATAAGATGAAAGGTGTTTACGCTTCGATCTGCCATGATACGTATTCCGCCGCGCAAGGCGTGAGGCACGATGCGATGAATGTGTTGTGCATGGGCGCACGCGTGATTGGACCTGAACTGGTGAAAGTGCTTGTGCCTGCATTTTTGAATGCCAGATATTTGGGGAATGACGTGGGCGGCGAAAGACTCGCACGCAGGGTTGAAAAAATCCATAATATGGAAAATGACCGTCCTTAATTTCGCAAGAATTAATTTATCCATCTCCAATCTCTAATCTCTAATTCTCAATTTACTACTACCAATTACCATTTACCCATTGCCTTTAGGAGTTCCATAACATTATGTCCGAAATTATAAAGAGACTAATCGCCCTCGGCCAATCCCTTTGGTACGATAACATCCAAAGAAAACTTCTCGAAAGCGGCGAACTCAAAATCATGATCGAACGCGGCGATATTCGCGGCGTAACATCCAATCCGACGATATTCCAGAACGCGATTGCAAAAACCAATGACTATGATGCTGCATTGACCCCGCTTGCCTGGGCAGGCTGGGATGCGGAGAAAATCTTTTGGCAGCTCGCCATCGAAGATATTCAACAGGCCTGCGATCTCTTTCGCCCGCTTTATGATGAGACCAAAGGTGGCGATGGATATGTGAGTTTGGAAGTCAGCCCGTATCTTGCAAACGATACTGAAGGCTCACTCAAACAGGCGAAAGAACTTTGGGAACGTGTTAACCGCCCCAATTTGATGGTGAAAATCCCCGCGACTAAAGAAGGGATTCCCGCAATTCGTCAAGCGATTGCAGCGGGCATCAATATCAATGTCACGCTTATCTTTGCGCTGGATCGTTACGCTGCCGTCATGGATGCCTATCTTGCGGGGCTGGAAGATCGTGTTGCCGCATTTTCCTCTCCCGCTGGGAGAGAGCAGGGTGAGGGCATTCAACAAATTGCCTCGGTGGCATCATTTTTTGTCTCGCGTGTTGATACCAAAATTGATCCGCGCCTTCCCGATGGTTCGCCTCTGCGCGGCAGGGCGGCAATTGCAAATGCAAAGTTTGCCTATGATGCCTTTGAATCTATTTTTACATCACCGCGTTTTGCAACTCTAAAAGCTTGCTTCCGCGCGAGGGTGCAGCGTCCGCTGTGGGCTTCCACGGGCACGAAGAATCCAAAATATTCCGACACACTTTATGTTGACTCCCTTATCGGTCCAGATACCGTCAACACTGTTCCGCCCGCCACGCTGGATGCCTTTCGCGATCATGGCAAAGCTAAACTTACCATCAAACGCGGCCTCGAAGAAGCGCAGTTATTTTTTGCCGAGTTGAAAGTCGCTGGCATTTCGATGAGCACGGTTACACAAGAATTGGAAGAGGAGGGCGTGAAATCTTTTGCGGAGGCGTTCAAGTCTCTGCTCGCAGCAATCGAAGATAGACGAAAGATAGCTCTCGCTTCGATCAAGCCGTTAGCCGATTCTGTTTCCGAGCGTTTATCTCAACTCGAAATGGATTCTGTCTCCGCCCGCTTCTGGGAGCATGACCCAACCCTCTGGACGGATGATCCTGCTGGTCAAGCCGAAGTCAAAATCCGCCTCGGCTGGCTGCACTCCATTGACGATGCCCGCAAACGTCTTGATGGGTATTTGTCGTTTGCAAAACAAATCCATGACGCAGGCATTGACCGGGTCCTCGTGATCGGCATGGGCGGTTCATCTCTCACCGCTGAAGTATTAAGTTCGTTGTTGGCAGGTGCTTCCCCCCTCCGTCTCCCCCCATTTTCGGAGAAAATGGGGGGAGAGAAAGAGGGGGGCGTATCTCTTGCAATTCTTGATTCCACTGACCCGCAACAAGTTGCGCTGACCGCCGAGCAATACCCACCTGATAAATCGTTATACATTCTCGCCAGTAAATCAGGCGGCACGGCTGAGTTACTAGCAGCATTTGATTATTTTTGGGAACTTAGCAAAGCCAATGGCTCGCGCTTTATAGCCATCACAGATGCTGGCACATCGTTGGAGAATCTCGCCAGGGAACGCGGTTTTAGAAAAGTATTCAATCCCGATCCCAACGTTGGCGGCCGCTTCTCGGCGCTGACCGATTTCGGTCTTGTCCCTGCCGCGTTGCTAGGCATGGATATTGAAAAACTACTGGCTTCTGCTGAAAAGATAAAGAATGGATCAAAGTCAGTTTACAGCGCTGGCTTTGCATTGGGCGCTTTACTTGCTGAGTCCGCTCTCGCAGGCAGGGACAAGCTCACGGTACTGGCTGATGCGCCTGTGTCCGCGTTTGCTGGCTGGATCGAGCAGGTGGTCGCTGAATCGAGCGGTAAACAGGGTAAGGGAATCCTGCCCGTGGCTTTGGAGCCGTTGGGCGCACCCAATGTTTATGGAAATGACCGCCTGTTTGTATATTTGCGCAATAATGGCGAATTAGATACTGGTATTGCCACTTTGAAACATGCTGGCTTCCTTGTAATCGAATTACCAATTACTAATCCCTATGATTTAGGCGGGGAATTCTTCCGTTGGGAGATCGCGGTTTCGGTGCTGTGTCATATTCTTGGCATCAATGCGTTTGACCAGCCCGACGTGCAGGATAGCAAACTTCGCACGCTTGCCAAGATCAAGGATTTTCAACAGACTGGTAAACTGGCCGAGGTGGGTTTGGTTGACTTGAAGAATGTGAAACCTGCTTTGGATAAATTTATTTCAGGCGCAAAATCTGGCGAATTCATCACAATTAATGCATACCTGCCGCGCAACAATGAAATGATTTCTGTTATCCAGAAACTGCGCGTTGCTATTCGCGAAAAGACAAAATGCGCCGTCACCGCTGGTTTTGGCCCGCGCTTTCAACATTCAACGGGACAGTTCCACAAAGGCGGACCGAATAAAGGATTGTTTATTCAGGTTGTATACGATGCCGAGAATGACATGGAAATCCCCACACAAGGCTTGACTTTCGGCACGTTGCTTCGTGCGCAGGCGTTGGGCGATTACGAAGCGTTGATTGCCGCAGGCCGCAAAGTGTTGCGAGTGAAATTGAATAATCCGGTTGAACTATATAAATTATTGGATGCCTTGCGATGACAAATCTTTCCGCTGGAAAATGCGTCGCCTGCCGCGGCGGTGAACCGACTTTGACCGATTCTGAAATTAGCGATCTCCATCCACAAGTAAGGGAATGGGAAATTCAAGAAGTGGACGGCGTCAAGCGTTTGGAACGTGTTTTCAAACTCAAGAACTTTGTGGAAGCCATTGCGTTCACAAATAAGATCGGCGTGATCGCAGAAGAAGAGGATCACCACCCGTTAATTATTACCGAGTGGGGCAGGGTCACCGTGCAGTGGTGGTCGCACAAGATCAAAGGACTGCATAAAAACGATTTTATCATGGCGGCAAAGACAGATGAGGTATTTGGATAAGATTTGGGTAATTTGATTTACATAATGAGCATTATCGAAATCGTGTAGGAAAGTTTGAGAACCACTAAAGAATGTAGGATTAGAGAATTTATGTCTCACGAATGTCACTTGATAATAACTATTAATGACACAGGAGAAAATGTCTCGCTCCACGGAGGTTTTCAGGAAGATGCGTGGAATTCGTTAAATGAATTTCTTGAATATGCGGATGATTTACTTAATACCGAATTTGTAAAAGATGGTATGCGGGCAACACTAAAGATAAAATGGGAACAGAATTCAAGTATGATGGTTTCCACCCAATTATCTGATTGGGATGCCGTAACAGTATTTCTGCACAAACTTCGCCCAATCTGGCTTCAAGACGAAAGTACAAACTTTTATAAAATTTGCAATCTTCTGACAAAAGAATTAACTCATCCTTGTTTCAGAAATACGGTGGATGAACAACGAGATATATACAGCGGGAAAAGAAAACAAGCTACATATACTATACAAAGCAATGATGTTGTTTTGAATTCAGAAAAAGTTTTGGCTAATTGGTTAAATTCCTTTGAATATCATCGAGATAAAGAGAAGCGAGAATTTATTGAAAAACTGCATAAAATATTTCCTCTAGAGGCGTCAAAGGTTCTCTTTTTGGGTCTCCTGTCTGACAAGGCTTTGGCAATTAACAATATAGCAGTTATTGCCCGTGCTATTGTTGGCAAGTAAAATAATAATGTCCTAAGTAGGGTTTGAACATAGACCCGCTAGGTTCACAACAAAGGCTACGCCTTTTATTGGATATTTGGAGGTTGAAAAAAATAATGTCTACATACGAAATTATTACATTGATTATTTCAATGGTGGCTTGGATTGCTTCGCTAATAATTCAATTGTTTATACTATCTAAACAAAATACGTTTCAACGAACGATTACAGAATTACAAAATAGCTTGGGCGCAAGAAGAGAGATAGCGTCACACAAGCTGGACAATCTTTCATTAATGACGAAATGGATGGATGAAGGCTTGGATATTCAAAGCGAGGTGCTTCCTATTGAAACATTTCTGAAGGATGATCATGATGGGTATTTTAATGATCCAAACCCAGATAGGTCAATAATTGTTAATCGAATGTTGGCATGGTCAAATTCGTCGAAAAGATTGATAGTTCTTGCACAAATTTACGACCCGAAGACTGAAAAAAGCGCACGCGAGTGGGATAACCAACACGACAGAGAATTGCCCGAAGATTTACCCCGATTATTAGAAGCCTTTCAAAGAGTAGTGAATGACTATGTCTGGAAACAAATAATGGAATATGATGAATTTGGTCAACGAGGATATCCTGGACCACCTGAAGTAGAGGAAACACTTGCAAGCTTAATACCATATGCAGGTAAGTACATAATTCCCGTCTACCAAAAAACTCAAGTTGCTTTGGAACGTGTAAAAGAATTTGTAGTAATTGAGCCACTTTCATCAATTTATGCGCTATAGGTAATAGAAATATATCAATAAATTCTGTCATTTATTCTTCCGCGTTTACAAATAAATTATGGCAGGGTAAAAGAAACGTCACCACTCCAGCTAGAAATCAAGCTCCCAGAAACTAACGAAAAAGATTTTTCGGATACTGGAAGATCATAGGCAAACGCAGTATATACACTTGCCTCAGGGCTCATCATAGCCGGAGTTTCAACATCATATTTAACTATAACGTCAAAACCTGCTCCAAAATCCGCTTCATACAATCGACCTTGACTATCTTTTAAGATGATTTTAAAGAGTGGAGTAAAAGTGTCAGTTTGAGTTCCTTTGTTTGTAAGATTCCCAAATATTACAATCAGTTGCCGTGTGTTATCCTTTCCTGGATCGGAACGAATCTCCTTAATTTCAAACATCCAAGAGTTTAATCTTATAGTACTTCCCTTAACAATAATGGGATTTTCAGGAGTAGCAAAAGGAACATTTAAATGGGTGAGGGTTGGTTCTTGAGTAATTTGCGCGACAGTAGTAAAAGTTGGCAAAGGAGTATAGGTTGGGTAAGGTGTATACGTTGGAGTGAAGGTTGGGGGTAAATTTGGCGCGGATAAAATAGGTTGTCTTAAACTTGAATTGGAAGAAATTATTAAGATGCCTAACACGATTGCTACACATAAAATTAATACTAACCCTATCAAAACGCTAAGCTGAAAAACAGTCATTCCCAACACTTTGGGATTACGCGACTTCGTTTGCATGTCTCACCTCATATAATATTTATTTGCATTTGGTTGTAAGGCGCGACCCAGTTAACTCCAACATGCGTCTGCCGATTAAAGCGATATTGTGTTACAGTCAAATTGCAAGATTATCCCCGTGTATATTCGGGTGTGAAGGTTTCGTCCCATTTATGGGTTGGAAAATTTATTTATTTCTTCAGTTGCAAGGTCAAGAAGTGAGTTCATTCTATTCACATTTTCTAATGCTTTATAAATATAGCTTTCATCCCCATCAAGAAATAACTGGTAATTCGAAACAAGCAGTCTGGTTTCAGATGCTATTTGGTCATAATAGCTATCAACTGTTTTTAATTGTTGGGGGACGGGTTCAATAGATTCTAACTCACTTGCCAAAGCTAATAGTTTACCCATAGTTGTGCTAACTTGACTTCTCCACGTTTGGTCATAGTATAAATCAGGATTATCCCTCATCTGGATCATTTCATTTGCAAATTCATAATTTGCGTTTGATAAAGAATCCGTGATGGGCTGTGTTTTGCGGAGATAGGCTAGAATTTCTGAGGTATTCTGAACAGTCACAGGTTCGGTCGTCTGAGTCATAATCTGTGAACCAATTAAACACAAACAAATCACAATAAAAGTCAAAGAAGACACAGCAACTGCAATAATGAAGAAATTGCTATTGCTCTTCTTTGCAACAATTCTAGGAGAATTGACTTGTATGGGTGAAGGCGCTATTGGTGTGGGAGATGGACTTGAAGTAAACGACGGCGTAAGTAATTGATTGAGTAACTGGTTTGCTTTTTCATATTTTGGATTAATACGTAACATTTGTTTCAGACAATAAATACGCTCATTGTCATTGTTTGAAACGTCATACATCCAACCCCAAGCGCGTTCGCTATCTGGGCTTTGCTTAACAACGTTTATAAATATTTTTCGCGCTTCATCCCGTTTCCCCGCTTTATGCGCTGTTATGCCTTGTTGAAGTAAATCATCCATGAAAATCTCCCTTTTTAATAATTAGCAACAGTTAGCCTTAATGGCTTTCAGTATACAGTTTTCTACCCTTTTTGTCATGCGTCATTTAGCATAAAAGAGCAGGGCAAACCGTAAGCCTGCCCCATTCTAGGTCACATGCTATCTGTTTTACAAACCTGCTCTTCTTTTTCTCAACGCGTTATCGTCCAATTTCTTGAATATCCTCAACACGAAATGCCTGTCTCCCAGCCAGCCCAGGAATGCAGCCCACAGGGCGGTCAAACCTTTGGGGATCTCAGGCATGGATGTTGCGGATGTGAAATTCACTATGCGGCCGTCAATTTGGAAGATGTAGCGCCCCACTTGTTTTACTTTGGGATTTGTATTCAAGAAGGAACGCAATTGACCAAGTTCGTCATTTGTCATCCAATGCGGCAAATCTGACGTCGCCTTGAAGTCACAGATGGTTGCAAGGTCTTGCAGGAGAATCTTCTGTTCCTGTGTCAGCGAATTTTCCTTTGATTCAAAATAAGCTACATCGGGGTCAATGTGCAGCAAAGGTTTTAGCCATAAACGATGGAGGACTGTGCGAATGGCATTCTTTGTCCCTGGCGTAGTGGGGTTGTAAAGCAGGATGGCATCGCGATATGTTTCCCATTTATGCGAAACATCAGGGCCTACGCGGATTGCGTCACATAATCCTATGGCGGGCAGGATGGGTGTGCCGCAGGTTAGGAAGAATGCGTCCGCGCCCATGGCTTCGCGCATCACGCGCAGGCTCTCGCGATACGCAGCTTCACGCGGCATATCTTTATATCTTTTGCCTTTCAACGCGCCCGCATAAAGGAAGTCAAGTTTGAGATAGTCAAAGCCCCAGGCGCGCACCTGCTTCATGAGCGCAACCAGCCACGAGGTTACGTCAGGATGCGTTGTGTCGAGCGCGTATAACGGCTCGCCCCAGTTAAATCCCGCAGAGACGAATCGTCCGCGTTCGTCGCGCAGGAACCAATCCGCATGTCTACGAAAGAGGCGCGCTGATTTTGTCGCGATCAAAGGCGCGAGCCACAAGCCCGCCCTTCTGCCTGTTGACTTTATTTTATCCGCCAGCGCATTCATGCCCGCTGGAAAATTTTGATTTGCCTCCCAATCCCCAATGCCCGCCTGCCAGCCGTCATCCACTTGCAAAACATCAAAAGGCAGGTCGCCCAAACTGTCAAAAATTTTATGAAGCACAGGCTCATCAATGGCATGATACAGGCTGTACCACGAACACCACACTTGCGGCGCGCCGTTTTTATTTAATTTTCCAAGGCGATTTCCCAACTGCGCGGCATATGCTTCAAAGCAGACATTTTCCCGCCCGAATGCAATGAACCACTCGATTTCACCCGCCTCACTCCGCCCTGACAATTTATTCTGGACGAGCGACACGTTCGCGTCTGGGGCAAGTGCGCCCAGCAGAAGAATGTTCCCATCTGCGAACTCAACCGCGCCCAGCCATGAGCCGTTTGGATTCTGTTCGCGTACGTATTCCGCATCCACTTGCAAAGGATGATAGATCGCAGGCATCTGCATAGGTAATGGACTTGGATCCGTCCACGCTGCAAGTGACCATGACTGCCAGCCATGACGATAGTATTTTACGGGTTTGGAAGGGAGTTCAATTTCGATTTCTTTTGCTTTAATGATTTTTGGTATGTTTTGAATTTCAGTAAATTTAATAATTGGCATGTAATTTCCTTTACTATTTTCGATTGGCGATAATAATCCATCCAGGAGTTATTGGCTAGATAAATGGTGGGTGGCTTTGTAATTACTGCTCAATCCCGTTTTTTAGTACGCACGCAAAACATGTCAGGCAAGTTGCTCCTTGCGCCGTCACTTCGACAGGCTCAATCTACAAAATTTACCTTGCAAACGCCGCCGGGGAGGGTTGTTGGAGCATAAGTTTCTGACAATCTTTGCATGCCCACGTTTCTTATTATATCTCCTTGACGAGTAAAAAGACATAAGGTATATTCCACATGTTGCTTTCGGAAGAAATATGGTAAAAAAATGTATGAATTCGACAATATTGATATAAAAATCGTCAATTTGCTTCTCGAAGATGGGCGCATGTCCGCTTCGGGGATTTCACGCCGCATGGGCGATATTTCCGAGCGGGCTGTCCGCTACCGCATTGACCGCATGAAGGATGAAGGCGTTATCCAGATCAGTGCAGTGGTCAGCCCGGAGGCGCTTGGCTTTACCATCAAAGCGGATGTCTGGCTTGAAGTTGAGTCAGATTTGATTTTGGAAGTGGCGAAGAAGATGGCCGCGTTTGAAAATGTCACCTATGTTGCCTGCGGCATTGGGCAAAACGATGTCAGTATCCAGGTGGTTGCAAAGGATACGGCAGAGATCTATCATTTTGTAACGGACGTTGTTCGTAAAGTTGCAGGGGTCCGTAAAACAACAACTTCCATCGTTCCGATCGTTCTTAAAGATGTGTATCAATGGCGGGTTCCAGAGCGGATTGTAAAACAAATATCCAATCGGGAAACCGCCGCATCTGATTAAACCAAAAGGAGAGCTATCATCATGTTTGGTTCGAAAACGCAATCATTACAACAACGCGCGCAAAAAGTTATCCCGTTGGGCGTGAACTCCAATTTCCGTTTTTGGGGAGATGGCATTACACCTTATGTTGAAAAGGCCAAGGGCAGTTATTTATGGGATGTGGACGGCAAAAAATATATTGATTATCGTATGGCCTTCGGGCCGATTATTTTGGGTCACTCGTATGATGAAGTGGACCAAAAAGTAATGGAAGAAATCCAAATGGGTGTATTGTCCGCGATGACGGGGGAGTTGGAAGTTGCAGTCGCAGAGATGATCGTTGAGATGTCCCCTGCTATTGACATGGTGCGCATGGCCTGTTCTGGTACAGAAGCCACCATGCACGCCATTCGTGTCGCTCGCGCTTTTACAGGGCGCGATTTAATTTTAAAATTCGAAGGCAATTATCACGGCTTTCATGATCATACTTTGTGGTCAACCTACTCGCCTGTGGAAGCCTATGGCAATCGCCGCAGTCCAATCCCCGTGCCGGCTTCATCTGGAATTCCAAAGGGGATGCGTGAATTTATTATCACTTTGCCATTCAATGATTTTGAAGGCTTCGAGCGCGTCATGCGTTCGTGCGGCGCGCAGATCGCGGCAGTAATCACTGAACCCTGTCAGGGCAATCATGCGGCCATCAATCCGCAGGATGGATTCCTCGAACTCATCCGCAAGAAGACCGAGGAATACGGGTGTGTCTTTATTTTGGATGAAGTGAAGACGGGCTTCCGCATCGCGAACGGCGGCGCTCAGGAATACTACCGCCTCAAACCGGACCTGGTCACGTATGCGAAAGCCCTCGGCAACGGTTACCCTGTGGCAGCCTTCGGCGGCAAAAAGGAAATCATGGCCATTATTGGACATGGCGTGGCGCAAGGCGGGACGTATACAAATAACAAACCTGGCATTGCAGGAGCATATGCCACATTAAGTTTATTGAAATCCAAACCTATTTTGAAATCAATCGAAAAACGCGGACAACGTCTGATGGACGGCTTGAAGGAAATCTTTGAAGAGAACGATATTCCCGCCGTATTCACGGGCTATCCCGCGATGTTTTCGTTTTCATTAGGCGTTGAGTCTGTGACATGCCAACGCGATTGGGCGAAGAGCGACCGCGCCATGTACGAGTCCCTGATCGAGAAAGCCATCGGACGCGGCGTGATGCCCGACTACGATGCGCGTGAGCCTTGGTTCCTGTGTTACGAACACAGTGACGCGGATATTGATGAGACTTTGAATGTCTATGCGGAAGTTGTAAAGGAAGTGAAAAGGTAAACAAGTATACAGGTTGACAGGTAAACATGTTGATTGTTTGTGTACCTGTTTCCTTGTTTACGTGTCAATTTTTATTTGTATTTACACACGGAGAAACCCATGACCAAACTCACAGCAAAAGAAATCGTTGACCTGAATAAAGAATACACTTTCTTTTCATGGTCGAATCAGGGACAAGTTAACCCGATTCCTGTTACCAAAGCCGAGGGCGTTTATTTTTGGGATGCAGACGGAAAACGCTATCTTGATTTTGCGTCGCAGTTGGTGAACGAGAATATCGGGCATCAACATCCTAAAGTGGTAAAAGCCATTCAAGATCAAGCCGCCGTATTGGCTTTTGTGTCGCCAGGTATGGCAACTGAGCCGCGTGGTTTGTTAGGAAGGAAACTCGCCCAGGTCACACCCGGCGATTTGAAGAAAACATTCTTTGCTTTAGGCGGCGCGGAAGCAAATGAAAATGCGATCAAGATTGCGCGTCAATACACCGGTCGACATAAAATTTTGGCGCGCTATCGTTCCTATCACGGCGCGACACACGGGGCGATTGCGTTGACTGGTGATTACCGTCGTTTGCCTGCGGAGCCTGCCATCTCTGGCGTTGTCCACTTCCTTGACCCATATTGTTATCGTTGCCCATTCGGCTGGACGAAGGAAACCTGTCATCGTGAATGCATCAGCCATGTCGAAGAGGTGATCCAGCACGAAGGTCCAGACCAGATCGCTGCGATCATTCTTGAAGGCGTGACAGGCACGAATGGACTGATCATCCCGCCTGATGAATATTGGCCTCGTATGCGTGAGATCTGTGACAAGTATGGAATTCTGTTGATCTCGGATGAGGTCATGTCAGGCTGGGGACGCACGGGCGAGTGGTTTGCAGTGGATAACTGGGATGTAACACCCGACATCATCACAACTGCGAAAGGCATCACTTCTGGCTATGTTCCATTGGGCGCGGTCATCGTGAGCGAGAAGATTGCTAAATTCTTTGACAGTCACATGCTGTCAGCAGGTCTGACATATAACGGTCACGCCCTGGCTTGTGCTACCGCGCTGGCTACCATTGAAGTCTATGAAGAGGAGAAGATCTTCGAGAATGTGAAAAAGGTCGGGAAATATCTAGGCGAACAACTCAAAGATTTAAAGAAGAAACATGTCTCGATTGGCGACGTACGTTATATCGGCTTGTTTACCGCCATGGAATTGGTCAAAAACCGCGAAACGAAAGAGCCAATGGATTTGACCGCTCTCAAGAACTTCCTGGTTTCCAATGGGGTCTATGTATTCAACTTCAAGAATATCTTGTTTATTGTGCCACCGCTGACGATTACGAAAGAGCAGCTGGATGAAGGTTTGAAATTGATTGATGAAGGGCTGGCGGAGTTGATGGATAAACTTGTTGTGTAATTGGTAATTGGAGACTGGAAATTAGAGACTGGCGGTGTACCGATTCTCTCTTCTCCAGTCTCCAGTCTCTAATCTCTTCTTGGAGTAATCATGGAAATCTTAAACTACATAAACGGTGAATGGATCAAGCCGAACGTCAAGGAATATTTCGATGTCATCAATCCTGCAACGGGTGAGGTGATTGCAAAGACTCCGCTTGGCACAAAAGCGGATGTGGATGCGGCGGCGAAGGCGGCTAGTGAGGCGTTCGTTTCATGGCGTCGCGTGCCGGTCAATGACCGCGTGCAGTATTTATTCAAACTTCGCAATTTGATGCGTGACGCAGAGCGCGGCGATGAAATTGCAAAGCTCATCACCAACGAGTGCGGTAAAACCTTTGAAGAAGCCAAAGCTGAAATGGTGCGCGCCTATGAAAACATCGAAGTGGCCAGCGGAATGCCGCACATGAGCAAGGGCGAGTTTGTGGAAGACATTGCGCCTGGCATTGACGAGATCATGATCCGTCAGCCGGTGGGTGTCTGCGCCACGATTGCGCCCTTCAACTTCCCCGGCATGATCCCATTTTGGTATCTGCCGTACGCGCTAGCGGCGGGCAACACCTACATCATTAAGCCTTCTGAAAAAGTGCCGATGACGATGCAGTTCATTTTCAAACTTATCGAGCAGGTTGGCTTTCCGAAAGGCGTCGTCAATTTGGTCAACGGCGCAAAGGATACTGTGGATGGCATTCTTGAGCATCCCGCGATTCGTGCGATCACGTTCGTGGGTTCAACAAATGTTGCGAAATATATTTATGCGACTGCGGCATCACACGGCAAACGGGTTCAAGCGCAAGGCGGAGCGAAGAATCCCGTCATCATTTTGCCTGATGCGGATATGGAAATGGCGACGAAGATCATCGCCGATTCAGCCTTCGGATGTGCCGGTCAGCGCTGTCTGGCAGTTTCCCTCGCTGTGACCGTGGGCGAGTCACGCAACATGTTCAATGAGTTAATCTGTGATGCGGCTTCATCAAGAACGGTTGGTTATGGACTCGATGCAGGTGTTCAAATGGGGCCTGTCATCAACCTCGCTGCGCAACAGCGTGTGGAGCAGTTGATCGCGCTCTGCGCTAAAGAAGGCGCATCTGTTCCAGTGGATGGGCGCGGGACGGTAGTGAAAGGCTATGAGCGTGGTTCCTTTGTCAGACCGACGATCCTCTCCGAGGTCAAGCCGGGAAGCGAGATTGCGAGGGTGGAAATCTTCGGTCCGGTGCTAAGTCTGATGCACGTCAATTCCATAGATGAAGCCATCCAATTGGTGAATAGCGGACAGTACGGCAACCAGGCAAGTCTGTTCACAACAAGCGGAAATGCTGCGCGCAGATTTAGATATGAAGCCGATGCCGGCAATATCGGCATCAATATCGGCGTCGCCGCGCCGATGGCATTTTTTCCATTTAGCGGATGGAAAGAAAGTTTCTTCGGCGATATGCATGGTCAAGGCATGGATGCAGTGGAGTTCTTCACACAGAAAAAGGTTGTGGTTGAGCGCTGGCCGAAAGAGTGGACAAGGAAATTCTAGAGAATTGGAGGAGTAGAGAATTGCGGAAGAGAGACTAGTGACTTGAGACTCGAAATTCTCCAATTCGCTACTCCTCATCTGCCAAGTCTCTAATCTCCAGTCTCTATTTATGAGGATATTTTATGACATACGATTACGAAGACGCATTGGATTATTCATCTCGCTGGCTGGATTTGATCCACCGGAATGAATTTCCATCTAAAGAAGAAGCATATAAGATCATTGATGAATCAAAATCAAATTTTGCCGAACATTACAACCGCAATTGGTTGGAGTATCGCAAGTCTGTAACCGAGTCTGGCGACTGGGCCGCAGTGGAGTGGACTGGCTCAGGTTCAGTGTTCAAAGATGTGTTAGGCCGTGAGTATCTTGATTTCCTCGGCGGATTTGGCATGATGGATCTGGGATGGAGTCATCCAGACGTGGTCAACGCGGTGAAGGCGCAGCTGAATCGTTCGCCGATGCCTTCGCAGGAATTAATTGACCCATTACGCGGCGTGCTGGCGAAATTGCTTGCCTCTATTACGCCAGGCGATTTGAAATACAGTTGGTTCGCGGCCAGCGGCACAGAAGCCAATGAAGCCGCCATGAAGATCGCAAAACTTTATACAGGCAAGACCGCCTTCATTGTCGGCGTGCGAGCTTTTCACGGCAAAACCATGGGTTCGTTATCATTAATAGGGAAAGCGGATTTCCGCGTGCCAATGGGAGCCATGTATGCAGGTCCGGTCTATCACGTCCCATTTGGCGATGCGGATGCGGTTGAGAAGCAACTTGAGATTTGCGAGAAAGTTGGCATTGGCGTAGCGGCTGTAATGTTTGAACCCATCCAGGGAGAGTCTGGGGCGATTGTCCCTCCGGATGATTTTTGGCCTCGCATTCGTGCCGCAACAAAAAAACACAGTGTCTTGTTAATAGCAGATGAAGTGCAAACGGGTCTGGGTCGTACAGGGAAGCTGTGGGGCGTTGACCATTGGAATGTCGCACCTGACATTTTGACCGTCGCCAAATCTCTGGGCGGGGGCGTGATGCCTATTTCAGCGGTTTGCACAACGGAAGAGATTTTTCATCCCATGATGTATCCCAATCCATTCATGCACACCACCACCACAGGCGGCGGCGCACTGGCTTGTTCAGCTGCGATTGCCGCAATCCATGTCACATTGCGCGAACGGTTATGGGAAAAGGCCGCAGAGAAAGGTAATTATCTGATTTCGGAATTGGAAAAATTCGCGGCGGAATATCCGCAAATTTATGAGAAAATAACGGGCAAAGGTTTATTAATTGGCATGCACTTCAAAAACCCCGAGATCGGTTACAAGGTTGCGGCTGGGTTATTCAAAAGGAGTGTGGTGGTGGCGGGTACATTGACCAGCGCGCAGACCATCCGCGTTGAACCGCCGCTTATTGTTACTCAGGAACAAATAGATACGTTTCTTGATCGTTTGGGCGAAGTTTTGCAGGAAATCGGCACGGCGTAAGATGTCACTGCGAGCGCTTCGCGCGAAACAGTCTCATCATTAATTGGAGATTGCTTCGGGTAAGAACGCCCTCGCAATGACATTAATTCCATTATGGAGAAGATAAATGACCAGTGGATTTGCAGTTGAAATGCAGGATGTGCTAAAACAATTTATTACACCAGAGGGCGGGATTCTGTCGGCGGTTAATCACGTCACGCTGCAGATCAAAGATGGGGAATTCTTTTCCCTACTGGGACCTTCGGGCTGTGGCAAGACCACCTCGTTACGAATGATCGGCGGGTTTGAATTGCCAACGGATGGGAAAATATTGATCCATGGAAAAGATATGAGTCAGGTGCCTGCCTTTCAACGGCCTGTCAACACAGTCTTCCAGCAGTATGCGCTTTTTCCACATATGACTGTGGAGCAGAATATAAGTTTTGGCTTGGAGATGAAAGGAGTGGTGAGGTCTGAACGCTCGAAGCGCGTGTCGGAGGCTTTGGAAATGGTGCGCTTGCCGGGCATGGAAATGCGCCGCGCCAAACAGTTATCCGGGGGGCAACAGCAACGCATCGCTCTCGCCCGCGCACTGGTCAATAAACCCGAAGTGCTCCTGCTCGATGAACCGCTCGGCGCGCTCGACCTGAAATTACGCAAGGAAATGCAATTGGAACTCAAAACACTCCAGCGTGAGGTGGGGATCACTTTTATCTATGTGACCCATGATCAGGAGGAAGCGCTTACGATGAGCGACCGCATTGCCGTGATGAGCAAAGGTGTCGCACTTCAGGTTGGCAAGCCGGAGGAGATTTACGAACGCCCGGCCAATAAATTCGTTGCAGACTTCATCGGCGAAACGAATTTCCTAGATGGTGTGGTCAAGGGGCAGAACGGTTCCCTGGTTGAAATCGAATTGACCGGCACAGGTACAGTTCGCGTGGAATCGAGTCGAAAGTTTACAAACGGTCAGCAGGTCTCGGTCGCGGTCAGACCCGAAAAACTCCGATTGAACGCTGATATTCAGGAGGCCAATCACCTGAAGGGCAATGTGGAAAATGTCATCTACATCGGCACGGATACGCATTATGGTGTGCGTTTTCCCGGTGGACAAAAAGCGCGTGTCCGTGAGCAGAATATCACGCAGGCGCACAAAGAAATCGCGATAGTTGGCGATGAGGTGACTGTCTCGTTCACCCGCACTTCGCCGCGTATTCTTACGGAATAAAAGGCGAATCCCATGATGAAATTCCTTCGGAATAACAAAAGATGGCAATTATTTGGTTTGATCAGCCCCGGCGCGCTTTGGATTCTATTGTTCTTCAATTTGCCGCTGCTGATCATGCTGTTCATCAGTTTTGTCGAGCGAGGACGCGCAGGCGGTATCAAGCTTCCCCCCGTTTACACCCTCGAAAATTACCGACAATTATTCAATGCTTGTGTTTCCCAATTTGCCGGACCTGAATGCAACTCCTTTCTTTACTTGGGTATCTTTGGTCACTCGCTTCAAATTGGCCTGGTTGTGACGATCTGGTGCATCATGCTTGGGTATCCACTGGCTTTTTTCATTGCGAAGCAAAAACCGATCTGGCGTGATACATTGATGGTGCTGGTCATCATCCCCTTTTGGACGAATTTCCTTGTTCGCACTTATGCCCTCAAGCAGGTGCTTGCCACGGAAGGGCTGCTAAATTCGCTCTTCATGGGACTGCATTTGATCAATCAACCGCTTGAACTGATGTTCAACCAGTTCGCGGTCGTGGTGGGTTTGATATATGGTTACCTGCCTTTTGCGGTCCTGCCCATGTATACTTCCATCGAGAAATTCGATCACACGCTTATGGAAGCTGCGGCGGATTTAGGCGCATCGCCGCGACGCGCATTCCTCCGCGTGATGCTTCCCATGACCCTGCCCGGAGTCGTCGCTGCGCTCGTGCTGGTGTTTGTTCCCGTTGTGGGAGCTTTTATCACGCCTGACATCATGGGCGGCGGCAAAGTGGAAATGATCGGCACGTTGATCAACCGGCAATTTGGCGTGGCGCGAAACTGGCCCTTCGGTTCGGCCATGTCGCTGATGCTGATGCTCTTGGTCTTGATCGGTGTAATTGCATACTTCCGTTCTGGGGGTGAGGAATCCAGGAGGGCGTTATGACCGCGAAGTTCCCTGTTTATCCGCGAGAGCAGGTTCGCTTAACAACTCGCATCGGAAACTGGCTCTTGGGGACAAATGCCGCCCTGGTCTTCGGGTTCATATACCTGCCGGTTTTGATCCTGATCGTGTTTTCGTTCAACAATACTCGTTCCGTTGCCGTGTTCACCGGGTTTTCCACAGAATGGTATCTGGCGCTCTCGCATAACGACGAACTCCTCGATGCGGCTCGCAACAGTTTATTGGTTGGATTCATTACAACCATCGTTGCTACCGCGATTGGGACATTAACCGCGCTTGCGATGGATCGCTATCGCTTCAAACTTCACACCTCCTTCGATGCGAACCTATACCTTCCGATCGTGATCCCTGAGATCGTGATGGGCATCTCATTATTGTTGTTCTTTAATCAGGCCCTCTTCCCGTTCCTGCAAAATGCGTTTGGAATTCATGCATCCACAGGACTTCATACGATCACGATATCACATATTGCTTTCGATATTCCTTTCGTTTATGTGATCGTCCGTGCCCGCCTTGCAGATTTTGATCGCACTCTCGAAGAAGCTGCTGCCGATCTGGGCGCGGACGAATGGCAGACCTTTAAGCGGGTCACATTACCCTTGCTAATGCCGGGTATCATCGGCGGCGCTCTGTTGGCGTTCACCTTATCCCTGGACGATTATCTAATCACCGTATTCACAAAAGGGGTACAGGAACAGACGATGCCATTGTATATCTATTCTCTGGTTCGCCGCGGGGTTACGCCGGAAATCAACGCGCTTTCCACTGCATTATTGTTAGGCTCGATTGGCTTGGTCGGTCTATCTCTCACAGCCCAAAGCGGCGGACCGGTTTATACAAAAGGCATGTCAGTTGGCGCGGGCGCAGGTCTCGGTTTATTTGGCTTACTCAGCCTGCCGGACTTGTTCACGGGCGGCGCTTTCACTTTTGGAGGATTGATAACCCGATTGATCATGCTGACTGCCCTGTTTTGGGCCTGGCGTTCGTACGCAGGATTTCGAGAGGAATTTCTTGAGACGAATCGGTCGGGAAAAATCATCGCGTGGATCACCGTTATTTTCGCCGCCGGTGCGGCTTACTTCTCCACATTGCTATTATTATCCTAATGAAAAGGAGGTGGTGTCTTTGAGACATAACTATTTGATGTGATAGGTCGTTCAAAAAAATGGAACGACCCATAGATCCAAAGTCAATCATAAAAGGAGAGAATCTAATGAAGAAAAATCTGTTTTATATGTTCATGCTCGTTTCCCTGATCCTGGCGTCCTGCCAGCCGGCGCCCGCCGCAACAGAAGCGCCTGCAACACCGGCTGGCGCAGAAGAAATGTCCGACCGCTGTGGGGATAAATCCAAACTTGCCGACACGATCTACCTGTATACCTGGGTCGAATATATTGACCCTGAGATTAAAGATATGTTTGAGGCAGAATGCGGAGTTAAGGTCGTTGAAACCAACTTTGACTCGAATGAAACCTTGCTTGCCACGCTTCAAGCTGGCGGTGCCGACTACGACATTATCGTCCCCTCAGATTACATGGTGCAGGTCATGATTGACGAAGGGTTGTTGATGGAACTTGACTTCAACTTGATCCCCAACATCAAGAATATGGATCCGTTGAATGTAAATACTTACTTTGACCCCGAACAAAAATATACCGTTCCGTGGTTCTGGGGAACATCCGGCTTTGCAGTGGATACGAATATTGTGACTGAAGTTACAGATTCGTGGAGCATGATGTTTGACCCGAATTCACCATACTGCGGCAAGATCAGCATGCTGGACGATCAACGCGAGACCCTTGGCGCGGCGCTCATGTATCTTGGATATTCCATCAACGATGTTGACCCTGCGCATCTCGAAGAAGCCAAAAACCTTCTCATCGAACAATCCAAATGTGTCAAAGCCTATGACAGCCAGACAAATGACGATTTGATCGTTTCCAGCGAAACCGTATTGGCTCATATTTGGACTGGTGATGCCATTCTGGCTGGCGATCCTGAGACTGGCGGACGCGATGGCATTGTCTATGTCATTCCGCAAGAGGGATGCACCATCTGGCAGGATAACATGGCGATTCCTCTTGGCGCGCCCAATTCTTATACAGCCATGGTCTTCATGAACTACACCCAATATCCTGAGATCGCGGCGCAGAATGCCGAATGGGTTGGCTATGGCACACCGAATGCCGCTGCGAAAGAGTTCATTGATCCTGATATTCTGTCTAACGAAGGCATCTATCCGCCTCCTGAAGTCGCAACCCGCCTGCAATGGATCGAAGACGTGGGTCCGGCCCTCGAACTCTATGATCGTATTTGGACTGAATTCAAAGCATCCATAGGTAGTTAATAGGGAATGTTACGCACCGTCCCGCAGGTTGGTTTTGACGGCGACTTGAATTGGAGCAACCCTTCGACATGGTGAGCCGCGACACTTGCGCCGCACACGACACATCGTCCCGACGCCTTTTCGGGAGTGCAGGTGAGTGAGTTGAATCGTCAGGACCGCGCCTGCGGGACGTTTTGCGTAAGGTAAGTTAGTCAAAAGATAAGCAATGAATGCCCCCAATGGGTGAGGTTCATCCGGCGGGGCATTTGCCCTCGTAAATTCTGCGCGCGTCATTTTACCCCAAAACTTTTTTGCAAATAACTGCCTTAAATAATAACAAATCGTCATAATAACATTGACTTTTGTGAAAAAAAGGAATAATATATACTATGGAAAGCATAAACAGTAGTGGCCAGTCCAGCCGCCTTGATAATATAGACCGGCACATTATCGAAGCCATGCGTAAAGATGGGCGGGAGGCGTTTGCCCAGATTGCTGAGCAGCTCAATGTATCGCCAGGCATGATCCGCCAGCGATACAACCGCCTTGTTGAACTCGGTTACCTCAAAGTTGTTGCTGTCACCAACCCGCTTATGATGGGCATGCGCACCATGGCGATGATCGGCATCCGCACGGATGGCCGCAAAATGCTGCAAGTCGCTGAAAATGTTGCCAAGCTAAAAGAAGTTGTTTACCTCGTCGTTGTCAGCGGCAGATACGACCTTATGGCCGAAGTCTTTTGTAAAGATGATGAAGAAATGCTCAAATTCCTCACCGAAAAACTCGCCAAAGTGGAAGGCATCCGCGAAACTGAAACTTTCATGCACATGAAGATCATGAAAGAGATCTATTTTTAGGATGTATTGCCCAGCCTCATTCTTAACGTTTAGCCTGCCTCGATTCTTCGATAAGCATTTTCTATGCCCAGACGAACAAACCCTCGGAATGCGGACTTGTGCGAAGCCCCCTTCAGGGTAGTCCGCATTATTAGGGAGACTGAAGTCTGCGTTCCGTTTAGTGTATCTCTATAAAAAATCAATCTAACTCGCACGCGCGGGTTATAAAACAAATGGAGAAATAAAAAAAATGAAAGTCTTGTTAGTTGGGGTAGGTGGGGTGGGAGAAGCCATTGCCGCGATCGCAAAGCCGCGCAAGTGGCTCGCACAAATGGTGCTGGCGGATTACAACGTCAAGCGCGCCGAGGAAGTGCAGAAAAAGCTGGGCGATAACAAACGCTTTCCCGTTGAATTCATTGATGCCAGTATACAGGAAAGTATTGAAGATTTGGCAAAAAAATATAACGTTGACCTGATCATGAATTCGGTTGACCCAATTTTCAATAAACAAATATTTGATGCGGCTTACAATGTCGGCGCAACATATATGGATATGGCAATGACTTTGTCTGAGCCGCATCCAACCGACCCGTTCAATAAACCCGGCATCAAACTTGGTGATTATCAATTTGATAAAGCCAAAGACTGGGAAAAGAAAAAACTACTCGCGCTCGTCGGTATTGGAGTGGAACCAGGCATGGCGGACGTCTTCGCTCGTTATGCCCAGGATCACCTCTTCGACGAAATTGAAGAGCTTGGCGTTCGCGATGGCGCAAATATCACCATTGAAGGTTACCAGTTCGCGCCTAACTTCTCGATCTGGACAACCATTGAAGAATGTTTGAATCCACCCGTAATCTGGGAGGAAGGCAGAGGCTGGTTTACCACCGCACCATTCTCCGAACCCGAAGTCTTTGACTTCCCCGAGATTGGTCCCGTGGAAGTGGTCAACGTGGAGCATGAGGAAGTTCTACTCATGCCGCGCTGGCTGAAGACCAAACGTGCCACATTCAAATACGGCCTCGGTGACCAGTTCATCGGCGTGCTCAAGACCTTGCAGATGCTTGGACTCGACAACAAAGAGAAGATCACCGTCAAGGGTGTGCAGGTTGCGCCGCGTGATGTGGTGGCTGCGTGTTTGCCCGACCCTGCCTATCTTGGCGATAAGATGTCTGGCAAGACTTGCGCAGGCACATGGGTAAAAGGTACGAAGGATGGAAAGAAGAAAGAAGTCTATTTGTATCAAGTGGCGGATAACGAGGAGTGCATGAAGACATGGGGTTGTCAGGCAGTTGTGGCGCAGACCGCTTTCAGCGCAGTCATCGCCATGGACTTGATCCAGCATGGTCAATGGACAGGTGCCGGTGTGCTCGGCCCCGAAGCCTTTGAGCCGAACGTGTTTATGGAAAAGATGGCCGATTATGGATTTCCGTATGGGATGAAGGAAATGTAGATTATGAATCTCGGAGTTCTTCAATAATTCCGAGATCTTCTATGCAGGAGAGAAATTCCTGACGAAACTGAATCAATTGTCAGATGGGAAAGCCGCGGGCGGCGGAGTGTGGGGAAAGTTCATTGGGTAGTTGAATCCCTGTCGCTTTCGGAAAAGCCAAGTTGCCATAAGTCATCCGCAATTGTATAATTGAAAGAATAAACCATAAACACTATGGACACAAAGAGCACAAAAGTAATCCCTTTTCTCCTTCGTGACCTTTGTGTTTAATTTTTAAAATGGAGGAACCCATGCCCAACGGTTATATCGGTAAGATCTTGCACGTTGATCTCACAATAGGTTCGCTCACTGTGGAAGAGCCAAAGGAGGCTTTTTACCGCAAGTATCTTGGTGGCAGCGCGATGGGGATGCACTACATTTTACGCGATATGCCCAAAGGCGCGGACCCGCTCAGCTCTGAAAATGTTTTAACGTTGATGGCGGGTGTGACAACAGGCGCGGCTATTTCTGGACAGAGCCGTTTGAACGCAAATGCCAAGTCGCCGATCAGCGGCGGCATTGGCGACTCGCAAAGCGGCGGATTTTTTCCTGCTGAATTAAAGTTCGCAGGCTTTGACGGCATTGTGATCATAGGCAAATCTGCGAAGCCTGTTTATCTTGCGATCATCGAAGGCAAGCCTGAACTGCGTGACGCGGCGCATTTGATGGGTAAACTCTCGGGGGAAGTGGACGACATTATCCATAAGGAAGTTGACCCGAAAGCCGAAATTTTACAGCACGGAATTGGCGCGGAGAATGGCGTGCTGTTCTCTTCGCTTGTTTCCATGTCCAATCGCCACAATGGACGAACCGGCATGGGTCTGGTGATGGCTTCCAAGAATTTGAAAGCCGTTGTTGTACGCGGCAGGCGGAAGATGGAAATCTTTGATTCGAAAGCTTTGACGGCGTTGAATCGCATTGGCCCCAAAGCCTTACCTGAAAATGAGGATATGGATGGTCTCGCCAAGTTTGGTACGGCGGTTGTGGTTTTATTCAACAACACCATTGGCACCTTGCCCACTCGTAACTATACCGAAGGTCAGTTCGAAAGTTGTGAACCGATCAGCGGTGAGAAAATGGCTGAGACCATTTTGAAGGAACGCGACACCTGCTATGCGTGTGTTGTGAAATGCAAGCGCGTCGTCGAAATTAAAGACGGCGCATATAAAGTTGACCCGCGCTATGGTGGGCCCGAGTATGAAACCCTTGGCACGTTCGGTTCCTACTGCGGAATTGACGACCTTGCGGCTGTGTCGCTTGCGAATCAAATTTGTAATGAATATGCGATAGACACGATTGCGGCGGGTGCAACGATCGCCTTTGCGATGGAATGTTTTGAGAATGGCGTGATTACCAGGGAACAAACAGGCGGGCTTGAACTCAAGTTCGGCAATGCCGATGCGATGATCAAGGCCTTGTACATGATGGTGAAGGGTGAAGGCGAATTCGGTAAGACTCTTGGCATGGGTTCTGAACGCGCCGCGAAAGTCTGGGGCAAAGGCTCTGATGAATTCCTGATCACCGTCAAAGGAGCAGAGGCTCCTGCGCACATGCCGCAAGCCAAGCGCAGCCTGGCGTTGATTTACGCGGTCAACCCGTTTGGCGCGGATCATCAATCCAGCGAGCATGATCCGTACTACGAAGAAGGCATCGGTGATTTCAATCTTGATCGTCTCAAGCAAATTGGGCTTTTTTCGCCGCAGCCTGCCTACAGTCTCACCGATGAAAAAGTCCGCTTTGCGTATGAAACCGAGGTCTTTTATTCGATGTTGGACTCTGCTGAACTTTGTCAATTCGTTTATGGCCCCACGTGGACTCTTTACGATGCGAAAGATACCGTCGCAATGATGAACTCCGTAACAGGCTGGGATCTGACTGTAGAAGAAATCATGGAAGTCGGCCGACGCCGCCTCGATCTCTTCCGCACTTTCAATGCCCGCGAGGGATTCGGACGCAAGGATGATCAACTGCCAAAGAAATTTTTCAAAGCCCTGAAAGGGACCGGCCCCACTGCGGGCTTCGTTCTGACTCACGATGAATTTGATTCTGCTCTCAATACATACTACAAGCTGGCTGGCTGGACCTCGGATGGCGTGCCGACCCGTGAGACCCTGAAAAAACATGATATTGAATGGGCGGCGGAATATCTTCCCGCATAAGTGTCTCAGTGTCACGTTGTCCAGTGTCAAGGGAAAGATCATGATGCATCATGGCTTTGATCAAGAAATTTGAAGATATAATTGCGTGGCTGGAAGCGCGTAACCTTGTAGCAAGCATTTATGGATTAACCAGCACGGGAGCTCTCGCAAGGAATTACGGATTGCGCGACCAGATCCAGCGAGCCGCCGCATCTGCTATGACAAACATAGCCGAGGGCTTCGACTGTGAATCAAAAAAAGAATTTGCCCGCTTCCTTGGAATTGCGCGCCGTTCGGCAGTGGAAGTTCAATCCCTGCTTTACGCCGCATTTGATGTTGGTTACATCAACGAACAAATCTATAATACCCAATATCATGAGGCCGAAAAAACTAAAGCCATTATTGGTGGTCTCAAACACTCCATCACACCACACGACTGATATTCAAAACACTTGACACTGGAATACTTGACACATGGACAATCTTTACACTGAAAATTTCCCACACATGACTCCCGCCTGGAGTCGCATCTTCAACTTCGTTGCAGACCATGCCGAAGGCTCATATATCTATACCGCCGACGGCAAGAAACTGCTTGACTTCACCAGCGGCATTGGCGTGACCAATACCGGTCACTGCCATCCCAAAGTCGTTGAAGCGATTCGCGAACAGGCTGGCTTATTCCTGCACGCGCAGGCAAATATCGTTGTCCACAAGCCGATGCTGCAACTCATTGAAGAACTCCGCAAAATTGTCCCGCCTTCGATTGACTCATTCTTCTTCGCCAACTCAGGCGCGGAAGCGTTGGAGAATTCGATCAAAATTGCGCGCGCCGCAACGGGTAAGCAAAATGTTATTGTATTCAATGGTTCGTTCCACGGGCGCACTGGTCTCACTATGGCATTGACCACTTCCAAGACAAGTTATCGCACGGGCTTTGGTCCTCTACCTTCTGGTATCTATGTTTCTCCGTTCCCGTACGCATTTCGAATGGGCATGAGCGAAGAGAAAGTCTCCGCGTATGCGTTGGAACAACTTGAATATTTACTTGCCTCGCAAATTGCTCCCAAAGACACAGCAGCCATCTTGATCGAATCCGTCCTTGGCGAAGGCGGATATGTCGTTCCACCCACTTCGTTCATGAAGGGTTTGCGCGAGATTTGTGATAAACACGGCATATTGCTCATCTTCGATGAAGTCCAATCTGGTTTTGGCCGCACGGGAAAATGGTTTGCCCTCGAACACTTCGATGTTGTTCCAGACATCATCACCGCCGCCAAGGGACTCGCCTCAGGCATGCCGCTCTCAAGTGTATTCAGCCGTACAGATATTATGAAGAAACTAGATGTCGGCTCAATCGGAGGCACATATGGCGGCAACGCAGTCGCTTGCGCGGCAGGCGTGGCAACCATCCGCGCCATGCGTGATGAAAAGATGTTGGAAAATGCAAACGAGCGCGGCATTCAACTTATGACTGGCTTGCGTAAATTGCAGGAAGAATATCCGCAGATCGGCGATGTGCGCGGCAAAGGTTTGATGATTGGCACGGAATTTATCGTGGACAACAAGCCTGAAAAAGCCAAGCCGGTGGTGAAGGAAATTATTCATGCCGCAGAAAAACGCAACTTGCTTTTGCTTTCCTGTGGCACCTACGACAACACTATTCGTTGGATCCCGCCGTTGAACGTGATAAGTCAGCAGATTAATGAGGGCTTGAAGATTTTTAACGAAGCGTTGAAGGCAACTGTAAAGTAATTTGCAGGGACCGCTCTCGCCTGAAACCGCACAGCAGATGTGGTTTATCAAACGAAGGTGTTTAGAGAAGCGGTTGTGTCGATATGTGCGTGACATAAAAGACTTTGCAAACTTTTTGATAACATATGTGAATAGTATCCTGCTCACAGGAGTAAAACAATGGCCGAATATAAATCTCAAGTTTGGCGGGTAAATGTGCGTGAACAAATACTTAAGCGTGAGGATGTCCCTGAAACATGGATTCGACTCGGCGGGCGCGGACTGCTTGCGCGTATCCTCCTTGATGAAGTGGATGCGAAATGTGATCCGCTTGGCGCGGGAAACAAACTCATCTTCGCACCTGGCCTGCTGGTGGGGCATATGCTCTCATCCACGGATAGAATTTCGGTGGGTGGCAAATCCCCATTGACTGGCGGCATCAAAGAAGCTAACGCGGGTGGACGCACTGGTTATCACATGGCCTTCATGGGCATGAAGGCGCTCATTATTGAAAATCAGCCCAAGGAAAATGGCTTCTGGGTTTTGCATCTTTCACTCAATGGCGCAAAGTGGGAAAAGGCTGATGACCTCGAAGGTGTGGGTGTCTATGAGACCGCATTGAAATTGCTTGGAAAATATGGGGATAAAGTTGCCATCGCGTTGATTGGTCCTGGCGGCGAAATGCTGATGAAGTCCGCGGGGATCCAGAATATTGATAAAGACAAGGTCCCAGCGCGGATTGCCGCTCGCGGCGGACTCGGCGCGGTGATGGGCTCGAAGGGATTAAAAGCCATCGTGTTCGATCATGCTGGTGGGCAGAGGCCTGCCATCGTGAGTCCCGAGGCGTTTAAAGTCGCACAGAAAGATTACACCAAATCGGTGATGGAGCATCCGCAATCGGTTACGTATCGCGATTATGGCACAGCCGCGATGACGCAGTTGACTCAGCAATTTGCAGGCATACCCGTGCATAATTTTTCACGCGGAACCTTTGATAAAATTGAAAATGTCAGCGGCGAGGCATTGCGTGAATTTACTTTGACGCGCGGCAAACCGTCTGATCCGTCACACGCGTGCATGGCGGGCTGCACGATCAAGTGCTCGAATGTCTTTGGCGGAGAGGACGGCAAGATCATCGTCTCGCCGCTTGAGTATGAGACCATCGGCTTGATGGGAACAAACCTTGATATTGATTCACTCGACACCATCGGACGCTTGAATTGGCAAGTGAATGATCTTGGACTTGATTCAATTGAAGTCGGTGCGGCGCTCGGTGTTGCCGCAGAAGCTGGCTTGATGAAATGGGGCGATGGCGACAGCGCGCTGAAATTGATTGACGAGATTCGCAAAGGCACTGAACTCGGACGGAAGCTTGGCGATGGTGCGGCGGATATGGGCGACAAATATGGAATTGGACGTGTGCCTGTTGTCAAAAGACAAGCCATGAGCGCGTATGAGCCGCGCTCGATCAAAGGTACAGGTGTCACGTATGCGACATCTCCACAAGGCGCAGACCACACATGCGGACTCACCATCCGCGCAAAAATAGATCACCTTGACCCGCATACCCAAAAAGATGCTTCGTTGAACGCGCAGCTAAATATGGGCGGGTATGACTCATTAGGCGCTTGTATCTTTGCAGGCTTTGGTTACGCCGCCACGCCCGATGGGGTGGTGAAGCGTTTGCTCAAAGCGCGCTATGGTTGGGATGACCTGCCCGATAATATATTACAGGCTTTGGGTAAAGAAACCATCAAGATGGAACGCGAATTTAACAAACGCGCAGGCTTCACCGCCAAAGATGACCGCCTGCCCGAATGGATGACGATAGAGGCGTTGCCTGAGAATGGCTCGGTATTTGATGTGAGTGAGGAAACGCTCGATCATATTTTTGATGGAATAGAATAACATAAAGGACTTTCGAAGTTCGGTAGAATTCGGAAGTCCTTTTTTACAGAAATATTTATTCCCCTCTTTTTGAGAAGATACCGGCAGGTTAAGTAACTCACCTTACGCACATTCGCGCTTTTTAGGGCTGTCGCCCTGAGACTCTGAACGACAGTGAAGGGGATGGTCTCTACAACTATCTCAGAGACCCTTCACTCTGCTCAGGGAATCATGCTTGGTGCGTAAGGTGAGTTAAGACATTTATGTAACAAGCGGTAGAATCAACCCAGCCAAACCAAGAGGACCAGCTCATGTCAGGACAATTTAACACATCGGCCCCGCTCAGCGCTAGTTTCGGTGGTGAGATCGTTTGGAAGCCAACCGCGGGACATATCGAGCGGGCGAACTTAACAGCATTTATGCGTACGCATGGCATCAAAGATTTTGATGAACTTATGCAGAGATCGACGAGTGATGTGGCCTGGTTCACAGATGCGGTTTTGAAATATCTTGACATTCAATTTTACTAGCCGTATTCCAGGGTGGTTGATCTTTCTGAAGGAATTCAATTTCCAAAGTGGTGCCTGGATGGGAAGATGAACATTGTCCATAATTGTGTGGATAAGGTTCAGTCATCAGTCATCGGGGATCAGTTGTCTGTGGTATGGGAGGGGGAAGAAGGGGTGACGAAATCTTTAACTTATAAAGAGTTGTATAAAGAAGTAAATAGAACTGCTAATGCGTTGCGATCTTTGGGGTTGGGCAAAGGCGATGCGATTGGAATATTTATGCCGATGACTCCCCAGATCGTAATCGCTTTGCTTGCTATTGCGAAGATCGGCGGCATTATTTTGCCGTTGTTCTCAGGTTACGGAGCGGGAGCAATCGTCTCTCGATTGCAAGATGCAGAAGCGAAAGCCCTCTTTGCGGCAGATGGCGCGTTTCGGCGCGGCAAGGCTTTGGAGATGAAATCCATTGCAGATGAGGCGGCGGAAAAAGTCGGATCGTTGAAACATATAATTGTTTTGAAGCGGACCGGGCAGGATGTAAACATGACCGCCGAACGCGACCATTGGTGGCACGATCTGATCGCGCCTCAGCCTGATTCTGCTTCGACAGAAATTACCTCCGCCGAAGACCCGCTGATGATCATTTACACCTCCGGTACAACAGGCAAGCCGAAAGGCGCAGTCCACACGCATTGCGGATTCCCTGTCAAAGCCGCACAGGATATGGCTTTCGGGACGGATGTTCATGCGGGCGATGTCATCTATTGGATGACGGATATGGGTTGGATGATGGGCCCGTGGCTGGTATTTGGGAGTCTCCTGCTTGGGGCAACGATGTTCCTTTATGATGGCGCGCCGGATTTTCCTGCGCCTGATCGCTCCTGGGATTTGGTCGAAAAGCATAAGATCAATCAAATGGGAGTTTCGCCGACCTTGATCCGCTCGTTGATTCCGCAGGGTGATGAACATTTCAAGAAACATGATCTATCTTCGCTGAAATGTTTTGCGTCCACTGGCGAGCCGTGGAATCCCGACCCGTGGATGTGGTTGTTTGAAAAAGTGGGCGAAGGCAAACGCCCGATCATTAATTATTCAGGCGGCACGGAAATCTCCGGCGGCATTGTGATGGGCAACCCGCTTCTTCCGTTGAAGCCCTGCGCCTTTTCCGCACCATGTCCGGGCATGGATGCGGATGTGGTGGATGATAATGGAAAGTCCATTCGAAATGCAGTGGGGGAGTTGATCATCAAAGCCCCGTGGATCGGAATGACGCGCGGTTTTTGGAATGATAAGCAGCGTTATCTCGATACCTATTGGTCGCGCTGGGAGAATGTGTGGGTGCATGGTGATTTTGCCGCAATTGATAACGATGGACTTTGGTACATCCTAGGGCGCTCGGATGATACGATCAAGATCGCCGGGAAGCGATTGGGGCCTGCCGAGGTGGAGTCGATCCTTGTGAGACATGAAGCAATTATGGAAGCGGCGGCGATTGGGGTGCCGCACGATGTTAAAGGGAGTGAACTGGTCCTTTTCGCCGTGACCAGGCCCGGGGTGGAGCGAAGCGATGTACTTCGTCGGCAGCTGCATGAGATGGTTGTCGCTGAAATGGGCAAGCCGCTCGCGCCGAAAGCCATCCTGTTTGTTTCTGATCTGCCGAAGACGCGTAATGCAAAAGTGATGCGCAGGATGATCCGGGCGGCCTACCTGGGGTTGGAACTGGGAGATACCTCATCGCTGGTGAATCCGGCGGCGGTGGATGAGATAAAAAAGATAGGATAATTGAATAACCCCGAAGAATTTCGAAATTTTGCGGGGCATTTTTCTTTTATAATAAGAGGAACTTGCTTCTGCAAGGAAAAGGAGATTGAATGTATAAAGCTCGATATGTGATCTTTTTCTATGCCTTGATGCTCGCATTCTTTTTGTCGGCTTGCAGCGCTCAGCCGACCCCGCAGGTGATCGTGGTGACAGCCACATCCTTGCCGCCGACTGCTGCGCAAGCGCCGACCGTGCAGCCGACTCCCTCGTTGGAGCCGGTTGCGCTCGCGGGTCCGCAAAGCGGTGCGAAGATGAAATGGGTGGATGGCAGCACCTTGATTTACATCCCGGCTGGGGACTTTACCATGGGCGACGGTATTAACGCGTTCGCGCATGATGTCACATTGGATGGGTATTGGATCCAGGAGACAAAGGTGACCAACCGTATGTATGAGCAGTGTGTAAAGGTTGGCTCATGTACCACACCCAAACCGGAATTAGGCGGACCCGTTTTTGGCAACCCGCAATTTACCAACCAGCCTGTCGTCGGTGTGACGTGGGATCAGGCTCAGGCATATTGCGCCTGGACTCAGGGGGGTCTGCCGACCGAAGCGCAATGGGAAAAAGCCGCGCGCGGCGTGAATGAGAATGTTTATCCCTGGGGCAATGCCAAGCCGGCTTGTGACCTGCTGAACTTTGGCGATTGCGTTAGGCGCACCACAGATGTGGATGCCTTCCCTGAAGGTGTCAGTTCATATGGCCTGTTCGACATGGCAGGCAATGTCTTTGAATGGGTGAGCGATTGGTACAACCTGAACTATTACAGTGAATCCCCGCTTGCCAACCCGACAGGCCCGCAAAGCGGCGACTACCGTGTGGTGCGCGGCAGTTCTTTTGAGACCTTTCCCAGCCAGATAGCCTCTACAATTCGCCACTTCAATGAACAGGGCGACAGCAGACGCGATATTGGTTTCCGCTGTGCTGTGTCGGAACCTCAGCCGATCGCTCCGTATTGCCAGTTGCTGGCTTTTGTTCCCGCCGGCCCTATTGTTTCAAATGGATACACCTTGCCGGAAGGCGTGGTTACCAGCCAGTATTGTTCGGCGGGCGATGGTTATGCAAAGGTTCAACTTTCCTTTGGCTCGGTCTATGAAGTGCGCGGAAGTTTAATGCAGTGTACTGAAGTGGTCGAGAATGGCATTCGCCAGCTTATCTGCCGCGGACCACGAGGTATAGAATCCACGAGTGAGATCACGGTTTGTAATTCACCCAACACCAATACGCCGGTAACTGCGGGTGTCAGCCCCACATGCGACTCCGGCTATACCCTCGACCCAGCCACGGGTAACTGTAATTACACGCCCATACTTTCACAGGCAAATGCGGCTGGATGCCCTGTTGGATACATTATGAAAGAAAGAGGCGGACAGCAAACCTGTGTGGTCGGAAAAGATGCAAACGGTTTGTGCCCGGCTAGTTTATATTTTGATGAACTGGCTGGGATGTGCGTGCCTCCGAATGGAGAGACCTCTGCGCCTTATGGCATTGACAATGCTGCTCTCGCCTCCCAAACCTACGCAGGAAGCGCAGCAGGATATAACTACAACGAAAACTTCCAGTGCTCCCAGGCTGTCACTGGGGGGAACTATCCAGGTTGTGCACCCGGTTACACCTTCAGCACGGACATCGGAGCCTGTGCGCCGACTGAGACACAACTCGGCGGCGACGGCTGTATCACCGTTCGTGTGAATACATTGAAATGCAGCGAACCTATTGATGTGTGCGCAAATTACAATGACAGCGAATCCCGTTGTGTTGGGGATCTTGCCTGTCAATGGAATCAAAAAACCAACGTTTGCGAATTGAGAAAACCCTAAATCAAATCCCGCAGGGCAACCCCTGCGGGATTTGATAATTGATAACCTTTGGGTGATGAAAAATTCAAAACGAACGAAAGATAAGACGCAATGAAATAATATTTTCAGATTCGCACGGAAAACCCCAAGAAAAAATCCGTGCTTTTTCCGTGAGCGAAGCGTCCGCGTAATCCGTGTCCAAAGACCAAAGTACCATTCAATTTTCACCAGTAACATACTTGACCTTGAACAGATTTCGCACAGTTGAAATGTAAGCAATTCCCTGCTCAACATCCAGCGCGATCGTGCGGATCCATGGCCCAATGTAAAAACTGGCAACCGGTTCGTAGGTCTTCAAGTCGATCACCTGCATCTGATTGTTGATAAAATTTCCAACCAATAGTAAATTTCTTTGCGGGTCAATTGTCAACGTGCGGTCGCCGAGGCTGGTTTTGATCCTGCCATTGAATTCCAAGGTCTGTCCATCATAACGCAGGATGGCCCCCTCCAGCGGCGAAGCGATCAACACTTCGGATGTGGCGGGGGAAAAGATCAGCCTGTCTGTGCGCGGACTGGTCTCCACGCGCTGTACCACTTCATGCGAGTTCATATCCCATGAAATCAAATACGTGTCTCGGAACGAGTTGAAATATAAGATATCCTGATCGGGGTGAAAGGCGACATTGGTGGGGATCAGCGGCAGGGGTATGGTGGCAATGATGTCGCCGCTTGAGCGGTCAATCATCATGAAAGGTATGCCAGTTTCCAGGTCCGCTTCAGAGGCGATGGTGATGCTTTCTGTGGCGCGCTGCCAGTTCACCCACACATCGCCCGGGGAGAGACCAGGTATCGGTACAGAACGAATGGTTTCCAAAGTCAGCGCGTCAAGATAAAGCAGTTCGTTTGTATCAACTTTATAAGCGTACAACTCCTGAAGGTCTGGGTTGAAAGCAAAACTCTGGGTTTTCCCAATATCCGTTTTTGACCTGCGCGGCGGTTGGTCGAGATGCTCTGTGTCAAAGGCCAGTAAAAAATTGGTTCCGCGCCCAACCGCGTAGAGTAGCCTGTACTCGGCGTTGAACTCGATCCAGTTGAAATCTCCCTGTGCAAACTTTTCCACTGCCGGGCTGGCGTGTAATTTTTCACCCAGCGTTAAAATTCTCTGGTTGTCGTAGGGTGTCAGCAAAAATATCCAGAAGAGCGGTGCAATCATCACGCCGCTTAACCAGGACCATTTTTTGATGGAATTCCCCGCCTGAAATTTGTCCACCAGCCAGAAAATATAAGCCTGCGGAAAAAACGCCTCACACCACCCGACGCCTGCGAGGAAAAACAAATTCATTAACCCGCTCCTGGGCATCCACTTCGTGAGCCATTTCTCAGGTATGGTGTTGACCGCCAGAATGATAGTAACCACGGATGTTTTTATCAATGGATTAGGCGTTAAAAATATGAATACGAATGAAAAATAAATTGCAATGAATGCACCGATCAGCAACAGGGTGTAACTTAATAATTCAGGGGTCATCCATTTTTTTACCAGCCAGGTTCCCAATGTCAGCGCGCTGACACAGGCGAGATATATTATGAAGCGGGTCCAAAATGTGCTCGCGGAGAATACAACAAAATCTATGGCTGTCCCCAAGCCAAAAGCGTCGTCAATGACCGTGGCGATTTGAAAGCGGAACAAATACAAACCTGCCGCAAGAATCGGCAGGCGCAATAAGACCCAGATTGTCAGCCCTGATTTCTTCATAAATTTAAAGCACAGCCAGTTTCGGTTTCAGCATGTGTCATTCGGTTACAACTTGAAGAGTATAAACAGCCCTCAGTACGGTCTCTTCATACGACGTACACGAAACGATCTGCAAGTGACGGAAAACGCAAACCTTCCATTTCCGGAAGATAAACCGCTGGGAATCCATATTTTTATCCAATGGGGTCATCAAAATGCCATCTCGGCTCTCATTATCAATATTCGGCTATATCTTTTAGATTGCATTCAGATTATAATCCTTTCAATGTAAGCTTTACTGATATTTTTCAAACTACAAAACGGAGGATAAGAAATGAAAAAGATGCAATTTAATTTTATGCTTTTGTTGTCCATGCTGGCAATGCTCACAGGCATAGCCGCCGCACCGCTGGCAGGCACTGCCAGCTCCCTGATCGGGGTCAGGAGTAACATGCACGGAAGCGTAGTCTTTGTCTTCAGTGTCAGCGGTCATTTTTCCAAGGCTGAGTTAAAAGGCTTTGTTCAGGTTCAGGGAGAGGATGCCAATTACATTTTGCACTGCTCACAGGTGGATGAGAACAAAGTTCAGTGTACTACTTCCAAAAAAGTGGGTGGCAAAAATGTTGTGGTGACCTTTGGCGGTTCCACTTTCTGGATATATGTCCCACCTAGCCATCATGTTGACAACGAGCACAACCATTGAGTGCTCCACCCGCAGTGTGGTCCGCTGGTACATTCATCCACCAACATTGTCATTAAATACCTACCCCAAGTTTAATCCTTGGGGCAGTTTGATTCTAAAAAGGCTTTTGTCAGCCTACTCACAAAGCGATCTTAGGTTTCATCTTATGCCATTCCGTGGCTTCCTGGAAAGCGTAACCAGCCCTGAGCACACCCACTTCATTCCATGCACGCGAAGCGATCTGCAAACCGATCGGCAATCCTTCTTTTGTGAACCCGCAAGGCAGGGAAAGCACGGGCAGACCTGACAGATTAAAGGGTGCTGTGAAACGAGTCAACTGACGGGCGCGTTCGATGGCATTTTCTCCCTCCAAAAAAGGCGCGGGGATGGGCGTAGTGGGGAGCATGAGCAGATCATATTGTTCGAATAATAGATCGCATTTTCTTTTGAACTCAGCCTGTGTACGCCTTGCCAGCGCATACTCGCTGGAGGTGACTGCGGCTCCCGCTTCCAGCCGCTGACGAACATCCGCGCCAAACCAATCAGGGTGTTCCTGCAACCTCTCGCGGTGGAAGGCTGCACCGTCGGCCTGGGTCATGATCCCATTTGCAAGCGCGGCTTCGCGCAGAAAATCCATATTTACTTCTGCTATGCTCAGGCCCTGCTCCTGGAACACTAGCGCGGCTGTGCGAACCCCCGCCAGTATTTCCGGATCAGCCGCTTCCACATATTTTCCAACCGCCAGAGCGATCTTGCGTTCTTTCATCCCACCCAGTATGTGGCCGGAATAATCGCCCGGCAGTGTCTTAACCGAAACAGGGTCCAACTGATCGTATCCACCCATCACTTGCAGCATCAAGGCCGCATCTTCGACCTTGCGCGTGATCGGCCCCGCGTGGTCCAGATTCCACGAAAGCGGCAAGATTCCACGCAGGCTTACGCGCCCGAACGTCGGTTTCAATCCAACCACGCCGCACAACGCGGCCGGGATACGGATCGAGCCGCCGGTATCTGTACCTAGCGCAGCAAGCGCCATACCCGTGGCAACCGCAACTGCACTCCCACCGGAGGAACCGCCGGGCGTGCAGGTCACATCCCAGGGGTTTCTACATGCTCCGAAATGCGGATTGTTATTGGTGACACCGAGCGCGATCTCATGGGTATTGGCCTTGCCGACGATCTGCGCTCCCGCTTTCCTGATCTTTTGCACCACGAAGGCATCTTTCACTGGGAAATTGTTTGCGAAGAATTTCGAGCCGCTGGTGGTGCGGATGCCCTTTGTATCGTACAGGTCCTTCACTGCAATCGGAATGCCGTAAAGTGGCTTGCTTCGCGTTCCCGTTGGAAGAGGCGCATCCTCATCTTGAGGGATCACTGTAATGAAGGCATTCAGCGTCGGGTTGAGTCGCTCAATTTGACGGTAGCAGGCTGAAGCGAGGTCAGATGCGTTTACCTCCCTGCTTTTTACTAGGTCAGTCAATGATAAGGATTCAATGTTCATACTGTGCAATTATATCCAAAGAGCTATTAATCCCATAGCCTGTCAGTGCTGATAAAAAATGCGCTATCAGAGGGGCTGAGCCCTGATAGCGCATAAATGGTTTACATTTCCGTTGGTTGAATTAGAATAACCCAACCACTTTGCCGGTTTTCAAGTCCAGGTCCACATCATAGAAGACGGGGCGGGTGGGCAAGCCAGGCATGGTTCTCATATCGCCGAGGATCGGGTAGAGGAAACCTGCGCCGGCCGAGGCGCGAATTTCGCGGATGCTCACACGGAAGCCAGTGGGTGCGCCTTTCTTGCTTGCGTCCGTGCTAAAGGAGAGGTGTGTCTTCGCCATGCACATCGGAAGTTTGTCGAAACCGAGGCGGGTGTAGCGCTCGATCTGTTCTTCGGCTTCGGGGGTGTAATCCACACCGTCGGCGCGATAAATTTCGCGGGCAATCGTTTCGATCTTTTCCTTAATGGTGGTTGTCTCCAACGGATACAGGAATTCAAAGTTGCTGGGCATTTCGGCCGCTTTTACAACCGCCTCCGCCAGTTTCTTTGCGCCCAGGCCGCCATCCGCCCAATGCGTGGAGACGACCGCATCCATGGCGCCCATCTTCATAGCAGCTTCGCGGACAAGTTCCACTTCGGCTGGTGTATCTGTCGCAAAGGAGTTGACGGCCACCACCACATTCACGCCGAATTTCAATGCGTTCTGAATATGGCGTTCAAGGTTTGGCAGACCTGCGCGCAGCAGTTCGAGATTCTCGTCGGTATATTCCGCGGCGAGCGGTTTGCCAGCGACAACCTTGGGACCACCGCCGTGCATTTTTAAAGCGCGGACAGTGGCGACCATCACAACCACCTGGGGGATCAAGCCGGAGTAACGGCATTTGATGTTGAAGAATTTTTCCATGCCGATGTCTGCGCCAAATCCAGATTCAGTAATGACGTAATCTGCAAGTTTGAGCGCGATCCTATCGGCGATGATGGATGATTGTCCGTGCGCGATGTTGGCGAACGGTCCTGCATGAACGAAGGCGGGCGTTCCCTCAAGAGTTTGCATCAGGTTTGGCTTGATAGCGTCCTTCATCAAAACAGTCACTGCGCCAGCCACGCCGAGGTCTTCGGCAGTTACGGCTTCGCTGCGTTTGTTGGTGGCAACGACCATTCTTCCAAAACGTTCACGCATATCTTCAAGGTCTGTAGTCAGAGCCAGCACAGCCATGATTTCGGAAGCGACGGTAATGTCGTAACCGGAGCGATGTTCGAAGCCGACTTCATCTTTGCCCAAGCCAACTTGTATTTCACGCAACATGCGGTCATTAATATCCACAACGCGGCGCCAGGTTATGGTGGACTCGTCAATGTCGAGCCGTGCAAAAAGCGAGCGCTCTTCGGGTGTCAGATCGTTGGGATTGGTTTTGTTGATGCCGAGTTTCTTTAATCGGCGCAGCATGGTGGGCGAGAATTTGCGATTGCCTTTTTTATCAACAGGGCAAAGCGCATTGAACAACTTCTCATCATCCTGTTTTTTTTCGTGCATCACACGCGCATCCAACGCGGCAGAGGTCAGATTATGCGCCGCGGTGATGGCGTGAATATCGCCTGTCAAATGCAGGTTGAAATCTTCCATGGGGATGACTTGCGAATACCCACCGCCTGCCGCGCCGCCCTTGATGCCGAAGGTGGGTCCCTGGCTGGGTTGGCGTATGCACGTGAAGACCCGCTTACCCAAATGCGCGCCCAATGCTTGACTCAACCCCACCATTGTTGTGCTTTTCCCCTCTCCGAGTGGCGTGGGTGTGATGGCGGTCACGTCAACATACTTGCCGTTCGGGCGGTTCTTCAACCGATCGAGAATCTCAAGTTTTATCTTGGCTTTGTAGGGTCCGTACAATTCTAGTTCATCCGCACGAATGCCAAGTTCTTCAGCGATCTGCAAAATGGGCTTGAGTTTTGCGGCTTGCGCGATCTCAATATCCGACGGCACAGGGCGGACGAGTTTTAATTTCGTCGGCTTGAAAGTCATTTTTGCCCTAGCGGGCGCGGCTCTCTTGATCACAGCCTTTTTTGCTGCCAATGTTTTTGCAATCACTTTTTTAGCCACTGTTTTTTTTGGCTTGACTTTTGCCCTCGCGCTTTTCTTTGTGGACTTTGCTTTGGTTGCCATATCATCTCCTTGAAATTATATATAATCTTTGCTTATTCTATTATCTTTATAAATCATAAAAAAGCAAGAGTTATTCGTCATGTCTTTTTACTACACTCCGTCCTCTCGAAAGAACACAGGGACGATATGAGCGGATCCGCACGCTCTTGATTTTGTGTGGCGTAGCGTCGTCCTGAGCCGTTGGGTTAAGTTTGTCGAAACCTGGTCGAAGGGTCGAAGGATAATTCTATGTTTTCAACAGTGTGCCAACATTTTCCCCTCGTAATGCGCGTGCCAATAATCCGCTTTCCTTCGCCGAGAAGATTTGCACTGTCAATCCTTTCGTTCTTTGGATCAATGCCAGCATTGCCTCCACTTTGGCCTTCATCCCGCCTGTGACATCTGTACTGGCCGAGCCGCCGATGCTTCCCCGCATCTTTTCATAACCTGACAGTTGGATTTGTTTCACCAGCTTTGTCCTCGCTGGGAAATCCTGCCACACCCCGGTTTCGATACCCGCGAGCAATATTCGCGAAGGTGAGAACTGGTCAACAAGTAATCTAAAGACATCTTCCGTGGAAAGGATGGTGCCGCCGAGCTTTTCGTCAAATACCACATCACCGTAAACTACAGGCAGCAGATGTACATCTAATGCTTTGCGTATAGCCATTACATTGTGATGAATGACTTTGTGATCATTTGAAACCATCGAAGAAGATGGCGGAAATGATATAGCCGGCACTCCGGCATTCAACAGAGATTCCATCACATAGCGGTTCAACTCCGCCGCCTGAAAGCGGACTTCGGCGAAGCCTTTCCAATAATCCTTGTTCTCGTTGCCGTCCTCGGCGGCGAGGACGCCGCCTTGAGCAGGAAGCCCATCGCGCGTACCGTGCTTTTTCGCGGCGACATGTCCGAACGAACCAGAGCCATGCCCGAGGATCAGGTGCAGGTCCGGGCTGGAGTCCAGAACCGTTTTTATTTCCTGTGCGAGTTCTTTTAGTTTTTCGAGCCTGGGAGTGTAGGGAGTATCTTTGTCGGTGATGAGCGATCCGCCCAGTTTGAGGAGCACAATTTCTTTTGACATACTGCAAGTTTACTCAAAAACATAAAAAAGCGACAGTCACATTGCACATGCTATAATCACGTTGTGGATATTCGCGCCGGCGTGATTGCCCTTGCACTTTTAGCAGTGGTGGCTGCATATTATTCGATACGTGCCGCCATCAACATCATGCAACGCGCACGCAAGTTGTCGTTCTATAGTTTGCGAAAACGTCAAAACGTCACAGCCTGGAGATTGCTTTTCTTTGCCTTGTTCCTGATGGGATTTGCCTACTGGCTTCCATTTTACGGCGAGCCGATGATCTATGTATATTTCCCGCCATCTCCCACGCCATCACTGACTCCAACCATTACACTTACTCCAACCATCACGTTGACCCCAACGATGACAGTCCCGCCGACGCTTACTTTAACCCCTTCCGTTTCCGACACGCCGACATTGACGCTCACGCCTTTTTTGCCCCTTGCCATTGAAGCCTTCTTCGAAGGACCCGTCACGCCGAATCCAGATGCAGTGTTTTCTGCCATTCAATTTTCAACAAAGTTTGATGGCCTGAATCCGGTCAACCCGAAAACTGTTTTTGAACTTCCCATTGCAACCATGTTTGGCGGTTTCGATTACAACAACACCATCCCCGGTGTGCAATGGACTGTTCTCTGGTATCGCGATGGTAAACTGGTTGATTTTCAAACCGAACTGTGGAAAGAAGAGTGGAGTACGGGTGGCATTGGCGGTTACACTGAAAGCACAGACCCAATCGGTGGCTGGCTGCCCGGGACTTATGAAGTGCAGATCTTCATGGGTTACGAATTGAAGGTGGTTGGGCGTTTTATTGTATTGGGTGATCTTTCAACACCCATCCCAACAGGTACGCCGTCGGCTACTTCAAATTCAACCCCATAATCTATTAAAAGGTGACAGTCATTTTAAAAGTGACTGTCACCTTTTTTCAACTAGGTAATCACACATGACCGAAAAAGCATTTCAAGATTACTATCCCGATCACATGGCACATTGTTATGGTTGTGGAAGTATGAACGAACTCGGACATCAAATTAAAAGTTTTTGGGATGGCGAAGAATCTGTATGTCATTTTCAGCCCAAGCCGTATCACACCGCCATTCCTGGGTATGTGTATGGCGGTTTGCTCGCGTCTCTGGTGGATTGTCATGGCACAGGCACAGCCGCCGCGGCCGGCTACCGCGCCGAAAATCGCGCCATGGATACCGAGCCGCCCTTGCGTTATCTGACCGCTTCCTTGCATGTGGATTATCTCAAGCCCACACCGCTGGGTCCGATTCTCGAAATCCGCGCAAAGGTAAAAGAAGTAAAAGGACGTAAAGTTGTGATCGAAGAATGGATTGTCGTGAATGGGATTATCACCGTGCGCGGCGAATTGGTTGCTGTGCAGGTGCCGGATGAGTTGGTGAAGGAGTTGTTAAATAAATAGGTCGCGTTTCAAACGTGACCTACAGTGTTACCCAAAATACTCTTTCATCGGCTTGAAATAAAAATCATCCCAGCCTTGTTTGTAGCTTTCTGCCTGCCCCTCGGGGATGATTGTATGAAATAGTTTTAATTTTGTTTCCCCATTTGCTTCTTCCAGTAAAACCTCAACCCGCGAGTCCTTTGCTTCTTCGGGAAATTCCCCTGTGCGCCAGACTTGCACGATCCTTTTATATTCTTCCAATTCCAAAAACGATCCCCAAATGTAACCGTCCCAGGCGGTGAAATCACCGCCCTCGCGGCCGTCTATTGTTGCGGGGCTGCCTGTCATCAAGGTGTGTCCCTGTGTGGTGAGCCAGGCCTTGTAAATGGCTTCGGCGCTTGTGTTGAATGCGGCAGTGAGGGTAAATTCGTTTTTCATTTCATCTCGCTTTCATCATTGCGGGTAGTCTTGATATGCCGCAAAGAACAAGAGCGCGGCTACTCGACCACCAGACTATCCAACTATCTGACTACCAAACTAAATCGCCCATTCCTTCTTGTTAACATTCATCTCTTTTGCAATTTCCGCGGCGAGGCGTGCGTTGTTCAAAAGCAAGGCCAGGTTTGCTTTCAGCGATTTTCCCTTTGTCAATTCACTGATGCGCCCCAATAAAAATGGAGTCAACTTCTGCCCATGGATTCCCTGCTCGATGGCTTCAGCGGACACTTTGGCAATGATCGGTTCCATCCGGGACTTTGGAATTGCCTCTGTTTCTGGAATAGGATTCGTCACGAGCACAGCGCTTTTCATGCCCAGGTCCCAATGCGCTTTGGCGAAGTCCGCTATTTCTTTGGGCGAGTCTAGTCGGGCGCTTACACCCAGTCCGCTTTCGCGGGAGTAGAAAGCGGGGAATTCCTCCGTTTTGTAGCCGATGACTGGCACACCCATGGTTTCAAGATATTCGAGTGTGGCAGGTAGATCCAAAATCGCTTTCGCGCCTGCGCAGACAACGATCATGGGGATTTCTGCAAGTGCGTGCAAGTCCGTTGAAATATCGAAGGATGATTCCTTGTGCACGCCGCCGATGCCGCCAGTGGCAAAGACTTTGATGCCCGCCATGTGCGCGGCGAACATCGTCCCTGCCACGGTGGTGCCGCCGTTCACTTTTTTGACGATGGCTGTGGCAAAGTCACGGTGACTCACTTTCAGCGTGGCGTCCGCTTCCGCCTCAGAAAGCCGAACCAGTTCCTCGTCTGAGAGCCCGATGCGGATCTTTCCATCCAGGAGGGCAACGGTGGCGGGAGTCGCGCCGTTGTCACGCACTTTTTTTTCCATATCCCGAGCCAATTCCAGGTTTTGCGGGCGGGGAAGTCCGTGGGTGATGACGGTCGATTCGAGCACCACGATGGGCGCGCCCAAATTAAGCGCGGTTGTGATATGGGGGGGGATGAGAATATTGGGATGTTTCATTTTGTATTTTTTTAATAATGAAGTGTAAGCTGAGATATGTCATATAATGCTTTTTCTATTTTTATCAGGTCATTATTGTTTTTTCCTGCAGAATTACTTTCGTTTTCGATCAGCATTTTTGCCGCAACGAGTTCCAGACGAAATGCCTTTAATATTTCCAGTGCAACCAGGTGTGCATCCTTTTTGTTGGTTTCGCCTTGCGCAACCTGGTTCTCGAGTTTAGGTCTTGAAGATAACAATCCGCTGGATTCTGTGGTGTGGTCATCCAGATGGATATGTTTTTTAAATTCAGGTCTTTGCTGGATTAATTCACCCAGTTCCTCCAACAATCCCTCGTTTGAAATTTCTTTATCCTTGTTAATGGAAGATCGTGATGCCATCAATTTATCGTAATTTGAAATTACCACGTTGTTTATTAACTTGATGATTTCCGTTAATTCGAATTGTTTCCTTGAGCGCGCCATGGCATTGCGCTTTTTTTCATTTTCGCGCGCCTGGTTCCATGCTTCTTTGTGTTTATCCAGGATCAGGCTGGAGGGAAGTTGCCAGGTTCCAATGTCTATCCATTCAAGGGCGATACCAAGTTGTGCGGCCTTCTCTTTGAATGGGCTGTTAAAGAATTGAGCGGTGATCTTTGAGCGCGATTCAAAATTGGGCGGACGGGAATTTTTCCCATTGATTATTCTTGTTTGTTCGCCCGTCATTTCCACGCGCATTTGGGCTATGGCGTGTGCATTGGTCGAGACCTGGTCCACTTCCTTTTGACTGATGCTGGCAAGGATTTCACTTAATGTGTGCGATGTGATCAGTTTTTCCAATTCCGAAATGATGAGCGGCACAACGGTTGTATCCCACGGAAAGTTGATGCCAGACGGTGTGGCAGGCTCTGGTGTGATGATCGTCTGGTTATAGACAAGCGCTTGTACAGCGCGCTCATCAAACAGATATGCACCGTTTTCGTCATGGTCGTCATCTGAATGTTTTCCGCGCAGGATGCTGAATATGGCCTTGATCCCTTGCGCTTCTAAAGGAATGCCGTCTTTTGTGCGTGATTTTAAAGAGAGACCGCTTATAAATTGGTCCCGGAGATTGATAATGGCGTATTCACGTTTACCGACCTGGTCATGTTTGCCAATTTCGCGGATTCGTTCAAATCTGCCGAGTTTCCATGCTTCGCTGCGCGGGTAAATGACCTCTGGTTCGCCATTTACTTTTTCGAGCAATGCCACGCTATCCAGGTTGACTTGTACCGTGCCAGGTCCGCCGATCAGGACGATGGGCGACCTTTCATCCTTTTCGGAGATCCTGCCTTCGTTGATCGTGACGTGTTCGCGCCCGAAACCGAAGGCAATGTCTTCGAGAAAATCAGTTGCGAGAGATTTGTCATGTAATTCGTATATATCGTCAAGGTATTTTGCCGCCATTCTTCTTGACAGGCTGTAAACAACCATCAGCAACGGAATATATTTTACAAAACTCAGGCCGATTACGATTGCGAGATGGATATCTTCCTTGACGCTAAAAAAATTAAGAATCATGGTAAAGCCGCTCAGTAGGAGCCAGGCAGCCAGAAGGGCAATGCTGCGCCACCTTTTTCTGAATTGAACGCTTTTATCTGTCGGACCAAAGAGCAGAGAATTGATCTCGTCGTATTGTGCACGCCTTTTCATTACCCTGCCTCTTCTTCTTTCAGTGTGCTCTCCATGCTTTGATCTAAAAGCCATTTCCAGATCTCGTCCAATTTCCTTAGTTCTTTTTCCATGTCGCTATTAGCGTTGCTTTCCGTAAGGATGAAATCCTTAAGCGGCTGGATCAAAAGTTGAAGCGTCTTGAACGGGTTTTGTTGTGGCATGGTGACCTTGCCCCCGAATTTCCCAGATACGATCCGCGCAAATTTTTTGCCAGCCTCATCGCGGGCCGCGGTTTCTATCAAGGACTCTTTTTCATTCAAATATCTTTCTTCCTGTTTGGCAATGTTCATCCATTCCGCGCTCCATTGCTGGATGGTTTGCTCTTCAATCGAAGGTTCAAAAAGCACGTTATGGATTCGCACCTCCCTGATCTCAAGCCCTCTTAATTGCAATTGCTTGTATTCCAGGCTTTCAAGCCATTCACCAGTGGGTATGCCTGTATCGTCCAGTCCAACGACATGGTGTTGGCGAACGCGCTTATTGATCATGTCTTCAATGGTTTGTAATCCGCTGATCTCTTCGGTCGTGAATAATTCTTCAAATTTAAATTTACGAATGTATTCGCGCCAGAGATTCACCACCAGATGCGCAGGCAATTTATTCCACTCCATGCGGGCTTTGCTATTGTCTGAGGCGCCCAGCCGTATCACTTCACGCGTGATGGCATTTCGGACGGATGTTGGATCAAATCCATATCGTGAGGTCACACCGCTTTCCGTTGGTTTATCTTCAACTGGGCGCTTAATGCTAAATTTGATGCTGATGGTCGGGGAGATTTCAAAACCGTCACGTGTCAGCCCACTGGTTTTCTGGCTGCGGCTTTGTAATTCGTTATGACTTTTTGATGATGCGATTGGGGCAGGATTCAGGAATGGCTGGTCGCTCACAAGCGGACCGATGAACTGCCACTGAGACCGAAGATCAACACTCCCTGCAATATATTCGTCTGCCTTCGTGAACTTGATCCCAGGCCCTACTGTAGTGCTGATTTCGGTATCGGTCCGCAAAACGGCTGCGCTGGCCGTATCCAGAACAAGAATGCCAGGACCGCGTTTACCTGCTTCACCCTCGTGTTCGATTACACGCCCATTCTTGATGAATAGTGTCGGCCCACGGTCGCCTGATTCGAATAGCTTTACCCTGGAATAGATCTCCTGCCTGTCTTGTGGGTTTTGAATAGGTAATACGAACTGTGAAAAGAAATAAACCAGGCGGTCAAGCAGGTAAAAGGCGATGCCCAGGTCAGCGAAAAATATAGCGATACTAACATAGGAATTCAAAGGAATCTTCGATCCCCACAATATGCCATGCCAAATGATCGTTGTAATTATGATCACACCCGCAGGAGTTTGTAATAACGAGCCAATGCCAATGAAGGTTTTTCTCATCTTGGGATGATTCTAAAGCAGAATCGGGCAAACCGCCATTGGAGTTTTGAGCGAAAGATGTAGCAAATGTAATTAATTTTTATGGGTCGAATCAATGTTCACGTCATCAATCTTTTCATGGTTTAGCTGGTTTTCTTCTTTCTTGTCTTGTGACTTATCCACAATGGTTAATTCGTTATTATTTTCATGTGAATATGTGCGGCCGGCATTTATAAATGTCGTTGGCATCTGGACGCTGAAATTTTGCAGCCAAAGTGCTCCGCCATATATAAATATTCCCAATAGCGCGTATCCTAATAGATTTTGTAAGGTAAGCAGTCGGATACCCAGTAAAAATAAGGCGAACAAAATGATTGCATACCCGCTGGGAGCTGAAACCCTGGGTGTATATCTTCGTCTTGGTTTTCTTTTCCTTACCTTCTCAACTTTTTGTTCTGGATAATCAAAAAAATCTATCAGTTCAAGTGTTACAAATTCATTCTGTTTGCTGTCATAATCCTTGTATGGCAGGGTATTTTCGATTTCTTCTGCTACATCATTACCTTTGGTTTCAGCCCATTGCTGAAGAAGGTAGTTTTGATAATCAAGAATATTATTTTTATCTGTAGCACTTAAATCTTTTGTATTTAATATTCGCTCTTTTAGCCAGTATAGATCGCTAATATCTTGGTGGATTTTCAAATAGGCCTTCCACGCATCCACGTTTTTGGTGTCAACTCTCACAACAGCGTCAAGTACAAGCGCGGCATTTTCAAATTGCCGTGCTTTAATAAGTTGATATGCTCTCTCAAGTAAGTGTGATGAAATTGGCATGAACGCTTCTCCTTTTGTGGCCTTGGGCAGGAAATTAGAGATTATTTATTTTTTCATCCAGCCGCTGAAGGACAAAACGTTGTTTGGCTCGCAGATAGTCCTGATCGCGGACTCGTGTCTGCCAGATGTTATCAATATGATTTCGTAAATCTTCCAGGTCACTTTGGGTCGAACAAATGCGAATATATGCATCCCATGCTTCTACGTTTTGTGGATCTGTGCTCAAAACCTGGTCGAGAATATTTTGGGCATCTGCGTAATGGCTTTTGCCAATATAATAATATGCTTGATCCAATAGCTCCCATACTTTGGCCATTCTTATACTCCTTGTTTTTTGTTTTTATTATGCCTCGATGGTAATTATGCGCTTGTTGCAAAGGTGGAGAGAAGATCTTGAAAGCGATGATCGTGGCGCAGGGAATCAAGATCGGGATCCTTATTAACCCAATTAACATAAGTTTGTTTGGTTTGAAGGGCAATTTCTAGTAATTCAAGAGCCCGTTCATTGTTTCCGCAGATGGCTTCGAGACAGGCACGGTTATAATCATTTTCATCTTCCATATTTGTGTTCAAAGCCTTTTCAATATGGGATTGGGCAAGTTTTTCCATTCCCATTCTTAGATATTGACTGGCTAATGAAGCGTGTGCCTGTGCGTGGTCTGGAACCAGTTCCAGGACTTTTTGAAAAGCCGTGACCGCTTCCGCATCATTTCTTTCTATGGCATAGATCAATCCTAGGCGGTAGAAACATGATGGTTTGTTGGAGTTTACAGAGATTGCTTTTTGATACGCTAAAAGAGCCTCTTTATATTGACCTGCCGATTTGTAAGCATCACCCAGCATCTCCCAAACCGCATAGTTTCGGGGATTATTTTTTGCAGCCTGCTGATGCATAACAATATCGAGCTCAAGGGCATCCATCTCTGTTTCAGACAGTTCCATAGATGGATTTGCCACCTGTGAACCTATGGTCGACTCTGATTCAGTTTCGCTTGAAATAGAGGCGCCAATGGATTCGATCATGCTGTCATGTCCGTTTTGAGTTCCACTTTGTGCCGGCTCATTTTTCTCTATCATCTCAAACCTCATGGGTCGTCTTCCGCTCTCTTCAGTGGGGATTTTACTATCCATATTCCTATCATCCAGTTCATCCTGTGGAATATCCTCGAGATCGATGGGAATAATAAGGGGTAAGTCTTCCAGAGCAACTGTTTCCAGTTCCTTTTCCTTATTAACCAGATCGGGTATCTCAACAAATGCTGTCTCATCTTTAGTGGCAGGTTTCCATTTGCTGTGAATGCCGGCTATAGATTCGCGCACCGCTTTTACCAGGATATGGTCGTCAGGATCAGCTGGTAAAAATTCGCTGCTAGACCAGGATATGTTGGACTCCTCCTCTGTAATTTCCAACTCTGCATTGATCTCCAGGAAATCCCTATTTTCAGAATCGTCTGATTCGTGTGATTCATGATCATCTGAAATGAGTGATTCAATATCAATACTAGGTTTGGAAACGGTGAGAGGCATTTTGCTCTCGCGAACTGTTTCGGAGAATCCATCGTTTTCCTGCTGGGGATCCAGCAGATCAGCCTGCTGGTATGCTTCGAGTGCACTGCCATAATCTTTTACCTGACGATAAAGAATGCCGAGTCTATTCCAGGTGATGGCTTTCTCTCTTTCATTTGGCAATAATGTAATGCTGCGGCGGTATAACTTAATCGCTTCATTGTATTTGCCAATTTGAACAAAGGTCATGGCCAGGTTGCTATATGACCTGCCAAACCCGATCTCCAGTTCGATGGAGCGTAAATATGCATGGATCGCAGGTTCATATGCACCTTGCATAAAATATAAATTGCCCAACTCATTCCAAAATTCACAGTTATTCATCTTTGCTTTCTCTTATGCAATGATGGCAGGTTTTGGTTCGGCGGACATATTTCCCAGCAAACCGAAACTTGAACGAAGGGAAAGTGCGGTGTTTGCTGGGTCAAGTTCATCTGCAGTTTGATAGGCCGCTATGGCGCTGCTATAATCGTTCAATCGGCGATACACGTTGCCTAGACGGTTCCACGTCACAGCTTTGTCTTTTTCTGAAATGAACAACTCTATACTGCGCTGATACAATAAAATCGCTTCCGTGATACGGTCTATTTGCACATATGCCAAAGCAAGGTTGCTATAAGCCCAGGCGAAATACCGATCAAGTTCGATTGCCTTGCTAAAGGATGCGATTGCATCATCATATGAGCCGGAATTAAAATAGACATTGCCCATTTCATTCCACACATGCGCGTTTGTTGTATCCATTGCAATACGGACTTCGCCGTTGGCGCTTAATTTGGTTTGCGATGATTCACTATGGATCTCATTTATATGAGCAGGCAAAATAGTTGAAGGCTCAACAACATCCTTTAAGTATTCTTCGTAAGCAAGTTCGTTAGACTCATCTTTAGGGTCAATGATGGATTCTTCTTTCGGTGATTTGGATTCTGTCCAGAGAACTGACTCCTCATGAGCGAATTCTTCCTGATCCATATCCATATACGCCTCATTCTGAACCTTTAGCGCATCAGCAATTTTTTCAACAATTTTCTCATTCACAACCATTTCGGCGTTCATCTGGGCAGGGACGGGTACCGTGTCTGTTTCCACAATATTCCTCGTCATGGCTGGCTCGCTAAATATAACTTCTTGCTTGAGTTGGCTGCCATCGGCCCCTTCGTCTTCGCTGATCGTGATGGCCTTTCCAGTGCTGGCAACTTCTTTTTCTAACTGCTCGCTTTCATTGAAGATCAACCAGGACGGAATGCGTGAAGCCTTATCTTTGATGGAATTTTCTTTCTTTTTCACCTGGTTTTGCATCGAGGCCGCCTCAGTATTGCCTCCATCAACATCTCGAGCTTTATTATTCACTGCCCCCTTATCAACCTCAGCAGGTGTTGTTTCCTTGCCTTCCAAAGGCTGCTCTACGACCAGTTGTTCAAGAATCTCTTCGGGAGCAATGACAGTGCCACCGGCTGGGTATTCATCCAACTTATCACTGAAACCTGTGTTCTTGCCATCCAGTTCATCCGCCTTTTGGAATGCTATATATGCATCCTCATATTTATTGAGTTTACGATATGCATTACCAAGGCGATTCCATATAATCGCTTTGTCCTTGTCTTCAGAGAGCAACTCAATACTTGCGGTATAAAGTGGAATGGCTTCCTCATATTTGCCCTGAGTGACCAGAGTGAGGGCCAGGTTGCTTAGTGGCCAGCCGGCTTTTGGATCCAAACTGATTGCTTTTTTGTACGAACTGTTTGCGTCAAGATAGTCTCCGTTCTTGAATTGAGAGTCGCCTAGGTCTTTCCAGTTCTGAGCAGTGTCGGGGTCTATTTCAGTAGCCTGTTGATAGGCTTGTACGGCTTCCTTGTTCTGATTCTGACGCCCATAGATATTTCCCAGCCGTACCCAAGGGTTGATGAAACGATCATTGAATTCAATATTCTTTTTCTGGTAATTTAAGACCGCGTTAAAGATATTGTCAAGGTCATTCCATAATTCATATTCAGACATTTTTACCTCCAAAATTAATCAGATGTTGGTTAATTCGCATGACAATTTTCCAACAAGGTGAAACGGGTGCGTGTGAGTAAATTGGTTTTTTCTTTGGATAAGATTACGGCAGTTTGATAGGCTTTCCTGGCATTGGTTTGGTCATTCAACTTTCGATAGACATGGCCCAGTCGATTCCAGGATGTGCCCTTGTCCTTGTCGTTGGTGAACAGCTCAATGCTCTTCAAATAGACAGGGATCGCTTCCTTGTATTTGCCTTGATAAACAAGGGACATGGCCAGGTTGCTATGTGCCCAACCTGAAGAGGGATCGATTTTTACAGCATTGGCGAATGCGTTCATGGCTTCGTTGTAGGATGCGGATTTGAAGAAGAGGTTGCCCAATTCAAGCCACACTTGGGCGTTTTGAGAGTTAGGACCGGAGATGGCCAGATCCGCTTTTTCTCGTTTACCTGCGTTTTGCGGGTCGAGTTCATCTGCTTTTTGATATGCTTTCAAGGCATTCTCGTAATCGTTCAGGTGGCGATAGATATTGCCTAAACTATTCCAGGAAGCAGCTTGTTCTTCCCTATCGTGCAGCAATGCGGCGCTCTTTTGATAGAGCAAAATAGCCTCTGCGAGTTTGCCTAATGTAAGATAGGTGAGGGCTAGATTGCTGTAAGGCCAACCAAAGGAACGGTCAAGCTCGATGGCTTTGTTGTAGGCAGCTATGGCTTGGTCATAGACCCCATTCTGAAAATGGATGTTTCCTTTTTCATTCCAGACTTCAGGGTTTTTAGTCTCCGTGATCTCATCTTCGTTCCCAAATAGATCAATTGAGAATTGATTTTCTGAAAGACCGGGCCCAGAAACAGACTCGTGCATGGGCTGTCGTGCTGATCGTGTTTTCATAGTCAACTCCTCCATTTGTTTCCTTGTCATTGATTTTGGTTCTTCCTTCCAGAAAAGATCATCTGAATAGGTGACTGATGTGTTGGTGTTTTGATTCCAAGTCTCGGATTGGAATAACCATGCAGGCATTTCATGTTTTTCTTGTTTAATTTCTTCAATAGATATTCCTTCTTCGGTTTGCGAGGCTTCCTCGGGCTCTGTGGGGAGGCGAACTTCCTGGGCTGATTCTGATATTTGAATAGGATCAAGCCTGGGGGAGTCTGAAGCGGCTGTCTGTTGGGTTGCCATGACAGAGCCATTGAGTTTGTCTGCCATTTGGAATGTTTGCATGGCATTGTTATAATCGTTGATGGCCCGGTAGAAATTTGCCAGGCGCTCGAGTGCGATGGCCTTGTCGTTGTCATCTGTGAAAACTTCCAGGCTTCGATGACACGCTTCTATGGCTTCTTGATAATTACCCTGGTTTGCGTATGCGAGAGCAAGGTTGCTATAGGCCCATCCATAACTTCGGTCCAATTCACAGGCTTTTGAGAAAGCCTGCCTGGCTTCTTCAAAAGAATTGACCTGCATGAAAACCAAACCAAGCTCATTCCAGGTCTGATGATTTTCTGGTTCGACCAGCAAGGCGCGTTGATAGGTTTTGATTGCGTCTTTATTGCGTCCCTGTTTGTTATAAATCTTTGCGATGTGCAGCCAGGGTGTGGCCAGGTCTTTGTTTAACTCGATCGCATTTTGATAACCGATGATGGCATCTATTTCACGCCCGATACTTGCGTAGGCATCCCCCAAACCTGTCCATGGGCTGGCATAGGAGGGCGCGTATTCTATTGCTTTACGGTAGGCATTGATGGAATCGTCAATGGAACCGTTTCTGTAATAGACCGTGCCGAGTCCGTTCCAAGCGATGGGATCCTTTGGATTGTGCTGTAATGCTTTTTTGAATGCAAGCATGGCTTCATCATTCCGCATGATCTTCATACACAGGTTACCGAGGTTGTTCCAGATAAAAATTTGTTCCGGGGCGATGGCGATAGCTTGTTTGTATGAATCGATGGCTTCATCATTTTTACCCTGGCTAAATTTTACGAGGGCAATCGCGTTGAGACATTCTGCTTCGAACCAGTTATCCTCGAGCCGAATGGCGGCTTTGATTGCATTCTGTAAAAATTCATTTGCCTTTTCAAAATTACCTTTACGCCAGTTTAGAATTCCCAGCGTGAGCATTAGATTGGCTCGCGTTGAGGTTGATTCCGCGTTTTCGGGCAATTCAGTCAGAATAGCCTCGCGCAGGTTTATTTTTTCCTCGGTATCATCGAAATCGTCGGTATATTCGCCCATATCTTGCCATGCAGACTCAAGAACAGTTTGGAGGATTTGATCAGGATTGGGCATGTCCGAAAATTCAATAACACGCTGGCGAAAATCCCAGAAATCCGGTGCATTGATTGCCAACTCTGATAGAGTTTTTGGGGTTATCCAGAATACTGCCCGGATGTTTTTATTTATTAGTATGTCTTTGTGGTGTCCAAGTTCGGAGAAAACATCCCTATTATCGGGAGTCACGCCGCTAACAAAGAAGATATGATTGGTTGCTGAGGGACAATCAAGCAGGAAGGTTATCAGATTGAGACCCGGCAACTCGTCCATTTTAAGATGAACGATATTTTGCCTTTGTTCGGTTAAATGGTTCTCGAGGGCGGTTTCAGCATCCTTGCGAATATATTCTGAATCATAAACAGCCAGAAGAGCAGATGGACGATCCCATTGAATGGCGAGTTCAAGTTCCTCAATAGCGATCTCTATGCGCTCATCAAATGTATTTGTTTGTGAATGCCGAATGATGCCCGGGTTGGTCATAGGATCTTCCTTAAAATTGGGTGCACATCGCACCAGTTTTCCTGATCGCGGTATTCAAGCAGGGCAAGCACTTGCAAGAGTGTCCTTAGTCGGTCGCTGAATTCGAGCTTTTTGCTTTCATGCACTTTTTTCAGCAGCTTCAAATCCTCCGTGTCCAAAATACGCCTGTATTCGTTTCGGATTTCGATAGCGGCCCATTCCACATCCTCTATTTCAAGTTGGGTAGCTTTTCGCCGTCTTGCTCTTCCAATGGATGTGCGTATAATGCGAGCCAATTCACGGAAGACGCCACCACTGTATGTAATCGCCTGTTCGAGTGCCAATGGGTGGATCAGAGAGGGATCCATTCTTACATTGATAAATTTTTCCAAAATGCGATAACCTTCAACCAAATGCTGATCTGAATTAGTAGAAGATCTCAAGTTGATGTTAGGGAGAAAAAGCGCCTGGTCACGGATTGCATCAAATTCCTTGCTGTAAAAGAGTGCGCTTGAAACGGTGTAAACGATGGCGCAATTTGGTTGTATCATGATCTCGCGGTGGTCATGAAAAATAGCACGGGCACGATCCAGATCTGGTTTATCCATATCGTCAATCAGGATCAAAGGGATTCGTCGTTCCTGGTTGTATATCGCAGCAGCAATTTTGTTGATGATGGCTATCAATCCGGTGATGTCTGTTTGAACGATCTGTCTCAACTCCACGCGGGTGGCAGGTTCCAATTTCATTTTGAGACCCGCATTGACAAAGAAAGCATCTATGGAGGCGCCGAGTTCGTATTCTGATACACGACCATCCAGGATGGTGGAGATTTGTTTTTCCACTTTTCCTTTCCAACCGTCCAATTCTTTGAGTAATTGTTCGGGTAGATCCCCGCCTTTCCTGCGGTATTCACGAAATAGGCGGCTGCCAATTGAGAGCAGGACATCGCGAAAATCCAGATCAATAATGTCTGTCTCTTCACGGATGCTGAAATTGATCGGCCAATATTTTTTTTGTATTTCGTTGTTACTGAGCAGGTGCAGTAACTCTGTAGATTTTCCACATCCACGATGACCCGAGAAAAAGAATTTTGGAGGTCGGTAAAAGGGAGCCAGCAGAGCATCAATCAACTCATTGATCGGATTTCCAGGGCGGTTGATATAAAAGGGGTTAGCCCTCCCATTTGGTCCGGGTTTAAGGGGCAGATCCAACTCAAAATTTAACCATGCCCTGTCAAAATCTCTTGCCTTAAGATATTCAAAATTTTTCATGAGTCCTCTGATCGAATATTGAAATCATTTTACAATTTCTGTTCTTAATACAGTAGCCAAGAAGAATGGTTTCTTGCAGGAAACTATTGACCAAACTACAGGCGATGAAGTCGGCAATTATGTCCAAGTAGAATTCCCATAAGCGTGGCTTTAATTCGCCTGGGTCATTACTGTAGTTAATCCTTCTCGAATGGCGTACAGAGCAGCCTGAGTGCGGTTGGCTAGATGGAGCTTATTGAGAACACCGCTGACATATTTGGCAATGGTCCTTTCATTCACGACAAGGGTGCATGCAATTTCCTGATTGCTCAAGCCGCGTGCGATCAAACGCAGGGTTTCCATCTCGCGGCGGGTGAGATGCTGATTGAAGGAAATGCTGTGATTTGTCACCGGGAGGTCGAAATCTTTAATTACCTGTATTGCGATGGATGGGTGTATAGATGCTTGACCTTTGGCGACTTCTCGAATGGCATTTAATAGTTGTGCGCGCGGGGTGTCTTTTAGCATGTATCCTATGGCGCCGGTTTTGATAGCCTGGTAAACGCGATTACTTTCTGCAAAACTGGAAAGTACAAGGATGCGGAAATTTGGTGAGATTTCAGTTAGCTTTGGAATGGTAGCGAGACCATCCTGTAGGGGCATGACCATATCCAAAAGAATTACATCTGGTTTTGTCCTCAAGGCAAGCTGTACGGCTTCAATCCCATTAACCGCTTCCCCAACAACCTCCATATCTTTTTGCAGGGAGAGAATGGCTACCATTCCTTCACGGACTACATTTTGATCATCTACAACAAGTATGCGAATTTTTTTCATGTGGGCACCTATTCTTGATAGTATGATTGTTTTTATCAACTTGCGGATATTATGAAAGATGAGAATCGTTGCCCGTTCGCCTGGGCATCTTGAATTTGAATTTTCTGCTGATCCCAAAGGATGGGTGACCAAACTTCCAGATATTCACCCTGCCCAATGATCACTATCTGGTCTTTAAGATCTGCGTAGTTCATCAGGATGGGTGATACGGGAATAGACTCGTTTTCATCAATTTCTTCGTAGCTTGCGGTTCCCAAGAACATTCGTAAAAGTAATCTTGCAAGGGGGTCTGCAATATTTAGTGAGGAAATTCGTGTGTAGACCTCTTTAAATGCATCTGCTTTGAGAATTAGCAGATTTTGGTCAAATCCTCGTGTGAGGTAGATGCCACCTGAGATCAGTTTTCTCCATTCTGTCGGGAGATGGAGGCGGTTTGAACTTTTCAACTGTATTGAGTAATGTCCAAGGAACAATTTATATCTCCTAAGAAGCGTTCAGGTGCAAGTCATTTATAGATGCATTATACGAAGTTGACCTTTATTCCATAATGGACAAAACTGGAGTTTCTTATAGCCAAAAATTACATGGTTTGCAGCGCGGCATGGATATAAATGACCATCTCAATTTGCGCATGAAATTGAATGAATGCCCCATTTAGTGACGACATTAATTAAAAACACCCGCGCTGAAAAGGCGCGGGTGGGTAAACTATTTTTCCTATACTTATTTTTTCGGCTCGGTCAGACCCTCGCGAATCGCATATAAGGCAGCTTGTGTACGGTTTGCAAGGTGCAGCTTATCCAATATTCCGCTTACATATTTAGCCACCGTTCTTTCATGCACGACCATGTCAAGCGCGATTTCCTGATTGCTCATACCACGCGCGATCAACTTTAAAGTTTCTAGCTCTCGAGGAGTTAATGGGTCTGCGGTGTACATTATTTCAGCGGGATGATCAATTTCGTTGATTACCTTCATTGCAATCGCAGGCTGAATGGATGCTTGCCCATTGGCTACATCCCGAATGGCTTGTAATAACTGTGTTCTGGTTGCATCTTTAAGTAGAAAACCCAGCGCGCCCGCTTTTATACTTTGATAAACGCGGTCGCTTTCTGCGAAACTAGTAAGCACCAAAATATGGGATTTTGGCGATGCTTCTTTTAATTTTGGAATGGACTCTAAGCCGTTCAGCCTGGGCATCTGCATATCGAGCAGCACTACATCGGGTTTGTGTTGGCGCGCGAGTTCTACAGCCTTAACGCCATCCTCTGCTTCAGCGACAACTTTCATGTCAGATTGAAAGGATAGAATGGCTACTACACCATCGCGCACGACACTTTCATCCTCAGCTACAAGAATGCGAATTGCTTTCATGGTTTTAGCTATTTTTACTCACAGTTACGGTGATTTTTGTTCCCGCACCAACAGTGGATGAGATCTTAATTTTACCTTTTATTAGCAGAACTCGCTCTTTCATGTTGCGTAATCCCAAGCCGGTATCGTCTATCTTTTTTATATCAAATCCTTGCCCGTCATCTTTAATTTCAAGTATAACATGTTGACGGGTTTGTTTTATGTTGACAACTACATTTTTTGCGCGGGCATGCCTTAATATATTATTTAGCGCCTCCTGTGCAATGTAATAAAGAGCAATTTCATTTTCTTTTGAAAGTAGAATATTTTCATCTGAAAGCAACCTGGCCCTTATGTCCGCTCTTCCTTCAACAGCCGCAAGGCGGAAGTGCAGGGATGAGACAAGACCGTCTTTTAGATCTACCGGCTGCATTTCGTAGAGAAATAGGCGCATTTCTTTGACAGCTTGACGGGCATTTTCCCCGATGCGGGTTAAGACTTGCAGTGGGGCAATTTCGGACCCGGCCTCGATTCCGGCTTGGGCTGCTTCGGTCAGCGCAACCAACCCGTATAATTTTTGACTAACCGAATCGTGCAGGTCGCGCAGCAAACGCTGTCTTTCGGAAAGGGCGATTGCCAATTGTCTCCGACGATTGCTATCGATCAAGGTTGCGATCTGATTCGCGCTTGTTGTGAGACGAATTATTTCATCCTGACTGAAAGGTATGTTTTCATTCCTACTGAGGTACAGGCAACCAAGAATGCTGTTTTCATGCTGGTTGTAAGTGATTAAGGGTATCAGGACAGCGAAAACAGCTCCGATGTTTTTTAAACTAAGGGGATAGTCAGACGAATCATTAAAGTTGTCAACTGTCAAAGGGCGATTTTCATCGTTATGCGTCAACCAATTATAAAGGTTTGAAGTGGCTGTATTACTGTTTAATTCCTTTAGGTACTCTGGCTCTAACCCAAAATGAGTTTTGAGAGAAAGCTTTTGTTTCCCGGCATCCTCTTCCTCAGTTAAAAAAACAGCAACTGACTGGCTTTGGAAAGAATATAAGATCTGATAGCTTGCTTCAGATAAAAAATCCTCCATATTTATCGAGCGGTTGGCAGTACTGGATATGGCATTTAAGAGTACGAACAATTCATCCCGGGCCCTCTGGCGGGCATCATCTGCAAGTTTTCTCCCGGTAATATCACGCCAGACAATCAAATGGCCGAATTTCCCGTTTTTCTTGTCTCTTAATTGAGATATTCGAATGTTCAAGTAATGCCAGCCACTTTGTGATTTAACGCTGCGGCGCATTTCCATTTCTTGAATGCCCTCAGATGATTTTGATATTTTGGGCCATTCAGTCAGGATCTGAGTTACTGGCTGTCCATAGATGGTTTCACGCGATAGACCGACCATTTTTTCTGCTGAGGAATTTAGGTCGATTATATTATCGTGATCGTCTATGACCATCCAGCCATCATCCATATCTTCAACGACAATCTCACGGGTAAGCGGTGTGGTTTCAATTAATGAGCTACTGAATTTAATATACAAAAAGCCGACGATTGCGAGGCAGTAGGAGAAAATCAATATTAATAAATTGGTCTCAAAATTGCGGATGAAAATTGTAGAAATGTTGCCAAACAATGGAAATAAAGTGCCAAGAACCATTGTGCCGGCATGAAGGAAGTGTATTCGAGGTTTGTTCAGTAATGTATCTGCAAGCAGTACAAGGCTTCCAGTAAGAATCATCAAAACATAAATTAGGTTTATTTGTTCCCCAAGCCAAAATCCTGGAGCAAAAAAAATTCTCCTTAAAGGCTCTGTCCAAAAAAGGATTTGAATAATAATAGGTTCCAGAAGGAATAATGTAATTGTAGATTTATTTATCCAATACGCACGATTGGTATATGAGATCGAAAAGTAATACACTGAAGTCGCTGCGGAGGCCAGGGAAAAATAATGAACTGCTCTCCACACCTGTAAAGAAATAGGGGTGGCTAAGAATCTGTAAAAAAGATAAGCGCTGAGCCAAGCGGCAATAATAATTACAAGAACACAAAGACTAACCGACCCAGGAGTTTTTTTTAATAAAACCAATATTGCACCAACGGCAAACGTAATTAGGATAAGAAATAAAATCAGGGATTGAAGTTGCATTATCAATATTATAATTTTCAAAAGTTAAATTTTCTTTTGCGTAAAGACCCCATGCTTGGTAAGGATTAAGTGTTTTTCCTTGAAATTCAATCTCGATCCATGGGATTTCATCTTTCCAAAGAAGGATACCAATGGATAAGTGAGTTCATTTCGAACCACGCGTCGGTGCGAATTCCACTGCTCTATGTCGAAAAGCCCAAAAATCCGGTGCCAAATGAGGCAATTTTGCGGCTTCTTCTTTGGTAAACCAAAAGACAGCACGTATGAGATTCTCAACAAAAAACTCACGGTGCATATTTAATAGCTTGTAAACATCATTCTTCGAATTACTGTTTGTGTTTTCAAACCCTGAGATAAAAAACACGATGTTCTCACGATCTGGTATTTTAATTATTGTTCTGATTAAATTAATACTTCTGTCGTCTGCTTCAATACGCTTAACTTTTTTATTGAAATTTAGGATCCCCTGTTCCAAAGCTTTTTGAGAATTTATTTGCCCCACTATTGAATTATGAATTGCAAATAAAATGCTGGGTCTATTCCATTGAAATGCGAGTTGGATTTCATCCCTTAAATTTTCGATTCCATTTTTGAATGATTTGCTGTACAAACTTTTAGCATTGCCAGTCAAGTCTTTGCTCATGATCTTATGACTCTAGTCAAATTGCGACAAAAAATGAACGACTTTTAAAGGTAATAAATTGCGGACCTCTTGACTTATATCAGCATAATATTTTTTCCAAAGGTCAAAAAAAGATTCTGCATCCAGCACGCTGACTTTCTCAAAATTATCCGTGCTTAATACCTGAATTGCTTGATTGGTAAAACCGCTCATTGAGATAATCATACCAAAGTCATTCGCTCCAAGTATTGCTAGAAAACTCTTGATCCCTTCAAGAGTGACAGATTGGCCTTTCTGTATTATTTGAGTCAGGATCCTTTGGCCTTTTGCTCCAATAGGATCAGTATATGCGATCAGATTGACATGACCACGCTGTTTCTCCGGAGGAGCCATCCAGGATGGGAAGTACCCCATTGCGCGCAGGAGTTCTCCAGCCATGATTTGTAATTCACTTTTTTTCAATTGGAGAAGATGTTTTTCTATTTGTCCCCAGGCCGATTCTTGAGCAGTTTCCAATGCCATGATACTTTCAGGTGCAAGCTGTTTGTGTTCGTTATACAAGCGAATAGCTTCTTGATAAAATTCATGAACATTGACGAATTGTTTGCAAGCTTGATACCCCGCTTCGGTGATATACCAACGTCCTTTATCATTTTTTAGTAACCAACCTGTATAGGCAAGAGGAATTGTGGTGATTCGAACGATTTTCTCATATCTTGGAGAGTTAAATTTTGGGGAATACTCTAATTCATATTCCGTTAGATGCATCACCCTAGGGACGAGAGATATAACCTCATTGGCAGTTAAACCATCGGGTTTATCCCAAAGAATCTCAAATACATATCGCAGCAGTTCGCTCGCTCTTTCTATTGTTAAAGTATTTCGCCCACTCTTTTTGTGGTTGTCTAGAACATATATGGGATCCTGAATAGAGTATTGCATGTCGTGCTGCATTTTGTTGACATATCCTGATAATTATAAAGTGTTCAGACCTTGTTGAAGGCGTTTTAGGCGAATGTATTGACTGATCATATCTTCTGGGTGAGGTCTCGTTCCTAATACTACCAAATTACCCAATGCCCAAAAATCGTTGGATAAATTTTCCATTCTGATATGCCCAAAGGTGGAAAAGATCATTTCCGATGTATCGTCACGTATTTGTTGCATAAAAAGACCTCGGGGCGTAGATGGGGGAACGCAAATTGCCCATTGGAAATAGTCTGGATACACAATAATAAATTCCAAACTCCAACTGTAGGAGATGCAGATTTGTGGCAGCCATTGGTGTAAATAATCTGCCAAGTCTCCTCTTAGCTGATGGGACGGAAATCGAGGAATCAACAAGCAGGTATAACTTAAATTGTAAGATTCCGGATATACAGGCTCCAGTAAAATATCCCGATTGGAATCCGGAAGTTCTAATTCTTTCGTATGAAACAGAGAAAAAGAACTAGGTGTCCTTAATTTTTCCTCAGTAGATTTCTCCATTTGCTTCCCTTATTTACAGTTATCATGGTGTTTATCTTGTTTGAGTTATGCTAATTGTTGAAGTTATTATACCTGAAAATATTACAAAAATTATTCCATATTTGTTTTTGGGCGGCCGCCGGGATTTTTGGTACCGAGTATGAAAAATACCACCTAAATCCCAATAGAAAAGGGATATTCCCAATAACTGCCACCGCTTTGGAGAAAAGAACATGCCCTGGAAACTTTTTCCTGTTATTTGAAGAAGGTCGAAAAAGTGAATGAGATTTCACTTTACGCCTGTGATACACTCTGCCAGGTCGAGCTGATCAAGACCAACTTTAACAAATTATACCACCTGAAGTTGATCCATTTTAAACTCTAAAGAGTCTTATCCACCATTTTATTCACATGAAATTAACCGATTTCAACAGGTAAATGCAGATTTTTCTAGAATTCCACTGCCATACGAATGCCTCGAAAGACTCCCTTACGCCTCCGGCGAAATTGATTGCTGCTTGTCGTCGGAAAGGGATTGACCGAGTCGTGATCACTGACCATAACTCCATTGAGGGCGCGCGGGCGGCTCAGCTTCTGGACCCGGGGCTGGTCATTGTCGGCGAGGAGATTATGACTACCCGGGGAGAGATTCTCGCGGCGTTTGTAAAGGAGCAGATTCCACCGTACCTTACGCCTGAAAAGACGATCTTACTCTTGAAGGAGCAAGGTGCGTTTATCAGTGTATCCCACCCATTTGATAATATCCGCGCGGGCGGTTGGAAGGAAAATGATCTGCTTGAAATCCTTCCACAAGTGGATGCAATCGAAGTGTATAACTCGCGTTGCATGTTGCCGCGTTTTAACCGCCGGGCACGGGAGTTTGCGGAGAAACACAACCTGGCCGGCACTGTCGGCTCGGATGCACACGCCGCTTTTGAGGTCGGGAGGTCGCTTATGTCGCTGGACCAATTTGAAGGTCCGCAGGGGTTGCGAAAGGTTATTCGCCAGGCAAAGGTTAGGTTGAAATGGTCGCCTTGGTGGTTTCATCTGATTTCGAGTTACGCATCCATGCTGAAGAAATAACAGAGTACTGTATATTTTTGCGCTTGAAAGTTTATTTATACAACGAGCAGAATAAGCAGGAAAATCTTGACACGGATAATTAGCCATGATAATCTTGCGTGCATTGTGCCCGGATCGCCTTTGAAAGCGTAAAGGTGGACGGGCATAAATTTTTCGCAGCAGGAGTAGTGAAAGATGTCTGAGCGATTAATTGGAACTGTCAAGTGGTTCAATGCGACTAAGGGCTATGGCTTTATTGGGCGCGATGGTGGAGAAGATGTGTTCGTTCACTTTTCCGCCATTCAGAGCGATGGCTATCGCAAGCTGGAAGCCGAACAGCAGGTTGAGTTTTCTGTGGAAGACGGCCCCAAAGGTTTGCAAGCTGCCAATGTGGTCCTGCTCTCCTAAGGCTGGGCCTGATGGCTAAAGTTTTGCGAAACAACCAGGGTTGTCGTGAGACAACCCTGGTTTAATTTATTGAATTATTTTTTCTTTGGCGTTTCTGGAACATTTTCGCGCGCTTCCAACATTCCCCAGCGGCTCGCGCCGAGGTAGAGAATATCCAGCACGAGGTCTTCGTAGCGAATGTTTTCTGCAGCGGCTTGCAGGCAAAGATCGCTATAGTCGGGTGTCAGGCCTGGCAGGGTGTTGATCTCGATTAAGCGAGGGTTGCCTTCTTGATCGAGGCGGATGTCTGTGCGGGAGACGTCGAGCGCATTGAGGAGTTGATGGGCGCGCAAAGCGAAATACTTTAATTTTTTTTCAAGTTCGGGTTCGATCTCGGCCGGGCAAAAATAGCCGGGCGCGCCGTCTGCGCCGACATCTTTTGATTTTGCTTCGTGGCTATAAACCCAGGGTGTGACGGAGCGGCTGCTGTCCAGTTCGAGGATGGGGAAGCGGTGGAAGCCGTCTTTCTCGTACCATTCCGGGTGACGTGAATATAATTTTGCATCTGCGCGGCCTAATATGCCGACGGTGAATTCACGGCCCGGTAAAAATGTTTCCACGAGGGCGGGTTGGTGATAGACGTTGATGATGTATTGCGCGCGTTCGCGTAATTCTATTTCGTTTTGGACGATGGCTTTCAAATCCACACCCATGCCGGTGCCTTCGCGCGCTGGTTTAACGAAGAGCGGGAATTTCAGTTCGGGGCGCAAGGGCTCATCGCCAATGTTGAATTCCTGAAAGGGGGCGACGGGCAGGCGGCGATCCCGCCAGATGCGTTTGGTGAGGGTTTTATCGAGGGAGATGCCGTTCGTTAAAACGCGCGAGCCTGTGTATGGAATGCCAAGCATTTCAAGCAGGGCAGGTACTTGCGCTTCGCGCGCGTCACCGCCGAGGCCTTCGGCGATGTTGAAGCAAATATCCGGCTTTACTTCGCGGAGGGCGTAGGGCAGGTTTCTGTCAGCCTGGATAAAGGCAGTTTTGTGGCCATCAGTTTCGAGCGCAGCGCGAAGCGAGTCTATGGTCTCGATATGGTCGAAATCGGCAAAAGCGTCAGGTGGAACCCCTTCAGGCTTGGGTTGGTTGTCATCTTTTATGTTGGCGAGGACTGCTATTTTCCAGTATCGTTTCATAGGACGAAGTGGCGTTTTTTCTTCCACACGATTAAGAGATTCGGACATTTCTTCTCCTTACTTAAATTGATGAAGGTATTGGCATTTCGTATGCGCAATCATAGCGCAGATGAGAAGGGAAGCAGGATTTCTTAAGGTAAAAGATGTTTTTAGCTAGACAATCAGTAGCCTTTCAGGTATTATTGGCTCGCTTGTGCGCTTACTCACTAAGGCGATATCTGAGAGGGTGCAAGCCGAGAAAAACAAATATACCCGGATAAGCCCCTTATCCGGGTACTTGTATGTAAAACGAATTTTGGTGGAGGCTAGCTAATGTCAGACCTGATTAAGCAGATCACTGGTGATTTGCAGAAACAAATAGAAGGCTTTAATCCAGAACTCAGCATCAGTGATATCGGTGTTGTAGTTGAAGCGGGTGATGGGATTGCCCGCGTGCAGGGTCTTGCGAATGTTAAAGCGCAGGAACTTGTGCAGTTCTCGAACGGCGTGATGGGCACGGCGTTCAACCTTGAAAAAGATAGCGTGGGTGTGATCGTGATGGGCGCATACGACGGGATCATCGAAGGCATGACCGTGCGCGGCACAAATCGCATTGCTTCTGTTCCGGTTGGCGATGCGTTGATCGGGCGCGTGGTCAATGCGTTGGGTGAGCCGATTGATGGCAAAGGTCCGATCACAACCACAGGCTTCCGCCCTGTGGAGCGCATTGCTCCCGGTGTGATTTATCGTCAGGATGTGGATACGCCTGTGCAAACGGGTATCAAATCCATTGATTCGATGATCCCGGTCGGGCGCGGTCAGCGTGAGTTGATCATCGGCGACCGACAGACTGGCAAGACCGCGATCGCGATTGATACGATCATCAATCAAAAAGGCAAGGATCTGGTTTGTATTTATGTGGCGATTGGTCAGAAGAAAGCCGCTGTCGCTCGTACGCTCGGCATTCTTGAACGCGCCGGCGCGATGGAGCATACGATCATTGTAGTTGCCGCGGCAGACGAATCAGCTGCTTTGCAGTACATCGCTCCTTACTCTGGAACTTCAATTGGTGAAGAATTCATGGAAAGCGGACGCGATGCGCTGATCATCTATGATGATCTTTCCAAACATGCATGGGCATATCGTCAGGTTTCCCTGCTTTTGCGCCGTCCACCTGGGCGTGAAGCGTATCCTGGCGACGTGTTCTACCTGCATTCCCGTTTGTTGGAGCGTTCCGCCCGCCTTGCGAATCAATACGTTATCGTTAAAAAAGATTTCAAAGAAGCCCTGGCTTCTGAAAAAGACGGCGTGGATGGGAAGGTTTATACCGGCCCGATCTCAAAAGATGAAGCCGAAGAAGCCCGCAAGCACATGAACGATGCGGATAACCACAAGATCATCAAGGTTGCCGGCACCGGCGGTTCGCTCACTTCCCTGCCGATCATTGAAACTTTACTCGGTGATATTTCTGCCTATGTTCCCACGAACGTGATTTCAATTACAGATGGACAGATTTTCCTTGAGAGCAACCTCTTCAATGCGGGTATCCGCCCTGCGGTGAACGTGGGCGTTTCTGTATCCCGTGTAGGCGGTGATGCGCAGACCAAAGCCATGAAACAGGTGGCGGGTCGTTTGCGTCTCGACATGGCAGCTTATCGTGAGTTGGCTGCGTTCGCTCTCATGGCTTCCGACCTTGACAAGTCAACTCAACAGCAGTTGAGCCGTGGTCAGCACATGCAGGAAATTCTCAAACAACCCCAGTACCAACCTTCTGAGCTTGTAAATCAGGTGGTTGTACTTTTTGCTGGGACGAATGGTTTTGCTGACGGTGTTGCGCTTGATAAGATGGCTCAATGGCAGGCGGATCTCATTCGCTTCATGGCAACTTCATACCCCGAAGTTGGCAAGGATATTATTGCGACGAAAGCCATTTCTGACGATAACCGTGCCGCACTTGTAAAAGCCCTCGAAGCTTTCCGCACAGGCTGGCAAGCCTAGACTATCTGACTAAAGACTAAGAGACTAAAGGACTAACCCTATGGCTTCCGCTCGTGAAATGCGGCTCCGAATTAAGAGCGTCAAAAACATTTCGCAAGTCACACGCGCATTGGAGACGGTGAGCGCCAGTAAAGTCCGCAAGGCAATTAATGCGGTGACGGCGACTCGTTCTTATGCGACCAAGGCCTGGCAGGTATTACGACACGTTGCGGAACAACCGGGACGCGACAGCCTGCATCCGCTTTTGGCGAAACGTAAATCAGTGAACAATACATTGGTGGTTGTAGTTACAGGTGACCGCGGACTTGCGGGCGCATACAACTCCAATGTGATCCGTTTTGCGTCTCAACGTTTTGACCCGAATCCTGTTCCCGTTAAATATATTGCCGTCGGCCGCAAAGGCCGTGACCTATTGATCCGCCGCGGCAAAAAGGTAATTGCAGATTTCAGCAACCTGCCCGCCGCGCCGAATTTTGCAGATATTTCTGCAATTGGGCACCTCGCAGTTGAGGAATTTAATACCGGTTCCGTGGACGAGGTCTATCTGGTCTATACTGACTTTGTCAACATGGGACGCCAGATCGCAACGGTTAAGAAACTCCTGCCGCTTGAACTTGAAGGCGAGGGCCTTGTGGAGGATTTTGGAAACAAACCCACCGGCCCTGCGGCGGCTTATGAATATGAACCTGATATGCGAGTGATCCTCGATGAGATCATTCCGCGCTTTACTGCCCTGCAGGTCTATCAGGCAGTGTTGGAATCGCAGGCAAGTGAACATGCGGCTCGTATGATCGCCATGCGTAACGCCACCGATAATGCTAAAGAACTGGTCGGCGCTTTGCAATTGGCTTATAACAAAGTTCGTCAGCAAGGCATTACGAACGATATCTTAGACATTGTGGGCGGCGCTGAAGCGCTGTCCGCGAAATAACTGGAGGAAAATCATGGCAAACGCAGCAGGCCGTGTCGTACAAATTCTTGGTGGTGTAGTGGATGTTGAATTCTCTGAAGGAAACATCCCCGGGCTTTTCGAAGCGATCACAGTGGATCGAGAAGGCAAGAGGCCGCTTGTTCTCGAAGTGCAAAAACATCTTGGCAATAATTGGGTCCGCACGGTATCCATGGACACAACCGATGGCCTTCAGCGCGGCCTTCCCGCCATTGCAACCGGTGCGCCGATCATGGTTCCTGTTGGACCATCCACACTAGGTCGCATTTTCAATGTGTTAGGCCAGCCTATTGATGGAAAAGGCGAGGTCATTGCTTCCGCTTATTATCCAATTCACCGCCTGGCGCCTTCATTTGAAGAACAATCCACCCGCGTGGAGGTTTTCGAAACGGGCATCAAGGTTGTTGACTTGATCGCTCCATTCACCAAAGGCGGTAAGACCGGTATCTTTGGCGGCGCAGGCACAGGTAAAACCATTATCATTCAAGAACTCATCCGCTCCGTTGCGAAAGAACACGAAGGCAACTCTGTGTTTGCGGGCGTAGGCGAACGCACCCGAGAAGGCACACAGCTTTATCGTGAAATGCTCGAATCCGGCGTTATGAAAGATACCGTCATGGTGTACGGTCAGATGAACGAACCCTCCGGCGTGCGCTTGCGCGTGGCTCTCTCTGCGCTTTCAATGGCTGAATACTTCCGCGACCAGGGCAGGGATGTTTTGCTCTTCGTGGATAACATCTTCCGCTTCTCCATGTCTGGTTCCGAAGTGTCCGCGTTGCTCGGCCGTATGCCCTCCGCCGTAGGCTACCAGCCTACTCTCGCCACTGAAATGGGTGAGTTGCAGGAACGCATTACCTCCACCCGCACCGGCTCGATCACATCCATGCAAGCCGTGTATGTGCCTGCGGATGACTACTCCGATCCTGCGCCTGTGGCGACCTTTACACATCTCGACGCGACCATTGCCCTCGAACGCTCCATCGTAGAAAAAGGTATTTACCCCGCCGTGGATCCGCTCGCTTCCACCTCCCGAATTCTTGATCCCAACATCGTTGGAGAGGAGCACTATCGGACAGCGCGTGAAGTCCAGCGTATTTTGCAGCGTTATAAAGATTTGCAGGATATCATCGCCATTCTCGGTATCGATGAACTTTCCGAAGATGATAAACTCATCGTATCGCGCGCGCGCAAGATCGAGCGCTTCTTCTCACAGCCCTTCTATGTGGCGGAACGCTTTACAGGTATTGACGGACGCTACGTGCCGCTCAAGGAAACTGTCAGCGGGTTCCGTGAAATCCTCGATGGCAAGTGTGATGATTTGCCCGAGCAGGCATTCATGATGGCTGGTACGATCCAGGATGTTCGTGAACGTGCCGAAAAACTTGCCAAGGGTGCTTAATATTGTTAAACGTTGAAACGGATAGATGATTATGACCATTCGTTGTGAAATCGTTTCTCAGGACCGCACTGTATTCGCGGGTGATGTGGATATTGTCGTTTTGCCCGGCGCAGCCGGGGAGATGGGCATTCTTCCCAAACATGCGCCTGTACTAACCACCTTGAAATTCGGCATTATTAAAGTCCGCAAAGGCGGCAACGAGGAAGTATTTACTGTTGCGGGTGGTGTTGCTGAAGTACAGCCCGATATCATTACCGTCCTTGCGGATGCCGCTGAAAATGTGGAAGACATAGATACAGCTCGCGCAGATGCCGCGCGTGTGCGCGCCGATGAGGCGCTTGCCAGGGGCGTACCTGTAGATACTGACACCTACCTTGCAATGGAAGCCGCATTACGCAAATCCAACCTTCGATTGGATGCTGTCCGCCGATACCGCAAAGGTGGCATGCGTATGCCGCCCTCGGAGAATTAAACTCCCGTGGCATTATTCTCAAAAGACCTGGGCATAGACCTGGGTACCATGTTTACACGTCTTGCTGACAGCGCTCAGGTGCTGTTGGAAGAGCCGACCATTGTCGCCATCGAAGTGGACGATCAAAAGATGGTTGCGGCCGGGCTTGAGGCGCGTGACATGTTAGGCAAAGTTCCTGAAAATATTGAAGTGGCGCGCCCGCTCAGACATGGCGTGATCGCTGACTATGAAATTACCGAGACCCTGCTTGCATACTTATTACAACGTGTTAGCGGGTCAATGCGTATCTTTCGCCCGCGCGTGATGGTCTCTGTTCCCTATGGGGTGACCAGTGTGGAACGCCGGGCAGTTTATGAGGCAGTCATGGAAGCGGGCAGTCGTGAAGCGTTCCTCATCCAACAGCCGTTAGCTGCTGCCATTGGCATTGACCTTCCCATCAACTCTCCATCTGGAAATATGATCATCTGTTTGGGCGGCGGGTGTACCGAAGCCGCTGTGATGGCCATGTATGGCATTGTTTCCGCAGATACGTTGCGCGCAGGCGGCCTGGATTTGGATGAAGCCATTGTCTATTACGTGCGCCGAAAATATGGTGTCATCATTGGGCAGGTGACTGCCGAGCAACTTAAGATCCGTATTGGCGCGGCGGTTCCGCAGGATATTGAAAATAGCATGGAAGTGCAGGGACAGGATCAAGTCACCGGTTTGCCTCGCCCGGTTACTTTGACCACGGGTGAAATCGTGGAAGCCTTGCAGGAGCCTTTGAAGCAGATCGTGGAAACAGGCCGCAAAGTGCTTGAAAAAACCCCGCCTGAATTGGTCTCAGATATCATTGACCGTGGTGTTGCCTTGTGCGGTGGCGGTGCGTTGTTGCGCGGTGTCGACAAATTGTTGACCAAGTCTCTCGGTATTCCCGCTTATCTTGTGGATAACCCACTGACTTGTGTTGTACAAGGCGCAGTAAAAAGTTTTGGCATGTTGAATGTGATCCGCAGGAATTTGCCGCAGGTGTAGAATACATGTAAACATGTAATCAAGCCGACAGGTGACTCAACAACGAGTCGCCCGTTTGGTTTAAGGGGTTGGTTGGATCCTGATTCAGATATTGATCCTGCTGATCGAGAAGGAGCAAGTTTCGGCGTGTGCGAAGTGGGTTTTCATCAAAAAAAAACTCGCCGCGAAAGAATTCGGGCGAGTCAGGTTTGTACATCCATTACAAATAATAAGTCATTCTCTGCAAGTGCGTGGCTGGATCTATGTATTGCACTTTGACGTTATTTGGCACGTTCAAATTGATGGGAGCGTAGTTGAGGATGGCCCTCACACCAGCCTGGATCAGTTTATCGGCAGCGCTTTGCGCGGCAGTAGCAGGGACAGTGAGCATGGCAACTTTTATATTGGCGGCTTTGATGCTTTCAGCCATTTTATCTGCGTCCTGGACAACAAAATCTCCAATTATTTGACCGATCTTTTCATCGCTATTATCGAAGATCGCCACAATGCGAAAGCCGCGATTTTGAAAACCCGGATAATTTGCGAGCGCGTGCCCCATATCACCGGCGCCGACCAGCGCCACATCCCAGATGCGATCTACTTTGAGGATTTCACGCAATTTATCGAGCAGGTAGGCAATTGAATAGCCAGTGCCTTGCTTCCCAAATTCGCCGAATTGCGAAATGTCCTTGCGGATCTGAGCGGCGGAAATACCCACATGTTCCCCAAGTTCCTGGGAGGAGGTGGTCTTGAGCCCATTATCTGCCATGCGTTGCAGTGCACGCAGGTAAACAGGGAGCCGCCCAATGATGATATCCGGTATTTTTTCTGCGTTCATGTGCCCTCACCTTTGTGAAATTTATCCGTAAATGTATCATAAAATTTGATTTAGTACAATTCCACACAAATACTTCACAATCAAGCAGCGGCACATCAATTGAATAAAGCCGCAATGCGCGGACAGCATGATCTTTGATTGGCACGGGTTCGTCGAAGAAACAACGGCCGTATGACTGATACATTTTCAACGGACAGCCTCCACGCTTAAAATATACTTCGTATAACGGAATTCATCTGAAGCAGGGTTGGATAAACGCAAAACATAGGCGCTGTTGGGGGAGATGCTCAAGACACGCTTTTCTCCACAGGTGAGTAAAAAGTCATCAACGCTTGCTCTGTTATTCCATAACTCCACTTGTAATACATTGCTTGAACATAACACTTGAATTAGAACCGCCTCGCTATATGAATTAAATTCAACCCAGTCTTCAACGTCCCCTTCAGGTGCAGAAACATCGCCATTCACCTGAAAAGCACGAGCGCTCCTCGGCGCAATCGTCACCTTTGCCATTGGAGTTTCCATTGAATCTCCATCCAGCATGGCTGGCAAAATGATGGCGGCGGGGGTTAGGACAATATCGGTCGGCGCTTGAGGTGATGGCTCTGCATCCCCGATCACCTGCAGGGAATCAGCGTTATCAATTTTTAAAAATTCAGAAGCCGCCCAGCCTTTTCCATCGGGCGCATTTGCATACTCGATCTGGATCCACGCGCCGCTGAGGTTTTTGCCGGTCATGAAAACCACATCATTTTGATTTAATACACCGAGCGTTTCATATAGTATCCCAGGCCCATTGCGAACATTTATTTTCTGGATGACAAGCCCGTTCAGGTTGGATCCGTTACCTGATACTGATTCAATAACAGGGACCTGCGCTGAGGCCTTCACCTGCACATATTCCGCGCGAACCCAGCCAGTGCGCGAATCTGTGTAGATGATCTGATACCAGCTTCCGCTTGCATCCTTTCCAATGATCTGCACAGGTGAAAATTGCGCGATCATGCCCAGGTTTTCACTGGCTGTGGAAGTTTCTGCCCGTACGTTGACTTGGGTGGTGGTTGTCCCTTCAATGGGAGCGATGGTAGGGACAGGTGTAGGCGGGAGCGCCGTTTGCGTTGGAAGTGGAATGGGTGTGGCAGGCAAAGTGGCGGTGACAAAATCTGGAGTTGCTGTAAACATATTTTGATTCTCCAGTTCCACATCGCAGCCTGTAGTTGCGATCACCAATACAATGAGAAGAGCGACGTTTTTATTATACACAGGGTCTATTGTATCCAGGAATTAAGTAAAATGAAATGAGATAAAAGGGTCTTGACAAAAAACCGCCTGTTAGGGCGGCTATATTGTGTACCCCCGCGCAGACTCGAACTGCGCTCTTCAGCTCCGGAGGCTGACGCTCTGTCCACTGAGCTACGGGGGCATGCGAACGGAATTTTACCATAGGCATAAAAAAGCTGATGAAAGAGTCACCAGCTTTCGGATTAAGAATGAAGCTATTTTTTTATCGTACTTGCGGCGCGAATCCTGCGAGTTCCTTGCGGAGCGATACAATGATCGCTGTGTTGCCGCCCTCGTCGCCAAGTTTTTTCAACTGCTCTTTTTTATGAGCCAGTTCGCCACAGGTATGATAGAAACGGGATGCAGCCCTGCCGCTCAAGCCTGCTGTGGTCAACGTCCAGGGTGATAATGCTTTTTGATATTGTGCTTTTGAGATCAAACCTGAGGATACTTCCCCGAGTAGTTGGTACTTAACAATGTCGCGTTCGTGAATGATCATCCAGACGATGAAGCCGAACATCAACACCCAGCCGAACCAGTCAATTAACGAATTAATCACAAGTCCTTCCAAACCACCGATCAGGCCGCCAAAAGTGTTGTGGAAAGCGTGAATTGTAATTGCAACTCCCAGACCTGCAAACGGCGCAATGATTTTAATTAGCACATTTTTGTTTAAACGGGAAATGGCGAATCCAATGCCAGTAAATGCGGTGAAGAAGGCATGCATCCAACCGACCACGAACACGCGGATGAAGACCAGCAGGAATAATCCACCCCAGCCGCCTTCAAGATAGCCGTTGCGAAAAATGTAAAGGGTGTTTTCTGTGGCGGCAAATCCCAGTCCCGCAATGCCGCCATAGATGATGCCATCCAGGATTGAATCGTATTCCTTGCGGAACATAAGGAAAACGATCCCAACCGCCATGCCTTTTAGGAGTTCCTCAACAACCGGCGCAACAACAGATGTGGTGCCAAAATCGGCGGCGGCGTCTGAGCTGGTGAAGATATAAACGCCAACGCCAAAAGCAGTATTGATGATGAAAGCCCCGCCTGCGGCAATGACCACACCCCAGAAAAAAGCCGCGCCTAATAGAACTATGGGCTCTTTTTCGTAACGGTCGAGCCAGTAAATAAATGCGGCGTACAGAAACATTGGGACAAAACCAAAAAAAAAGGATACGAGCAGCGCCATATTGTTTCTCCTGTTATTTGTATTCTTTATCGTCCCGATGCTGATTCGGGAAGACGAATATCTACTCTTTAAAGATCAAGCGTGTTCTCTCCACGCGCGTGTATTCCGGCTCAATACCCAGCACATTCAAAACTTCTTCAGGGCGGCCTGTTGCGCCGTCACGCGCAGAGAGCGTCATGCGCAGCCATATTATTCCATCATCTTCTGTGACCACGCACAGCACTTCGATGAGCGGACGCAGATCATAGGTTTTACCTCGACGTTCACGTGGAAGGGATTCGGACATCATCAACTCTTCGACTTTGCGTGTCAACTCAGAGCCTTCAACTGGTTCCGCCAAATGGACATCATACGCCGCTGAGAGGACTTGAGTTTGGAGCGCTGGCGCGCGTTCATCCACACTTTCTACGCTGATGACGTGTATGTCAGGCGGCAGGCTGTCTTTTAATCGCTTCGAAATATCTTCAACAGGAATTTCTTCATTCAAGCGGACATCCAACACTTCGCCGCGAGACGAAAATCCCAACGGCAGCGCGGCGGCAAGGTTGATCTTTGGCTGGGGACGAAACCCTTGTGAGTAGGTGATGGGCAATTCCGCGCGGCGCATGGCGCGTTCCCATAATCTATGCAGGTCAAGGTGACCGGTGTATCGCAGTGCGCCTTGTTTTGTAAATGTGATCCGTGCGCGCATGGTTATTTTGATTCCGCCGCAATTGATTTTAGCCAGCGATTAATTTCAACGCTCGTTCGACGATATGATTTGTAAGTATGTTCCGCAATACGGTGGAAAAGATCATGATCCAGGCACTGGTCATGCGTCAGCTTTTGGAATGATGCAAGGATGTTTGCGTACGCCGCCAGTTCCTGCTCGATGATATCATCCAAACCGATGTTCTTGTGCTTATAGATCACGAGGTGATTCGTTTTTTCCTTATCCAATAATGGGGATTCGTAATCTGGATAACCGTATTTATTTTGAAAATTTTCCAACATGGTATGCGATGCGCAGGGCGAGTAAGTATCGCCGTGCAGGATCTCACTCAGGCGGTCCGCAATGAACTGCTCACGTGTGAGAATATCTGCCAGCATATCCTTGATGGACAATCTGCCCAGTACGCCCACCATTGTCAGTTGGCGTGTGAAACCGACTCGATTCAGGAGGAGTTCAAATTTATCACGCTCACGCTGCAAGCGGGGCAGAAAAGTGATTTTGTCCATTTTGTTTTGTACAGCGATATATGTCGCGCTTAGGTTTTTCTCAAATTAATTTTGCCACAGAGTTCACTGAGAAAAAATGAGTTATTAATGGTTTTTCCAAATAGTCTCTGCGCGCTCTGTGGCTATTTTCAGACATTGAGAAAACTGCGATGTCTCGCAAGGCGGCGAGATAAATCTCGCGCTACATTAGTCTCCAACAACTGGCACCTGATCACTGATCACTGGCAATTGATTAGTAGTCACTGTAACCGGGCTTTTCACATCCGGGCACTTCCAACCCTTGCCAGGGTTCTCGCGGCGCAGGTTTGCAAAAGTGGGCAGGATGCCGCAGGCGAAACAATTCAAGCGGCAGTCCACACGGATCTGCCCTTCGAGCGATTGGCGGAAATCCTGGAACAGGAAATTCTTGCGTACCGCGGCGGTGATATGCTCCCACGGGAAGACTTCATCCGTGCGGCGTTGACGGTGTGTATAGAATGCGGGGTCGAGTCCATGCTCTTCAAATGCAGGCAGCCAGGCATCTTGTATTTTGGCTTCATTTCCCCATGCGTCGAATTTTGCTCCATTTTTCCACGCGCTGTAAATTACCTCTGCCATTCTACGGTCACCACGCGTGAGCCAGGCTTCGAGCAAAGTATCTTCGGGCTTTGTCCAACTCAACTTGATGTTTTTATCTTTGAGTAGTTGACGTTTGAGCAACGCTTGTTTTTCTAAAATACTATCTCTGGTGTCACATGAAACCCATTGGAAGGGAGTTTGCGGTTTTGGCACAAAGGTGCTTACGCCTACATTTAGTTTAACCTTCCAGCCTGCCGCTTTGCGTCCTTCATCAATGACGCGCTTGCACAGATCCACGATGGCTTGCACATCTTCAATTGTTTCGCTGGGATGCCCGATCATGAAATACAACTTGATCGTCTTCCAGCCGCGGCTGTAAATATCGCGCGTGGTATTGATGATCTCTTCATCGGGAATAAATTTATTGATGATGCGGCGCATGCGTTCGCTGGCGGCTTCGGGTGCGAGTGTAAATCCACCGGAGCGATGCTGCTTTAATTTATCCATCAGGTCAACCGAGACAGATTCGATTCGCAGGGATGGAAGCGAGACTGTCAGCTTGCGTCCTTCAAAACGTTTGCTGATCGCATCCACCAGTTCGTTGACATAGGTGTAATCAGAGGAGGACAGTGACATCAACGCGAGTTCTTCGAACCCCGTAGCGCGGACTGCCTGATCGGCGGCATCCACCACCTCCTGTACGCTTCTTTCTCTTACGGGACGGGTGATCATGCCCGCCTGACAGAATCTACACCCGCGCGTGCATCCGCGCATGATCTCCACTGACACACGGTTGTGGACGACTTCAATATTTGGCACAATGAATTTAACAGGTGGTGGAGGCAATTTCCCTACAATGCGCTTGTTGATTATATTGGGCGCTTCGGGGATGGTCGGTTGAGTGTACGCTACGGTTCGATCTTCGAGATAAGTGGTCTCGTAAAATTGAGGAACATACACGCCGGGGATTTTTGCGAGTGCAACCAGCAAATCATAACGTTTGAACATTGAACGTTTAAACGTTTGAACGATATTGATGATGTCGTGAATAACTTCTTCGCCTTCGCCGATTGTGAATGCGTCAATGAACGCGTGCATCGGCTCAGGGTTGGTGGCGGAATGTCCGCCGGCGATGATGATCGGGTGAGTCTCGTCGCGGTCTGCCGAGCGGACGGGAATGCCTGCCAGGTCAAGAATGTTGAGGGTGTTTGTGTAGAGAGTCTCGTAGGGGAGGGTAAAGCCGATTAGGTCGAAGCAGGCCAAGGGTCGTTTTGATTCGAGCGTGTAAAGTGGAATCCCATGTTTGCGCATCAGCGTTTCCATATCCACCCAGGGCGCATAGGCGCGTTCAGCGAGCGAGTCGTCCCGCTGATTAACCTGGTCATACAGGATTTTTATTCCAACGTTCGAGATGCCGATATCGTAAATATCAGGGAAGATGAAGGCAACCCTGGTCTGGACCTTGTCCCAATCTTTGACGGTGCTGTTGAGTTCGCCGCCCACGTAGCGGCCAGGCTTTTGTACCTTTAAAAGAATGCGGTCGAGTTTGGTTTCGATTTGTTCCGGGGTAAGCATGAAGAAATTATAACAAAGAACATCCGATTAAACATTAAGGGCGGGTCATAAGATTGACCCGCCCGGGAAGAGTTTGGATTTTATATTACGTAGCTTTGAGCGCATGCCAGGTTTCGCGTCCCCAGATCCAGAGGGCGCCGAGTCCGAGGAACATGACAAGTATGCCGAATAGCCAGCCAACGTAGGGCAAAGCAATGAGCAGGGCGATAATGATCACACCGATCACGAGCGGCCATACTTTGTGTTCAGCCAGTGTGGGGTTGATGCGGGCGAGGATTAACTTGCCGCTTAACCATGACACAATGATTTTGGTGAGGAAGACTGTGACGAGTACAAAGCCAACGATCAGCGCAAGAAGGGCAAGGATGCCGACCGAAATGACCGTGCCGCTTAACCCGCCGAGTGTGAGTGCGCCGAAGAGCAATCCGCCTACGATCATTGCGACGAGGATGACAAGGATGGCGAAGAAAAATGCCGCGTATGCTACCAGACCCCATCCGAGGGTTGCGGCTGGTGTGGTTTGTATTTTTTCCATGAGCGTTTTCATGAACATGGGGGCAAGCCAGCCAAGCAACAAACCAAAAACAATCAGTGTGGCGATCGTGCGGAACAAATCGAAGGTCCAATTCATTGCGGCTTGCGCAGGAGTTGGCGGAACTTCCATTTCGTCAGGATCAACAACTGGTTTGGTGCGCGTTATTTTTCCATCTACGGCATTTGCTGGTATTTTTATATCTGTGGATTGAGTGTATTCAAGACTGCCCTTGATCTTTGCGCCTTCAACAATGGAAAAACCTGGGGTTACTTTTGGAAAACTGACATTGGATTGCGGCATGAACATGGAAGGGGGCGGGCCGCCTGCTTTTGGATCGCCAACCTGGGCATTGACGTTACCGCCGAATTCACCATGCAGTTCCAGCGAGCCGACACCTGCGAGCACATCGCCAGTCACGTTCCCCCCAAGCAATACCTGCCCGGCGCCAACGACGAGTTCACCTGCAATTGAGCTGTTGTCTTGCGTTTCAAGGCTTGCGCCCGCGGCAACAACATCCCCGCCGATTGCGGCAGTTTTGCCAATTTGAAGAACAGCGCCCGCAATGCGCGCATCGTCTGTGACTGTGCCGTTGATGACAATGCTTTGTCCGGCGGCGATCAAGTCGCCTTCCACAGTGCCGTTGATGGTGATGGTTGTGCCAAATACGACTAGGTCACCTCTGACGGTTCCATCCAACACGAAGTCGTTTGCGGTGATGTACACGTCATCTTCAATAACCTCATCTGTTTCGATCACAATATTTTCGCCAGAGCGGCCGTCGAAGGCTTGCGCGGGGGTGGTAATGGTCATGCTTAGAAGAGCGAGCAGGGAAAAAACGGAAAGAAATTTATATAGGGTTTTCATGGGTTCTCCTTTGATTAATACTTCCTAAGGTGGATGTACGTTTTTACTCTTGGGAAGTTGCTTTTTGTTGATTTTTCCTCGGATTGTTATTGACTATTAACCTGTGGGACGCATCGCACGAAACCGACGCGTGATTCCCTATTTGAGCAGTTTTGCCGCATCGGAATATCCAGCCTCAATTGCCAGATCTACGGGCATTTTTCCATTTTTGCCATGAATCGTCAAATCTCCGCCGTTGAAGAGAAGCGAGCGGATCATTTGCATATCCCCGTTTTCACCAAAGTCATAAAGATTTTCTTGAAGGCTCCTTTAAACGGTACTTATTTCTATGATCGAAAATCAAGGCTCATCTTTGCTGGTTTGCCTAAATACCAGTTTAGTAATTCTATAAACCACCCGCAGAATTTTACATTGTCGTCTTTGACCATTTCCTGTAATTCATCCACGCTGTAATAATTAACTTCTTCAATTTCAACAGGGTCAAATTTTATTTTGTCTGGGTCAATGCTGCCTTTGTACAGCGTGCTGATTTCATTGTCATTTACGCCATAATTCATTCTAAATCGAACAAGCGCTTTGATCTCAACTCCCTCCACGCCCATTTCCTCTTTCATGCCGCGCACCGCCGCTTCGAGATAACTTTCCCCAGCTTTGACATGCTCTGAAACTGAGCAATCCAGTGCAGAGGAGGATGCGGCGCGATCTGCGCTTCTTTTTTGCACAAGCATCTTTCCATCCTGTGTAAATAAGAATACATGCGCGCCGCGATGCTGCAAGCCAAGTTGATGGACAGTTGAGCGCATTTCCTGTCCGGTAATAATGTCTTCGTCATTTACGATGTCGAGTAATTCATCCATAATTATTCCAGGTAAAAGTCAAAATCCAGGGGACATTCTATTTTTTACCTTTGACGATTTTCCTGCTCAACTTGTTTGCTTTAGCCGAACAATTCCATCAACTGCGTGACATGCACAACACCATCGAAGCCTTTGATGTCGCCTTTGCGGAGTTCAGCTTTTTCGCCATCGGCATCACCGAGACAGGAAACGATCACATCGCCAGCATCTACATCTTCTTTTTCAGTGTAGTGATTGGTCGTGACGATGATATTTGTCCCCGCGGCTTTTGCGGCTTTGACACCATTCTTGGAATCTTCCACCACGATCACTTCATCGGGTTTCAGCCCAAGCCTGGAGAGCGCCAGGTTATAAATTTCTGGATCTGGCTTCTTCTTCTGAACTACATCACCTGCCAGTAAGATCTCAAATTTGATGTCTGAAAGGACATTTTCGGTGATGGCCTTCGCGGCTTGTTCATTGGAAGTGGTGCAGACACCGATTTTGAGACCCGCTTCCATCGCCTCTTTCATAAACCGATGAATGCCCGGGCGCAAGGGGAGTTGCCCCGTCTCGATCAATTCCACGAAGAGCGCGGTCTTGCGCTTGTGCATTTCCTTGACGAGGTTGTCAATTTCCTCCTCGGTCAAAGGTTTGGAAAACCCCTTGGTCTTCCAGTAGTGCTTCATGCGTTCCTTGCCGCCCGCAATTTGGAGCAGTTCGTGGTAATACTCCACGCTCCATTCATCGCTGAAGCCAAACTCTTTGAAGGTCATGTTGAACGACACACGGTGACCATCGCGTTCGGTATCAATGATCACGCCGTCCTGGTCAAAGAACACTGCTTTAATTTTTGACATGGTTTCCTCCATTCAAAGACCTGACAGGTTTTGGAAACCTGTCAGGTCTGCATGTTTCCTACTTTTTCACTCCAAGAAACTCAAGGACGGTATCCACGAACAACTGGTTTTCTTCCGTTGAGCCGACGGTCACGCGGAACCAGCCATCACTGCCATATTTCTTGCTTTCGCCGCGCAGGATGATTCCTTTGGTTTCTGCGTAAGCCAGAACTTCCTTGCCTGTCTTGCCAGTATCACCGCAATCAAAGAGAATGTAGTTGGCTTTGGAGTTCATAATGTAGAAGCCGGGGATGACGCTCAGGGACTCGGTGATGAAATCCACTGCGTTGTTGTTGAACTTGACGCGTTCCGCCAGACCTTCAGTATCTTCAAAAGCCGCGAGAGCCGCCCACATCGGGATCGTGCCCACGTTCCAGGGAAGAAGCGAGCCGGCGATCTGGTCAATCACTTCCTTGTCCGCAATGGTGTATCCAAAGCGCATTCCCGCGAGACCATACGCCTTCGACAAGGTGCGTGTGATCAACACGTTCTTGTATTTCTTGGTCAACTGCACTTGGGACATGCCCAGTCCAGCATACTCAACATAGGCTTCATCAACAACGAACGGAATGCCCGTTTCGGCAATCGGGATGAAGTGCTTGGCATCCATGAAGTTGCCGGTGGGGTTGTTCGGGTTGGCAACGACGATGATCTTGGTCTTGTCGGTGACGGCTTTCAAAATAGCATCTGGATCGTAGTGCATGAGATGATCTTTGTAGATCATCGGCACAGAGACCATCTTTGCGCCGAGCAAAGTTCCGCGCAAGCCGTAAATGCCGAAGCAAGGCGTGTGCTGGATGACTTCATCATCGGGCGTGATAAACATACGGAAGATATTGTCATATACTTCGCTGGAACCATTGCCGATCATCACGTTACCGGGACCGTCTACGTTGTTCATCTCCGCGATTTTGCTGCGGACAACCAGCCCTTGATCGGGATAGCGATTCGCCATCTTTGAGTACTTTGCCATTGCTTCCAAAACTTTATCCGAGGGTGGCAGCGGATTCTCGTTGGACATCATGCGGTGTAGTTTCGGGTCTCTCCATGCTTTTTCAATATGCTCCGAGATGTACATCGGAATGCCCTTAACCCACGGGGCGTAATATTCCTCAACTTTTTTCATGCTTTAAAACTCCTTGATTTTTTTATATGCTGGTGGTCGAGTAGCCCTGAGCATACTGTGCGAAGGACATATCGAAACTACTACATTCTCATGTAACCATTCGTTGCTAATATTACTCGGTGGTCTCGATACAGGCTCGAAGAACACTCGCCCTACTCGACCACCAGATTATCTATGATATTACTCATTACGCGTCACGAATTACGAATGCCTAATCTCTAATTCTCTAATCTCTTGCCCTCACGCCTTCCCCTCACAACCCAACTTATCCATCCAGTGCATCACAGCCTTGCGCGTTGCATCTCGGACGAAGACATCCAGTTTGCCGGGATCGTACTCATCGCGGTGAGCGGACAAATACTCAAACTTCGCGTCAATCAGTGTGTGCTTTAATTCAGTGGACACATTGAACTTCGCGCCGCCAGCTTCCAGCAATTTCTTGATGTAATCATCGGGCAAGCCCGTCCCACCGTGAACAACCAGCGGTGTCTTGATTCCGTTGCCATTCAACATTTTATTGATGATTGCCATGCGCTCGAAATCGATCTTCGGGTTCTTGGTCTTATACACGCCATGCGCTGTGCCGATAGCGGGGGCGAAAATGTCCACGCCTGTGCGTTCGACGAACTCTATGGATTGTTCGGGATTCGCCAACTGCGCTTCATCTTCTGCAACTTTGATCTGGTCTTCCACGCCACCCACAGTTCCCAGCTCGCCTTCCACAGAGATGTTGCCGACCTTGTGGCAGTAATCCACAACTTCCTTGGTCTGGCGGATATTCTCTTCGTAGGATTGCTTCGAAGCGTCAATCATGATGTTGGTATAGCCGGCATCCGCGCACTTCTTGCAGTAATCAATGGTGGTGCAATGATCTAGGTGCAGGCAGACAGGCACGGGGGCGGAAGCGGCGAGAGTCCGATAGATCGCCACCATCATATCCGTCCCTAAAAATTGCGACGGCTTGACGGAAGTCTGAACGATCACGGGTGCTTTCTTTTCGATGGCGGCATCTATCACCGCTTCAAATTGAAGCAAATCCGTGATATTGAACGCGCCGACAGCATACCCGCCCTTCAGCGCTTCAACCATGATCTCTTTTGCATTTACGATTGACATAGTTTTCTCCTTATGCTAGTTTTGGTTTTATTGAAATTGTCAAACTTTTAAAAAGGATGAAGATCTTTGACATTTGACCTGCAACCACATTCTTCCTTCATCATTTCTCCTTAATTATTTCTTCTTCTTCCCTGCATCCTTCAACCACTGTTCCCAGCGATAATCCGTCACATGCTGGCGGAAACGCGCAAACCACAGGTCTGCATATCCCTGGAAATCCTCTTCCAATTTGGAAATACCTGTTTGTGTCGTGCCCCACATGGACTCGTGCAACTCAGACATGGGCCACATCAGGCGCAAACGCGCATATTGCTTATCAGTCACTTCTCCGAAGTACTCATACAGGAAGCTATCCACCTGTTCTTCATTCAAACGATGGTGGTGTGAGAAGTTGGCAAGGTCAAAGAAGATATCGCCCATACCCGCATATTCCCAATCAAGCAATCGGATCTCGCCAATATCACCAGGTACGTCTTCTTCGAGCCAATTTAAATTCAGCAAATCATTGTGTGTAGGGGTTGGCGTGTACAGATCTTTCGCCAAAGCCTTCTCGACATCCTTTGTCTTTTGCATGATCCAATCCCAGTCATACGGAAATTTGGCGTTATTTTTTCTGGAAATCTTCTCCAGCATCTCCACACGTCGGAAGACATTGAACTCACCTTTTAACTTTGGTCCCCGTCTGTGAAAGAGTCTGATCTTTTTTGCAATACGCGCAAGATAATCAGACTGCTTGATCACATCGGGTGGAATGACCTTTCCAGTTATAAAGCGTGTCACGATGTAATTTTCAGGCTCGATAAAATACACAACCTCAGGCGCGATTCCCAGTTGACCCGCCGCGTAGTTCGCTGCATATTCTACGTCACGTTTAATACCCAGTTGGTCTGTCCCCTCGCCTGCGAGTCGAATCACATACGACCTGCCGTCTGCATCGATCCTGAAATTCAAGTTTGTGATCCCGCCGCTCAAAGGAGTCTTCTTTATATTCTTCGACCCGGCGAGAAATGGAACTTTTTCAATGGCTTTATCAATGGCGAGTGTTGACATGGCATTATCTCCAAACAGGGTTAGAATTTTAACTTGCGTGCAAGTTTTCCATGAAAATTATTTGAGAGGGCAGCCTTCATACCGTCATTGCGAGGAGGGCGATCTTCCCGACGAAGCAATCTCCTATCGAGTTGGGGATTGCTTCGGGCAAAGAACAAGTGTGCCCTCGCATACCATATTATCTACTGACGAATTCTCTCAGCTTTGGGGTCCCAAAGCACAGCCTGCACCACCTCCGCGCTGACTTGCTCACCGAAACATTCGATCTGTAATTTCGTTCCGGCATTTGCATATGCCATTGGCAAATATGCATACGCAATGGATTTATTCACCGAATATCCAAATCCACCCGAAGCCACCCAACCGACGATCTTATCGCCAATTCGGATCGGTTCCTTGCCAAGCACAATCGTGCGGTCATCTGAAAGTGTGATCGTGCACAGTTTTTGCTTTATACCTTCTGCTCTCTGCTTAATCAACGCATCCTTGCCGATGAACTCCGCTTTATCCAATTTCACTGCGAAGCCAAGGCCTGCCTCGTATGGAGTGTAATCAGGGGAAATCTCACCGCTCCAATAGCGATAACCCTTTTCGAGACGCAAGGTGTCAATGGCTTTGTAGCCGCCAGCCACCATACCTTCGAGTGCGCCTGCTTCCCAGAGTGTATCCCAAAGTTTGAGGCCGTACTCCGACGGGCAGTAAAATTCCCAGCCGAGCTCGCCAACATAAGTCACGCGCGAAGCGAGAACGGGGATGTCTCCGATCGTGATGCGGCGATTCGTCATGTATGGGAATCCCGCATTCGACACATCATCCAAGGTAACTTTTTCCAAGATCTTGCGCGCCTTCGGGCCCCACATACCGATACAAGCATAGGATGAGCCGACATCCTCAAGCGTGACAGACCCATCCTCAGGCATGTTAAGCGAGAGCCATGACATATCATGTTGACCGAAGGCTGTGCCCGTCACAATGAAGAAACGATCTTCTGCAAGGCGCGTGACAGTGAAATCACATTCAATGCCGCCGCGTGTGTTGAGACATTGGGTGTATGTGATCGTGCCAGGCGGTTGATCCATTTCGTTCGCGCAAACATGGTTGAGGAATTTCAATGCGCCAGGTCCGCGAACTTCAAATTTATTGAAAGAGGTTTCATCGAAGAGACCTGCGTTCGCACGTGTCATCAGATGTTCGTAGCCAATTGCGCGTGACCAGTTATGGCGCGCCCAGCCCTTCGGTTCGTGCCCGTGAGTTGCTAATTCTTCGTAAGGCTTGAACCAGTTCGGGCGTTCCCATCCCATTTTTTCGCCGAAGGAACAACCGAGATCGCGCAATCGGTAATAGGTTGGGGAGGTGCGCACATTGCGTTTTGACATACGCTCATCGCCGGGGAAATGAATATCATAATATTGTGTGTAGGTTTCAAACGTGCGCGCCACGGTGTAATTTATGCTGTTGTAGTTGGGACCAAAACGGCGTACATCGAGTCGCCACATATCCCACTCAGGGCTTCCATCAATGATCCATTCTGCCATTACCTTGCCTATGCCGCCCGCGCCTGCGAGACCATGCGCGCAGAATGCGCATGCCACCCAGAAACCTTTGATGGATGTGGGTCCCAATAAAAATTCACCATCCGGCGTAAAGCCTTCAGGTCCATTCAATAGTTTAACGACTTCTGCATTTTCAATAGCAGGAACGCGCCTGATCGAATTTTCCATCAAAGGAGTAAAGCGTTCCCAATCCGGCGGGAGCAATTGGAATTTGAAATCCTTGGGAATGCCGTTCATGCCAAAGGTCGCGGGCTGGCGCTCATAACCGCCTGTGATCAATCCACCAACTTCCTCGCGCCAGTAAACCAATAGATCAGGGTCGCGCAGGTTCGGGAATTTATTCGTTACGCCTTCGATCGGTTTTGTCATGATGTAAAGATGCGCCATTGGGACGACGGGCAGATGCAACCCGACCATCTTGCCGACTTCGCGTCCCCACATGCCTGAGGCGTTGACAACAATTTCGGTTTTGATAGTGCCTTTATCTGTGACCACTTCACTGACGCGGCCATCCTTGAGATTTATTTTTTCAACATTGGTATTTGTGAATATCTTCGCCCCGCGATTCTTTGCGCCAGCCGCCAGCGCATTGGTCATGCCTGTCGGGTCAATACTGCCGTCATTTGGCGTGAATGCCGCGCCGAGCACGCCATCAATATTCATTAGTGGGAACATTTCCTGCGCTTCTTTTGCCGAGATCAATTCCATCGGCACGCCAAAGGAACGCGCCATGCCGACGAGACGTTTATTCTCTTCCATGCGTTCAGCGGACGAAGCCAGGCGGAGACCGCCAACTTCGCGCCAGGAAGTATCTACGCCTGTTTCGGCTTTGAGTTTGCGGTACAAATCTGTGCTGTAGTGCATCATACGAGTGAGATTTGCGTCCGAACGCATTTGACCGACAAGCCCCGCCGAGTGCCAGGTTGATCCTGCTGTTAATTCATGTCGTTCAAGAATAACGACATCTTTCCAGCCCATGAGTGTGAGGTGATAGGCGATACTCGCTCCGCCTACCCCGCCGCCAATGATTACAACTTGCGCCTGTGTTGGAAATTCTGACATTCTTTGCTCCTGTTAGCATACATGTGCGCTGGTCAAGTAGGCGGCGGGATTAATTATATCTTTGGAAGAATATATTGCTTCCGCCGCAGTTTCGAGACCACCGGTTGTTGCAAGTCACATTATGTTTACCTGTCACTTGTTGGTCTCGGCACGCCCCTCTAAAAACATTCGAGGCTACCCGACCAACAGTGTTTTATTAAATGTAAGTAGGTCACGTTCAAAACGTGACCTACGGGGTTTTCTGCCAAACAGAATCGGGACGCGCCATTTCTGCCACAATATCAAAAGTGGAGATCGCGCCGAGGGGGAAGGAATCAGGGTCGTCTTTGTCAATGACAACCAGCCTGTGATGATAGTTTTGGATCATCATATCCGCCGCCTCGCGCAGGCTGGCTTTGATGTCAATGGTCAATGCGGGGTGCATCACGTCGCGGACGAGCAGTTTTTCGTCCACGCTCTCTTTGACAAAGCGCAGAAGGTCATGTCCGCTGACCACGCCCAGGATTTTTCCTTTTGCGTCCACGACTAGCACAGAGCGCCAACCTGAAGATGTCATTGCGCGTGCGGCAGAGGCGACTGGGGTTTTTCCGCGGCAAACCAAAATCGCGTCAGACATGACATCGCCAACTGTCTCGCGTTTTGATTTAATTTCTTTTGCAATGCTGGCTACAAAATCGGAGAGTGAAATAATGCCAACAGGTTTTTCGTGATCCGTCACCAGCAGGCGGCTGACACCTTTTTCGATGAGCAGGGCTACTGCATCAGCGAGGGGAATGTTTGCTTCAACAGAAGCAACTGGCTGGGTCATAAGATCCGAAGCGGTCAAATTTCGCATGGTTGTCAGGCTTTCAGAATCCGATGAAAGCCACTCGCCGGCCATTAAATCAAAATCTGAAATAAGCCCCAGTGTGCGTCCGTCGCGGTCTGTTACCACTAAGGCATGGACATGATGTTGATTGAGCAAGATTGCCACCTGCCCGAGTGTGGCTGTTGGCTTACAAGTGATCAGTCCCGTGTGCATTAAGTCTTTTACAAATTTTGCCATGATAACTCCTTAAACTTCATCTACTTCCCTGTACCATTTTACGCGGTCACCCACGCGGTCACGGATGCGCCATGCAAACGGTTTGGGTTCGCTGTTCAAATGCGCGATGATTTCATCCACTTGTGTTGTCACTTTTTCTTTTTGCTCGGGCGTCAGTTGCGTGTAATGTTGCGCAAGTTGTTTTACTTTTTCAAGATTCATGGTGGTGGTGCGCCATAAACCCCACTCGTTCGCGCACAACTGCGCCGCCAATTTGAGGTTGATGGTTTCCTTGTCAGTATCACCCAAAGTATGTTCGAGCAATAACATGATCGTGTCAATAATATCCTTTTCATTGATCTGCACGATCTGCATTTTTTCGAGAAGCAGTTCGGTCAATGGGATGGTGGGGGCATCAACTTCGAGGCGGTCTTTCCAATAGATGGCATGGCAGAAATCCAGTTTCTCGTAGAAGATATCTACATGCAAACCAGTTCCAGGTTTATCGAAGATGGCGCGCTCCCCTTCGGACGCAATGTAAATTTCGCGAATTTCCATGTACCCCATCTTTGTCATCATTTTAGTGATTTGGTCGTTTTGCCTGCTGTAAGCGCCGAAATCAATATCGGTATAGGCGCGTCCCATCGCGGCTTGCAAATATCCAAACTGTGGACAGTGCATTTGAAAAGCCAGCGAGCCGATTACCCGTAAAAGGATATTCGCATCATCACTGGCTTTTAGTATCGCCTGTAATTCGTTCTCAAATTTCTCTCGTTCAGAACGATCTTGTTCGCCCATCCCAATGGAACTATTTGTCATACAAATCTCCGAAATCTCGAGTCTTTTCTTATTTGCCAGGAATTGGACGCTATTATAATGAAAAAATCAAAAACTTGCAAATTTCATCAGATTCTTATATAATGTGGTATCAAAATGAGCAACTTCCTTCATCTTCAAACTAAGACCATTTAATGAGTAAACCCCTCATTCCAGCCCAACGGCGGGAACGAATTCAGGATTTTCTTGCAATCCACCAAATCGCCCGAACAGTTGATTTATGTGGCTTGTTGGAAACTTCCGAGGCGACTGTGCGGCGCGACCTGGAATGGCTTGAGGTAAAGGGATTTCTTGAACGCACACATGGGGGCGCGATCCTAAATCAACGCATGATCCTCGAACAGGAATACCAGCAAAGAGCTCAGCATCTCCCTGAAGAGAAGCGGCGTATCGGCGAACTTGCCGCCTCGCTGATCGAAGAGGGTGATATTGTTTTTATCAACAGCGGTACCACCTCAACGCAAGTCCTTCAACACATTCGCCGTGATTCTCGCATCACAGTTTTTACAAACAATGTCAGTGCAGTGATGGATCTCGGTGACCCGGGCTTTCACTACTATATGACAGGGGGCGAATTCCAGTCACGTTCCAACTCCCTGGCGGGCCGCTTCGCGCTGGACAATTTGAGCCTGATCTATGCCAACAAAACGATCCTCGGCGTGGACGGGATCAGTCTTAAACACGGTTGCACGGTTCCAACCAATCCCGAAGCCGAAGTCGTTCGTAAAATGATCGAACGCACCAAAGGACAGGTCATCGTTGCTGCAGACCATAGCAAATGGGGCGTGGTCTCCAATTTCCAAATTGCAAATATTGATGAGATAGACAAACTCGTATCTGACGAACGCCTCGATTCTTCATCTGTAGAATCGCTTGCGACTCACAACGTTGAATGCCTGCTTGCCGCGTCCACGCCTGTCCCTGCCTGATGGTTTTTGCGGAACGTAAAACATGTAGACACGTAGTTAAGTAAACACGTAGACATGTAAACATGTAAAACCTATGTACCTATGTACCCGTGTACTTGCGTACTTGTTAACCTGCCTACCTGGAGAAACCGATGTCCTTCTTTTCAAAGAAACAAAAAAAGTCCTCAACCCGTTTGCTCTTCGCCACTGACCTGCACGGCTCGGAACGTACCTTCCGCAAGTTCATTAACGCGGGGAAGTTCTATGAAGTCAATGTCATTGTCATGGGAGGGGATATTCAAGGGAAGTTGATGATTCCAATCATCAAGGAATCGAATGGCCATCATCGCGCCACAGTGCAGGGGCGGGTTGAGCACCTTTCAACTGAAGAGGAATTAAAAGCCCTGACGGGCAAGTTGGATATTCTGGGTTTCTATCACAAGATCATGGAAGAGGACGAATTTCGCACCTTGCAGGCTGACCCAAAATCTGTGGAAATTTTGTTCAATGAACTCGCAAAGAAAAAATTGGACAACTGGGTGAACCTCGCCGAAGAACGTCTGAACGGCACGGGTATTAAGTGCTTCGTCACAGGCGGCAACGATGACGAATGGGAGGTGTTAAATGTCATGAAGCGCGAAGACACAAAGTCATTCTTTGCCTGCGAAAACGAAATGGTTCAAGTGGACGACGATCACACGATGATCTCAGTCGGGCTAAGCACGCCAACCCCCTGGAAGACTCCGCGTGAGGTATCAGAAGAGGAACTTGGCGCGATGATCGATAAAATGGCGGCCTTAGTCCCTGATATGAACAAAGCCATTTTCAACTTCCACGACCCGCCCAAAGACTCCACGCTGGATACCTGTCCCAGGTTGGATTGGAGCAAAGACCCACCCGAGCAGATCACGCAGGGCGGGCAGGTCGTTTTGTTCGGTGCCGGAAGCGTCTCCGTCCGTAACGCGATTGAAAAATACAAACCAATGCTTGGATTGCACGGTCACATTCACGAGTCACAATCGGTGGCAAAACTTGGCCGCACAACCTGCATCAATCCAGGAAGCGAATATGCAGAAGGTATCTTACGTGGGAGTCTGATTACTTTTATGGACGGTGAAGTACAGGGTTATCAGATGACCAGTGGATAAATCCTTATTAGGTAGAGAAAGGAGGTGAAACTTTCATCTTGAGGAAGAAATGCTAAGAACGTGTCATGAATTGAATTAGTTCATTACAAAGGAGAAAAAAATGGCTACCGCTACGGCAAGACCAGAAGTCTTTACTCGAAAAGCCTCCGGGCTCGTACGTGTCATGTCCCCGTTCTCTGCCTTCGTCTACAATATTTTGACGATGGGCTTGATCTTCCCCTGGACATATCTTTGGGCGCCGGGCGCACTGCCTGGCGGAAAACTTGTCTGGGGAATTTTGCTCGCGATGGTGATCGAAATTCCCATTGCGCTCGTTTATGTTTGGTTATCCACAGCTCTGCCGCGCTCTGGCGGTGACTATGTCTTCCAAAGCCGCGTGTTCGGCGGCGGCGTTGCGTTCACCGTTGTGATGTCCGGCTATGTGATCTGGATCCTGCAATGGGTTGCGCTTTCGGGATGGTTGTTATCCTATCTCGGATTTGCGCCTTTGTTCCTTGGGTTGGGTGCCACATTGGGCAGCGCGGCCATTACAAGCCTGGGCGTTTGGTTTTTTAGCTCGACCGGCATCATCATCACCAGTATTTTGAATGCGTTCGTTGCAATGATGATCCTGATCAGCGGTTTCAAGAACTACGTCCGTTTCCAGAATGTGATGATTACATTTACGCTTCTTGCTTTTGTGACGATGCTGGTTGTGCTCTTCCTTGGTAATCCTGCGACATCAATGGTTAAACTCGATGATTTTGCCCTCAAGATCAGTGGTGTCCAAAACTTTGTCCAAACTGCGCGGGATGCAACAATAGCGGCTGGTGTGGATCTAAACCCGCCTTTTAGTTTGTTGGCTACAATATTAATTGCCCCCTATGCTTGGACATCATTACAATGGGCAACCTATAGCGCACAACAGAATGGTGAGATTAAAAACGCCCGCTCCTTCCAAAACCAGATGTTCATCATTGTCGGTTCTTTGATTCTCACTGGAGTGTTATTAGCGTTGCTTGCAGTAGCGCTGGAAAAGGCTGTTGGCCCTGATTTCCTAGCTGTAGCCGCTTCAGCAACCATGGGAGATTTTTATCTATGGCCGCCTTTGATCACTGTAGCTCTCACAGCTAGCCCGTTGGTTGTCCTCATCATTGGCCTTGGCTACATTCTCAACTCACACCAGATCGTGCACAACTGCTACATTGGCATGACCCGCGTCATGGTCGCCATGTCTCTCGACCGCTTGCTTCCCGAATCTGTCAGCAAGGTGGACGAGAGACGCCATACTCCAGTAAACGCGCATTGGATCTATTTCCTTGCCAGCATTCCGGTCATACTGGTCTATAACTTATGGGGCGCATGGTACGACTTGACCTTGGGCGTTACCTTTGCGTGTGGATACGTATTCGTCGTCACCTGCTTGGCTGGCGCACTTTTGCCATACCGCGCAAAGGATGTATACGAATCATCACCGGGTGCGGCTTATAAAGTCGGGAACATTCCGCTTGTGACCATCCTTGGCGTGGTCGGCTTCATCCTCGGCGGCGTGATGCTGATGTTGTTCATGCTCAATCCGCTATATGGACTTACAAGCTCGCTTGCATATACAGTTGTATTTGGCGTTTTGGCGGTATCCGCTATTTGGTATTTCTTTGTCAAGAATGCCCAGAAATCCAAAGGCATCAACGTGGACTTTGCCTTCAAGGAAATTCCGCCCGAATAAAATCAGGTTTGAATATGCAATAATCGCAGGTCACGCTTTAAGCGTGACCTGCGATTGACTGTTTGGAATTCAGGAGTTCGTATGTCCGTGATTGAAGAAGCGGTAAATAAAATTGAAGATTGGAAAGGGAAAAATGTTTCCATTCACCCGCTTTCAGGTGGTTTGACCAACACCAACTTCAAAGTGGAGGTGGACGGCCTGCCATACTTTGTCCGTGTGCCGGGTGAAAGCACGGAACTCCTTGCAATTGATCGAAACAATGAATATCACAATAGTAAAGCTGCGTCCGAGGCAGGTGTTGGACCGAAAGTGATATATCATCTTCCTGAATACAATGTAATGGTGCTTGAATTTTTGAATGGCAAAACCATGTCGAAGGATTCGCTGAACGGGTCTGGAATGCCGACGCGTATGGCGCAGGCCATCAAAATGCTGAATCAAGGTCCTCGCTTCTTTTCAGACTTCAACATGTTTCGCCTGACGGAGTATAATCTCAAGATATGCAAAGAGCGGA
>JAUXUL010000053.1 GCA_030680795.1 Anaerolineales bacterium | reverse complement strand
AACGCCGTGAAGCCTATCGTCCTTTGGCTACCGATTATTATGAAAAAGAGCATCGCGACAAAGTAGTTCGTTCTTTACAACGCAGGGCCGCTACTTTAGGCTTCCGCTTAGAGCCCACAGTTAGTTAGTTTCTTAGTAGGGCGATGCTCTTTCGCCCGAAGCAATCTCCTATTAGTGTAGGAGATTGCTTCGTCGCAAAGTGCGCTCCTCGCAATGACATAAATCATACAATGTCCATTCGCTCACTTGACCTGCTTGATATTCCCACCCTGGCACGTTATCGAAATGATGTGTTAACCCTTGATAGCGCGCGTGCCCTCACGCGTGGTCATCCTTTGGGGACGATGGGCCTGCTGGCAACCATCAATCCTGCTCGTCATTTATATGCGGCCATTGACAATGAAGGCGAGTCCGCTTTGCTGGGCGGGATCATTCACACGCGCGGAGAGCTATTTGCCAGGTTGTTGTATCTCGCGCCTTTGTCAAATTTGCATAACCCGCAATTGCCGGCCTTGATCGAGCATCTTGCAATTCAAGCCGGCGAGTGGCAGGCTGTTCACGTCATTGCAGAAGTGGATGAAACCAGCGATGTCTTCCCGGCGCTGCGGATGACTGGCTTCTCGGTCTATGCCTGGCAGCGGGTGTGGGATGTGAGTCTGCTTGAGAATACAGGATCAAATTCCAGACGCCATCCTGAGCGTGTCGAAGGATTAAGTTGGAGGCGGATGCAATCGCTGGACTTGCCTGCGGTGCAAAGTCTGCATTATCAAATTGTGCCGCAATTACTGCATCCTGTTGAGCCTGCTCCGAATCGTGTGATCGGATTTGTGCATCAAGGCAAAAAGTGTTATGCGAGCGTTACATCTGGAATGGTTGGTGTTGTCTTGACGCCGCTCATTCATCCCGATGAATACGATGTCAGTGAAAAAATCGCATCGCTCGTGGCGGGCCTGCCAGATCGCCGCGGACGACCCGTTTATTTAAATGTACGTTCTTATCAGGCATGGCTTGAACCGGTCCTGGAAGACCTCGGTGCAAAGGCCTCTGCGCGGCAAGCGGTGATGGTGAAGCACCTTGCGCGTTTGGTGAAGAATGAGCAGCCTGCACGCACTCTTCCCGCAACTGCCAGAGCGCAGCCTTCGCGCATGAGCAGAATGGATGTGGATGATTAAGGCGCTGATATTTGATTTCGATGGGCTGATCCTCGATACTGAGACGCCCGAAGTTTTGGTTTGGCAATCCATTTATCACGAACACGGATTTGAACTCCCCCTCCATGAATGGGAAAAGACGATTGGTGGATACGGCCTCTCGACCTTTGACGCGGCGGAACATCTCTCGCTTCTTTCTCAGGGACGGCTGGATCCTGTTTCGATGCGCACTCGCTATCGCAGAGAATCTGATTTGCTCATCCAGGCGAGTGCGATCATGCCGGGTGTGATTAATATGATCGAGCAGGCCCGGGAACAAGGCCTGCAGAGGGCCATTGGCTCCAGCTCGCCGCATGCCTGGGTGGATACGCACGTGAAACGGCTTGGCATTTTTCATTATTTCAAACAGATCATTTGCCAGGAAGATGTCCCCCCAGGCAGGACGAAGCCCAACCCGGATATCTACTTGAAGGCGCTGGAAATGCTCAAAGTTCAGTCCACAGAAGCGGTCATCTTTGAGGATTCGGTCAACGGTGTGGAAGCGGCGCGTCGTGCAGGTATCTTTGTAGTGGCTGTCCCCAATCCGCTGACTACGATGATGGGTGTTAGCGGGGATATCACTATTTCATCGCTGGCTGATTTGTCCCTGCAGGATTTGCTGGCTAAAATCCCTTAAGAATACGGAATGAAAATTTATGCCAAAAAAATTATAGTGGCGGCATCTTCAGCAGTTGTGAAGAACCATCCATTCGATTTGACGAGTTACAGCATTGGATCAACGGGGTGACTACATATTTGGAATACCAGAGTATGATAGGGGCAAAGTAGCCACTGTGGCAGTAATCCAGTGTTATGGTTTTAAGAAAGAAATGGAGAAAAATATGAGTATTGGAAAAATCAAGTGGCAGGCGATTGTTTCAAAGTACGCCTACCCTGAAACATGGCGTAGTTTGTGGCAGGTTTTTAATTCAGTCGTCCCGTTTTTCGTCTTATGGTATCTGGCATACCGCAGTCTGGAGATCGGATATTGGCTGACCTTCCTGTTCACCATTCCCGCGGCAGGATTCATGGTGAGGATGTTCATCATCTTCCATGATTGCTGTCACGGTTCGTTCTTCAGGACCCCGCTTGCAAACAACCGCCTGGGATTGCTGCTCGGTGCGGCAGTCTGGACTCCTTATTATGCCTGGAAGCATTCCCATGCCATACACCACGCCACTGCCGGTGACTTAGACCGCCGCGGCATTGGCGATGTCTACACCATGACTGTGGAGGAATACCTCGCCGCGCCCTGGTACAAAAAATTCGGCTATCGTGTAATGCGAAGCCCTCTCATCCTTTTTACCGTTGGCGCGTTGATCGTCTTTGTCTTCGGGCATCGCTTTTGGGAAAAAGATGCTGGCAAACGCGAGAAGAACAGCGTGATCTGGACGAACATCGCCCTGTTCGCTTTTGTTGGCTGGACGATCTATCACATCGGCTGGCAGGCCTATCTGCTGATTGAAATTCCCATTTTACTTCTGGCTTGCGGCGCGGGCGTGTGGTTGTTCTATGTTCAGCACAATTTCGAGCCGACCTATTGGGAGCGACATCAGGATTGGGAGTTCTTCAAAGCCGGCATGGACGGAAGTTCATTCTATAAGCTTCCCAAGTTCCTTCAGTGGTTCACGGGCAATATTGGCTTTCATCACATCCATCACCTCAACCCGAAGATCCCGAACTACAAGCTGGAGGAATGTCATAATGAAAACCCGATCTTCCAGATCGAGCCGCTTACTTTCAAAGATAGTTTGAAATCCCTTTACTTCCGCCTGTGGGATGAAAAGGAAAAAATGCTGGTCGGCTGGCGCGCAATAAAAAAATATAGGATGCAAATACAAAGCGATAAGATGTAAACAAAAATGAGCGCAGACTACATCAGTCCGCGCTCATTTTCGAGATACTTGTCTTAAACGTATTTTTCGCGCAGGACAGATGAAACGTAGTCCATGGATGCAACGACAACTGCGATGGCGAGCATTTGGGTGCTGGCGGCGCGGTAGTTTAGCAGGTTGATATTTTGCTGGAGCAGGAAGCCGATGCCGCCGCCGCCGACGAAGCCGATGATGGTGGACATGCGCACGTTGATGTCCCAGCGGTACATGGTGTAGGAAATATACGGCGGAATGATCTGTGGGATGACGGCGTAGATGATGGTTTGCAGGCGATTGGCGCCTGTGGCTGTGATGGCTTCAAGCGGACCGGGCATGATGCTTTCGACTTGTTCCGAGTACAGTTTTGCCAGACTGACGATTGTATGTAAGCCGAGCGCCATCATGCCTGCGAAAGGACCGATGCCCACTGCAATGACGAAGACGATTGCCATCACGAGAGCTTCCACCGAGCGCAAGGCATTAAGAATGGTGCGGGTGATGCTGTAGATCACCATGCCTGTTGGCAGGGTGGCTTTGGGTTGGGTAAAGGCGGCAAGTAATAAACCAAGCCCGGCGCCGATGAGAACTGGATACCAGAAAGTATATTCAATGCGCCCGATCTGATACAACCATTCCACCAGCCAGCCGCTCAAGCCGAAGATGGTGGCGCCTGCCAGGGCGGCTAGGATGAAGTTGATGGTTTTTACACTGGCTGCTGGGTTTTTCTCAGCAGTACGTTGACCGATGCGGCCGAGGAAACTGGCAAGTGCGCCTCCTGTGGCGAGTGCGCCTAAAGCCGGCGTAATGATGCGCAGGATGTCGCTAACTTGAAACAGGAAAGTGGCGAGGAAGCCCAAAGAGCCAAGGGATTTCTCCATACTTAGGCTAATGTTGGTGGCCAGCCCAGCCAATTGGAAGAATCCAAAAAATGCGATCAGTATCGCTATAAACAGAATGAAGATACGTGTCAGGCGCAAAGACGGTGTGGGGATTCTTATTTCTTCCGGAGGCATAGCCCAGCGGAAGGCGAACCAGAACACGAATGGAGTTGTAACAACACTGACTAGATTGATGAATATGTTTTCCGAGAGTGGTATGGTAAAAATGCCGATCTGGTGGACGATGTAGAAGCCGAGCCCCATGCCAATCGGCCAGCCCAATACAGACAGGGCAATACTGGTCAGAGGACTGCGGACGGGTTTCATCAGGTTACGGGCGGCGAGAAAACTTATCGGAAAAGCCAGGATCGTGCCGGCAGTCGTTGCCAATAGAGCCATGAATACTGTTTCAATGATCTTATCCCAGGTATCTTTTGCAGTCTGGGAAAAGCGCGGCGCGCCGACATTTTGGCTGATGGTTACGCGGATATGTTGAGGCTCGTCACTGAGTCGGTCAGGCAGAACAAATGAGGTTGTAAAATGCCCGTCGCCATCCGTCTTGATCGACTCGCGCCCAAGCGCTACTACATTCAGGGGATCATTCCCGGGCACGAATCTAATTGGGCCTGTAATGTTGGGTGGAAAGTTAAACCCTTCCACTTGAACTGCTTCCCCAGGATTCGCACAAGCCGGCTCAATCACCAAATAAGCAAAGGATGGTTCCGCAGTGGGAAGATTTGAAGGTGACGGGCAGGGAACATATAATGGCGAGTTAACTACAACCCGTTCCTTATCGTAGGTGATAATGTCCGGCTGCGCCAGGGTGCGGGTGACACGGGTGAGGCTTTCCTGGCGTCTTTCACTGCGTAATTCTTCAAGATTAACCTTGGTGACGTCAAAACCATAGGCATAAATAAACAGTACCAACAACACAGTAAAACCGATTTGAATGGACTTCCAGGGGGATGATTTTTTGTCCTTCATGGCTTATCCTACCCGCTCTGCATCGCGGCCATAAATATCTTTGAATTTCCTATCGTCAATATCTCTGGGATAACCTTCAAAGACCAGTTGACCATCGTTGAGGGCGATCACGCGGTCTGCATAGCGATGCACGAGGTCGAGGAAATGCAGACTGCACAACACAGTCACGCCGTCACTTTTGTTGATCTCTTCGAGATGCTTCATGATGCTGTGCGCGAGGACGGGGTCAAGGCTGGCAACTGGCTCATCGGCGAGGATCATGTTCGGGTCCTGCATAAGCGCGCGCGCAATGCCGACGCGTTGTTGTTGGCCGCCGCTTAATTCGTCTGCGCGTTGATCCGCTTTATCTGCAATCCCTACACGTTCCATTTGTTTGATGGCTTTTTCCATATCCTCTTTGGGGAAACGGTTGAGTAAACTCCAGGCGGGGTTGACATAACCAAGCCGCCCTGCCAGCACATTGGTAATCACTTTTGAGCGATGTACCAGGTTGAAGTGTTGAAAAACCATGCCGATCTTACGCCGGATGCGGCGCATTTCTTCGGGGGAGGCGGCGGTGATGTCTTCGCCGTCCCATAAAATTTGCCCTTCAGTAGGGTCTATCAAACGATTGATACAGCGTAACAATGTGGATTTACCGGAGCCACTCAAACCGATCACGACTAGGAACTGCCCCTTGGGTACTTCAAAGGAAACATTATCCAGCGCTTTGACTCCCCCATCATATATTTTGGTTAAATTTTTAACCTGGAGCATGATGACCTCTCGCGATCTTTTTAAAGATGTTGTGTCTTGTGCTTGCTTCTCAATTATAAACTCTTCTTACGAAATGTGACCCTAATTCTAATAAAAAATTGAAGCTAATATTATTATAAAAATCGGGCAGAGAGTTTTCTCTCTGCCCGAAATGTTCTTACAGAACCAAAAACTACTTGGGAGCTTCGTAGCCGGTAGCGGCAACCATGGCGCGGATGAAATCATATTCTGCGTCGGTGGCGGGAGCAATACCAGACCAGCCGTAGAAATCAGCGCTGCCGATTGAAGTGCCCCAAGCCTCAGTCTCAGCAAAGGCAACCAATGCCGCTTCGATTTGAGCGCGCACGTCAGCGGGGAACTCGGGTCCGAAGGAGAGTGTATCGTTGGCGATGGCGGGGGAGATTGCCAAAATGCGAACTTTCTGCATCACGTCAGGCGCTTCCACGCGGATATTGGCGCGGGCATCGAGTACGCGCCAGCCGTCGCAGAAGAGTTTCTTGCCTTCTGCATCGGGGGCGCAGTTCGGGATAACCTCTGCTGGAACTTCGTACATATCCTCGGTGACTGTGCCAGCTACGAAGTCATCATAGCTGAACACCGGTTTGCCTTCGGGAGTCAATGGGACACTATAGAAGACGGTGCCAAAATCCACTTCGCCGTTGTACACAGCCAGCGCGGTTTGGTTGTGACCGCCGGTTTGAACCTGTTCACCAGTGGTGATGCCACCTTCCTGAAGCATTACCAAAGGAACCATGTAACCGGATGTGGAGCCGACGTCGCCATAGCCCCACTTCTTGCCCTCGAGGTCTGCAAGTGTTTGGAGTTCACTATCGCGCGGGACAATGAATTCAGCCCAGTAGACCGGGAAGCCGAAGCGGATGGCTTTGAAGGCCACGTCCACACCGCACAACTGGCTGGCGAGGGCGTAACCGAGCCCGGGGATGAAGGCTATGGTGTCTGTTGGGGAGGCGCACATTTCTTCAATGGTCGCGGCATAGGAAGTCGGGACGGTCACTTCAAAGGTTAAGCCAGTGGCTTCATTCAAAGCGGCAGCCATTACTTCACCACCGCTCACGATGATGTTCGCATCCACAGAGGGGACGAACAACACCTTGATGGGGTGTTCGGGTGAACCAATAGCCGGCATGGGCGGCTCGGTGGCAACCGGCGCTTCGGTGGGGGCTTCAGTAACAACTACTGGAGCTTCTGTAGCCGCAGGCGCGCAGGCGCTGAGGATCATCGAAGCGGAAACGATGAGCGTCAGCATGACGAAGAACAAACGTTTATTCATATCTTCTCCTCTTAGAAATATATGGTTTTTTAGGGGTGAACGTCACCCCTGACCTAAAGATGATAACGCAAACCGCTGATGTGAACAAGTACGCTTTTCTTAAAGAATGATTATTTATTACACTTATCACTTGGATCAAACGAAAAATCCCCACCACAACTGCAACAGGAGTTCCTACTTACAATTCACTTAACTTCACCACCGGCAACGGCTCCCCATACAACTTGCGATGCACTACGCTCAACGCGCGCACCTGCTCCGCAGCGTGATACGACGACCTTACCAGCGGATTTGACTCGACCCATTGGAATCCGATCTCTTTGCCATAGTCGCGCAGTTCGGCGAATTCTTCCATGCTGTAATAACGATACAGTGTCATGTGCTTCTTGCTGGGTTGCAGATATTGTCCAATGGTCAGAATATCCACACCCCAACTGCGTTGATCGCGCATCACGGCTTTCACTTCATCCATCGTTTCGCCCAAGCCGAGCATAATTCCTGATTTAGTGAGCACATCGGGATCGAGTTTCTTTGCATTGGACAAGGTCGCCGCGGCCCACTCGTAATTATCCTGCGGCTGAACAGACTTGAACAAACGCGGCACGGTTTCAACATTGTGATTCAAAATTTCAGGGCGTGCATCCATGACGATCTTCAAGGCTTCAATTGAGCCTTTGAAATCGGGTATCAACACTTCAATCGAGCAGCCATGCAATAACTCACGGATGCGTCGAATGACCATTGCAAAAATGGGCGCGCCGCCATCACGTCGTTCATCGCGATTCACAGAGGTGATGACTGCGTGCTTTAATTCCATGGATTTCACAGCCTGCGCCACGCGCTCGGCTTCGCCCCAGTCCATCAGGGTGGGCTTGCCGTGTTTGATGTCGCAGAACGCGCAGGTGCGTGTGCACACGTCACCGAGCATCAGGAAAGTGGCGGTGCCGCTTCCCCAGCACTCACCGAGGTTTGGACACATGGCTTCTTCGCAGACGGTGTGCAACTCTTTCGAGCGCATCAAGGTTTGTATGCGTTCATAATTTTCGCCTGCGGGCGCGCGTACTTTGATCCACTCCGGGCGGCGCAACGGGCGTGAAGCTGATTCGGTTTTGACTCTGTCTCTCGTAGGTGCAGCAGGCATAAGGTCCTCTTTGATGCGGATATGTCATTGCGAGGGCGACAGCCTGAAGCAATCCCCAACTCGATGAGGAGATTGCTTCCAGAAGGCTCGCAATGACATGGTTATTTTTTCCTAACAATCAAACTCAGTCCTCGTACTTCGACAACTTCGACGAGATCGCCCTTACGGATGGATTCCGACTCGGCGGATTTTTCTGCACTCCATAATTCGCTTCCTACTTCAACTTGTCCCGCATCGTAGCTGAACATTTTGGCTGTTCCTGTTTTCCCTACCAGTGATTCCACGCCGATGCGGATGGGAGCGCGCTGGGCGCGGATGGCGAACATCAGCACACTAAAAGTTAACAAGCCCAGGAAGATACCCATACCGACAACGAGCGGAACAGATACGCGCTGGAATTGCGGTGTGCCAGGCGAGTTGAACAGGACCAGCGCGCCAATAACAAAGGAAGCAACGCCTGCCGTGGTGAGCGCGCCATGGGTCGGCGCTTTAAGATCGAGGATGAATAACGCAAAGGCAATGATAAGGAAGATCAATCCAAACCAGTTGATCGGCAAGACGCCCATGCCGTAAACCGCCAGGGTCAGGCAGACCGTGCCGATGAAACCCGCCACCCAGCCGCCAGGCGATGAAAGCTCAATGAGAATGCCTTGCACGCCAATGGCAAGCAACAGGAAGGCAATGTTTGGGTCGGTCAGCAGTAACAGCAGTTGTTCGATGAAACTGATGTTTACATTTTGTGTGCGGATGTCTGCTGTGTTGAGGGTGCGCTCGCCGTCTTTCACTTGAACGGTAAAACCGTTGAGTGCTTGAAGCAAGTCTTCAGTATCATCAGAAATAAAATCAATCAGGTTTGCTTCAAGCGCTTCCTTGGCAGTGACGGCTTTCGCATCGTCTATCATGGCTTCAGCGAGTTGACTCGCTTGCGCGCCGCGTTCCTCCACCAATGCGCGTGCGCGTGCTTTTAGGATTTCTCTTACTTTTGTGTCCAGTGTGGAATCAATATCCGCGCCGGAACTGTCAATCGGGCTGGCTGCGCCGATGGCAGTCTTGGGAGCCATGGCAGAGACATGTCCTGCCATCGTGATCAATGCACCGGCGCTGCCTGCAATCGCATCATTGGGTGAAACATACACCACCACAGGCACTGTGCTAGCGCGCATCACCTGGATGATCTCAAGCATGGTATCCACGCTTCCGCCGGGTGTGTTCAATTCAATGATGATCACTTCTGCGTTGCGTTGTTCAGCGGTTTCAATACCGCGTTCAAAATATTCCAGCATGGGCGGCATGATGGGACCATCGGCGGTCAAGATGATTGCCAGTGGTTGATTACTTTGCGCGTGGGCCAAAGCAGAGAAGGTTAGCACGAACATCAGGGTTAATAGGGTAATACGAATAAGTTTCATAGTTGTATCCAGTGTCTTTGATCATTATAATGGTTAAGGAGGAAATCATGGCCGCACAAAACAAACCTGTCATTTGGCGCGCAATCGTTCAGATGGTGATCGTTGTCTTCATTGGCCCATTGATTCCAATGATCATTTCTGGGGATTGGGGCTGGTGGGAGGGGTGGGCATATGCCATCGCGAGCATTCTGGCTTTTGTCTTCAGCCGTCTCATTGTAGCGAGAAAGCATCCAGACTTGATCGCAGAACGCGCCCGTTTTATGCAAGCCAAAGACACAAAGCCGTGGGATAAAGTCCTCGCGCCGCTGTTAGGATTGGGGTCAATTCTAATTTTAGCGGTGGCTGGGTTGGATCGATTTTATGGTTGGTCATCTGCTTTTTCAACAGGTGTGAATATCATTGCCTTGGTTGGTATTGTGATTGGATATGGTTTTTCCTCCTGGGCGCTGGTCGAGAACCGATTCTTCTCAGGCACAGTCCGCATCCAAACCGAGCGCGGACATCATGTCGTCTCCACAGGACCATATCGGATCATGCGCCATCCGGGATATGCAGGCGGCCTGCTTGGTTATATATTCATTCCCATTTTATTCAATTCAGTATGGGCATTTGTCCCCACCATTTTGCTGGTGATCGTAATGGTCACACGCACCGCATTGGAAGATAAAACCTTGCAGGTAGAACTGCCCGGTTATAAAGAGTATGCAAAGAAAACACGCTATCGTCTATTTCCCGGTCTGTGGTAGGTAAGTTAATAGGACGGCAGAGCAAGCCGTCCCATTTTTGTTTATTTCATTACAAGATATAGTGTGCGAATACTAAGCACAATAATCAAAATACCCACGAAGACCATCAATGCTTTCACGGGTATTTTTTGTGCAAGCTTTGCCGCAATCGGCGCAGCGATGGCTCCGCCAATCAACAGCCCGACAATAACCTGCCAGTATTGTGAAAAGCTTAAGGTAATCACAAATGTGACCGACTCTGCCAGTGTGACAAAGAACTCCGAGAAGTTTACAGAACCAATCGTCATGCGTGGATGCTTGCCGCGTGCCACCAGTGTGGATGTGACTACCGGTCCCCAGCCTCCGCCGCCGATTGCGTCACAGAATCCGCCTGCAAGGCCTAGCCAACTGACGCGTGGTCCGTGGTATTCATCCTTTTTCTTTTTTGGGTTCAGGGTAAATGATTTGTATAGGATCACGCCGCCCATAATAAGAAGATACACCGCAATATACGGCTTGATGATATTGCCATCAATGGATGTTAGTACATATGCACCGATCACACCGCCAATTACGCCGGGGATCAGCAGGCGGCGCACAAGTTTCCAATCCACGTTGCCAAGCTTCCAATGTGAAAAGCCCGAAATGCCTGTGGTTGCCACTTCGGCCATGTGCACGCTGGCAGAGGCCGCCGCGGGAGGAATCCCGAGGCTGAGTAAAAAGGTATTGGAACTCACGCCATAAGCCATACCCAAAGCGCCGTCAATCATCTGCGCCACGAACCCCACCAACACATACAAAAGAAAAGTCAGTTCCATTTTTTATTTCTCCTTATTTTTGCAATATGTATGTCTGACTATTCAGTGTTATATAATTTCTATAGTATTAGTATACTTTTAAGGTAAATAGAAATGCGCTCCCCCGTACGCAGGTTCATTACCTTATTTGATGCCGAGCTTCTTGCGGACTGTGTTCTGACGCTTGGTCACATCAGCCAGGCTGGTGTTATCCAGAATATCGGCAACAGCATTTCGCACATCGCCCATTACGAGGCGCAAGCCGCAAGTCTCTTCGTCGGGGCAGCCGCATGGTTCGTATGACATTTGGCTGACGCATTTGATGGGAGCCACGGGGCCATCCAACACGCGAAAGATCTGGCCGAGGGTGATCTCGCTGGGGGACTTGGCCAGGTAATACCCGCCGCCGACGCCCATCTTGCTGTGGAGCATTCCCGCATTTTTGAGTGTGAGCAAAATCTGCTCAAGAAATTTTGGGGAGATCTGCTCACGTTGAGCGATCTCCTTGATCTGCACCACAGGCATGGCGTTCTTCTCGACGGGTTCCGCCAGAACGATCATTGCCCGTAAACCGTATTCACCGCGTTTGGAAAGTCTCATGCTTTTGTTGGCAACTCCTAGTAATCCAATAGACTTTATTGACCACAATCATAATTCAGCGACTGAATTATGTCAAGGAAATTCTGAGGTTGCTTTTTTTTACATTTGAGGTAGTCCATGCCACAAGCAATGGATAATTCGAGGCATGGGCCCATCTTACGGAACATTTGTGTGCATGCAAAACATGTCAGGCAGGTTTTGCTCCTTGCGCCATCCTCGACACAAGATTTACCCTGCTCACCCGCAGGCCGGTGAGCAGGGAAGAACCAGAGCGCCTCGCAGCGACATTATTTATATTGAGTGCAGCCATGGCGGTGCGCTCGCCATTCTGATGGATATGAACTTTGTTCATTAGTAGAATTGCCGGATCTTCCCAAAGTGCCTTCCATTTAACTAATTTATGATGTATCCTTGCAGAAAACCAGCAAACGGAAAAGGAGAATTAATATGAAATCGCAATATCGCATGATCTTCGCCTTTGTTGCATTATTATTGGCAGTAAGCTTGGCTTGTTCCTTGTTTGGTCCACAGCCAGCTGAAGTTCCAACCAACCCGCCGCCTCCCACCAGTGCCCCCCTGCCAACCAGCGAACCCGTCATACAATCCACACAAGAACAGCCGCAGCCGCCGCCCCAAAATCAACAGTTCTTTACGGAAGAGTTTGACGCTCCCCTTACCGACGCCTGGTCCATTCTCACCGTCACTGATTCGGATAAGGCAGATCCAGAGAAGGTAACCGTTGAACCCAAAAACGGGAAACTCGTCTGGGATTTCGAAAGTGAATTTGTGTATTACTACCTGTTTTATGAAGGCTTCTCCTATACCGATGTAAAGGTGGAAGTCAGGGCGGATAACCGCGGGAAGAACAACAACAACGTCAGCCTGATCTGCCACTACGACCCTGAGGTCGGTTGGTACGAGTTCAACATCGCCAACAACGGCTTATACAATATTTTCTACGCTGAAGTAGCCGCCGATGGCAGTATTGGATACAATCGAATTACAAACGGCGGTTCCAACGATATAAAACAGGGCAAGGACATCAATGAATACTCCATCACCTGTTTGGGAAATAAACTCACCTTGACGATTAATGGAAAGGAAGTGAACACCATCACCGAGAAGAAATACGCTTTGCGCGAAGGCGGAGTCGGGGTGTCCGTGTCAGCCTTCGAAGTGTTGCCGATCCAGATCGAAATGGACTGGTTTAAAGTCAGTCAGCCGTAGCCCGTAGAAAACAGATTCTTAGTAAGAACTTCCAAGACATTGAATGTTTTGGAAGTTCTTACCCGGTTTCAGTTTGCGTGTCGCTTTATCTTGGGGGAGTTTCTTTATTGAACGCTTGCCTTTAGTTGGTGCTACAATAAAATTATGAACGCGCTCGACCTCCGCCCGTCTGCAATAGCCGGAACCTGGTACGAAGGGCTGCCCAAACCCCTCGCCGCCCATGTGGACGGGTATCTCGCGGATGCAAAACTCCCCCAACTCAGCGGACAAGTCATCGGCATCATCGCCCCCCATGCCGGGCATAAATATTCTGGCAAGGTTGCCGCGCATGCCTTCGCCGCGCTTCGCGGACTCAGCCCCGAACTGGTGGTCATCCTTTCTCCCTTTCACAACTATTCAACTCATGCGCTCATCACCACCAGCCATCAAGCCTATGCCACGCCGCTGGGCAATATCGAAGTGGACCAACCCGCGCTTGCAGAGTTGCAAAAAAAGCTCGATATTCCCATCGCCCCCATTCCAAACGACAAGGAACATGCGCTCGAAATCGAACTTCCCTTTTTACAACGCGTCCTCAAAAACGACTTCAAACTTTTGCCGCTCATGCTGCGCGCACAGGAAGAAGAGCTTGCCAAAAAACTTGGGGCGGCGTTGGCGCACACGCTCAAAAAGAAAAACGCCGTCATCGTTGCCTCCACAGACCTCTCCCATTTTTACGATCAGCAGACCGCTCATATTTTCGACCATGAAATGCTCAAGTGCTTTGAATCATTCAATCCCGAAACCATCTTTGAAGCCGAAGACACCGGCAGGGCATTCGCCTGTGGGCGCGCCGCAGTTGCCTCAACTTTGTGGGCCTCCCAACAACTTGGCGCAGACAAAGTTCAAATCTTAAAGTACGCCACCTCAGGCGATATCACAAAAGATTATTCATCTGTCGTCGGTTATGGCGCGGCGGCCATCCTGAAAACGATATAATCAACTCATGTTTGCCCGCCTCGCCGTCAACATCCCCGCCGTCTCAGGCATCTTTGATTATGTCGTCCCGCCCGAACTCGCCCCACAAATCCAGGCGGGTTGTCTTGTCGTTGCACCATTTGGCAATCAGACGGTGCAGGGCATCGTCCTCGAATTGACAGACTCTGCCTCCATACAGAATCCCAAAGCGATCATTGACCTGCTCGACCCTGCCCCCGTTCTGACTCTGCCGCAAATTGCCCTTGCGATCCAATTGGCAAACTCTACGCTGAATCCACTCGCTGCCATCGTGGGGTTGATGATTCCCACCGGGCTGTCTCAACAAGCGGATATCGTCTATCAGACCGTTGACCGTAGACCGCAGACCACCCAAGACGGTCCAATGTCCGCCGTCCACGGTCGCCTGCTAAAACTACTCAATGAACGCGGTCCCCTCCGCGGCCGCCAAATAGATTCCCACTTCGCCAAAGTGGATTGGCGCAAGACTGCAAATATTTTAGTAAAAAAAGGCGTGCTCTCGACGAAGAACGTCCTGCCTCCGCCTCGGGTGAGACCAAAATACATTCGCGTCGCGCAACTGTCGGTTAAGCCTGAAGCGGCTGAAGCGGAGATGGACTCGCTCGGCTCCACAAAACAGACCCTGGCGCGTCGTCAAGCCGCATTAAGATTTCTCATCCAACAACCGGATGCGATCAACCTTTCATGGATCTATGCTGAAACAGGCTGCAACCTCGCAGATCTGCAGGAACTCGAAGAACGCGGATTGATCCGTTTGTTCGAGAATGAAATTTTTAGGGACCCGTTGGGGAAAATAAAGAACAGAGAAATAGAGAACAGCGCTCAGATAATGCTTACTGCTGAACAGGAGATCGCACTCACAGAAATCATTAACGCGCTTTCCAATTCTCCCGTCTCTAATCTCCAATTTCTTTTATACGGCATCACCGGCTCAGGCAAAACCGAGATTTATTTGCGCGCCGCAGAGGTAGTCATCAAAAGCAGCCGGCAGGCCATTATTTTGGTTCCTGAAATTGCGCTTACACCGCAAACCGTGCGTCGGTTTTTATCACGCTTTCCCGGACAGGTGGGACTTGTGCATTCAAAATTATCGGAAGGCGAAAGATATGATACCTGGCGGCGTGCGCGTTCTGGAAAATTAAATGTCATCATCGGCGCGCGCTCTGCCTTGTTTACACCGCTGCCAAATATCGGACTGATCGTTGTGGATGAATGCCACGACAGTTCCTATTATCAAGCCGAACCGCCTTATTACAACGCGGCAACCGCCGCGCAGGAATATGCGCGTTTGTGCGGCGCAGTCTGCGTGATGGGTTCAGCCACGCCAACTGTGGAACAGAGATATATGGCGGAAAATAATAAGATCACAAAACTGGTTTTGCCGCGCCGTATCCAGACCACTATCCAGACCTCCGAGGTCTTAAGAGACCTCGCAGGTCTTCCGCCTGTGCAAGTGGTGGATATGCGCGAGGAATTGAAGAATGGCAATCGCGGAATCTTCTCGCGCAGTTTGACCGAGTCACTCGCGGAGACGATCTCACGCGGCGAGCAAGCCATCCTCTTCCTCAACCGTCGAGGCACAGCCACATACATCTTTTGTCGTGACTGCGGGCATGTGTTGAAATGTCCCAATTGCGAAACGCCGCTGACACTACACCTGGAAAATAAAGAGCAGCTGCTTTGCCATCACTGCGGATACACACGCAAAAGACCGGGCAAGTGTCCGCAATGTAACAGCGACCAGATCCGCGAATATGGCTTGGGCAGTGAAAAAGTGGAAGCGGATATCAAGTCCATGTTCCCGCAGGCGCGCACCTTGCGCTGGGATTGGGATACCACCCGCCAAAAGGACGCGCACGAAATCATCCTGACCCATTTTGCCAATCACCAGGCCGATGTGCTGGTTGGCACGCAGATGCTCGCCAAAGGTCTCGACCTGCCCTTGGTCACTCTGGTTGGCATTGTGCTTGCAGACGTAGGCTTGAACCTGCCCGATCCCTTTGCAGGTGAAAAAGTTTTTCAGACGCTCACGCAAGTTGCAGGCCGGGCCGGGCGTTCCTCGCGCGGCGGCAAGGTTATTTTGCAAACTTTCATGCCCGAACATTACGCGATCCAATTTGCGGCAGGACATGATGTGAATGGATTTTATGAACGCGAGTTGGAGTATCGCAAGCAGTTGGGCTATCCGCCTTATGCAAGGCTGGCGCGCCTGGAATACCGCCACGCGGATAATGTCAAAGCGGAGCAAGAGGCTCAGAAAATGGCGGTCAGGCTCAAGGTCAAGATTGAAGCGGAGGCTCGTCATCAAACAGAATTGATCGGGCCTGCCCCATCGTTCTTTGCAAAAATGGATGGCCTCCATCGCTGGCAAATTATCGTGCGCGCGCCAGACCCCGCTTCGTTGTTGAGAGACATGAAATTAAGTGATTGGCGAATTGAAATTGACCCGATCAGTTTGTTGTAATCCATTTTTATTCCCCTTTTTTGCTATAATCGAAACATCTTTATACAGGAGATCAAACTATGCAAAGTTTTTCACGGGGTTGGAATTTTCTCAAGCAAGCCTGGAGCATGGCTTTCAAAGATAAGGATCTGCTCAAGCCGTCGGTTTATGCCCTGGTGGTGGGGATGATCATCTCGGTCGTCGGCATCATTCCCATTATCATTGTTGCTGTTGCATTTGGCGGCAGTCAAATTGGAAATATCATAATAGGCATTTTAGGTGTTATGCTGATGTTCGTTCAATTTGTGGTAGCCTATGTTTTCTCAGCCATGACCATCTACCTCATTTATGGATACCTCACCAAAGGAGATGGCCGCATGAGCGAAGCCTGGGACATCGTGCGCCGAGACTTCTTTGACATTCTCACGCTTGCGGCGGTTTCCACATTGGTGGGCATTCTTCGAAGCATGACCCAGAGGAATAGAAAAAACAATGTTATTGCGAACATCCTGCGAACAGCCATGAGAGCCGTTGAAGCCCTGTGGAGCGAGGCCGCTCTTCTGGTTCTGCCTGCCATGGTGATTGACGATCTAAATCTCAAAGACGGCCTGGCTCGTATTGTGAAGATCACTAGGGAAAATCTTTTGCTGATCGGCATCAGCACAGTCGGTGTGCGCTGGGTAACAGGACTGATCAGTTTTGTGTTTACGGTGATCGGTCTTTTGTTGGCTCTTGCCATTGGCGGTGGCATCGTTTCTCTCGCTGGCATTAGCACAGCCATTTTGGTTGCCGGCATTACAATCGGTGTTTTGATGTTCTTTACCTTCGTTATGGTAACAAGTCTTTTCAGTTCCTACACCAGAACTGCGTATAACACCTGTCTTTACATGTGGGCGCGTGACGTGGAAACGGCGAAAGCTCAAGGTAGTTCTGTGCAGGTAATGGCTCCCGCTCCGCTTGCAGCAGCACTGGTGTAACGTTTCATCACTGAGCGGAACAAGCGCATGTTTTCGTCAGAAGGAAGCCGAAACGTGTGTGTCATAAAAACTTAAACATACGGAATAACATTTGAGTCCACTGCAAAAAAAATAAACTTAACGCGAAGGCGCAAAGAATATCTGAAATACGGTTTGAAAATCTTGAAAATTTTGCCGTCAAACAGCGCACGCTGCGCAGTCTCCTTGCGACTTTGAATCTTGGCGGCTTTGTGTTATGCTCTTGACCTTTTTGCAGTGTAGTCACATTTAGTTAATAGGAAAACCATGCCATCTGAACCTCGCCGCGAAATGATCGCCTGGGAAGAGCTGGATAAATTGATGGATCATCTTGTTCCCCAATTCCAACGCGAATTCACAGCGATGGTGCTGATCACACGCGGCGGGATCATTCCCGGTGGGATGCTCGCCGAAGCCATGGATATCACCCACATTCTGACTGCCGCAGTGGATTTTCCCGCACAAATGGAAAGCCAGAAGTCCTCCGCTTTTATGGCGTGGCCGCAATTCATTCAATTCCCAGCGGACGATAAATTACGCGGACGCCCAATCTTGATCGTGGACGATGTTTGGGGTTCAGGGCGCACGATCACAGCGGTGAAGAACCGTGTTTCTGCGGCGGGCGGATTCCCTGAAACCTGTGTTTTGCATTTCAATCCGTACCGAAATTTATTTGGCAGTGCGCGCCCTGATTATTACGCGGCCATCACAGATGCATTTATTGTTTATCCCTGGGAAATTGATCGCGGTACAGACCAGGTTTTGCTTGGGGAGATATAATCCCAACCATGAAACCCATTGAAACGACTATAAAACAAAAGATAAAGGTCCTGCGCGGGAATGAATATTTTGACGATCTTACAGAAAATATGCTGAAAGAGATCGCAGAACATATGCATCTGCGCGAATACCAGCGCGGGGATGTAATGTTCTGGGAAGGCGACCCATGCGACGGCTTGTATATCGTCGAACAGGGTAGCGCCAAGATCTTCAAGCTCTCACCTCAAGGACGGCAATATATTGTCCGAATTTTGCAGGAGGGAGATACATTTGCAGAAGTGCCGGCTTTTGATAAAGGGACAAATCCCGTCAACGTGGAAGCGCTTGAGTCCTGCCGTGTCTGGGTGATCAACAGCCTGAAACTTCATGAACTTGTCATGGCGCACCCTGCCTTTGCGCAAAAGGTACTGGTAAATTTTGGAAAAATGTTGCGCGGCATGGTGCGGATGGTGAGCGAGATGGCTTTTTACCAGGTCACCCACCGCCTTGCGAGGTTGATCGCGGAGTTGCCCCAGGAAAAATCCATGCCGCATTGGACACAGGAACAACTCGCCGCAAGGTTGGGGACCGTACGGGAAGTAGTGGCGCGCGCATTAAAGGAAATGGAAAGAAGCGGGGCGATCAAAATGGAAGATCGGCGCATTCAAGTTGCAGATAAGGAAATCTTCGATCAATGGATGCAATAACAAAAAAGCGACTATCAGCGCTCGTCCTTTTCAGCTGCGGCGGATGAATTTCTCACCAACGCATCCGTCATTTTTGCAACACGCGCCATCTCCTTCACATCATGCACGCGGATCATATCCGCGCCGCGCGTAATTCCAACCGAGACAGTTGCGGCAGTGCCTTCCACTCTTTGATCGGCAGGCAGGTTCAAGGTAAACCCAATAAACGATTTTCTGGAGGCACCCAACAGGATCGGATAACCCAACGAGCGGATCTCGGCGAGTCGGTTGATCAGTTCGAGATTATGTTCGCGCGTCTTTCCAAAGCCGATACCCGGGTCCAACACAATATGCGACTCGGCAATCCCGGCCTGTTTCGCCAAAGCCACGCTCTCGAGCAACTCCCGTTTCACATCTTCGATCAAGTTTTGATATTCAGAACCGATATAGGCATTGCCGAGTTTTTCGCGCACATCCAGGTTGGCAGGGTTGCTGCGATTGTGCATCAGAATAACGGGTGCTTTATATTTCGCGGCAATATATGCCAATTCAGGGTCCGCGCGCAAACCCCACACATCATTGACCATCTGTGCGCCTGCCTTGAGCGCTGCCTCCGCAACCTGTGCTTTGTATGTGTCAATTGAAATTAACGCGTCTGGGAATGTTTTATGCAAAGCGTGAATGACGGGTATCACTCGCTCCATCTCTTCCTCTGTATTGACAGGAGCCGAGCCGGGGCGGGTCGATTCGCCGCCCACATCCAAAACGTCCGCACCGGACGCCATGAAATCATCCGCTTGTGATAAAGCCACCTGAACCACAGCCCCTTTTGAAACGATGCCATCCCCCGAAAAAGAATCGGGAGTCACATTTAAGATGCCCATCACATACGTGCGGGAACCCCAATCCAATGTGAACTTCCCGATTTGAAGAGCAGGTGATTTCATAATTCAGTCATATCTTCGCGAGGGGCGACAGCCCCGAAGCAATCCCCCAATTATAAATAGATTGCTTTGGGTGGAAAAACCCCACCCTCGCAATGACATCTAAGGTATCTGATCCAGCGGACGCGCCAGCCAGGTTTCTGCTTCGTTGATGTCCGTAAATATTTTCAGCGCAGAGGCCAGGTTTGTTTCTGCGAGCGCGGCCACGTTACGGATCCCATCCGCCACGGATTGGTCCGCCACGACTACCGCCACACGGATGTTACGTGCAGAGGGGTCGCTGTTTGCATCCACAGCCATGCGGATGGCTTTTTCGGGAATATCCTTGACAGCCCGCAGGTCATACAGGTTGCGCGTGCGGCGGTCGGCGCCAAGCAAATGTTCGAGCGCAAATTCATGCCAGTGTGCCATGGTCCTATCGGATAGATCGGTGAAGGTCAATGTCATGCCGCCATCGCCGCGACGGATGACAGAGTAACCAACATCGGGCGCGGGAGTCCAGTTAAGTGGTTTTGAGTCAGTCATGGGGTTTCTCCTGTTGAATAAAGGTGATTATAACGCAGGCGACAGAGTGCCGCATGAATAACAAACTCACCTTACGCAATGTCATTCTGAGCGGAGCGAAGAATCTCGGATCTTAGGAGTAGGGACCCTTCGCTTCGCTCAGGGAATCACGACAGGGTGCGTAAGGTGAGTAATTTATGCAACAAACGGAAAAAAATATTTTTCAATTTTTAGGATCACATGCTATAATGCGGGTCACCCGGGCGCTTAGCTCAGTTGGTTAGAGCACTTCGTTTACACCGAAGGGGTCGGGGGTTCGAGTCCCTCAGCGCCCACAAAGTCTCGCAATCGCGGGATTTTTTATTTCCACCGAAGCCCCATCGAGAGATGACAGGGTCGGGGGTTCGAGCGCTTCGCAGTCAGCGCCCACAGGTTAAGTACACAGATAGATAAGTACACAAATTGACACGGAACGCAGAACTTCACAACCCTGCAATTCCGTGTCTTTTGGCTTAAGTATTTCCCCGTCTGCAAGTTTACGTGTCTACGTGTTTACCCATCTACGTTTTTACCTGTTTCCGTGTCTACCATCCCCTCTGCTATAATCCCAAACATGATTCTTGTCAGCGGCGCAACTGGTTTTATTGGACGCGCTCTCGTACGCCAGCTTTCATCCATTGGTTATCCCTTGCGCGCATTGATCCGCCCCTCGCCGCGCACGCCGCGCCTGCCCAAAGGCGTGCCTGTGGAAGTTGCGGTGGTATCCCTTGCGGATAAACGCGGGTTACGCGCAGCCTTACGCGATGTGGAGACCGTCTTCCACCTTGCCAGCGCAGAAAATCAGGGCAGCCGCGGCGACCTATTAACGGCAGATATTCAAGGCACGGAAAATCTTGTAGAAGCAGCAGCAGATGCGGGCGTGGATCGAATCGTCTATCTTAGTCACATTGGTGCGGCGCGCGCTTCGGCATATCCCGCATTCAAAGCAAAGGGTATCGCCGAGGAGCACATCCGCAGCGGCAAAGTTCCATACACCATCCTGCGCACTTCGCTTGTTTACGGACCTGAAGACCATTTCACAAATAATCTTTCGCGGCTGATCCGTTCCTCTATGGGTGTATTTCCAATACCAGCGGGCGGACGTACAGTGGTGCAGCCCGTATGGGTGGAAGACCTTGTCACCTGCATGTTGTGGTCGCTTGAAAATAATAACACGATCAACCAGGTCTATGAACTTGGCGGCAGTGAATTTTTTACACTGCAACAGATCATCGAAACCATCATGGAGGTAACACGCAGGAAGCGTTTTCTTCTGTCATTATCACCGACCACCCTGCGTGCCCTGACGGTATTTCTCGAAAGTGTCCTGCCAAATTTTCCAATTTCATCCTTCTGGCTTGATTACTTTGCCGTGAACCGCACCTGTTCCGTTGATTCCATGCCGCGTCATTTTGGATTGATGCCTGCACGCTTCACATACCGCCTCGATTACTTAATTCGCAAAACCTGGTATCAACGCGCATGGGACAGCCTCTCAAAAAGCGCTGCCTCCCTGCGTCCGCGCTAAATATGAAAAACTTCAATATTCACCTGATTGAAACACCACAAGAAATGCGCCTCGTGGAAGATTTACAGCGCGCAGTCTGGCCTGATTCCGAAACCGATATTGTTCCACTGCACATGCTGATCACCGCTGTTCACAACGGCGGGTATGTGCTGGGTGCATTCGTGGAAGAAAAATTGATCGGCTTTGTGTTCGGCTTTCCGGGTCTCGAGGAAACGCCCGACGGTCCGCGCCCAAAACATTGCTCGCATATGATGGGCATTCATCCCGATCATCGTGATGGCGGGGCCGGTTTTGCACTTAAACGCGCACAATGGCAAATGGTTCGGCATCAGGGACTCGATCACATCACCTGGACCTATGATCCATTGCTCAGCCGCAATGCCTATCTCAACATTGCAAAACTTGGCGCGGTCTGCACTACCTATCGCCGCTCGGAGTATGGCGAAATGCGCGACGGACTCAACGTCGGGCTTGCCTCCGACCGATTTCAAGTGGATTGGTGGATCAACACCCGCCGTGTTGAAAGCAGACTTGGCAAACATTCTCGCCCCACACTTAAATTGGATACTATAGCCCGTTCCGGTCTGCGCCCATTTTATACGCCTCAAATTTCGACCGAAGGCCTGCCTCGCCCACCCGAGCAGGTCCCTGCCTTTGAAGATCGTTTACTGCTGGCCGAGATCCCCGCTAATTTCATGACCCTCAAACTCAAAGATTTTGCTCTGGCGCGTGACTGGCGCTTCTTCACCCGCGAACTCTTTGAGACAGCCTTCAAAGAAAATTACATTGTCACAGATTTTATCTTTGACATAAATGAAGGAAGTCCGCGCGGATTATATGTATTAACACACGGCGAAAGCACGTTGGATGAGTTTGAGTAAACTCTGGAGTCAAGCGGCTTGTCGCTTGAAGTATATGGGTTGTTACTTTTATCCATCAGCAAGCTGATGGAGTCCAGAGTCCATTAACGCGTGAGACGCCCTTGCGGACGTCTCAAAGGTTGGATAGGGAGAGGAAACAAACCTTGTTACGACAAGTCCTACCTCCGTGTCGCGAAGCGTGGGTTTTGGTCGCGTTTCATCGCGCTCATACCAACAGGGTGATAGGTTGGCTCTGGAATATTCACATTATAGTTGGAAGCGGGAGCAGGCCGTGGGTTGGGAGCAGGACGAGGATAATTTGTGGCAGGCAGGTTTGAGGCAGCGCCCTGCGCAGATCGAAAGGCCTGCGCTTGAGGCGTGGGTGCTGGATGGACAGGCTTATTACGATCACTGGATGGTCGATTGTGTCCATCCGCAAGTGTGAAGAGTCTGTCACCGGCAACCGAGAAAGTGCCGATGATCAGCACGCGGATCAACCAGACCATGCCTGCCACAAAGATCGGTACGATATTAGTCACGGAGGCCTGCCCGATCAATGACCCGCCCTGAGTGCTGTGATTTAGAATCGCGACAGACACACCCCACCAGGTCAGGATGGCATTGAAGCCAGCCGCCAGCAGCCAAGCCCCAAAGAGATACCAGACTTCGGCGGGTTCATCGCGCCCCTGTTCGGGTGTGAAGATGCGGGCAATGCCGGCAAAGTCGATTCCGCAAAATGCAAAAGCGAGAATGGAAGACCAGTACAAGCCTGCAAACTGCAAGTCGCCGAGAACATCCTGCAAGGCAAACGAGGTTGTGCCAAAGTTGAATATTTCAAAGGCCAGCAGGGCGCTGATAAGAATACTCCCAAAGATCGCGCCGCGTTTAAGCGAAGCGCTTTTGAGAAATGGAAGCAATTGAAGGTTGAAAGAACGATTCATGGGAATTCTCCTTTTCGGAAACACGGGGGGAAATCAACTGCCCCTAATATAGAACATTTGTTCTTATTTGTCAAGTATTGATTTATTGCCAGATTATGACTTTTCAAAGGCATACCCAAATCGTACAAGACGGGTTATAAATACAAATCTTTATTGATGAGGATCGTTTATGAATTCGCGCGATTTATTAAGGAGCACCAGCCGCACGTTCGCGCTTGGCATCGAACGCCTGCCAGGCATTTTGTGCGATGCGACTACAAGCGCCTATTTGCTTTTAAGAGTGTCTGACTATCTGGAAGATAATGAAGAGATGGACGGGGATGAAAAGGTTGAGTTGTTGAACTTGTGGGTAAATATCCTTCGTGAAAAGGAAAAAATCGAAACACTCACCGGTAAATTGACAAAAACGCCTACCAGCAGCCCAGATGCGATCGTGGCGCAACATGCAAAGGAAATATTAATACACCTCCATACTCTGCCACATGATGTGCAGGAGATCATTATTAATCATGTCACCCACAGCACGCAGGGCATGGCGCGCTGGATAAAGCAAGGTCCAAATTTGATCGATGAAAATGACCTTGACGATTACATGTTCGAAGTAGCCGGGCGTGTTGGGTATTTGGTGACCCAGTTATTTGCATGGTATTCTTTCAGCATCCGCCGCAGGCTAAAGGAGATCATGCCGCTCGCGCGTGAATTTGGGCTGGCCCTCCAGACTGTCAATGTGATCCGCGGCCTGCGTGAAGACTTTAACCGTGGCTGGGTATATATTCCCCAAAAATTCCTTGCAGATATGGGCCTTTCTGCCGAACAGTTCTTTGATCCGCAACACCGCGGACAGGCGCTCAAGGTTTTGGACAGGATGACAGAAAAAGCGGAGCGTCATCTTAAACAAGCGTTGACATATGTGAAAGCCCTGCCGTGGTGGCAGCATGGGATTCGGCTGGGCTGTATCTTTCCATTAATGTTCGCCATCCGCACGCTGGCGGTCAGCCGGAATAACGCTGAAGTATTTGCCAACGAAGCCAAGATCACCCGCGACGAAGTAAAACAAATCGTATTGGATTCGACCCTGTGGGGCTGGTCCAATCGCTGGCTGGATAGTTATTATAAAAAATTGAATGTGAGCAGTAGCTGAGCTGGGCAGCTCAGGGAGGTCCCCCAGAATGCACAGGTTGTCTGCCGGTTTTCACCATTTATCACAATCAAAACCCGATGCTATCTCTATAAACATCACAGGGTTATAATACGCGGCATTCAAAATATAAAGAGCGCGCTCTTAATAAACCCAATTTCGTGATGAGGAGAGAAATGCTTAACAAATTGTTGTTTCACCGTTTCCCAAACATCAAAAGCTGGCTGACACGCCTGCAATATGAATTTCTTTCCACATTAAATTTGAAAAAAGACGTGCTCTTCATGAACTTTGGGTACACTGCCCATCAATATGGAAATGAGTCCATCTCTCTCGACCCCGAAGATGAGTTCCACCGCTACCCAATTCAGCTCTATCACCACGTTGCCAAAGACATAGATTGGAAAAATTCCGAAGCGCTGGAAGTCAGTTCTGGGCGGGGCGGAGGCGCGCACTACATCATGCGTCACTTCAAGCCAAAAGCCTATACAGGCGTGGATTTCTCCTCCCGCGCCATCGAGTTTTGCCGCCAGCATTACAACAACGTGGAAGGTCTCAAATTCCAGCACGGAAACGCCGAAGCCTTAACCTTCGCGGATAATTCCTTTGATATAGTTGTCAATGTGGAAGCATCGCTTTACTACCCAAACATCACAAAATTCTATGAGCATGTCAGGCGAGTGCTCAAGCCCGATGGATATTTTCTTTATACCGACCTGCGCTACGAAGAAAAAGTGGCGATCTGGCACGCACAGTTAAGGAACATGGGATTAAAACTTATCAAAGAGGAAGACATCACAGACAATGTGCTAAAAGCCATGGAACTGGACCGGGAACGCCGCATGCAATTGGTTGATAAATACATCCCTGCCATTCTTCGCAAGCAGTTCTATCACTTCGCGGGTCTTACCCCTGATTTGCCCGATACCCTGCCGCATTTGGATAACCGCAGATATTGGAATTTCGTCCTTCAAAAAGCATAACGAACTCACCAAACATTTGTTCACCCAGCATTTCAAATGCCGGGTGAACTTTTTGTTAAATAACCCCCTTACACAGCCAATCGTGATTCCCTCCCGAAAGGGGGTTGGGACGATGTGAGCAGAGCGAAGAGTCTCTACGATGATCTCAGAGACCCTTCGCTGTCGCTCAGGGTGACTGCGTAAAAGTGTTAAAGTGTGTAAGGTGAGTTAATAAAATCGCTTACAATAGCCTTGAGAAATTTCTACACAAGGAGATCACCATGCAACTCAGCGAAGACATACGCAAAAAAGTAATTCTCTTTCAACAAACCGAGATCACTGAATATCACATTTACAAGCGCCTTGCCCAGCGCATCAAATCACAGGAAAATGCAAAGATCCTCGGCCAGATCGCTGAAGACGAACTGCGTCACTACAACGGCTGGAAGGAATATACAAAGGAAGAAGTGCAGCCGCGCTGGTTTTTCGTCTGGTTCTATTATCTTGTCAGCATCGTCTTTGGTTTTACTTTTGGCGTTAAGTTAATGGAAATGGGCGAGGAAGCCGCGCAAGGGAATTACGCCGCTGTCGCGCAGGAAATTCCCGAAGCCGCGAAATATCAGGAAGAAGAAAACGCACACGAGGAAAAACTCATTGATATGCTGGATGAAGAACGACTGCAATACGCAGGCTCTGTTGTGCTTGGTCTCAACGACGCCCTCGTGGAATTAACCGGCGCTCTAGCCGGGCTGACACTTGCCCTGCAAAACGTAAAGTTGATCGCCCTTTCAGGACTCATTACCGGCATCGCCGCCTCGCTTTCGATGGCTGCCAGCGAATATCTTTCCACTCGTTCGGAAAAGACAGGTAAACATCCAGTGCGTGCCGCCGTATACACAGGTATCGCTTACATTGTCACGGTCACTCTGCTGATCCTGCCCTACCTGCTTTTCGAAAACTATTACCTTGACCTGGCCATCGCACTCACCACTGCCGTGATCATCATCGCAGTATTCAATTACTACATCTCTATTGCCAAAGGTGAATCCTTCCGCGAGCGATTTATCGAAATGGCGGGTTTGAGTCTCAGCGTGGCCGCGTTCTCGTTTGTGATCGGATATTTCATCCGTATATGGCTGGGGATCGAAGTTTAACCCTCACCCACCTCACCTCACCCCCGCCCCTCTCCTAAAAGGAGAGGGGAAGATAACATGAAAATCTTAGCGGTAGATATCGGCACAGGCACGCAGGATATTTTTCTTTACGATTCGAATCTCGACCTCGAGAACGGCTTCAAACTCGTTTTACCATCCCCTACCATGATGGTTCATCGCCGTCTCAAGCAGTCGCTCCAGGCACGGACCCCGATCCTGCTGACTGGACATCAAATGGGCGGCGGACCCTCGGCCTGGGCCATCGAAGAATGCGCCCGCGCAGGGATTCCCGTCTACATGACGCCTTCCGCTGCGACGACGCTCAACGATGAACTCGACAAGGTTGAGGCACTTGGAATAAAAATAATTTCGGATGATGAAGTCAATGGTCTATCGTCCACCGTCCACCGTCTTGAATTGAAGGATTTTGATTTTGAACTAATCTCCAAAACATTCGCGGATTATGGCGTTTCATTGAACGATCTCGCAGCAGTGGCTGTTGCTGTCTTCGATCATGGCAATGCGCCTGCGGGAGTTTCGGATCGTCAATTCAGATTTGATTATCTGGATGAAAGAATTAAATCTCACCCCCATTCGGGGGCAAGGAATTCACTTTCTGCTTTTGCCTATCTTTCCACTGATATTCCCCCCATCATGACTCGTCTGGGAGCCGTCGCGGACTCGGCAGGCGACCTGCCTTGTCCACTGGTGGTGATGGATACCGCTCCCGCCGCAGTCTTGGGCGCGAATTTTGACCCAACGGTTATGAAATGCGAACGCAAGATCATCGTAAATGTGGGAAATTTCCACACGCTGGCATTTCGTCTCGGTGATGGGATCGAAGGTGTCTTCGAACATCACACAGGGGAGATTGATCTGCCCAAGCTTGAGAAATATATCCGCGCACTGGCGGATGGCTCGCTCAAACACCAGGATATTTTCGATGACATGGGACACGGCGCGTTGGTGTATGGGACAAATCCATTTGAGTTTGGCAAAGATGAATTCGACGTGGTGGTGACGGGACCCCGGCGGTCTATGTTCGCCCTCACCCCCAGCCCCTCTACCCTATCGGGCACACGTCCCACAGGGAGAGGGGAGAGTCTGCGCCCGTATTTCGCAGTCCCCTTCGGTGACATGATGATCGCGGGCTGCTTCGGTCTGCTGGCGGCTGCGGCGGAGGTATTGCCTGAATTAAGGGAAACAATTTTTGCGTCGTTGAGCGGAGAGCACAGGCGCGGCATTGCGCCATGGGATAATGCAACATAATGTAGGGGCGAGGCTGCGTAGCGTCTCGCCCCCATTGCCACCCAAAACATAATATCGGATTAAAATTCAATTTATCAACAAACATGAACGGGGACGCTAACGCAGCCCACCCCTACGAACATGAAATCGAAATTCGACCCACAAAAACATCATCGTCCCTTCGACGGCGCTCAGGGCAGGCATTCCATTCGCCTGAAAGGATATGATTATTCATCAGAGGGCGGATATTACGTCACGATTGTGACGCGGGGACGTGAATGCCTGTTTGGCAAAATCATTGATGGAGAAATGCATCTCAGCAAGTATGGCGAGATCATTCAAAAGTGGTGGGATGAAATCCCCGTCCATTTCCTCAATGTGGAGTTGGGCGCTTTCGTCATCATGCCCAATCACATTCATGGCATTATTTTTATAATCGATAATCGTAGGGGCGAGGTCATCTCGCCCCGTGACCACCCAAATTCAAATAATCATGAGGTCATCTCGCCCCGTGATCGCTCAAATAACTATAATCAGAATGTAAATATCGGTGATACCTATAACCAGGGCGGGGAGACCCCGCCCCTACCACGGCGCACATTGGGACAAATTATGGCGTATTTCAAATATCAATCCACAAAAGAGATGAACCAGATCGAAACCGAAAATTCCATTACCAAATTCTGGCAGAGAAGTTATTATGAGCACATCATTCGCAATGAGAAAGAATTGCAACAGAAAACAGATTACATCATGAACAATCCATCACAGTGGGATGAGGATGATGAAAACCCCGTGAAACCGTAGGGACGGCGTCCTGCCGCCCAGGGCGGGGAGACCCCGCCCCTACAGGAGAAATCGAATGTGTGGAATTTTCGGATATGTGACGAATAAGGAAGAAGCGCTTGGACCTATTCTTATTGCCGCCGCGGAGCGACTGACCTACCGCGGATATGACTCGGTCGGGGCGGCGACTATGAATAACGGAAAGATTGATTTGCGAAAAGATGTTGGCAAAGTGGATGCGGTGGCGGCGAAATATAACATCGCTGAGATGCGTGGACAGCGCGGCATTACACAATTGCGTTGGGCTACGTTCGGGGAACCGTCGCAAATCAATTCACAGCCGCATTTGGATTCGACTGGCGATATGGTTGGCGCGCATAATGGCAACGTGGTGAACAATGTGGAACTGCGTCAGGAATTCATGGCGGAGGGAATGACTGTCCGCTCGCAGAATGATGGCGAGACATGCGTCCATGCGGTGGAAAGATATATCAAGCGCGGATATGAATTCATTGACGCGATCCGCTTGGCGTATGGTGACTTGCAGGGCGATTATGCCTTCGTCATCGGGCACGCAAATGATGATAAGTTATACGCGTTCAAAAAAGGATCGGGCATGGTGATCGGCATCGGCGATGGCTACACTTGCCTTTCGTCTGACCTGCCTTCGATATTGCCGCTGACCCGCAACGTGATCCGCCCGCAGGATGGGGAGATCGTCACGTTATGGGCAGACCGCGTGGAAGTGCGCTCTGTCAAAGATGGAAAAATAATCGTCCGAATGCCATAAACAGTTACGGAGTCGATGGATGCGGTGCAGAAGGGCGTGTATCCGCATTTTATGTTGAAAGAGATACACGAGCAGGCACAA
>JAUXUL010000052.1 GCA_030680795.1 Anaerolineales bacterium | reverse complement strand
AACGCCGTGAAGCCTATCGTCCTTTGGCTACCGATTATTATGAAAAAGAGCATCGCGACAAAGTAGTTCGTTCTTTACAACGCAGGGCCGCTACTTTAGGCTTCCGCTTAGAGCCCACAGTTAGTTAGTTTCTTAGTAGGGTGTTCTTTCCGAAACAATCTCCTTTTTCATGAAGTGATTGTCACCTTGGATTTTTTCTTTTGCCCATTTCGCGTGTTCTCTTACAAGCGCTTCATCATCCTGCATGGCTAGCTCGAGGATGGGAATATCTTTTTCGCTGCCATGGTTGCCGATGGCGACGGCTAAATTTCTTAAATAGCCTCGCCGTTGGGCGCGTTTGACGGGGCTTTTCTTGAAGCGTTGGTTAAACTCAACGGATGACAGGAGCAGGTTCTCGGTCAAAACAGGAAGCGGGATTTTTGTCTCGAAGGCGGAATCTGCTGGTTGTGAGAATCGATTCCACGGGCAGACCTGCTGACAGATGTCGCATCCAAAAATCCAACTGCCCATTTGCGGACGCAGGTCTGCGGGAATCTCATCTTTATTTTCGATGGTGAGGTAGGAAATGCAACGGCGTGCATCAACGGTGCGATCTGGGAGGATGCATTGCGTTGGGCAGGCTGTGATACAGCGTGCACATGTGCCGCAATGGTCGGTGGCAAAAGGTTTGTCTGGAATGAGTTCGATGCCAAGCAGGATCTCTGCCAGAAAAAAAGTGGAACCTGCCTGCGGGTTGATCAACATGGAATTTTTGCCGATCCAGCCTAGCCCTGCGTGTTGAGCGAATTCACGTTCGAGGATGGGGCCGCTGTCTGTGTAATAACGATTGGGGATCGGATGACCGAGTTGTTCTTCGATAAAGGTAACGATGGCTTTTAGTTTTTGGGGGAGGATGTCGTGGTAATCATCGCCGAGGGCGTAGGACGCAACCCTCACCCCTCCCTCTCCCGTAGGGAGAGGGAGATTGTATGGAATTGCCAGAACAAGAATGGATTTACATTCGGGCAGGATTTGTTTTGGGTCTGCGCGGCGGGTGCGGCTTCGTTCTTCGGCGAGGTATCCCATTGTGCCGTGCATGTTTTGGTTGAGCCATTTTTCAAAGCTGTTGTAATGAGCGGGCGGCTCGGAAGAAGTAACGCCAGCCAGGATGAACCCCAGCTGGCGCACTTTGTCCTTGACGGCTTGTTTAAGTGCCTCGTTCAAAACTTTATTGGACAATGATCTTGGTGTTAAGCTCTACCCCAAATGGAACACCATTAGGGGCTGACATTTGCCAGGCGCTGATATAACTCCCAACCTTCTCAGGTGCCTTTAGGTTTACAGAAACTTCAACCTCTTGTCCCACTTCCACAACAACACCGAGAGGAATGGGCTGACCATTCATTCTATCTCCGTATAAATAGATCAACCCATAACCTTCACCCCATGTGCAAATACCTGTATTTTTGATCTTCCATGTTTTTACAAATTCCTGGCCTGGCGTCATTTGCGTACCATCTACTATGGTTACATCTACAGTTGCTCTATCAATAGATAAGTCGTTACACGGTACGCCTGGCGTACCGAGCGCAATTTGAGTAGGGTCTGTTGCAAAGGCAAGCGTTGGGGTTTCTGTCGGCGCTGCTGGTGTGGGCGCCAGGGGCGTGGGGGTGAAGTCCGCCGCTGTCAACGTGAATTCCGCCACGACCGTGTTTGCCGCTGATGTGCGGATCGCCATGACATCTGGCGTTGGTTCGATGGGTATGGCAGGCGCACAGGCGGTGAACAGGAATGTAGATACTAGCAGAAAGATGGATGCGCGAGTTTTCATTGATCCTCTCTTAATTTTCCACGGAAGTGAATTTGATGAAGACAAGCGAGCCAAACAGGTTGCCTGCATCATCCTTTAGTCTCCAATACCATATATATTCGCCTATCTTCTTCGGCGCTGTTAAATTAACTGTGACGGTCAATTTTTCGCCGGGTTTGGTGAAAACATCATTTTTGGTGATCACCGGGTCTTTCCCGTAATATCCAATGGAAGCGCCCTCGGGGGTTTTGGAGTACTCAGGCCTGAAGGAGAAGGAATACCCTTCATCCCATGTGCAGGTTCCGGTATTCAGGAATTCCCAGCTCTTTGAAAATTCCTTGCGGGCTTTGATCGTAGCGCCGTCATAGGGTGCGGATTCGCTTATCAGCCACCCGTCATTACAGCCGTTGGATGTTGTTGTAGTGGAATAAGCGCCTACAGTTGGCGCGAGGGATGCTGCTGCCAACGGGGTGAATCCCGGCTGTTGTGTGTTGAAAGCAAAGGGAGTGTTTGTGCCACCAAGGGGTGCAAATGTGGGAAAGCCACCTAGTGTGGGTGTGGCGAAAGGGGTGTTGGTCGGTAGTGATGTAGGTGCAAGGGCCTGCGCGGTCTGTGTCTGCTGAAATGCCGCTTGTGTGCTGACACTGTTAAAAGCCTGCGTCTGGATCGCCCCTGGATCTTCAGCTGGTGCTGCGCCCAAATTGCAGGCGCTCAGTATGACGGTGAATAAAGCCGTACCTGCCAGCCAAAAAAACTTGCGAAATTTCATATGTGGTACCTCCGAAAATGGTTAACACTATTATAACGCACCTACGATGATGGTGTATCAGTGGGTGTGGATGTTTCCATGGCTTTCTTAAAGTCAGGAATTTCTTATTGCACATTAGACTGCACTGCAAAAAGGTCAAGAGCATAACGCAAAGCCGCTAAGATTCAAAATCGCAAAGAGATTCTGCGCTATTTGACAGCAAAATCTTCAGGATTTTCAATCCGTATTTCCAAATTTCTTTGCGTCTCTGCGCCTTCGCGTTAAGTATTTGGTTTTTGCAGTAGACTCACATTATGCTAATTCACGACTAATGCGAATAAGTCCCTTAAAATTTGCGAGTTTTTCTTATTCGCGGCATTCACGTTCCAGACATGCCATAGAAATTAAGACACGTCAAACTGCTTTGAGACGGCCAAACCGCCGCTGCGTGGATCCGGCACTCGGCGAGTGCAGCAGGCTGAAGGTCCAGGCCTTGAAGCGAGGCGGGGGATTGTATCTCGCGCAGGATTGCGCCGCTGCCGCATCCGACTTCAAGCACACGATTCGCGTCCGCCAGATCAGCCTTATCAAATATTCTATTTGGTTTTATGTTGCAAAATTGGAATTTCGCGCCAGCTGCGCACAAATTCAAACTGTTCGATGGTTTCGGGCGAGGTGCTGTGATAACTTGGGGGGCGTGTTTTAAATAAAGCGTCTACGCGCGTAAGAGCCTGCTGAGGTGTGAGCCCATGCCTAATGAGGTAACAGCCAACGGTCATACCAGTACGCCCCACACCGCCCCAGCAATGGACGTAAACGCATTTGTCATTACTGATGGCTTCATCTATCGTGTTGAGGATGGTGATCATTGTTTCGCGCGAGGGAATACCGTAATCGCGAATGGCAAAGCGATGATAAACTGCTGGGATCTCGTAAATGCGGGTAAGTTCTTTTAAGACGGGATCGTAGGGAACAAGTTCATCGGCTTGGGTAAGGTCAATGAATGTGTTAATGCCGGCTTCAAGAAATCTGTCAATGCGGCGGCGTGCGGATTCGGGATTGTAACTGCCGGGGTATTCACCCGCAAGGAAGCGGCCTGCTTTAACCCAGTAAGATTCGAGGATGGGAAGTTTGGTCATGGATCAAGTTAAGCGGATGCGTCGCATTTTGCAGCTTTCAATTATTCTGGAAAAGATATGCACAAATTGCCAAGAAGGTTGGCACGCAGTTCAACGAGTTCAGGATAATGGTAGAAGAATAACACTTTTTGCTCCACAACGGTATCACCAGCGGGTTCGTGGCTGAAGATGAAGAAGGCAAAGGCTTCGGCAATATCCTCCTCCGGGCTGGTGGCGGCATAACTGGCAACAAACTGGTCTTCATATTTATAGTAGAACTCGTCCAGTTTTTCGTAGTAGTTGTCGCTATCCTCTTCAAGGTTGATCTCATTCCACTCTTCATGAATATCAGTCCAGAATTGATTATAAAAATCGTTGATATAGGAATGCGGGTTGGCACAGCCTTCACCGGGGAAGTAATCCGGGCAGGCGGAGGCTTCTTCGAAATAGATGTTGTCATCATCTGGATTATTGAAGACGGCCAGGCTGGGCGGCACTTGATCGGATCCTAAAGTGATCAAATGACCAAATTCATGCAGGAGGGTATAGGTTAATTCGTAATAATTACCTGTGTCTGCAATATCCACTTGCAAAGCCCAGAGGTTTGGGTCAGATTGTGTTTGAGAGACAGCTGCCAGGGTGCCGCCCTGTCCATCTGTGATGATGGAGTACTCTCCTATTCTTTCACGCTCACTGGCTGGAACGACAGCGCGGAAATAATCCCAAACCTGTCGGTGTGTCTGTTCGTCATTCTGTTCGTCCTGTAAATCGGATGGGACCTCTTCGTAAAATGGGTCAATAAGTTCATCACCAGAGAGGCTGTACGTAACGAGGGTAATTTCGGATTCCAGCAGGTTCTCTTCCACATCGTTGTCGCCTGAAACCGCCAATGCAAGGATTTGGTCTGTGATGACAGGGCAGGAGGGCGCTTCTTTAAGCACAGGTTCTTCAGTTGCTGCTTGTGTGGCAGGGATTTCAGAGTACTCTGTTTCAGGGAGATCGTCACCCAAAAGCGTGGAGCATGCCATGGTAATGATAAGAAGCGCAATACTGGCAAAGACGAACTTTATCCTTGCTGTCATTAGGTATCCTTTCAAAAATTTTTGCAAGGATACCATACAGTAGTGAATCCAAGCTCTTATTCTCAATTCATTCTATTGCACTGCATAACATATTTCATTTAATATATTTTCACGCGCTCGAACCAGTTCGGGGTATTCATAAAAGAAGGCGATCTTCTGTTCTTTGATGGAATTGCCCGTCTGTTTGGGGCTGAGTGCAAAATAGGCGAAAGCTTCGGCGATATCTTCGGCGGGATGCGCGGCGACGCAGTCATCCAAAAACTGTTCTTGATGTGCTTTATAGAAATGATAAAGACCGCCATAGTACGGGGGCAGGCCTTCTATTCCGTATTGGAGCAGGTTGAGTATCCATCCGTGAAGACATTGTATTGAGCGACCATTTAACGATTGCGGGGCGGGATCAAGTCGTTGAATAGCTGCCAGGCTTCGTTTTGCAGGGAAAAATCTTTCTACTCGTCTTTGAGCTGATTCGGGACAGATTCAAATCTTGGATCTATGATCGCATCGCCTTGCGCGCTTGCGCTGATTTCCGTCATTGTCACAGCGCAAACAGCAGTGTGTATTTCCGCGACCAAAGCGCTTGAGATATATTTGCCAAAGGCAATGCCAAGAATAATGAAGGAGCCAATGATAAACAGAACGACGATGAGAAGGTCGGGATCTTTTTCAAATGAACTGTCTAGTTCTCCTATTTCGCAAGTTTGCCAAGGTCATCAATAAAGAAAAGATAGAGATAACCGATGAGCAGGATCACCCAGCCGACCAGCTCGGCTCTTTCCATTAATCCCTCCCACGAAGTGGAGAAATTATCCTTGATGGTTTCGACGATGTTTTCGAGGCTATCCAGTTTATTCTTGAGAATTTCCTTCCAGGCTTTTAGATAAAGTTCATTATGGATGACTTCATACAATTTAGCGGTGTACCAATCGCCGATGAGAAGCAGGTTCTGTTCGACCCGTTCGAAATCGAGCATGACCTCAATCCTGTGTTCGGCTATCTGACGGATGATTCCGCGCGTTGCACGGGGGCGGCGTTTGTTTTGAAAGAAGGTTTCATTAATCTTATCGAGCATCATTTCAATGGATTGGTCCAACATACGATAACGAAGGAGTTGATAATTGCCAATTTTCAATAAGGCAATATCGGATTCAAAATCAGCATTGGGCGCGATGATGACGGCGCCTTCCCAATCTACTAGTGTGAGTTCTTTGGCTGAGTATTGTGCGCGCGACATTAGGATTTCGTGGATCTCGGCTTTATCAAACGATTCACGCTGCGAGCGGATGAATTTTGCAAGCGCAGCAGCATTTTTTTCTATCCATTTTTCGGGGATGGGCTTCGCTGTCTGCACAAGCAGGATGGTGTAATCTTCATAAAGCCCGCTTTGGCGGTATGTTTCAGGGATATAGCGGCATTGCAAAGCGGATTGAATTTTTGTGCGGAGTTGCAATACAGATGAAGCGAAAGGGTCTATCAAGTCAAAGCGGCAAGCAACCATTTGGACGCGCCCATCATATCTTTGGCGCGCGACAGTGACGGCATAGCCTTCGATGACGACGGTTTCTTCGCCGAGGGTGGCAAGGTCAATGTCAACGGGTTGAAAATACGGTGCGTCTTTGAGCCCTTTGAATTGTTCAAAAACAGGGGCTTTGCCGTCGTCAGCATCGGGGAAGGCGAGCAGGTAGCAGATTTCCATAATTAGTTAAGAGCTTTCCGAAATATTGTTCGTCTTCTTTATACCACGCACTGTGAAAATGAGTTTTTTCTTTTCCCCTCACCCGCCCCGCACAGGCGACATGGACAACTTCTTCGCAATCCCTTCCCCGTATGGACTACCCACAGGGGTTGACCTGCATTGCACCGAACGCTGTGCGGTGCAAGTGTCGCACAGCGTTCCTCTCTCAGCACATGTAAATGGTTCAGGCTGATTGCGCGAGTCCGCTTTCGTTAATACGCAGGTTGCAAATCTGTCGGAAGTGGTAACCGTAGATGGCTAAGGTGATCGCCAGAGGAAAGAGTTTTGGCTTACGCAACAGAGCCCAGAAGAACAGCTTCCAATAGTAGATCCGCTCTTTGTTCAGAATACCCAGATGAACGATTGACCGCAAGAGGGCTAGGAAACGTTCAAAGTCGATTGGAACATTGATCTTGGGTGTTTTGAATTCTTTCAGGAAGGTCTTGACGCGGGCATAGTAATTTTTTGAGGAGTATAGGGTGTTGATGACCGTCTTATACCCGTTGGACAACACCTCCATATTCATCCTGGGGATGATGTTTGTTGTCCCATCCACATTATCGCCGGACATAATACCCCGGAGGCGACCTTCAAGTTTCATCCTCTCATAGAGGCGGGTGCCAATGGGCGCCTGGAGAAGGCCGACCATCGCCGTGACAATGCCGCTTTTCTGAATGAATTCGATCTGGCGCTGGAAGATCGAGGGGGTATCGCTGTCGAAACCGATGATGAAGCCGCCCTGAACCTGAATGCCATTATGCTGGATGTGTTTAATATCCCTGAGCAGGTCACGATGCTGGTTTTGTTTCTTGTTGCATTCGGTAAGGCTATCTTCATTGGGCGTTTCTACTCCAATGAAGACCGTGTCGAACCCGGCCTCATACAAAAGTTTCATCAATTCGTCGTCGTCGGCCAGGTTGACCGAAACCTCGGTACTGAAGGTCAAACCGCCTTTGCCCCTGCGCCACTCGATCAGCGCTGGTAGCAATTCCTGCTTGAGATGTTTCTTGTTTCCGATCAGGTTGTCATCCACGAAGAAAAAAGATCCCCGCCAGCCGAGGTGGTACAACCCGTCCAGTTCTCGGATGATCTGTTCGGCTGTCTTGACGCGCGGTCGGTGCCCCAAAAGGGCAGTGATATTACAAAATTCGCAATCGAAGGGACAGCCGCGCGAATATTGGATCGCCATCGTAGCGTAGTGTTTTAAGTCCAGCAGTTCCCACAGCGGTGCAGGTGTTTGATGAATATCGGGGAATTCGACGGAAGAGTAGATCCGTCTGGCGGAACCCTGCTCGAGGTCCCGCAGGAACGACGGTAGTGTCAGTTCGGCTTCGTTCAACACGAAATGGTCGACCATATCGAACTGGTCATGTTCAGCCGTAAACAGCGGACCGCCTGCCACGACCATCAGTCCGTATGCCTTGCAGCGTGCAATGACCTGATGGGTCGATTTGCGTTGAACGACCATGGCGCTGACCAGGGCAATGTCGGCCCAGTCCAAGTCTTGATCTGTAAGTTTACGGACGTTCAAATCCACCAGGCGTTTCTCCCATGATGAAGGCAGCATCGCTGCAACGGTCAGCAAGCCTAAGGGCGGCAAGGCAGCCTGCTTGTGGATGAACTTTAAAGCATGTTTAAAACCCCAGAATGTGTCGGGGAATTCAGGATAGATTAAAAGAACTTTCATTGGGACCTCCCAACGCTATAGCCTGTTGATTAGACGACCGTGGAAAGAATTGATTTCCATTATAGTCCCATCGAAGCAAATAGGTGGAATGCAAAATCTCTCCATCGCAATATTCTCGTTGTGAAACTTTATCAACCCCGCCTTACCCTATATTTTGCCTGGTGTTGCATCTTGAAAACTTCCGAAGTCTGGTGACTCACCCGCCCCGCCCATGTGACATGGACATCTCCTCCGCAATCTCTTTCCCCCAACCGTGTCTTATCCCCAAATTTTGCTTCTGTCGTTGTAGCCTTAGCACTTCTTGGTTTGCAGGCTCATAATTCTGCACTGGCTAATATAGATTTTATTGGCATTTCTGTTTTTATTACGTTTTTATGTTTATCTCTGACTTTGAAAGTTACTACAGCTGTATTCGCGCTTACTATTTCACAATTGTAGTTTTCATCATGAAGTTCTATTGACATGTCAGGTGCTCTTCTCATTGGAACAGCAAATATTATCTTATATATTCCTTCGCGGTTCGGTGAATATACAATAATATTTTTTGTACTGTGTAACATTTGATGGAAAGAGATTAATGCTTGTTCATTAGATATTTTCTGTTCAGTATAAAACCCAGTTTTTGGTGCTACAGTAATAAAATGATTGTCTAATCCTTTAGTCCATTCCGAGTTTGGATGCTGAGCTGAAATAATAAGACTAAACATATTTTTATACCTGACAGCTACGTGATTTATGTTGATGAGGGTATCCCAAGGTGCAAGATATAAGCAAAAGTCAATTCGCCCTTCTTTGATTTCTGGCTCAAATATACAATCGTCTTCATTCAAATTGTCAATCTGGTCCAGTTTTTCTATGGATGGAACTGAATAGATTTGCAGTAAATTTAACTGGCTTATTTCGCTTATTGGTTCGCAATAATTAGGCGGGTGGTTGGTGTTATGGTAATTTATCCTTCCTGACGCATGGTAGGATATTTTCTTTCTTTTTGGTCTCCCGTTATCAAACTTAATTCCATTCTTTTCTCCGCTCTCTGAGTCGAAAACTGTAGCTTCAGAAATTTTGCCTTCCCGTAGAAGTGTAATGTATAAAGACCCGTCAGACTCTTCTAAATTTAGAGCAACAAATCTATGAAGCATCTTACCATTTGACAGATGGATTTTTGTGCTTTTGGATTTACTCATTTCACTCCTTAAAAATGAATTGTGAGCAGCAATTATTATGTGCTTGGAAAATCTAATATAGAATTTCTTAATCCACCGTCAGCGTCTTCGACAAATTCCTCGGAAAATCAGGATCAAACCCGCGCATCACGCTCATGTGATACGAGAGCAACTGCAGCGGCAGGACTCCCAGCAATGCGCTGATCTGCGCGTCTGACTTGGGGATAACGACCAGGTCATCGCCGTTGGCGCGCAAGCGGGCATCCTCTTCGCCGATGGTGATCGTGCGTGCGCCGCGCACTTTGACTTCGTTGATGCCGCTGATGATGAGCGGCACATCGTTCGGTCCCGCAGAGAAGATGATCGGGAATCCTTTGCTCACCGCGGAGAGCGGTCCGTGTTTGAATTCGGTCGAGAGCATGCCTTCGCAATGGGCATAGGTAATTTCTTTTAATTTCAATGCGCCTTCCAAGGCAATCGGATAAGTCGCGCCGTAGCCGAGACAGTACATGTCGTTCCACTCGTTTATCTCTTTCGCGATCGCTTCGATCTGCGGTCCGACCATCTCGATGGTCTGTTCCATCAAATCTGGGATGCGCAAAAGTTCGCTCGTGTCTTTGCCAGCGAGTCTATACGCCAGATACAGGAACGTCACGACCTGGTTGGTAAAGGTCTTCGTGGCTGGCACGCTGATTTCGTATCCGCAGCACAAGGGTAGACAGAACGAAGTGGCTTTTGTCAACGTGGAGCCGACGACGTTCGCCAATCCAAAACAAGTCATGCCGCGCTTCTCGGCGGCTTCCAACGCGTTGAGCACATCCTTGGTCTCGCCCGATTGGCTGACGAAAATCCCCACGTCTTCATATCCAACCGAGGGCGCGTATTGCGCGATGAACTGCGGCGCAAGCACAGGGATGGCGGCGCGTCCCGCCAGTTGCGCGATGTACACCGAGCCCACCGCCGCCGCGTGATAACTCGTACCGCATCCGATCAAATACAGATGACGCGCGTTCTTCACCTTTTCGACCAACGGCTGGACATCGGGGCTGCCATCCAATAAGTGGATTAACTCACGGGCGACTTGTGCCTGCTCGTGGATTTCCTTCAACATAAAATGCGGATACCCGCCCTTCTGCACCGCATTCATCGACTCTGTAACTGTTTCTGGCATTCGGACGATTATTTTTCCATCTTTGACAGACCTCACTTCCACACGGTCTGCCCACAGCGTGACGATCTCCCCATCCTGCGGGCGGATCACTTCGCGGGTGAGCGGCAATATCGAAGGCAGGTCAGACGAAAGACAAGTGAAGCCATCGCCGATGCCGATCACCATGCCCGAACCTTTTTTGAACGCGTATAACTTGTCATCATTTGCGCGCCCGATGACAAAAGCATAATCGCCTTCGAGGTCGCCATACGCCAAGCGGATCGCATCAATGAATTCATATCCGCGGCTGATATATCTCTCCACCGCATGAACGCATGTCTCGCCATCATTCTGCGAACGGACAGTCATTCCCTCTGCCATGAATTCCAGACGCAGTTCCACATTGTTCACCACGTTGCCGTTGTGCGCGCCAACCATGTCACCATTTGAATCCAAATGCGGCTGGCTATTAACTTGCGAAGGCTCACCAAACGTCGCCCAGCGCAACTGCGTAATCCCACGCTGTCCGCGCATCTCAGCGATGTTATATTTCGCCGCCACTGAATCCACCTTGCCCACATCTTTTCGCAGATCGATCTTCCCATCGTTCATCGTCGCCGCCCCCACAGAGTCATATCCACGATAGGTGAGCCGTTCTGCTGCTGCAATTAGAATAGGT
>JAUXUL010000047.1 GCA_030680795.1 Anaerolineales bacterium | reverse complement strand
GCAAAATCCACGCCTTTGGGACGTTGACCTAAGCCCGCACAGTCCTGTTCAGCCGCATTCATAGCGAATAATCAGGCGATTGACCCACCATCGGACTTGCGTTCTGTCTGAAAACATGGTTTTTCGACAGTCTCGTTAGCTTGCCCCTTGCATAACAAAAGACTTGAAAACATTATCGCTTCGTGATATTATCGGGTTGTGATTGAATCATTCGCTTCCGACGAAACAGAGAAAATCTTTCGTGGCAAAACTTCTACAAAATTGCCGAAAGATATTCAGCGCACTGCCCGCCGCAAATTGCTTTACCTGAATGACGCGGTAGATTTACAGGATTTACTTGCTCCACCTGGAAACAGGCTTGAAAAGTTAAAGGGTGATAGGGCTGGGCAACATAGTATTCGTATTAATGACCAATGGAGAATTTGTTTCAAATGGTCAGAAAACAAAGCGCAAAATGTTGAAATTGTGGATTATCACGGATGAGAGAAAATATGATGGACGATAATTTATCACCTATTCACCCTGGCGAAGTTTTGCTTGAAGATTTTATGAAGCCGCTTGATTTGAGTCAGTATCGTTTGGCTCATGATATTGGCGTCACACCGATTCGCATTAGCCAAATTGTTAATGGTCAACGCTCCATCACCGTAGATACTGCGATGAGATTGGCTCGTTATTTTAGTACAAGCGCAGAAGTGTGGCTTCGTTTACAAGTTCGCTATGATTTGGAAGTAGCAGAAAAACAATTGAGCAAAAAAATCAATCGGGAAGTCAAAGTTTCAGATCGAACGCCAAGTCACGTATAACATAGAGCGTGCCAACAAAGCGTGCACCTGACTTGTGGGAGTCTGCGCGTTTTACAAGCATTTTTCTGGCTTCGGGTTTTTTCTGCTCCCAAACATTGTCCACGCCCGCACCGGCGCCATGCTTCGCGAACGCAAACCGTTAGGCGCTTCGCTATATAAAAATAAGGATTAAAAATTATGGCAGGGTTATCGAATCCAGACATTATGAAAATCGTAAATCGCTACATTGGCGTAACTGGCGGTTATCTTGGCGATTTCAGTTATCGAACTCATGCTGATTTTTATCCCGAATATTGCAACCTTGATATAAACCCTCATCCACTTGAAGGAACAACACGCGAGAGGTTTATTGAAATTCTAAAAATTTCGTCGCCCGATGTACAAGCAAATATTGTGCGCGGTGTTTTAGAAAGATTTCCAATTGTTGCTGAAAATAAACCAGCGACAAGAACGCAGGAACTTTTTGATGAATTAATCGAAATAGCAAGAAGGCTAGAAGGCGCATCCCCAATCGCCACTCCCGATCCAAAAACTACAAGTGTAATTGTTGAACGCGCTATAAGCGATGTCGAAGCCTTACTTCAATCGAATGGCGCAATAAGTGGAGTTGATAGAATTCACACAGCGTTGCATGGTTATTTGCAAGCAGTTTGCGACAGTGAAAAAATAACCTATGCAAAAGATGATAGTATGGCTAAATTATTTAAATCGCTTCGTCAAAGTCATCCAGCATTGCAGAACTTAGGTTCACGGTCACAAGATATTGAACGTGTGTTTCAATCATTTGCAAGTGTTCTGGACGCGCTTAATCCAATCAGAAATAACGCGAGTGTTGCTCATCCAAACAATGATTTGCTTGAAAAAGATGAAGCAATGCTTGTGATAAATGCGGCACGAACCTTATGGCATTATCTCGACGCAAAATTTGGTTAAGTAATGCAAAACCGCGCCTAACAAAGCGTGCACAGATGAAGTGGGATTCTGCGGCATTTTCGAGTATTTTTCCCTGGACGAGCACCAGGACAGGCTGGCTTCGAGTTTTTCCTGCTCCCAAACAGAGTCCACGTCCGCCCCAGCGCCATGCTTCGCGAACGCAAACCGTTGGGCGCTGCCCTTGCATAAGGAATGAATATGTTGCCAATTGATAAAATGGCTGAAACTGAAGTCAGTCTCCGAATTGCATTCTTTCTTATTGAGCAAGGACTTACAGTTTCAGATGTAAAGGTTGCTATAGATGGTGCTCAGATAAAAACTGAGCAAACTGTCCATTTTCCTATTATTGATTTCCTTAATTCGTATGGCTGGACGAAGATTTCTAATGAAAATAGTTGGCAAGGTGTTTATACGAATCAACAATGGCAACCGCATATTCAAATCCATTCATTCCCTGGTCGGGGCGATATAACAGCCACATTACAATCAGGTCAGACACTTCGCGTTGAGAGTAAAAAGGGACCACTCGCAAAGAGTAAAAGCTCCCAAGAATATCCTCTTATTCGTGAGGCACTTGGGCAACTACTAACAATTGAAAAAGTAGGCGATAAAGATATATTAGCCGTCGCCATACCTTATTCAGATAAGTTCGAAGCCTTAGCTAAACGGTGGCGTGAAGCTCCTCTAATTCAGAGGTTTGGTATACGCATTTTGACGGTAAATCGGGAAAACAAAGTTGATGGGTTTGAGTAAAACCGATTGATAAAATATGGTCTTGTTAAATGGCAGTACACTTAAGGCAAAGAACGCGCCCAACAAAGCGTGCACAGATGAAGTGGGATTCTGCGGCACCTACGGCAAGCATTTTTCTGGCTTCGAGTTTTCTCTGCTCCCAAGCAGAATCCACGCCCGCCCCAGCGCAATGCTCCGCGAACGCAAACCGTTGGCACGCCCCTTGCAAATCATGTAATTTTCGGTGGAGATAAAATCTAGAATATGGCAACGAAAACTAAACAGAAACAAGGTTGCTTAAGCGTCATTTTTCCGTTTTTGGGACGCAAAACAACAAAGACTATTTTCAAAGCGAGTGACTATAATTCGTCCAACGATTCTATTCCCACAGTTGAAACAATTATTCCTGAAGCACTTCCCTATCGTGTCCGTGATGATTTTCTTTCGCCTGCGGAATTCTCGTTTTACAAAGTCCTTTCTTCTCTTGGTGGCACACGAATAATAATTCAGTCAAAAGTAAGGTTGGCTGATATTTTCTTTGTGTCGCGCCCAAATGAGAATATGACTTATTTCAGCAGAATCGCTCAAAAGCATTTAGATTTTCTTGTTTGCGATTCCGTCACAATGAAACCGTTACTTGGCATCGAATTGGATGATTCCAGTCACAAGCGAGATGATAGGCAAGAACGTGATGATTTTGTTGAAAAGATTTTCCAAGTTGCGGGTTTGCCATTATTGCGTTTGCCAGCTCAGCGAGAGTACAATACAAGAGAAATTGCGGCTCAAATTGCGCCGTTTTTGAAAGATATAGTTAGCGCTCCAGTTGCTTCGCCGCAACCAGAAATTAATAAGCAAGTTAATTCTGTTCCGCTTTGCCCTAAATGTGGTATTCCAATGGTTTTAAGAACAGTGGCGCAAGGTGAACATAAAGGAAAACAATTTTACGGTTGCCAAAATTATCCTCGTTGCCGTGAAATGAAACCTGTCACTGCATAGGTGAGTCTTGCAAGTCAAAAGCGTGCACCTGACTTGTGGGAGTCTGCGCGTTTTACAAGCATTTTTCTGGCTTCGTGTTTTTTCTGCTCCCAAACATTGTCCACGCCCGCCCCAGCGCCATGCTTCGCGAACGCAAACCGTTAAGCGCTTTTCAACCTAAGAGGAAATATGGTTAAACAGACAAAATATAAACCAAATCCTAAAGTTGATTTCTTTTTTAATAAAGCCGAACAATGGAAACAAGAATTTGAGAAATTGAGAAGAATCATTCTTGATTGCGGACTGACCGAAGAATTAAAGTGGGGTGTTCCTTGTTACACATTTGAGAATAAGAACATGGTTTTAATACATGGGTTTAAAGAATACTGCGCGATCCTGTTTGTCAAAGGCGCCTTGTTAAAAGACACCGAAGGCATCTTGATTCAACAAACGGAGAATGTACAAGCGGCGCGCCAGATTCGGTTCACCAATGCTCGAGACATAGTTGAAATGGAAACCATATTGAAAGCCTATATCAATGAGTCCATTCAAGCAGAAATAGCGGGCTTGAAAGTGAATTATAAAAAGGTTACAGAATTCTCAATGCCTGAAGAATTTATCTCTAAGTTAGAGGAAGTTCATGGATTACAAGAGGCTTTTGAGGCATTGACGCCAGGACGGCAAAGAGCATATATCCTATATTTTTCTGCACCCAAACAATCCAAAACCCGTGCGGCAAGGGTTGAAAAATATATGGAGCAAATTCTCGATGGAAAGGGATTGAATGATCAGTAAATTCGATGAGAAAATAAATCAATCAAACTTTAAGATATTACCTCCCTCTGCGTTCCGTGAATGCGCCTAACACCGCGTACACTTGACCCTTCGACAGGCTCAGGACAGGCAGGTGGGATTCGTCGCCATTTTTGAGCATTTCTCTGGCTTCGGGTTTTTCCTGCTTCCAAGCAGAATTTTTTTCAAATGTTCGGATAACAAAGCGAAATGTGAAATCGTGGATTATCACGGATGAGAGAAAATATGATGGACGGTAATTTATCACCTATTCACCCTGGCGAAGTCCTGCTTGAAGATTTTATGAAGCCGCTCAAGTTGAGTCAGTATCGTTTGGCTCACGACATTGGCGTTACGCCGATTCGCATTAGCCAAATGGTTAATGGTCAACGCGCCATTACCGTAGATACTGCCATGAGACTGGCTCGTTATTTTAGTACAAGCGCAGGGGTATGGCTTCGTTTACAGGTTCGCTATGATTTGGAAGTTGCGGAAAAACAATTGAGTGCCAGAATCAATCGCGAAGTCAAAGTATCAGACCAAACACCAAGTCACGTTTAACAAAAAGCGTGTACACAAGGTGTTAACGAAGAGACCTCCAAATTCACAAAACTCGGAGGTCTCTTTATATTTCTCTATAACTCTTACCCGTTCTTCTTCTGGAAATCCTTCATAAACTTAACCAATTCCTGCGTACCTGCGAGATCCATGGCGTTGTAAATGGAGGCGCGCATGCCCCCGACAGACCGATGACCTTTTAGACCGATTAGATCTTCATTCTTGGCTTCCTTCGCGAAAGTCTCTTCGAGTTCTTCGCTGGGCAGGCGGAAGGGAATGTTCATCAGGGAGCGAGCCTCGGGTTTGGCATGTCCGCGATAGAAACCGCCGCTTCCGTCAATGGTTTTGTAAACCAGGTCCGCTTTGGCACGGTTGTTTTTTTCAACAGCCGCAAGACCGCCGATCTTCTTCGCCCACTTGAAGACCAATCCCACCATATAGATGGCAAAGGATGGCGGGGTATTGTGCAAGGAGCCACTGGCCGCCAATGTTTTGTAATCCAGCATCACAGGCAGGTTTTCAGGCACCCGTTCTAGCATGTCATCACGGATGATGACAACGGTTACACCGGAAGGTCCCGCATTCTTTTGCGCGCCGGCGTAAAGCAATGCGTATTTTGCAATGTCAATCGGGCGGCTGATAAAATCGGATGAGCTGTCAGAAACCAACGGCACTCCCGCGGGCGGCGTTGGCTCGCTAAAATACTCCACGCCGTGAATGGTCTCGTTGGATGTGAAATGCAGGTAGGCGGCTTTTGGGTCGAGGTCAAGGCCCGCAGGGATGCAGTTGAAACCGTCCGCTTCGGTGTTGGCGGCGGCGCGGGCTGTGCCGAGTTTTCTGGCTTCCTTGATGGCGGTCCTGCTCCATGTGCCCGTCACAATGTAATCAGCCGAAGCGCCAGCCGGGCGCAGGTTCATCGGCAGCATCGCAAATTGCAGGGTCGCGCCGCCTTGCAGGAACATCACTTTATAGTTGGCGGGAATGTTAAGCAGTTCACGCAAGTCCGCTTCGGCGGATTGGATGACAGCCTCGAACTCCTTCGAGCGATGGCTGATCTCCATCACAGACATGCCTGTCCCTTTGAAATTCAGCAACTCTGCCTGGGCTTCCTGCAAAACTTCCAGCGGTAAGACGCCCGGACCGGCATTAAAATTATAAGCGCGTTTTAAATCAGACATTGATTGGGACTCCTGTTTTATGGTGATTTTTTACGGTTCATTCCTGACCGTTGAGCTGATTCTGTTTCGATCAACATGTGCATCACTGAGACTATGTTCTTTTAGGGCTAAGCCCGAAAGAGCATAAGCAATATTACTATTTCATTATATCTTTTTGTCAGACAAATATACAAGAACAATTCAGCAATTCTCATTACACTTGCGCCGTACGCCACATCGTCCCGACGCACTTTCGGGAGTGCGGTGTGTCATTGCGAGGAGGGCACTTGTTCTTCCCAACAAAGCAATCCCCTGTTATTGGGAGACTGCTTCGGCTACACCTGCCCTGGCGGGCGGTGCCAGGGAGGACAAGAACGCCTCACAGCGACATTATTCATAATATCGTTGACAAAGCAAATCCCCGTTGTTAGAATGATTTTCATATAAATCATTTAGAGGAGAATTTTAATGAAAGTTCTAATTTGCGACAAAACAGAAGAGGAGTATATCGAACAAATGCGCGCCGCAGGTCTCACTGTGGACGTGCGTGATGAAATCACTCCCGAAGAACTCCCGAATGTTCTGCCGGCCTACGATGGCATGGTCGTCCGTTCGAGGACCAAGGTACGTCAATCGCTGATTGATGTTTGTCCCAACCTGAAAGTGATCGTGCGCGGCGGCGCTGGACTGGATACCATTGATCATGAGTACGCCAAGTCCAGGGGTATTGCGGTCATGAACACGCCGTTGGCAAATTCCGCTTCGGTGGCTGAGTTAGCCATTGGCTATATGCTCATGATGGCACGTTCCCTTTATCAGGCGACTGCTTCGGTAAAAGCTGAAAAATGGGACAAGAAAAGTTTTAATGGCGATGAGATCGGCGGTAAGACTCTCGGCCTGATCGGCGTGGGAAATATCGGCAGGGAAGTTGCCAAACGCGCATTCGTGATGGGCATGACTGTCCTTGCCTATGACCCATATGTGAAGGAAATGGACGGAATAAAATTAGTCACACTGGATGAATTGCTGGCTCAGGCTGATTACATCAGCCTGCATTTGCCAAAGACGAAGGAGTCAGCGGGTATGATCGGCGTGGAGCAGTTCGCTAAAATGAAGAATGGCGTCCGCATTGTCAACTGCGCGCGCGGCGGCATCCTTGATGAGGATGGACTCTACGCAGCCTTGACCAAAGGCAAGGTCGCCGGCGCAGCGTTGGATGTCCTCAATGAGGAGCCCCCCACCGACTGGAAATTACTCAAACTGGATAATGTAATTGGCTCCCCGCACATCGGCGCAGCCACAAAAGAAGCGCAGGCGCGCGTCGGCGCAGAAGTGGCAGGGAAGTTAATCGCGTTTGCAAAGAACGGAAAATAAATAAGTATCATGTCATTGCGAGGGCCCTCTTGCTCCGCATGTTTTCGCAGCCCGAAGCAATCTCCATCTCAGCAAAGGGATTGCATCGTCGGGCTAAAGTCCTCCTCGCAACGACATAAATTTATTGGAGACCTCCATGAAAAATATCAATGATATCGGCATTCAAATCCCTCAGGTATATTTGCCTAAAGCAGGCTTGGACTTAAAGAAATGGGCTGTCATTGCCTGCGACCAGTTCACATCAGAGCCAGAGTATTGGCATGCAGTGGAAAAGATCGTCGGGGATGCACCCTCCACTTTGAATTTGACATTCCCCGAAGTGCATATTGAAAAGCCAGGTGAAGAAGAGCGTATTAAAAGCATCCAATTGGCTATGCGAAGATACATGGATCAAGGCTTTCTCCAATCGCAGGATGGGCTCATTTATGTGGAACGCACAGTTTCCGGAAAAACCCGCAAGGGCATCATTCTAAGCCTTGACCTTGAACGTTATGATTACAACAAAGGTTCATCCAGCCTGATCCGCGCTACGGAAGGGACGATTATGGAGCGCCTGCCTCCCCGCATCAAAATCCGTCAGGGCGCAGCGCTGGAGTTACCGCACATTCTGGTGTTGATTGATGACCCGCACCACACAGTCATTGAGCCGCTGAGCGCGAATAAATCCAAACTCGAAAAGTTATATGATTTCGATCTCATGCTGGACAGCGGTCACCTGACGGGATATGCGATCAATACAGCGCATGAAAATCAGGTCATTGAAGCCTTGCGCGAACTTGCCAAACCTGAAACTTTCGCGGCGAAATATGGGATCGGCAAAGATGAACCAGTACTGCTATTTGCCATGGGCGACGGCAATCATTCGCTGGCAACAGCCAAAGCCATTTGGGAAAAGATGAAAACCCAGGTTGGCATGGATCATCCCTCGCGGTACGCGCTGGTTGAAATTGAAAATGTCCATGACGAAGGGGTGATGGTTGAGCCGATCCATCGTGTATTGTTTGGGTTGAAGAAGGATCTGTTCGCAGAGCTTGAAAAAACCTTCGGCGCCAACTTTAATTACACACCCTCTGAAAACGGCGCGGAAATGACTCAACGAGTAGACTCTGCCGAGGGTGAGAAGCAGGCTATCGGTCTGGTTGGAGGCGGAAAACAATTCGGCGTGATCGAAATTGCGAATCCTACATCAAATCTGGCGGTCGGCACCATCCAATCCTTCCTGGATGCCTTCTTGAAAGCTGGCGGCGCGGAAAAAATTGATTATGTGCATGGTGAGGATGTGGTCGAACGACTCGCTTTGCAGCCTGGCAATGCCGGCTTCTATCTGGCGGGCATGCACAAATCTGAATTGTTCAAGACGGTCATCCTTGATGGCGCTTTGCCGCGAAAAACTTTTTCGATGGGCGAGGCGCGTGGGAAACGCTTTTACATGGAAGCAAGAAAGATTTCGTAATGTGCTACAAAAATCATCTGCGATTCCAATGAAGATTAAATGGGATCATGAGCAGGAAGCCCAACGCGACCACTCCCTGACCGATCAATACCCCCGTTGCCTGCCACGGGCCAAAATAGGGAACCTGTGGAAAGGTATGCGAGCCCATTCCAAAGACATCCGCCAAGCCTGCAAAGACGGCAATCACAAAACCTGTGCCAACCAGCCTTGAACCGATGTCTGATATGATCGTGCGTTGACTGCCCCACCAGAGCGTGTGCAAACCGATGTATCCGCCCAGGCAAATAAAGGCCAGCCCAATCAGGAAGACTGCGATTTGAACGAAGCCCACCACTGGACTGCGATCCCAGCCGAACAAGCCTGGTTTGGCGCCGATGGCAAAGATGAACATACCGATCAATGTGATGGCAAGGCTGATACGGATTCGAGGCGTGATCAAATCGTCCATGCGAGATGGGGTTTCGACAGGCTCAACCAGCGGGGTTTCGACAGGAGTTGAGGCAGGGAGGGGTTTGTGATTGCTCATCAGGAGGGTAAATCCCTTTTGAGGCGCGCAAGCCAGTTACCGCCAAGTATGTTTGAAATATCAGGTTCCGAATAACCACGCGCCTGTAATAAGGATACCAGATTTTGCAGGTCGGCAACGGTATCAATTTCCGGCGGGACAGATTGCAAACCAAAGCCGCCATCGAAATCCGAGCCGATACCGGCGTGAAGAGAATCTCCGGCGAGCTGGCAAATGTGATCTATGTGGTTTGCAACATGGTGCAAGGGGACTTCTGTGCGCGGGTTTTTACCCGATACCCAGCCAACTTTTAAATATGAATTAAACGGGACAACCCCCACCACCCCATCGCGTCCGATGATGCCCCCGATGATGCGGTCTGAAAAATGACGGTTTGAATTTGAGTTAGGCATAAGCGCGGCACAGTTGGAATGTGTGCCGACAATCGCTCCACGATAAATATCCAGCGCTTCGATTGCGGCAGGTTCATCCATGTGGCTGAGGTCAAGGGTGAAGTTGTACTCCGCCATGGCGGCGAGCAATTCGCGACCATCATCGGTAAGCGGGCCTGGTTCACGCCAGCCACCGCAGTAACGCGTCCCTACCCAGGCGGGGCCGATGAGGCGTACGCCCATTTCATACCATTCCTCTAATTCGGAGGAGTGACGCACGCCCTCCGCACCTTCCATGAGAACAACCATGCCGACGGGATGTCCGCTCTGGCTGGAGAATTTCCAATGGCTCAGAATCAGGTCCAAGTCGGAGGTGGAGGCGATGATTCGAAATTTGTCCGGGATGGAATCGGTCATGCGATGATAGATCAGCAGTTGTTCACGGTATAGTTTGTGAGCTTCATCAAAGTTTTTGTAAACTTGTTTTTCAGTTTCAGTTTTCCTAAAACGGATTGGAGTGGCAAAGAGTGTGGAAAAAATGACAGCAACCTGTCCGCGCTGGTAATCGTCCCAGCCGAGCAGGGAAGCTTCGTTTTCCGCGATGGTTTGAGTGCCAGCTTCGAGGCGGCGGGTTTCCGCTGCGGGACGCGTGTAATCGCGCCCGTATTTCAACATGTTATAGGCAATATCAGCGTGAGCGTCAACTATTAACGGCATGGGGATTATTGAAAAGCGCACCTTTCGGTGCGCTCTGGATTATTTTATTCTGATTTTTTTTCTTCGTCTGTCTGGCTGACTTCGTCTGGCTTAATTTCTTCTCTTGGTTGGCTGTCTTCAAATGGCTGGATTTCTTCATCTGGCTGGATATCTTCATCAGGTTGGATTTCTTCGTCCTGCTCGTTGAATTCCTGTGTGAGCATTTTGAAGTCTTTGTCGGCGAAGGCGGCTGAGTCAACCTTGCGAAGGCTCAAACCGATGCGATGCTGGTCTGACTCAATGCGGATGACGCGCAGGGTTTTGACATCACCATCTTTGAGAACTTCCTTCGGGTGTTCGACACGGTTCTCGCTTAACTCGGAGATATGGATGAGACCTTCAATATCACCTTCGAGGCGGGCAAACGCGCCAAACTTTGTCAGACGGGTAATGACACCTTCCACAAGTTGCCCGACGCTGAATTTCTCCACGCGGTTCTTCCAGGGATCATCTTGCAAAGCACGAATGGAGAGGCCGATGCGTTTCTTCTCGCGGTCAATGTTGATGACTTTGACCTGCACATCCTGGCCGATTTCGAGAATTTCCTTGGGATGCGCGAGGCGGTCCCAAGATAGTTCGGAAAGATGCACGAGTCCATCCGCGCCGTTGACATTGACGAATGCGCCAAAGTCAGCCAGGCTGGTAACACGTCCAGTATAGGATTTACCCTCTTCCAACTCGCTAATGACCCGGTCTTTCATAGATGCACGCGATTCAGCGTTGGCTGCGCGTTCAGAAAGGATGAGACGGCGGCGTTCGCGATCCACTTCGATGATGCGGACCGAGATCGGTTCTCCGACCATTTTCTGCCAGCGCTGCTCAGGCGTATCGCCTGAGGATTGTGCCCGGCGTGTGGCGCTGATCTGGGAAGATGGAACAAAACCTCGCAAGTTGCCAACAGCAACAATCAACCCACCCTTGTTGAAGCCGATGATCTTCGTATCGATCACGGTTTCATCGGCGACCATCTTCTCAACATTTTCCCAGGACATTTGTTCCTGGGCGCGTTTGAAGGACAAGACAACATTGCCATTCTGGTCTTCAGGGTTAACCACGTAAACGTTAACTTCCTGTCCCACTTTTAACTCGGCACGTTCTTCCTCGGTGAGTTGTTCCAAATCACGTCCCGCAACAACACCTTCGGATTTTGCTCCGATACTGATGAGAATTTGGTTTGAGCCAATGCTCGCAATCATCCCTTTGCGGATTTCGCCTGACTGAGGCAATTCAACGCTTAAAGATTCTGATTCAAGCAGTGACTCCATGGTTTGATGATTATTTGGCTGGTCTCCCTGCGCATTTGTTGCCCCGCTCAGGGGTTCATTTTGATCCATCACTCGTGGCTCCAATTAACTGAAATGTAGGTTGGATTATACAAGTGAATGGTAAAGTTGGCAACCCTGCGAATTGCGCCACGTATAATGTTCCTTTGATGAATAAATTTCCAACAAAAAGTATGTTACTTTTCGATGCACAAAAGCCACCCGGAGAAGCATCCCAATGACCTGGAAAAGCAAGCGCGGGTTATTGGAAATGGTGTGGCCACGATTCCTGAAAGCGACGAAGGGTGAAGAGCAAAATTGCTGAATCAGAAAAATTCGCATTGCATCATCCCCGCGAGAGTGCTATAATATTGTCACTTCCCCAGAATTTTGACAATGAACTTATAAGGCCCGCATGCATCAAAATACCGGCGTGCGGAGAACGTAACGAGAACCTTGACCGAACTCCCTGATTCACCAACAACTGCTTAAGGATTTATCAGCCTGTCACAAAGGAGGCTGGTTAGTTTTGTTTTCCCATTCCAATCCCCCATAAGAGAACTGAACATGAAAATACTCGAACTAGAGAACGAACCGCTTTCAAAACTGCGGGCCATTGCAAAAAACCTGAATATTCCAAATTACAACCGTTTGAAAAAGGAGTCCCTCGCGATGATGATCCGCGAGGCGGAAGCGCAAAAGGAAGGCATTGAACTGCGCGGCGGTATTTTGGAGATCATGAGCGAAGGCATTGGCTTCCTGCGAGCCACAAACTACCGCATCAGTGATCAGGATGTTTACGTTTCACAGGCGCAGTTAAGAAAATACGACTTACGCGCAGGCGATCTCGTGATTGGTCAAGTCCGCCCGCCGCGTGAAAGTGAAAGACATTTCGGGCTACTCAAAGTAGAATCGATTAATGGCTTGGAACCAGATACAGGCCCCTCTCGCAGAGTTATTTTTGAAAACCTGACCCCGATCTTCCCAGAAGTACGTTTTGACCTTGAAATTGAACACGACACACTCGCTCCTCGGCTCATCAATCTGATCACTCCAATCGGCCGAGGCCAGCGCGGATTAATTGTTTCTCCTCCCAAGGCGGGTAAGACCACTATCCTCAAGCAAATTGCAAATTCCATTTCAACAAAATATCCCGATGTACACCTGATTATTGCCCTGATTGGTGAACGTCCCGAAGAAGTAACCGACATGGATCGCTCTGTCGATGCGGAGGTAGTCGCCTCCACCTTTGACGAACCCGTTACCGCCCACGTCCGTACGGCGGAACTGGCTTTGGAACGCGCCAAAAGACTGGTTGAGATCGGTCGTCACGTTGTTATCTTGATGGACTCGATCACGCGTCTGGCTCGCGCCTATAACCTGGTTGTCAACCCATCCGGGCGTACTCTCTCTGGCGGTATGGATCCATCCGCACTTTACCCGCCCAAGCGCTTCTTTGGTGCGGCGCGTAATGTGGAAGACGGCGGATCACTCACTATCATTGCCACCTGCCTCGTGGATACCGGCTCCCGGCTCGATGACGTGGTTTACGAGGAATTCAAAGGTACCGGCAACATGGAATTGATTCTCTCTCGCAAACTGCAGGAACGCCGCATCTTCCCCGCAGTGGATATCGAACGCTCTTCCACCCGCCGCGAAGACCTGTTACTTGGACCCGATCTTCTTCAGCGGGTCTGGTTGATGCGTCGTATGTTCATTCAAATGATCTCCTCGCCGCCCCAAGGCGCCGGCATGGACAATTCCGTAGCCACCGAAGCCATCCTCACCCGCATGGAACGCGCGAAAAATAATATGGAATTTCTTGAGAACCTCACCAAGGATGCGTAACGCAAATTGCCAATGTGCGCCACGATTAGAGAATGAAAAACTTTTTAAAGAAAATACGATCCTTTTTTTCCACTGCTAGTCAAAAGTTCAAACGGAAACCAAAAATTGCAGCAGCTGTCAATCAGCCGCCCATAACACCACGCTCGCTAAACGCGAGCAGCAAGGTGGATCGTTTTACAATCCTCAGTTGGGTTTTGACTGGTATTGTCGTGGTTGGCTTGTTGGGATCAACCCTGCTGTATAAAAGTTCGCTCCCAACCACCTTTGTGCCGGCCGCACAACCAACAAGCGCACCAGGCGCTGATAAACCCCAGGTTGGCGTACCCATTACCGGCGTGGAGGGAAGCGGTATTTCGTCCATCCTGCGCGACCTGCAATTGAAGACGAATATCCCCGAACGACCACGCTATAAATCCATCCTCTATCGCGTTTCGCGTGGTGATGCCATGCTTAAAATTGCGGGTGAATTTAAGATCAAATACGAATCCATTCTTTACGTTAACAAACAAATGGATGATAACCCGCATAGCCTTAAGCCCGGCATGGAGTTGATCATTCCGCCTGTGGATGGCTTGTACTATGAATGGAAAGACGGCGATACTTTTGAAACTGTTGCGGAAAAATTCTCATATGTGTCGCAAGCGAATGCCGAGGACATCATCACTTTCCCCGGCAACAAGGTTGATCTCACCGACCCCAAAATAGAACCCGGTACATTGGTGATGATTCCCGGCGGCTCACGCGAATTGCGTAATTGGGCGGCAGATTTGCAAACTGTAGGACGCAACCCCGCAGGGGGTACAGGCACATCAGAAATTGGCGGAAATGCATGCGGCGGCGGCCCGGTTGCTGCGGGCTTTGGCTGGCCCGCAGATGCGTATTCTCTTTCTGGTAATGGCTACGGGCCGGGACATCTCGGTATTGATATTACTGCTCCTGAAGGATCCAATGTTTATGCGGCAGGTTCAGGTATCGTAACCCAGGCGCAGGTCGGCTACAATTATGGTTATGGCAATGTCGTGCAAATTGATCACGGTAGTGGCTATGTGACGGTGTATGCTCACTTAAGCCAGATCAATGTTGGCGTATGCCAACCTGTGGGGCAGGGCACGGTCATTGGTTACTCTGGCAATACAGGCAACTCATTTGGCGCGCATTTGCACTTCGAGATCCGTATTGGCGGCACGAACATCAACCCCTATGATATTGTTCAGTAAGAACGTATCATGTACATAAGTAGACAGGTAAACACGGAAATACGAACCTTCACTGTGTACTTGTGTATTTGTTTCCTGGCCTCCCCATGAACGGACATTCCCTCAATAAAACACTTTCAAACCTAAACCTTGGCGGCTTGCGCTATTTTGATTCAATCGGCTCCACCAACGATGAAGCTTTGGCTTGGGCGGCAGGTGACGCGAAAGACCTATCGCTTGTGATCGCGGATGAACAGACACAGGGACGCGGCAGACTCAACCGAAAATGGTTCACACCTAAAGGGAGTGCCATCGCTTTTAGTTTGATCCTGCGCCCCTCCGCGCCCCTGCGCCCGCATCTCACGCGCACCGTAGGACTAGCGGCGCTTTCAATTGCAGACTCCTGTCTCAAGCACGGTCTCGCTGCGCGCATCAAATGGCCGAATGATATTCTATTAAACGGAAAAAAAACAGCAGGTATTCTCATCGAAATGGTATGGTCTGGAGCTGATGTGGAAGCGCTGGTGATCGGCGTGGGGATCAATGTCCATAAAACAGCTGTGCCGCCTGCTGAAGTGCTGCAATTCCCTGCAACGAGCATCGAACATGAACTTGGCAGGGAACCGCCTGAATGCGAGGGAATTCTGTTCGATATTTTGAGCGCATTCCTTTCATGGCGCGAACACATGTGCACGGATAAGTTGATCAATGCCTGGGAGGAGCTGCTTGCCTTTCGCGGTAAACAGGTCCAGGTATGCGCAGGAGGCAGAGCGCCCGTCATCGGTGAACTGCTTGGGCTTGAGTCGGATGGTAGTCTGAGATTACGAAATGCGCATGACGAATCCGTTATCATTCGATTCGGGGATGTCAGCCTGAGGCCAACGGCGTGATATACTTTTATCGCTTATCTCATAAATTACTGAACTTTTTGGTGAAAATTGCGAATAAACATCACGATTTCGGTTTGGTAAATTATGCGATACCCTGTGAAAAATCGAGGTGACCATGTTTGATAATCTCCGTGATGAAACCGCTCCCACATCCTATTACGAAGAAGACGAAGTAAAATTCGAATCCGCCACTGAAACCGAGGTAGAGATGCCCTTTGCAAGGCGTTCCAGCCGCTTATTAGGGATGACATCCATTCAGCGGTTTGTGATCGCCGTGATGTTGTTGTTGGCAGTCTGCGTGATTGGTGCATTGTGTTTGCTGGTGGCCAACAAGATCGGGTTATAATCTGACTTACTATAAAAGAAAAAATGGGCGAGGTTCGAAACCTCGCCCATTTTTTTATACCAACTTTGGCTGCGCTTCCGCCATCTCGTTTTCATTTACTTGCGCACCGGCCTTTATCAAATCATCGGCTGAGATGCGCGCCACTGAGGCGACACTATCGCCTTCCTGTGGTTTGATGAGATGCACGCCTCTGGTTGCGCGGCCCGACTGTTTGACATCCTTCACATTAAGGCGTAAGGTGACACCGTTGGAGGTCATGATCGTCAGGTCATCGGCTTTTTGCACAACGCGCGCGGCGGCGATCTTGCCAACTTCCTTGATCGCCTTTTGATCAATTGTGGAAATGCCGCGCGTTGCGCGTCCCTTGGCGGTGTAATCGGTCAGCGGGGTTTGTTTGCCAAAGCCTTTGGTTGTAACGATCAACAATGCGCCATCCTTTTCTACCACATCCATGCTGGTGACGACATCACCCTTCGCGAGGCGGATACCCAGCACACCCGCTGCCTGACGTCCCATGGAACGGACTTTGGTTTCACTAAAGCGCAAAGCCTGTCCATTTTCAGTGACGATGATGATCTCATCTTTGCCAGATGTTAGACGAGCCCAGCCTAACTGGTCGCCCTCTTCCAAAGTCATGGCGATCAGGCCCGAGGGGCGGACCGAGGCGAATTCTTCCATTGAAACGCGCTTGATCCGACCGCGCCCAGTCATCAACATACAGTAATTGTGCGAGGAGAAATCCCCTACGACCATTGCCGCTGTCACTTTTTCGTTTGGATCAAGTGACAATACATTGACCAAAGGAATGCCTTTTGTGGCGCGGTCCGAATCCGGGATTTGATAAATCTTTTCAGAATACACTTTGCCTTTATCCGAGAAGAATAACATCGTGTTCAAACTGCGCGCGGGAATGAGCATGACCACTTCATCTTCATCCTTGGTGGTGTGTCCCATCACACCGCGTCCGCCGCGGCTTTGCGAGCGGAAGGCAGAGGCGGCAACGCGTTTGATATATCCGCGCTCGGTCAGGCTGATCAGCACGGATTCATCCGCTACCAGATCTTCATCGTGAATATCTTCTTTTGCTTCGGCGGCAATACGAGTGCGGCGGTCATCGCCGTATTTTTCCACCAGCTCAAGCAAGTCGGATTTGATCAGCGCAAGTATTTTCTTTGGATGCGCAAGCAGGTCTTCAAGATAATCAATGGTCCCGCGTACCTGCTTGTGTTCTTCCTCGATCTTCCAGCGTTCCAAAGCGGCAAGGCGGCGCAACTGCATATCCAAAATTGCCTGCGCCTGCAATTCGCTCAATTTGAAGCGTTTCATTAAATTAGTCTTGGCTACATCTGCATCTTCCGCTTCGCGGATGGTCTTGATGACCGCCTCAATATTATTCAGCGCAAGCTTGTACCCATCCAAAATATGCAGGCGCGCGCGCGCCTTGGCCAATTCAAAATTGGAGCGGCGCACGATCACCGTCTGACGATGCTCGATGAAGATCTGCAACATGCGTTTGAGCGGCAAGGTGCGCGGTTCCCCATCCACAAGTGCCAGCATTTGCACGCCAAAAGTGGATTGCAAAGCCGTGTATTTATAAAGTTGGTTAAGAACTTTCTTGGGCTGAGCACTGCGTTTCAACTCGATCACGATGCTCATACCGCGCTGGTCAGACTCATCACGCAAGTCCGAGATCTGATCGATCTTATTTTCACGCACCAATTCAGCGATACGCTCGATCAAAGTAGATTTATTGACCTGGTATGGAATCTCGGTGATGTTGATGTGATAACGCCCAGCCTTGGTCTCTTCGATATGAGCGACGCCGCGCATCACGATTCGGCCGCGGCCTGTTCCATAGGCCGAGAGGATTCCCTCCGTACCGACGATCATAGCGCCAGTGGGAAAATCCGGGCCGAGCACGAACTTCATCAAATCATCAACAGTGACATCTTCAATCTGATCGTAATTATCGATCAGATAATTGATCGCACCAATCAATTCGCGCAAGTTCTGCGGTGGGATGTTGGTTGCCATTCCCACAGCAATACCCGATGAGCCGTTCAACAAAAGATTTGGCAAACGCGCCGGTAGGACAAGCGGTTCTTGCAGTGAATCATCGAAATTAGGTCCAAAATCGACTGTGTCTTTTTCAAGATCGGCCAGCAATTCTTCAGCCATTTTTTGCAGGCGCGCCTCGGTATAACGCATTGCGGCCGGAGCATCCCCATCCACTGAGCCGAAGTTACCCTGACCATCCACCAGCAGATAACGCAAGGAGAAATCCTGTGCCATGCGCGCCATGGATTCATAGACAGCCGAGTCACCATGTGGATGGTATTTACCCAATACCTCACCCACAATACGCGCAGATTTCTTGTAAGAAGAGTTCGAGCGCATGCCTAATTCATGCATGGCGTACAAAATGCGCCTGTGGACAGGTTTTAGTCCGTCACGGGCATCTGGCAGAGCGCGCGCCACGATCACGCTCATGGCGTAATCGAGGTACGCAGAGCGCATCTGGGCGTCAATGTCAACGGACTCGATGTTTCCTGCGATCAAATTTTCTTCAGCCATAATTATCCTTAAAATTGGAAAAAACGAACCAAATTGGCATAAAAAGACACGAAGATGGGGGGAAACTTCGTGTCCGCATTAGATGAAAGAAACTATTTTTTATAGTGCAATTATACCACCCCGATCCATTTTTTGTAGGATTTATCCGCAGGTTTACTCATTCGTGTAGAATGTCCCAATTTTTTGGGTAAATCTGCCATAGGTTGACCTTTTCCCGTTAAATACAGCGGAGCGAAAAATAAAAGAGACCCGCTTTCGCAGGTCTCTTTTATGGTGCCGAAGGAGGGACTTGAACCCTCATAAGATTGCTCTCACTACGTCCTGAACGTAGCGCGTCTGCCAATTCCGCCACTTCGGCTTAGGTTGTGCGAGATGTATTTTATCTCAAATAAGTGGAATGTCAATAAGATGGACATCCTGTTATTTTTCAGGAACAAAACCGAGCATCCCTTCGTTAACTCTCCATCCCTTTCAAAAATATATTGTGATCCCCTTACAGTATTGATAGGGGGTATATCTTTTCAGTTCCAGGATTGTTATATTGTTAATCATAGAAAGGAGTTGCATTATGCTCGTAATTCCCATTGTAGTCACCATCCTATTGCTCGCCCTGGCTGGCTCGGACCTGTTTATAGCCCAGTACAGCCCGGATGAACTCAGCAACATGGGAGTTCAAGAGCAATGACGGCTGACTCCCCAATCTCCTAGCCCGACGCGCATCACAAGACGCGTCGGGCTATTTTTTACATAATGACAACATTCCCTACCGAGCGGTTGGTTTTGGTGATTTGGGATATAATTGCTTAGCGAAAAAGATAAACATTATATTAATGTCAAGTTTCGATAAACCTCCCTTCGGATTTGTGCTCGTTTTCCTGCTCTTCAGTGGACTGTTCTTCTCGAACACTTACAAACTGTGGTTCAAAACGGACTCGTACTACCAGGATATTTATAATAGCCTCACCCGCTCCCCTGCTCTCTATCCATTCAAGGAATTCTTTCTAAACCGATTGGAAAACAGAAAGCGCTGGGAAGTGGAGCAAAAGTTTTTTAGCATGATTGGATTTGCGGCAGTTGTTGGCGCAGATGTTTTGGTGATGATGGCGTTTATAAAATAATTCCGTCATTGCGAGGGCGATGAATTTTCGCCCGAAGCAATCCCCCACCCCGTGAGCGAGATTGCTTCGTCGCTTACTATCGTTCGCTCCTCGCAATGACGGAAGCGTGGATATTTTGGTGACCATGACTTTCATGTTTGGCAGGTAATTACCTTATTAACCATAAAATACACGAAATTACACAAAGGGAAATCTTAGTACTCCTTTGTGTCCTTCGTTGTAAAAAAATTGATTTCAAATCAAGGAGTCCATCTTGAGAATCATCGCATGTATCAAGCAAGTACCCGACTCGGAAGCGAAAGTCAAAGCCGAGGATGGGAAGGTATCGTGGGGGGACGCGCCGTTGGTCATCAACCCGTTCGACGAGTACGCAGTCGAAGGCGCGCTTCAGCAGAAAGAGGCTCTGGGCGGCACAGTGACAGCCTTGTGCATCGGCCCTGAGTCCGCCAGAGATGCGCTCAAGCACGCGCTTGCAATGGGCGCAGATGACGCAGTGCTTGTCTCAGATGCGGCACTCGCCGAAATAGATACCGTCGGCGCGGCGCGCGTGCTGGCCGCTGCCATAAACAAGATCGGCGGCGCAGATATGGTCGTCTTTGGCCGTCAGACCCTCGACAATGGCTCAGGACTCACCCCCGCGCAGACCGCTCGTGTTCTCGGGTGGCCGATGCTTGGGTTGGCTGGGCAGATCAAAGTCCAGGATGGAAGCGTGACCGTAGACCGAGTCATCGAAGAGGGCAGGCAAACCGTCAGCGCAAAATTGCCAGCCGTGCTTAGCGTCGTCCAAAGCATTGGCGAACCGCGCTACCCATCGTTCATGGGCATCCGCAAAGCCTCCAAAGCTGAAATCCCCGTTTGGTCTCTAAGCGATGTCAATGAAACCGCGCCCGCACCCGTCGTCACGCGCATCGAGTTGATGAATCCGCCGACACAAGAAAGAGAAGTCGAGATGATCACAGGCGAAAGCCCCGCCGAGATCGCCGAAAAACTCGCCGACAAAATTTTCGCGGAGAAAGTGCTATGAAAACTTTTGTTTACATTGACCATTTCAAAGGCGAAGTCCAGCCTGCTGCGTGGGAGGCGCTCGGTCTCGCAAAAATTTTTGGCACAGCCGTCGCTTTGGTATTTGGCACGGGTCTCGATGAAATTACAAAAGCCGCTTTTGAATATGGCGCCGATGAAGTGATCGTTGTGGATGATTCAACGCTGACAGATTACCGCGCTGAACCGTATGCCTCCACCCTTTCGGCGCTCGCATCATCCTCCACCCCAGACCTGATCCTGTTTCCGGCGACTGCTCGAACTCGTGAGTTAGCCGCCATGTCCGCAGTGGATTTGTCCACAGGCGTGTTGACCGATGTCGCAAAATTTGAAATGAACGGTGAGCAGTTGGTTGCCACACGTCCCATCTACGAAGGCAAAGTGTTAGAAAAGACAGTTTGCTCAGGCAAGCCCGTCATGGCCACCATCCCTGGGCGCGCCTTCCCCAAACCCGAACATGTCGCAGGCAAGACTGGCACGCTCACGAAAGCCGCCGCCAAAACAGACGCGCTCACAACCGTACAAGGCTACTCCGCGTCTGAAAGCGCAGTAAACCTCGGCGACGCAGGTATCATCGTTACTGGCGGGCGCGGCGTGTCAAATAACCCATCTTTAATTCCGCCCGCCGGCATGGATGAAAAGCAAGCCGAGGTCTGGCGCGCCCAACAAGGCTTTGCGCTCGTCACTGATCTGGCCCTCTTGCTCGGCGGCGCAGTCGGCGCCTCCCGCGCGGCAGTTGACGGCGGTTACATCACCTACTCACATCAAGTGGGGCAAACTGGCAAAGTTGTCACACCCGATTTGTATATCGCTTGTGGTGTCTCTGGCGCCATTCAACACATCGTTGGTATGCGCAATGCAAAAATCATTGTCGCCATCAACAAAGATGCCGATGCGCCGATCTTCAAAGTTGCACGCTATGGCGTGGTTGGCGATCTGTTCGCGATCCTCCCAGCACTGACGGAGGTGTTGAAGAAGAAACTTGGTAAATAAGTAGACAAGTAGACACGTTAACAGGTAACAAGCAGAACTCCGAGTTTTTCAAAAAACCCGGGGTTCTTTGCAATTAAACCGTGTAAAATCAGACAAACTTATTCTAAACAATAAAGGCATAAATAGAATGAATTTATTCAAAAATAAAAAATCTAATATCACCTTACTTTTGTCTCTCTTTATTTCAATGGCTGCCATCTCTATTTGGAATTTGGATATTCTTATTCGCTTCTATCATTCCTTCCAAAACGGTACGTTGACGATGGAAAGGGTCCGGCTGGATATTGCCGCCTTCAATTTCGGCAGAAAGTCATCCGTTGTACCAGTTGACATAAAAACGTCCGCCCCGGATGGCATGGTGCAAGTCTATGTGCCAGAGGGCGAATTCCTGATGGGGAAAGGCGAGGTGTACAAAAACGCCGATTCCCCCCAGCATACTGTTTTCCTGGATGCATTTTGGATTGATATAGTGGAAGTAAGCAATGCGATGTATGTGAAATGCATACAGGCTGGCATTTGCACAGAACTGGCTTCTGATAATATTTATTATCAGAATTGGGTTTATCGAAATCATCCCGTCACCTATGTCACCTGGCATCAGGCAAATGAGTACTGTCAATGGGTGGGCAGGCGTTTACCAACAGAAGCCGAATGGGAGAAAGCCGCACGCGGAACAGATGGACGCATGTATCCGTGGGGCGACGAAGCGCCAAATCCGCGCCTTGCAAATTTCAGCGGGAGCATGATCCACGAAGCCGTTTCGGTTTATCGCTATCCGCTTGGGGCAAGTCCCTACGGCGCGCTCAATATGTCTGGGAATGCCCGCGAGTGGGTCACTGATTGGTACGATTCAAAATACTACCTTTCATCCCCGCGTACAAATCCTCAAGGTCCTGAAAATGGAATTGAAAATTCCATGCGCAGCGGTTCTTATAACGAAGATGGACGCGAAATCGCAATCACCAGCCGCTATCGGCACGAACCGCAATCCGCTGGTTTAAGCCGCGGGTTTCGATGCGCAGAATAAGCAAATGAAGAAAAATAAGTCAAAATCTAGAATTATATCTATCGCTTGTCATATAAACAACACGTTGGTATAATTTGCCCGCTTGAACCAAATTTGGAGAGGTCGCGTAGTCTGGCTTAGCGCGCACGCTTGGAAAGCGTGTAACCCACAAAGGTTCGCGGGTTCGAATCCCGCCCTCTCCGCCAGAAAAAAAACGCCTCATAGTCGGGGCGTTTTCCTTATTTAGGTATCTCGCGCCTCCTTGATAGGAATATATGCAACAAAAAAGGCCTGTTCGTTTGATCAGGCCTTTTTTGTCATCCAGCTATTACGGAATCGGGGTTGCTGTCTGATTCGGTTCTGGGATTGGTTTACCCGCAAAAATTACCAGATCTGCGATCTCTTCGGTATGACCTGGCGCATCCGCGTGGATGGCGGAAATGAATTCATACAGCAAGGATGATTCCCAGTTGCCAGCGCCGAGAATGTCTGTGCCACTGGATTCGGCATCGGCACGGCGGGAACCGGCAATGATGCCCGCATAACTGCTCAAGTCCAGTTGTGCGGGTGAGACCGCCACATCCACTGAGTGGCAGGAAACACAGGAAAGCGAACCGGAATACCAAAGGTTGCCTTCGATGAAAAGAGGCTTTACTTCTTCAAAAGTGGATTCGCAATTATGTCCATTGATATCCGTAAATTGGAACACATCCGTTTCAGAGGAACCAGCCCCAACCCATGCGCCAATCAAGTCCACGGCAGCAACATGGCATTGGTCGGGGACGGCAACTTCACCAGTGGTGGTTTGCATGGCAGGCAGGGTGGCTGGAATAAGGGTTGGGATGGGCGTTCGTTCAACAGGTAATGCACCCCTATTACATGTTAATGTAAACCCACAAGCATTGACATATAGAAAACCGATCCATGCCAGGATGCCAACCACAAAAACGGTCAATGTGCCATAGATATATTTTCTTACATCGTCATTCATTGGATATACCTCCCTATTGTCCTTCTGCCGCATTGAGCATGCGGATGTAATTAACTACATCCCAGCGCTCACGCACGGTAAGATTTTCGTTTAGTGGCGGCATTTGCCCGGAGAATTGCACATCCGGGAATAAGCTGTTATTTGGGTTAAATATGCCATTTGAAATGGTCAGGAATAAACTGCCATCGCTCTTGCTCTGTACCAGTTCGCTGGTCAAGTTGGATGGTTTTTTCTTGATAAGAAAGGCCGCGATCGTTCCATTTCCCTGTCCATCCTCTCCATGACACATCTGGCAATGAATGCTATATAGTTGTGCACCGCGTGCAATGGATATTTCATCAGCAGGCACAGGGTTAAGCGGCGCGCCCATGCCAGGAATGTAGGCAGGGCCTTCCACTGGTATGGATTGAGCAGGCACGGGCAGGGGTTTTTCCTGCGTGGAATAAGAGTCCTGGATTTCCATGAAGACGATCCAGTCAATCTTGATTACATCGTAGGCGAAGATCATCAGCACGCCGACAAACACGCCAAGCACCGCAAATACGACAACAAGTTGTTTAAAGAGTCTCATAGGTGTTGCGCCTCCGCAGGTCTTACGGATTCAGCGCCCGATTTTTTCAGGGCATCTATAATTTTCATTTCATCACCATACGGGCATTCAACCAGGATGGCGATCTTCCCATCGCTCACCTCAGGCACATACTTCATCGGGCGGTAGTTGGGGAAGAAGCTATCCAAAAATACACCGAGGAAGGTGGAGAGCAACATTCCAAGCATGGTCAATTCAAATAACACAACAACCGCTGGCGGGCCTGGGACATATGATTGTGTGCTTACTTGAATTGGGTAAGGGTAGAGATAAGGGGCAACGAACGCAAGAAAGAAACCTGCGCCAAATCCCAGTAATGCACCACCCAATGCAATGCGAGGGACGTTCGTCCATTGGCTGGGACGTCCAAGCATGGCTTCAGTAACGGGGATGCCAGATATGACATTCATACAGCCATCATGGACTCCGATGGAGCGAAGATGCTCTATCGCATCAGCGGCAGGTTCGAGGTCAGGAAAGACCGCCAATAAATCTACAATTTTAGATTCAGTCATATCGTCCTCCTATTCCAATTCGCTAACCGTGACAACGGTCTCGCGTCCATATTTCTTGAGTTCATGCGCCATCTGGCCTTCCTGTACTTCCCAAACCGGGATAAGCGGGATCAATCTGGATGCGGCCATGTAGAGCAGGATGAAGAAGGCCAGGGTGCCGATACCAAGCGGAATTTCTATACCGGGCTGGTAGAGACGCCAGGTGAAAGGCATGCGGTTAATGCTGAGAGAAATGGGGATGATGATGTAGCGTTCAAACCACATGCCAACGTTGATCAGCAAACCAACGGTGAATACAATCCAGGGTGTGGAGCGCCACTTGCGATTCCATAATACAGCCCAGGGAATTGCCACATTGAAGATGAGCATGACAAACCACATCCAACCCATGGGTCCAGCTTCGTGAAAATGCAGCAATTGTTTCGTCCACTTGTCTCCGCCATACCATTGCACCATGTAATCGTTGAAGAAAAAATAAGCCCATGTCATGGAAATGATCAGCATGAGTTTTCCGATGGCCTCGAAGTGTTCGGGACGAATGAAGTATTTCATGTTCTTCATAGTGCCGCGCACAATCGCCAACACCATAATGACAGCGCCCATACCAGAATGAAGAGCGCCAACCACGAAGTATGGACCAAAGATGGTGGAATTCCAACCTGGACGCGTGGCTGCGGCAAAGTCCCAGGAGACGATGGTGTGCACCGAGAACATAACTGGGATGATTGCCCATGCGAAGATGTTCATCGCGTTGCGAAGGTGAGTCCACTCGCCTTCTGTGCCACGGAAACCAAGCGCAAGAATTTTATAGAAAGTCTTGCGCCAGCCGGTGGAACGATCACGCGCCATGGCCACATCGGGAATCAACGGCAGGAACAAATACATTGTAGATGAAAGCAAATATGTGGTGATGGCCAGCAAGTCCCATGAAAGCGGGGAATGGAGGTTGGGCCACAACATACGCTGGTTTGGATAAGGCATGAGCCAGTAGGAAAGCCACACACGGCCCATGTGCATGAAGATGCTGAAACCAGCCTGCACCAAGCCAAAGGTGGTCATCAACTCTGCGGCGCGGGTGAACGGACGGCGGAACTCAGCCTTGAACACCCGCAGGATGGCGGAGATAAATGTCCCTGCGTGGCTGATACCGATCCAGAACACGGTATTGACGAGGAAGATACCCCAGTAAGCCGGACGATTGACGCCCGCGACACCCAGGCCTTCTGCGATCATTACGCCCCATGAGTAGAATAGACCATACGCAGTGATGGCCGCAAGAAGACCGAACACCGCCCAGAACTTCCATGAGGTGGTGTGCATGGACTCCATCACCATTGCATTCATTTGCCCGCGCGGAAGCGGGTCGAGCATCAAGTGTTTTTTGCGGAGGTGTTCTTCGCCATGTGCATGTTCAGCATGATTTTTCTTTTCAGCCATAATTACCCTCCCTTAAAGTAGGTCACGTTTGGAAGCGTGCCGAGTTCTTCAAGATGTTTTACACCGTGACTCCGTCGACCCAATTGTGAGACAAGCGATTCGGGATCATCCACGCGGCCAAAGATGATGGCGCTCGCAGGGCAAGCCTGCGCGCAAGCAGTGGTGAATTCACCATCCACTACTTCGCGGCCCTCCGCTTTCGCCTGATCCTGTGCCTGGTGAATGCGCTGGATACAGAATGTGCATTTTTCCATCACACCACGGCGGCGGACGGTCACATCCGGATTCAATTGGTTTGGCAAAGGTTCAGGGCGTTCATAATCACGCCAGTTGAAGGAACGCACCTGGTACGGACAGTTGTTCGCGCAATAACGCGTACCCACGCAGCGGTTATAAACCTGCAAGTTAAGTTGCTCAGCCTCTGAGTGTACGGTTGCAAACACAGGGCAGACGGGTTCACAAGGCGCGCTTCCACACTGCTGGCACATCATTGGCTGGTTGGGAGTCATCTTCACTTCGGGATACTCGCCCTCCCAAAAGCGCTCGATGCGGATCCAGTGCATCGAACGGCCATAGCCTGAATCCTCTTCACCTACGAAGGAAAGATTATTTTCCATCGCGCAGGCGGCCACACAAGCCTGGCAGCCCGTGCAAATATCCTGGTCAATGACCAGGCCCCATTTACCGGCCTGTTCCTCGCTCAGTTTTACTTCGGAGATTTTTATATCCATAATTAATTACTCCTCGCCAAGACCAATGCCGTAGACACCCATCATGCTTTCAAGGCGTGAAAGCGGTTGTTTCTTCCCAGTCTTTTCGATTTTGACTTTCATACCAGCAAACGCGAGATCGCCTGCTTCGTTAAAATGTTGACCAAGCAGATCAGCGGGATTGACGCCGCGCTGCTCAGCATATCTGCCATAAGCAGTGTGACCCTGACCAAAAGGCATCGCGATCGTGTCGGGACGGATGGCTGGGTAGACATAAACGGGCACTTCCAACTCCCCGGCTTCGCTGATGATCTTGACCACATCGTCATTTTCGATACCGAGTTCATGGGCAGTTTCAGGATTCATCTCGACCCATGTATTCCACATGACTGTGGTAGTCGGGTCGGGCAATTCCTGCAGCCAGGGTTTGTTCGCGCCAGCCTCAGCCAAGGTCGGCGAAACGAACGGGACGAAGAAGAACTCGCCCTCACCTTCAAACTGTGCTTCTTCAGCGCTGAAATTGCGGTTAAGCACATCCACTGCATTGGGAATGCCGCGCGCATCGGACAACTTCCAATAGCCGCCATGCTGCTGGAAATAAGCCATGAAAGTATTAATATCCGCCGCAGAAATGGAGCCATCAGCTGCGTTCATCAAAGAAGCGGCTTTGCTTTGCAGAAATTCGACTTCGTCTTTGAAAGGAAGCGCTTCGGCAAATATGCCGCCAGCCAGTTGAGCAGCGGCGATCAATACATCTGCAGTTGCGCGGGTATTGTAGTAAGGTGAAACGACTGGCTGTGCGCCGGATAATACAGGTTGCGCTGAACCAGTGGTTACACGCTGATAACCCCATGACTCAAGTCCATGATGGTCGGGGAAGACATAGTCCGCTTCACGTACAGTTTCATCGGGGAAGGTTGCAAACGAAATGATCTGGGAAACATATTTACTTGCACCGCCAAATTCAAGCGAGGTCGGCAATTCAAAAAGCGGATTGACACCATGCACGAACAGCACTTTGATCTTGCCATCGAACATTTTTTGAATAAGTTCCACCATTTCCTTTGCAGATGCAGGACCTTGGTATTCTGCCTGATTTGGGGCCAGTGCTGAGAAGTACACGCCGCCGGGTTTGCCGAAATTATCGGAGATGGCATTCAAAGCCAGCACGGCTTCAGCAACGGCAAGTCCATTGCTTTGACCGAGTGCCGCACCGCCGGGGATGGCAAGCGCGTTGTTTGAACCAGCAAACATCTCCGCGAGGTGTTCAAGCGTTTCAAGTTTGATACCTGACTTCGAAGCTGCTTCAAGCGGGTCCACACTTGAGAAAGCGCGCGGCATGGGACCGCCGCGTGATTCAGAGGCGAGTCTGCCGATGGCAAGCGCAACCAGTGCCTCGCTCCCGGGGCGAAGCGGGATCCATTCATCCGCCTTGCCGCCAGTTTGGGACATGCGTGATTCAAATTGCACGAATGTTCCGCGTTGTTTGGTTTTGGATTCGCGCAAGCTTGCGAAACCTCGCGTGTAGGAAACCGGCGAGAGCCAGGTTTCGAGGAAATTCGCGCCAAAGGAGAAGACCACCTGTGCCCCACCCACATCAAAGAAGGGCAGGCTGGCTTCACCAAAAAGATTCTCTGAAGCTTTGCTTAGGGTAGCGCGGGCTTCAAACATGCCCAAGGCGCCAAAGCGAACAGGGGCGTTGATACCCGTCGCGTTCGCAAAATCAGTAGCGAGATCGAAAAGATGATCGGGAGCCATGCCCATCAAGAAGGCAATTTCTTCGGGTTTGTTATTTTTAAGAGCATCAGCCACCACTTGAATGGCAGCCTCCCAATCCATGACTTCCGTGGATTCACCGCCGCGTGAATTGCGTTTGAGCGGATCCATGACGCGGTCTGGGTTGTATAAACCATGTAAGGTTGCCTGTCCGCGTGCGCAGGTCTTGCCGAGGTTAAGCGGATTGTTCACATTGCCTTCGGTCTTGATCGCGCGGCCTTGTACGGTGCGGACGATGAGTCCGCAGCCGGCCGCACATTCGCGGCATGTAGTGGCGTAATAAGTGCTCTGGCCGTTATAGTTGTATTCGGGCATCTGCATATAGGGTTCACGTTTGACATAACGCGAAGCAGGCCCACAACCGGTGAGAACCGCAGTGGTCGCCGCGCCTACACCAGCCAGTTTTAGAAAATCACGCCGGGAAAATTTTTCGCTCATATTGATTCCTTTTGCCCGGTTTAATAATGACAAGTGCCGCAGTCGCTGAGCTTGACAAGTTTTTCCTGATCATCACCCGCGGACTTAACATGACAGTTCAAACACCATCCCATGTTGAACACCTGGGGGTTTTGAGCAACGGTTACCTTGGTCATATCGCCATGACAATTTTCGCAGTTTTGTCCCGCTGCAACATGCGCGCGATGATTGAACTGAACGAAATCCGGCACCATGGCAACAGGCACCCATTCAATGGGTGTGCCGCTCTCCACCGCCTGTTTCAACGGCGCAAGGAGCACGCTTGTCTGGGTCTTTGCGATCTGTTGATGGCAAGCCCAACACTTTGCCTGAGCGGGAATCCCCGCTGAAGGTCCTTTCGCCGCACCTGGATGGCAGTATAAACACTGAACACCAAAGGCAGCATGCGTTTTGTGAGGAAATTGAATGGGTTGTTCGGGCGGCTGTTGGGTGTAATTAATCCCATAAGCCGCAAGGCTGAACACCGCCAGGACTGCGATCCCCACGGCAATCAGACCGAGCGGCTGTATCAGCCAGTCAAAAAGTCTTTTGAACATGGATGCTCCTGAAATGGACTTAAGCGCAACGCCGCCGTATTTGCAACGGCGGCGAAGGCTGAATTGCTAACTCGATGCAACGAAAACAAAAGTATGAAGAGGAATCCATCATGGCATGAAGGTACATAAAACCCGTCCCGACGAGCATCAGGACGAAAATTGGCAGTAATAATTTCATGAGTACTTCCATGACATTCTCCATAATAATCAATTGCTGAACCCCATCATCAAATTAACTCGGCGGATTATACATCGAAAGTGTAATAAAGTACATATAAGGGTTGAATTATACACATTCGAACCATGATACAATTATATCGAACAAAATAATGAAAACAAATCATATTTCAGGAATGCTGGCCTCATTATGCATCATGCTTGTCTTTGGCCTGGCAATCACAAATTTCAACCAGCCGGTAGTCTTCGCGCAAAACACGAATGCGGCCCCTGCGCTTCAACAAGGCACTCCCACCCCGATTGCACAGGATCAATCCGAAATCGGCTCAACAGATGGCATCCTAGTCATGGGCATTGTCATCGTGGTGATCGTCATCACACCCCTCTTGTTCCGAAAACAAAAGAAATAACAATAAAAAGTCCACTGTCAAAGTCAGTGGACTTTTTATAACGAAATCAACCCAAGCTCAACGCCCCGCCGCACCGCCTCGGTTCTGCTCGAAATTCCCAACTTCACATACAAAGCCGAAAGATGAAATTTCACCGTGTGTTCACTGATGCCAAGCGAAAGCGCGATCTGTTTATTCGCCTGCCCCTGTGCCATCAATTGCAGGACCTCCTTCTCCCGGGCAGTCAACGGCTCAATCAGCGACTCTTCACCTGAAGATTCCCCTGCTCTTTGAAAACGCATCAGACTCTCGACCAGGCCTGGTGCGCCAACCCAAAGCCCTTCCCCCACTGCATGGATCGCCGCCGCCAATTCAGCTTCCGTTGCGTCTGCAGAAAGCAGGCCCCACGACCGCACTTTTGAATTCAACATAGCCCGAACAGACACGACATCGTCCGTCAGAAACAAAATCGCATAATCCATTTTATCATCCAGCAAGGAAGCGGAGGAGACCGAGTCCAGCAAAATCACCTCGGTCTCTGTTTCATTTATATTTTCAAGATTAACCGATTCGCCTATCACGCTGATCCCTGAATGACCTGCCAGCATTTCACGCAAGCCAACCCGCAAGGCATGATTCGGCGAGACAATCGTTACTCGGATCAATTATCTTTCTCCAACAACCACATCCATCACCTGCAATTTGCCGCCGCGCAAAACATCCAGTGATGCGAATTTTCCGACAACCTCTCCGCTCAAGCGCGTGAACAACTCATCGTGATGTTCAATGGCTTCGTCCGCAACCCCTGCAAGAATATCACCCACCATTAATCCGCCTTTGCCTGCGGGACTGTCCAATTCCAAGCCAACGATCAAGAGCCCCGTCTCCTGTTTGCGGTTCAATTGCTGTTGCCCCTCAACGGGGATATTGACAGTTTGACTTCGAATACCAAGATAGCCGCGTTTGATCCTGCCATATTTGGTGAGGGTCTCGGCAATTATCCACGCAACCTCAGCAGGAATGGTAATCGCTCCGCCGCTGCGGAAGCCAGAGGTATTGATACCGAAAACCTGACCTTCTCCATTAATAAGCGGTCCGCCCGAAAAGCCCGGGTATGAAATCACATCCGTTTTGATATAACTTTCCAACATGCCGCCGCGTCCAGTTCGGACAGGTCCGCCAATGGCATTGATTGTGCCAAAGCTGGATTCGATCCCATTTTTGGATGGGCGGCCAATTGCCAGAACAAACTGTCCCACACGAGCGGGAGTCTTTGCAACTTCAGCGGGAGTGGCTGAGTGCCTTGCGGCCGAAGGGAGTGCCGAAGGATCTAATTTCAAAACCGCCAGGTCAGTTCCCGGGTCCCGGCCAATGAGACGGGCGTTGATTTCCGTCCCATCACCGAGAAGCACTTTGATGTCTTCGTCGCGTTCCACTACATGGTCGGCGGTCAATATCATATCTTTTGCAAAAGCAATCCCGCTGGCTGGGAAGCGGCGGCGCGCTTCCACTAGGACTGTGAATTTTCCGGCTTGTTCGACAGCATCAGCCATTGCATTTGAAAGTTCAGTAAAAATATTTTTACTCATGAGATTCTCCTTTTTTGCGAGTATAGCGAAGATATTACCTCGAGTGTATCGCCAAAAGGATTGGATGGGTACTGGAAATTTGGGTAGGTGGGGCTGTTATGTAAAACGTAAAAAGCGGAGTGGAAAATATTCACTTGTGTTTAAACGCTGCGCGCTTTTTGTTCAAGCGGCAATAATTTGGCATGGATCATTTCATGCGTGGGAGTTGGCACGCCCATTGCGCGACCCATGCTGATCACAGCGCCAGTCTGTTCATTCAACTCGGAGGGACGTCCTTCCATAATATCCTTTTGCATTGAGGCCATCATGTCCGGTTGAATAGTGTCAATGCGTTTCATTGTGTCTGGAACAAGGTTTTCTGAAAGCGGGATGCCGCGCGCGCGCGCAACTGCGGCAGTTTCTTCCATGGCGTTGATGAGCATTGTGCGTGTTTTCGGATTGGCACGATATTCTCCAATTGGCTGGCGGGTGAAAGCGCCCACGCCGCTCGTACCGGAAATAAATACAAATTTTTCCCACATCGCAGCATTGATATCGGCGGGTATATCCACTGTGATACCCTTCAGCGCGGCAAACATTTCCCGCAATGAATCAACTCTTGTGCTTTTGGAATTATCCAATTCACCCAATGCGATGAATGGTTGGATACCCACGTGACGGATGTGTCCCGGTGCGGCAACAAAGGCGCTGATGCGGCATAACCCACCCAGCACATGCTCGCGCCCAAAGGCGGCAAGCAAGGTGTCCATGTGTTCCATGCCATTCAACAACGGCAGGATGATCGTCCCCTCGTCCATCAGCGGCGTCATCTGCTCGATGACGGCATCCAACTGCCAGGCTTTTGTGGCGAGAATGACCAAATCCACGCGGCCAATGGATTGCGGCGAATCTGTCGCCTGGGCGGGATTCACCAAAAAATCGCCGCCGATCGAATCGACCCGTAAGCCTGATCCCGTTATCTTGGCAAGGTGTGCCCCGCGGGCAATGAATGTCACATCCTGCCCGGCTTGCGCGAGTCTGCCGCCAAAGTATCCGCCAACGGCACCTGAACCAAAGATCGCTATTTTCATGGGGCTCTCCAATTTCATTCCTATTGATATACAATATGAAAATTCAATAGACCACTTACGATAGTCTCAAGCAGCTTTCTAATGTAACTATATCTTATACGATAATGTGAATTGATTATGGAAACCGGACTATTCTTTACGTGGAGCGCATCCTGTTTCAGGAAGGAACTGTTCAGGTACACCACGCAGGCATAAGATGAGCGAAAGAGGCGAAGAATCAAAAAGATTTATCAAGCAGGAACCGCATCCGCTTTTGGAAGTGCATCGTGATCGGGAAGGATGGCCTCTGCGTTGTGAATGGCAGGGACGAAATATCCAACAAGGCCAACGAGAGCGCCACCAAGACCGCATAAAAAAATGAGCAGGCCCATGCCCGCACCGGGACCGATGCCAACCAGCCAGCCAAAAGTTTCAGAGAGGGAGCTCGTCACACGCATTTGCGGTTCGAGCACAAAATCTGCCAGGGTGCCTGCGATGATCGGTGAGATGGGATTGGTAAACCAGGCGATCAAACGGCGCGCGGAGAAAACGCGCCCCTGCAGGACATTCTGGGAAAAGTGAATTAATAAAGATTAGCGTTTATTCGCAAAGGTGAAAGCCAGTTCATAGCCATTATTAATAACAGAGGAGGCTATTGCAGCAATTTATTGAGGTTGAACGTCAAGTCACACTAGCTTTTCCTGGTAAATTTATTCGACAAAAATCTCAACATGTTCGCCATCTTCATCTACGACATCAATGATCTTGCCGGTCACGCCCATGCGCAGGGCCTCCATCACATTGCTCATGTCCACACCCTGGACTTCGGGGGCAAAATGCGCGCCGATCTTCATGCCTACATCCACCAGCTCAAGCGGAATTTGCACTGACGCTTTCGAACGATTAGTGCGGGTATCCGTCACACGGATACGAAGCCAGCGCGCACCACTCGCACCTGGCGGACGTGGAGGTGTAGGAATACCACGGCGCGTATCACTCAACGCCGCAAGCAGTTTCGAACCTTCATCTGCGCTGATCTTGCCCTCCTCGATCATTTTCAATATCTTCATTCTTTCTTCGCTGTTTGCCATATCACACCTTTTATCCTATGAATACTTGCACACGCTCGCCGTCATCAGTATCATCCACATTAATGATCAGCGGTTCGGTAATGGATTTCGCCATCGAGATCGCCATAACCACTTCATCAACTGTCGTCCGTTTTAAGCCTTCGATGTGCGAACCAAAGTTTTTCAAAAACCAGTTGACCAATCCAAGCGGTAGAGGCAGGGCAATCGTAATATATCTCGGCCACTCATTTTGCTGTGAGCGATCCACGTTCACGTACAACCAACGCGAAGACCTGTTCCCCGCTCCCATCGCGATCAACAAAACACCCAGCACAAACGGCATGCTCATACAAAAAAACCAGAAGTTCAAGCCTGCATTCTGTTGGATGGAAAACATAGCCCACGCACTCAAGACTGTGAAGACGATGCCGACCCAAAGCGGGATCATGGCGAATCGCAGCGCGCGCTTTCGGACTTCATCAAACTCTGGACCATCGCTTCTCGCTTCGTGTCCGCCCGCGCCTGGGACTGCTCCGATGACTTCCATCTCCTCCCCAGCAGAATCTTCCAACGTCCGCATCAGCGTCGCTGCTTCCTTCGCGCTGATCTTTCCATCAGCCACCATTTGCAAGATTTTCCTGCGCTCTTCAGAAGACATTACGAACCTCCTTCCAATGATGCTAATAATTTATCTGCTTCTTCTGAGGTGATCTTCTTTTCCTGCAACATCTTAAGGATCACCATCCGCTCTTCATCAGAAGCCTGAGGTTTGGGCGGCATTGGTACACCTTTTGGTGAGAAGTCCCAATTCCAAGGACCAATTTCCAAACCACCTCTGCCGCGGCGGGAGCGTCGTTCTGCCTCACGAGTCTTATTTTCAATACGGCGCGCCGCTTCCTCCACTTTACGCTGGGCGCGTTGGGTTGCTGCTGTTACATGTCGTGAAATCCGTTCGCCAAAACCAGACCAATCCAGGCCAATGCCTGCGAAGTTACCAAAGTCCTCAGCCGATTCACCGGCATCTGCTTGATTGCTGACACGGATGTCACCCCCTGCATTCAAAGTCACTGTGGCTGAACCATCCCCGAGGGTAATCACACGACTGGTGGCATCTTCATCTTTCTCAACCCCTTTCCAATCAACATCAATTTGATCTGCGTTGAGTGTCAGTGTGGCATTGGCCTTCGGAGGCATGACCAGTAGAATATCGTCACCTGCTGTGACCGAATACACATTACCAGCCTGCGGATTCAAATACATGACCACATCCTCGGCTACATTCGCGTTGACATTTCCACGTACATCGCGCAAGGCAAGGTCATCAGCCACCGTATCGAGGCTTACATTTCCATCCACATCACGGATGGATACGTCGCTGTTGGCGCTTTTGATGGACAAATGCCCCTTCGCACCTCGCAGGCTAAAGTCGGCATGAACCGTATCAATCGAGACAGAATCCACATCGCGAATCGAAAGGTCACCGCCGATCTCTTTCAATTCAATGCCGCCCATCACGCCTCGAATGGACGCATCCCCTCCAATTTTATTGATAAGGATGGAAGCGGCTTTGGGCACTCGCAAGGAAAGATCGTCATCACAGGAGAGATTGACCTGGTCGCCATCCTGGCTGACATGGATTACATCATCATCGGCTTTTAGAAGGATGTCATCCCCCTCCCAGCCGACCAGGCTGAGATCGCCGCCGATCGATTCAATTATTATCTTTGGTGCAAGCCCTGCAGAAATAGTTTTGGACATGATTTACTCCTCTTCGCCGCGCAAAATGCGCATGGCTTGATCCGCAGTGATCCTGCCGGCTTCAAGGTCGGCAATGGCACTGCTTCTTTTGTCAGCGTCAATTTCCGGAGACTCATCCTTGCCAGGTTCATAGCCCAAAGCGCGGATGATCTCGTGCAACCGATTACGAATGGTTGGATAAGACAACCCAACCTCCTGCTCCATGCGATTGATCTTGCCTTCACAGCGCACGAAGGTAAAAACAAATTCCAATTGTTCGGGAGTCAGATTTGAAAACTGACCCGAGACAAAATGACCTTCAATGGTTGTGTCGCAGGATGAGCAATGCAATCGAACAACGGTTAATTCAGATTGACAGATCGGGCAACGAGTGGGTGCAGGTCGCATAATTAAGTTCCTCCAATTTTATAATGCCACATCTTCTGGCAGGGTTTCTACTTTCTGTTCCTGCTTGCCTCTTATACGATATAAAGCGAGGAAGGCAATTGTTGATAACAACCCAACCAATCCCGCCGCGTACCAGAGGAGATACGGCTTGGGGCCATCAATAATCAAACCCGCCAGATACGGTCCCACCGCATACGGAATGCCCCATGAAAACCCGGAGACCGCCATGTAACGTCCGCGCATATCTTCGGGGGCAAAGGATGCCACCAGCGCCTGCGAAACAGGCGCGACGATCATTTCACCAACCGTAATGATTACCATTGCGATGATGAACCACACAAAAGTTGAGGTATAACCGAACATCGAAAATCCAAGCGCATATAGGAAGGTGCCAAACGCCATCATCAGCATGGGCGGATATTTTGTGATACGTCTCGTAATTGGGAATTGCATGAGCACTACCATGGCGGCATTCATGCTGAGCAATAAACCGTAACCCGATTCAAGCGTGCCATGTTCGTTCCGCAAATATACACCCAGAGACGTATTCATATTCATGTAGGTAAATACTTGCAACGAGACTGCGCCGAGGAACAACATGAAAGCCGTATTGCGGAAGACCTGTCCATAACCGGCGAAGGTGCCAGCCATTGTTTCCTGCGGAGCATCGGGATGCGCTTGAGGCTTTGTCTCGGGCAGAAAGATGGCGATCAGGATCACCGTCAGGAGGGAAATCACCGCATCGGACAGGAACAGCAAAAGGTAGGAACGAGCTGCTAGAAGTCCACCGATGGCGGGACCAATCACCACTGATAAGTTGAACGCCACCCGCAGGATCCCATATCCGTCTGCGCGTTTTTCTTCGGGTAAAATATCCGCGATCATGGCTTGATGCGCAGGGCCAGCCACATCTGTCAAAATACCGACAAAGAGCGCCAGAAAAAAGAACGCTTGAAATGAGTTTATCAAACCCATCGCCACTGTACTAAAAGATGAGGCGATCAACCCGAAGACGATGATTCCTTTGCGCCCAAAACGGTCTGTCAGCGCGCCACCAACTGCAGAGCCGGCAAAACTGGAAACTGAAAAGGCCGCGAAGAGGACGCCGACATCGGTCATGCCCACGTTGAATTTACTGGTAATATAGAGCGCAAAGAATGGAAAGAGCAACGAGCCACCGATGCGATCAATAAAAGTAATGACAATCACGATCCAGAAAGTACGCGGGTATTCGTGATAGAGTTTTGAGATTTTTTGAAGAGTATCGTGCAACAAGTTATGCAGCCTTGTTTATTAATTTCACAGATCCCGTTTCCTGTGAAGAATGATAACGATTGCGCAACTTCTCGCCACCGGAGATCATCCAATTGCCAAGAAGTGCCAGATTCTTATCAAGAAGGGTTTGGCCTTTGGTAGCTTCTTCCTCCAAACGAATGGCATCCAGTTCTTCCTTGATTCTTTCTCGATTCAATTCAGATACAATTTCAGGATACATATTCATGGAAACTCCTTTCAAATTAACTTATTTCAACAGTTCTTTAATGACTTGAGTTTAGATTTCGAGCCAGAATTGCCATAAAATCAGCGAAAAGTGGGATTTTCCTGCCTATATATGGCGTTTTTGCCACTCTTACAACCAAATACGGGCATCCGAAATTTGAACTCTAAGCTCAAGTCAATGAAATTAATGTTTTTACCATGATTTCTAATAAAATTATACTAATAATTTACACTTTGTCAAGTAGTAATTAATAATATCAAGATCAACTTCAATATTATTGATTTCGATGTAATAAAATCAATAATCTGCCTATTTTGGAGCCCAATTCCATGATCCGTTCCATTTTCTTATCACCTAGTAAACCTGCTCGTACAGATATTTCCCCTGCAGAATTCCCCCGCCTTCTGCGTGACAAGCGCGGCATGTTATGGGTTGACTTTATGTCAGAACCGCCTGAAACAGCACTGCCCATTTTGCAAAGTTTCGGATTCCATCATCTTGCCATAGATGATGCATTACAGGAGACTCACGCACCCAAAATAGATGATTGGGGCGATTATCTTTATATTGTTTTAAATTACATGCGCCTGGTAAAAGACACTGAATCCTGGGACACGGAAATCGATGAATTGGATATCTTCCTCGGACGTAATTACGTCATCACGCATCATGACAATCCCATAACATCCATAGATGAAACATGGGTTGCAAGCCAGCGCGATCCACGCTACGCGCAAGACGGCGCAGATCATTTGCTTTACAAGATCATTGATGAAATCGTGATGAACTACATGCCGGTCATCGAAAAAATCGACGAGGAAATAGATATTATAGAAGACCAGCTTTTTGACCGCCCGAGTTCACAAACACTGGCAAGATTGTTCACCTTAAAACGCGTCCTGCTTGCCATGCGACGCATCCTGCTCCCCCAACGTGAAGTGCTTAACAAAATGGCGCGTGACGATTACCAGGTCATTGACCGCAAAGACCGCATCTTCTTCCGCGATATTTACGACCATCTCGTGCGCCTGCATGATGTGAACGAAAGTCTGCGCGATCTGGTAGGCGGCGCGCTGGATACTTATCTTTCCGTCATTAACAATCGCATGAACGAAGTGATGAAGACCCTGACCATCATCACCACTCTCTTCATGCCTTTGACTTTTGTGACCGGCTTCTTTGGGATGAACTTCTTCGCCGCGAATCCACCTTACGCAAGTTGGACTCTACCCACGATCTTTTATGGAACCCTGGGCCTGATGCTGCTGACCCCGGTCTTTATGTTCTTCTGGATGCGCCGCCGCACCTGGGTCTAGCGCCCAGATTCTGACATCATCAAATCCTTGACACAGAACAGGCGTTCGAGTATTATTTGTAGCACAAATGAGCGAAGAATGCTTAGCTGTGCCAGGTATCTGGCAGGAGACTTAAAATGATGATGATGGTCCGAAAGAGCAAAGGATTAGGCGAACGTCACCAGAGAATTCTGGATTTTATTGCATCCTATCAACGCGAACATAAACACCCCCCTTCAATCCGCGAAATAGGCGAGCATTGTAATATTTCATCCACATCGGTTGTGAATTATTATCTCGATCAGCTTGAGAAAACAGGTCACATCGAACGTGATCGCAAAATTTCGCGCGGGCTGCGACTGACCGGTAACACCCCACTCGGTGATATGTTCCGTGTGCCTATTCTGGGTGTAATTCAGGCAGGCGAACCCATCCCTGTTCCCACAAATGCGGATTTCGGCTCATTCACCCCTGAAGACTCCGTCGAGATCGCAACCTCACTCATGCCCGCAAAAGAAAAGGGCAAAGAGTTGTTTGCACTTCAGGTACAGGGAGAGTCTATGATCGACGCCATGATCAACGATGGCGACATCGTCATCCTCAAACCGACGCAGGATGCGCGCAACGGCGAAATGGTGGCAGTCTGGCTTTCAGATCGCAATGAAACCACTCTTAAATATTATTACAAGGAAAAAGACGGCTACCGTCTGCAACCCGCAAACCCAACCATGAAGCCGATCATGCTCAAAAAGACCGAAGCCCTGGAGATCAAAGGCAAAGTGGTCATGGTCATCCGTAAAGTGGAAAAATATAACTAAATAAAAACAATAACAAAAAAGGGCTGTCCAAAAAGAGGGCAGCCCCTTTTTTGTTTGGAATATCTACTTGAGCTTTATGCGCGGTTTCTTACCAGCGCTTCCGCCTGGACTTCTGTTACTCGCCGCGTTCGCTGTATTTAGCATTTTAACCTTCCCTTTTTTCTTCATGCCACTGAACAACCCTGCGCCGCGACCGATCAAAAGCGGGACAAATAGAAAGAGCAGTAATCCAGCCAGGATCAGCCCAAACAGAGTCCACGACGTACTTGTGACTTCGGGCAAAACACCGCCGGGATTGTAGTTCGTTTCAGTAGTTGCACCTACACCTGAAAGCGACACAGTCAAGTTACGATTAATGCCATCTCGCAGAGTTGAAGGGGAAACATAGGTAATTGCATATTCACTTTGCAAGGTACGACCCAACTGCTGATAGAGCGCACTCAGGGATTCAGAGTCTGCGGCAAAGCTATAAAGACCGCCAGATCTTTCAGCCAGGGATTTCAACGCACCCTCATCAAGCCCGGACTGTGAAGCAGTGCTGGCGTCACCAAAGCCGACTGTTGAAATCGTGAGGCCGCTTGGGCCTATCTGCTCGATCACAGTATCAACCGTATTCTGACTTTGGTTATCCAAACCATCAGCCAGGACAATGATCGCCTTGCGGCCAGGGACAGCATTCAAGGCTTTTTCCGCCTCGACCAAAGCGTCGAACATAGCTGTATCACCGCCAGTTTTGAGTCCATCAATGGCGCTGGTCAATGCCGCGGTATCCGTTGTGATCTGCTGGATATAATATGTCTTTGTATCGAATGTCATCAAGCCAGCCTGATCACCGGCGCGAATTTGATTGACGTAGGCTTTCGCGGCATCCTTTGCGGCTGTAAGTTTTTTATTTTTATCCATGCTCCCGGATATATCGATCACCAACATGGTCGTTAGCGGTTCAGCTGCGCCTTCGTCTCCCTGACCTCCGCCTCGGGCGTCCACAATTTGCATTGTCTCGCCGTTTTCAGAAATTTGAATTGTGGCAGGCTCCACACCAACAGGCTCACCGGCTGAATTTGTGACCGAAACATAAACTGTCACAGTTGGAAATTTAGAATTATCCACCTGCGTAATGCGGACCTGTGTATCGCTCTGCGCGAAAACTGTCGAAGCTGACAAAAACACGAGGAGCAGAAGCAGGCTAAAGTTAAGTAAGATGCGAATCCATTTTATTTGCATGGCTACCTCTTTTCATGGTAAATCATCTCGGTATTGCCCATGCGGATCATTTGTCCGTTTGATAATTGTGTACGTTCGATCTTTTTGCCGTTAATATACGTACCTGCCAGGCTCATATCTTTGAGGAAAAAACGCATTCCATCACCGTTGAGCATGGCATGTTGGGGGGCAATATCGGGGTCGGGTAAAACGATCTCAGATTTGAGGGCGGAACTGCCAATGGCAATGGACGGGCCGCCTGCTTTCATGAATTTATCGAGAATGAACTCGGTTCCTTTAAGTTTGCCGGAAATAACTTCGAGCCATGCGCGTGAGAGCAGGACGACGATCAGTGAGATGAATGCGCTGACCGAAGCGCCCAGCAAAACGAGGCCCGCGGCTTTTCCGCTGAGAGGATTGCCAAGCCAGTTGGGTGCGCTCTCGAGCAAAACGCCGCCGAATGCACCGCCGATCAATCCACCGAGCATGCCTTTCCAAGCCTGGCTTTTGCCAACCACTCCTTCTGCAAGCCCAAGCAGCAAGCCAAATACGCCCCAGCCCAAAGCCCGCCCGAGAAAACCTGCCCCCACTGCTTGAAACAGGTACTCGCTCAGCGGCAGCCCAATGGCTCCAGCAACGAGACCGAGCAAAGCGCTGAACAAACCGGCCCTGATGGCCTGAACAAAATTTTGTGTAAGCAGGCCCTCGGTAACGCCAATACATAAACCAATCACAAATCCGATCAGCGCACCGACAATCGCTTCACTTAGATAGAGATTCGTAATGAAAGACAAGCCGAGGAAATTACTCATCTGCCAGCCGATCAACCCGCCGATCGCGCCAAATACAGCGTAAAAATATGTACGCATTCGTCTGTTCATAATTTAGACTCCTTCACTCTCTTCGTCAGCGCCTTGAAGGTTATTCCATTCGACCATGCTTCTTCCCATGTTGCCATTTAGTTCACGAAAGCCAAAGTAACGTGCGGGATCGAGTGCACCATCGTCGCGGCGGATGAAGAACCCGGCAACCGAAGTATACGGCTCCACTACCAGCGCCACTTGCCATGGCTCGGGAAAGAAATTGTTATGCAACCACGTATCATAGTGAGATAGAAATATACCCATGCGCGGATGTGTGTGATACCAGCCGACAATCCTTTTACCATTATGGTGGGTTTCTAATTCTTCATGAAACTGCACGATGGTATCCTGTGTAAAAGTAAGATAGACACTGCCCTGCCGGGTATGACGGGCGGGCAACATGTGTTGCACCACAACAAATTGTTCGTCGGAATCGCGATCATGACACCATAAACCAAGCAATGCGCCGCCAACTTCATCGTCCATCTCACTGGTCGAATGCAGGCTGATTCGGCAATAGGCCGCTTGGGAAAGAAAAACTTTGACCAGTGGCCGCGCACCTTTGTACTCATGAGGCGACTCCCAGTGCTTCGAACGCGCGAGAGGCATACAGGCTTTCCTGGGCCTTTCGTCGTTTGGAGCTGAGACGCGGATACCTATGCTTGTCATTTATGATTCCATTTTTAGCAGGATTGATTGGGCTGCCCCGGTTGACCGGGGCAGCCCAATCAAAGTGGACTATCCCGCGGTAACGTCCGCGGTCATCATTAAACGGTCGTTTTGTGGAATACCGGCTTGAGAGAGGGTTTCCTCCTCCTTCAATTCACGGCCTAGGGCCTTGCTATCTATCCGATAGGACATGGGACGTCCATCGGGGCCGGTGGTGGGCAGTTCGAGGGAAGTGGTCAGTTCCGGGATCAAATCCTTCACGACTACATCATCAGGAACCTCGGCATTACGACTGCCTCCAGAGGGAAGTACAAGGGTAACAGGTATATCAGACATGGTTTTCTCCTTTTCTTTTTGTATTGAACGAATATCGATTGGTGCGCACGGCAATAGACTATTTCAATCGAATGACAGGTTTCTTTTTCGTTTCGATGGGTTTAACCTTCACTCGTTCCGGCCTTAGTAATTCGCGACGATCCACAGGGAACTCATTCGCATGTTTCTTACGGTACTCACGGGACCAGCGAGCTGCTTCTGCATCCCAGGGAAATGGCGGCTTCGTGGGATCATCATGGAAGTTCTTCCATTGCAGCATTTCGCCCAACATAATGATGAGACGATCCAGCGAACGGCTGGCTGTCCACCAGGCTGCATCAATACAGACACTGCCATTCAAATGATTAATATTCGGATGCCAGATGGGCGTCAGCCATTTCATGCCCGGCCAGCGTTGCGGATACTGGTTGTGGAGATAGATTTCCACTTGATGGTGATTGGAAAATTTCGGATTGCCTGATCGGTCTACACTGGAAATACTCTTGCAGGTAAATGTGACGATATATCGTTCAGGCGGCACACCGGGACGGGCATCCACTGCTTTGAAGGAAATAAGATCACTGCGGGCATTTAGATCCTGCATCAATTCGTAATCGGCTTTCAGGCGCCGCATGCGCGGACTTCCCGCAACGGAGATAATTCCTCCTGCCGTAATATCTGCGGTAAGCATCAGGCGATCATTTTCAGGAACGCCGGCCATAGACAACGTTTCACTCTCTTTCAATTCCCTTCCAAGCGCCTTACTATCCAGGCGATATCCCATCGGTCTTCCATCCGGGCCGACAGTTGGAAGCTCCAACAGGGATGTCAATTCAGGCATCAATTCGCGCAGGGACACATCATCTGGTATTTCGGCGGCACGCGCACCGCCGCTGGGTAGAACGATCGTGATACTTAAATCAGGCATAATGAATTCCTCCGTCATGAATTTAAATGGGGCACCTGGCACATACCAGTGACCGCCCAACAATCTGCATGATGCAATGTATTGCAAACCTCACATTTCTTCACACCGCGCGGGTCGTTGCGCTTGACCTCGTCCAGGCAGAACGGACATCGATGTTCTTCATAAAGTGAGACCTGTAAAGTTGGTTTACGGTTGAACAAACTTTTACGCCTCGAACGGGTTGGCTGCGCTGTGTGCGTGAGAATTAATTTATCAATTGCAGGATTCGTATGGCTGCGAGCCTTGCTCGCTTTTAATAACTTCAGGCGCGAATTTCTTTTTGGCAGGTACGTCAAACTTTCCTGAGTGTGAGCCTGTCGCCTCGGTTGGACCGATTGCATGGCGGCTGTTACCGGCGTTTGTTCCCGGCTTCTTGATGAACGCTGCACTTCTGCCACATCTTCAATTTTTAACGGGGGTTTCCACCACGCTTCCAGACTGATGATTGCAACGAGAAGCGCGCCACCTAATTGAATCAGTTCGTCTTGAGGAATGATCCCTTTGGCCCAGGGATTCAGCGGACCAATTCCCATCTGCCAGTTTGTAAGCACACCCAATACAAACAGTCCCAATGGCAAGGCAAGTAGTATTACAAAAAAACGTATAAATCCTGACCATTGGTAAAAGGTTATTCGAGAAGCAGCTCCAGAAGCCAGGCCAATACTCAGGATCGCGAAGACCGTCATCCAAAACGAAGAAAGGTTCTTTTGGTAAACATTGAACAGCGCCATAAAACCTGCAATACCGACGACAAACAGCAATGTAACGACCAGTTTTTGAAAAAAACCGGGGCGACGGGTCGCGGGAGAATAAGAGTTACTCATCGTGACTGTACGAATGGACATTTCAAGTTCCGTTTATCTCGCCTAATCTCGTAATCGGACGCGGCTGCTACGCACTTTTAGAACAGATGCATCTTTTACAACTTTTATCTGGATTTTGTCCTTAATGCGAATACGGGATTGTTTTTTATCCTCTATCTTTATAGTTGACTCATAATCCCGAAAATGAAGAGTATCCGGCAGGTCAGCGCTTAATTCATAGAAACGATATTCCACACCATTATGAGCGCGGATTATATGAAGCGGCGGCATACCTACGCTGACCAATGTTCGATGCAAAAATGTTTCTTCGCCTGTGATCAAATGTGTCATGCTGGCTTCACGTAATTCACCACATGTCGAGCAATGACCCGATTCAAAGGTCACCTCGCTTAGCGGTTTTAAAGTTTCTTCCACAGTGTGACAATTCTTGCACTCCAGTTTCGTGACCAATTCCTGATCCAATTCGATCACTGCATTCAAGCCAAGGTCTGCGCAGGCAATACGCAGGATGTCGTCAAGGGTCGTCCGCTCGGCACGCGCCGGTAGTTCAGTCACATCACCATAAGTCCAGTGTGATTCGCAGTCCTCGCGGGGCGAATATGCGGTGGTATGCATCTCGTTGACCATCCCGTTAAAATGAGTCACTTTGCCGGGTTCAACCGGTATACTATTGATCAATTTCAAAGCTTCCTGTGATTGCATCGCACCGATGATCGAAGCGATGGTTGGAGTCGTCGGCACTTTGCCAAGCAAAATATTTTGACGCGCCAGTAACGGACAGGAATAGCGAAGCGACAAATCTCTCAGGGCTTGTTCAGTGAGTGTGCATTCATAACAGGCTCCCTGCCCCGGCACAAAGACACGCACGAGCCCAAGCAATTCCTGGATCGCGCCATCCACCCACGGCTTGTTCATCCAATAACAAAAACGATTCACGGCGAGTCGCGCTTCACGGTTATCAAGACACCCGATCACCACATCCATGCGGCGGAAAATTCCAAGACCAAGTTTTGTTGTCACGTCGCCGTTGAGATACTGCACATGCACATCCGGGTTGATCGATTTTGCCCGCGCAGCCGCAATCTCAGCTTTGCTGCGATTATTATCGGCCTCACGAAACAATACCGAACGACTCAAATTGGCCGCTTCGATCTTGTCAAAGTCCACAATAAAGATATGTCCAATGCCCATCAACGCGAGGTTCTTGATCACTTCATTTCCCAGCGCCCCCGCACCAATCACCATCACTTTCGCATTTTGGACTTTCTCACGATCCCACCACGAGATGAATTCAAAAGTACCGAGACGATCTTTGCTCAAATTCGGGATGTGGATCGGCTTCTCGGACGCGATGGGCAGGCGAATAGGTCCAGTTGGAGGCTCGTTTCGTGCCAGACGTTCAGCCTGCCGTGCCGGCCCGGCCATTTCCCGCGCCTGAGTCATATTCGACTGATCAACTTGCAGAGCGAACCATCCTACATTTTTCCGTGACTCTACCAACCCGTTTTTCTCCAGGGTTTTGAGCGCCTCGCGTAACGTAGTGCGGCTGATGCCAAAGCGGGTGATCAATTCACGCTCCGGCGGCAATTGAGTGCCCGGCTGGAGGCTTCCATCCAGAAGTGATGCAGTCAACTTCCCTGCAACTGCTTCAGCTAAAGTTTTGTGGACGATCGGTTGAATTTTCATCATATTTCCTGTGGTATTATGGTCAGACCAATTAATACAATTATAGCGAAACTTGGAAGAAAAGTCAACGAGTTGGTATAGGATATTGGTACTACCTTACTTAAATGCAAAGACGGCTACTGCGAGCCGTCTTCGTTTTTACTGAGTTTTGAAACTTTATTCGACGACGACGTTTGCGCCGGCCTCATCAAGTTTCTTCTTGGCGTCCGTCGCGGCGTCCTTGCCAACAGCGGTGAGGACTTTTCCGCCGGCGGTTTCAGCGAGGGTCTTCGCTTCGCCGAGACCGAGGCTGGTCAATTGACGAATGACCTTGATCACGTCAATCTTCTTGGCGCCGGGATCCTTGATGACCACATCGAACTCGGTCTTCTCTTCCACAGGTTCAGCCGCAGCGGCGCCGCCAGCAACAGCCATCGCTACAGGCGCGGCGGCGGAAACGCCCCACTTCTCTTCGAGCATTTTTACCAAATCAGCCGCCTCCAGGACGGAAAGTGTGGATAATTCATCCACGAATTTTGCGAGCTTGTCAGACATTGTTTAGCACTCCTTGCTAATTAAATTGAAATTTGAATATTTTATGCGAGATAAACTCGCTGAATATTTGAAAACTAGGCTGTAGCAGCCTGTGCGCTTTCAGAACGCGCCTTGATAACAGCCGCGAGGCCGCGGGCGGGTTCTGCGAGCGTGCGAACGAGTTTGCCGGCAGGAGCCTGCAAAACACCCAACAATGTTGCGCGCATAACAGGCAACGGCGGTAGATCAGAAAGAGCCTTGACCTGTGAAGCGTTGAGGGCTTTGCCGCCCATCAAACCGCCTTTCACTTTAACGAACTCATTGCCCTTGGTTGCATCGGTCAATGCTTTCGCGGTGGAAGCAGGGTCTGTAAATGCAAAGGAGATTGCAGTGGACTTCACCAGGTAATCCTGGGGGAGTTCCATGCCACTCTCTGCAAACACACGACGGACAAGTGTGTTTTTAACGATATGGAATTCACCGCCCGATTCACGGACTTTCGCGCGAATTGAATTAATAGACTTCATGGTCGCGCCGGTATACTCCACGAGAATCACCGCTTCACTACGCTTGATCCAATCCGCATACTGAGCCTGCACTTCTTCCTTGCGTTGCTTTGAAATTGCCAATGGTTATTCACCTCCTTTCAAATTAAAAGTCTTTGCCACTTACACAGGCAAAGACTTTTAGTCCCCGCAGGGAATCAGCACGACTGCGCTGAATTTTTCTATCAGTCTCCACCTGAGCAGGAAATTAAGTCCCACAGGGAGATCAAGTAGTGCGAAGCACGTATTGAGACCTGACCAAGAGGGACACCCGCCTTCATCGGCGAAGTGGATTTTGGGGATAAACGAGTATCTCTACTCGGCACCTTGCATATGTTCATTGGGATCTGTTTTCACGCCAGGTCCCATGGTGGTGGTGAGGGTGATGCGTTTCACGAAGTTACCCTTCGCACCCGATGGGCGGGATTTATTTACCGCATCCACCAAAGTCATGTAGTTCTCGTAAAGTTTCTCGGCAGTGAAAGAGACCTTACCGATTGAAACGTGAATATTATTGGTCTTATCGAGGCGGAACTCCACACGTCCCGCCTTGGCTTCCTTGATCGCACGCTCCATATCCTGCGGAGCAACCACTGTGCCGGCCTTCGGGTTCGGCATCAGTCCGCGCGGACCAAGCACACGACCCAGGCGGCCCACCTTACCCATCGCATCAGGTGTGGAGATGGCGACATCAAAATCAAGCGCGCCGCCTTCGATCTTCTTCATCGTCTCATCATCATCCGCAACCAGGTCAGCGCCAGCCGCACGAGCGGCAACTGCGCCTTCGCCTGAAGCGAAAACGAGCACGCGCACCATCTTACCGAGTCCGTGAGGAAGTACAACTACATCCCGTAATTGCTGATCCGCCTGACGTGAATCAAGCGTAGTTCGCATATGAACTTCAACGGTTGCATCGAATTTGGTAATCGAGGTTTCTTTTGCAAGTGCAACTGCTTCGCGGGCGGAATATACCTTATCAATATCAACTTTGGCGGCCGCCGCTGTATATTTTTTTCCGTGTTTGGTCATTTTTTCCTCCGTGGTGCAAGCGGATGGCATGCTGCCACCCTCCCACAAAATTAGTCGGTTATTGTAATACCCATCGAACGGGCTGTGCCTTCAACCTGCTTCATTGCGCCTTCAAGACTGATCGCGTTGAGGTCTTTCATTTTCAATTCAGCGATTTCCTTCACCTGAGCGCGAGTCACCTTGCCGACCTTTTCCTTGTTCGGCACGCCGGAGCCCTTCTCAACCTTTGCAGCTTTGCGAAGCAAAACTGCGGCAGGCGGGGTACGAAGTACAAAGGTAAATGAACCATCGCTATAAATGGTGATTTCCGCGGGAAGAACCTCACCCGGACGATTGGATGTACGCGCATTGTATTCCTTACAGAACGCCATGATGTTAATACCATGGCTTGCCAGCGCGGGCCCAACCGGAGGCGCAGGATTGGCCTTGCCAGCCTCGAGCTGAAGACGAACGATTGCTTTTAACTTCTTTGCCATTATGACTTAACTCCTTCGTGGTATTAGCGGGTCATTTGGGAGACCCTCCCACCGCATCAGACCTACGCGAGGCCTGTTACTGTCTAATTTATTTTGGAGGCCGCTTCGGCATCACATTACTTACGCTTTCTCAACCTGCAAGAAATCCAATTCAACCGGCGTTTCGCGTCCAAAGAAACTCACCATGACACGCGCCTTCGTTCGATCCATATCGATCTCGGCAACCATGCCGCGAAAATCGTTGAAGGGCCCATCCACAATTCGGACACGCTCGCCAACTTTGAAAGTGACTTTGACTGTGGGCGCTTCGGCCTCCATGCGTTTGACGATCTGCGCCACTTCTTCCGGACGTAAGGGCGTGGGGTTATTTCCCATACCAACGAAACCTGTTACACCGGGTGTGTTGCGAACCACATACCAGGATTCTTCAGAAAGTGCCAGGTTCACAAGCACATAGCCGGGGAAAATGTGACGTTCCACCGTGCGGCGCTTGCCATCTTTGACTTCGATCTCTTCCTGGGTCGGAATCACAACATCAAAGATTCTGTCTTTCATGCCCATAGTCTCGATGCGTTGTTCAAGGTTGTGACGCACTTTGTTTTCATAACCTGAATAACAATGGATCACGTACCAGGCAGGACCCTCAACAACCGCCTCAACGGGAGGCAGATCGGTGGGAATCTTTGTCTCGGAGCTGGGAGCAGGTTTCAAGTCCGAAGAGGAAGCGCTATCATCCGCAGGCGCGATTTGCTCCTCGGCTTTTTTATCCGTCGTAACCTGTTCGATTTGCTCTTGTGGTTCCGGTAAATCCATCAAATCCTCAATTCAAACTAAATGCCAAGTACCAAACCCAGCAACTCACCGGCGAAATAATCCATACCCGATAGGAAGATTCCAACGACAACCATCACAAGCAGAACAAGTCCTGTCAGGCGCTTTGCTTCGGGCCATGTAGGCCAGCTTACTTTGCGAAGCTCTCCCGATGTTTCACGGTAGTAACGCTGAACAGCGTTTTCGCTTTTCTTGACTTTCTTTGCTTTCTCAGCCAAGGCAATACTCCTTCTTTGTTTTTACGGCTAGAACGCCGCGTGATGCGGCGGTGCTACAGGCAGGCCAGGCAGGAATTGAACCCACAACCCCTCGTGTTGGAGACGAGTGCTCTGCCAATTGAGCTACTGGCCTAGGTTAGTCAGATAGTCTACTTGTCTTTGGTCTTTTAGTCAAAAACCATCCAACTTACTTGACTAACGACTACCCGACTAATATTATTACTTGGTCTCGCGATGTTGTGTGTGTTTCCGACAACGCGAACAGTATTTGTTAAACTCCAACCGATTCGGATCGTTGCGGCGATTTTTCTCGGTGGTGTAATTCCGCTCTTTGCAGTCGTTACATTGAAGTGTAATAACCGGGCGGACATCTTTCTTCTTGGAAGCCATCTTTAAACCTTACTTTCTAATTACTCGCTGATCTTGGTCACGACACCCGCGCCGACGGTCAGACCGCCTTCACGAATGGCGAACTTGGAACCCTGCTCAAGAGCCACAGGCACGATTAACTCAACTGTCAAGTTCACATTGTCGCCAGGCATGACCATTTCCACGCCTTCTGGCAGGGTAATATCACCCGTCACATCCATCGTGCGAATGTAGAACTGCGGACGATAGCCGCTGAAGAAGGCTTTGTGTCGTCCGCCTTCTTCCTTCTTCAACACATACACTTCCGCAAGAAATTTCTTGTGCGGCGTGATCGACTTCGGCTTGGCAAGCACTTGCCCGCGCTCGACATCCTCGCGCTCGATACCACGCAGCAGCAAACCAACATTATCGCCTGCCATACCTTCATCCAACTGCTTGTGGAACATCTCCACACCCGTCACAACCGAATTCTTTGTCTCGCGCAGACCCACGATCTCAATCGGCTCACCGATCTTGATAATGCCGCGGTCAATACGTCCGGTTACAACTGTACCACGTCCATTGATCGTGAACACGTCTTCCTCAGTCATCATGAAGGGCTTGTCTGTTTCGCGCTTCGGTTCGGGGATGTATTCGTCCACGACACGCAGTAATTCCTTGATGCAGGCATATTCGGGCGCATCCTTGTCCGTGCTGGCGCTTTCCAGTGCCTT
>JAUXUL010000020.1 GCA_030680795.1 Anaerolineales bacterium | reverse complement strand
AGTTGGTCCTGCAGGGAAATCGGGAGCATGACCAATTGATCTTCATTGCATGGTTTGAATTTTGCCATAGGTTCCTCTATCTTATAGAACCCTGTAGCTTTGTGCTAGTTATTCCCCCACTTTTTCGACAGTTTCAACGGTTTGCGTAAGCCCCGCATGCTCTTAGGTACTGGTAGGTGTGTCTTGACAAGCTCGACAACCAGGGCGAGTGTATGTGCAGGAGAAACATAGCGATGCAGGGCCTGCTGACATTCCGTGGCCTGCGCTGTAATGACTGAACTTCCTAGGACTTGAACCGAAAGGTTCTCAGTTCCATTCCTATTGCCGCCATTTTGCAATGCCAGATCGTTATTTCTTGTTTGTTGGTTTGTTGCTTATCAAGTTCTTCTTGCGATATTATTTTCATGGTTTGAGTATCGCTCCAGCTGCCTTTGGATTAAATCCATCAGGCCATTTTGTGTCTTTATCATATGGCGTTTTGCTCAAGTCAGCCTCGCTCGGGTTAGTCCCTCTCAGGTTAGCTCCGCGCAGGTTGGCACCGCTCAGGTTAGATTTATTTAGGCGAGCATTGCTTAGATCAGCCCCGCTCAGGTCAGCTTTGCTAAAGTTAATATTAATCAGGTAGCGCGAACACAAGTTGGTCCCACTCAGATCGGCTCCGCTTAGGTCAGTCTCGATCAGACTAGTATAGAGCAGATCAGCCCCGCTCAGGTTAGCTTTGCTCAAGTTAGTCCCGCTCAGGTTAGCCCCGCGCAGGTTGGCACCGCTCAAGTCAGCCCCGCTCAGGTCAGCTCCACTCAGGTCAGTCCCGCTCAAGTCAGCCCCACTCAGATTGGTTTTACCTAGTCTTGCGTAGCACAGGCTAAACCCACTCAGATCTTTAATCTTAGTTTTAATTAGCTTATCAAGTTCTTCTTGTGATACTCTGTGTATCGCTCCAGCCTTTTTGGGATTAAATCCAATAGGCCATTTTGTGTCTTTATCATATAGAGCCTCGCGCAAATCAGTACCACTCAGGTCAGCCCCATTTAGGTTAGCCCCACTCAGGTTGGCTCTGTTCAGGAAAGCATTATTCAAATATGCCCCACGCAGGTCGGCTTCGCTGAGGTCAGCCTCCATTAGGAACGTCATCAAATTAGCCTTGATCAGATTAGCCCCTATAAACTTAGTCTTGTTCAGGTCAGCCATGCTCAGATTAGCATCGCTCAAGTTAGCTCCGCTTAGGTCAAATCCGGTCAGAATAGCATAGCTCAAATTAGCATGACTCAGATCAAGTCCGCGCAAGTCATAACTCCGGTCATTAACCTTTCGATTTATCAGATCATTAAGTTCTTTCAGTGACATTTTCATAGGGTGAGTATCCCTTTCAGTAATGCGAGAATGATTACTGTTAATTGGCTTTCAGCGAGCGGGCCAGAATGTCCCTCAGTTTGTAAGAATACCCGATCAGCGTCAACTCGGGGGCAACGGAGCCGGCCGTTTCGATCCTGAAATCGCCAACCCCGAAAATCCGGTCAAATAGGTTCTGGTCCGCGGCGTAGTTGGTGACGCGCGAGAAGGGAATGACCACCTCACTCTTGCTCAAGATCCCCTGGCGGTACATCAGGCTGTCCTCATAAACGTCCAGCCTTTCCGAAAAATGCGCGATGATGCGCGGGTTGACCAGCGACCACCAGCGTATGACAGGTTTGAATGATTGCATCGTAGTTATCCTTTCCTGGGGCAAGTATAGTACAGAATTTTCTTTGAGTAACAAAGACCTCCGAGTTCTTTGCGAAGCAGAATTTCGGAGGTCTGGATGGCTCCTTGCCTAGGACTTGAACCTAGAACCTAGCGGTTAACAGCCGCTCGCTCTGCCAATTGAGCTAGCAAGGAATGCGAGCGACATTATACGGGTCGGCATGGGGAATGTCAAGAACTTTCAAGCCGTTGCGCGTGTCACCCTGACCCTGAACGAAAGTGAAGGGGAAGGGTCTCTAGGATAATCTCAGAGATTCTTCGCTACGCTCAGAATGACATTGGAATGTAGATTAATACTGGATCGAACTTAAATTATCCAATTTTTCTGTGCTGTGCGTGGCATTAATTCTGCGGATGGTGCCCGTCAGGCCGCGCACGACGAGGGTATCGGTCGTGATGTGATCGCCGTAATAACGCACACCCTGGAGCAACTCGCCATCGGTAATGCCCGTCGTGGCAAAGAATACATCCTCCGACGAAACCAGATCGTTCATTGTCAATACCTTATCGAAATCATAACCTGCTTCGCGGCCGCGGCGCAATTCAACTTCGTCACGGGCATAGAGCTTGCCCTGAATCTCACCGCCCATGGCGCGCATGGCACAGGCAGTGATCACCCCCTCCGGTGTGCCGCCAATTCCGATTAACACATCCACGCCCGAATCAGGCTGTGCAGCCATCAATGCGGCGGCTACGTCACCATCCGGTATTTGGCGGATGCGCGCGCCAGCTTTGCGGATCTCGGCCACCATGTCATCGTGACGCGGGCGGTCAAGGATGATGGTGGTCAAATCCTCTATATGTTTCCCTTTGGCTTTGGCAATGGCTTTGAGATTTTCAGTGATGGATTTTTCAATATCGATCATCCCCTTTGCTTCAGGGCCGACAGCCAGTTTATTCATGTACACAAAGGGGCCAGGGTCAAACATCGTGCCGCGCGGCGCAAGCGCCACCATCGCAAGCGAGTTCGAGCGGCCGAATGCCAAAGGGCGAGTCCCGTCAATGGGGTCCACAGCAACATCCACGTCAGGCGCCGAACCGTTGCCCACCTTCTCGCCATTGAACAACATCGGCGCCCGATCCTTCTCCCCTTCCCCGATGACGATGACTCCGTTCATATCCACAGTGCTGAGGACCAGCCGCATCGCATTGACCGCGGCCTGATCCGCCCCTTCCTTATCGCCTCGTCCCATAAAGCGGCCTGCCAGCATGGCCGCCGCTTCAGTGACCCGCGCCAATTCAAGCGCGAGATTACGAGTAGGTGTAGCGCCACGGACTTCCATTTTGCCTCCAGAGTCTATATGATGAACCAAATGAGGAAGTAATAACCGATCACAGCGCCCCATAGCCACGAATCAATCCGGTCAAAAAAGCCGCCGTGACCGGGGATAATATCGCTTGAATCTTTAATGCCAGACTGGCGTTTGATCATGCTTTCACCCAAATCACCCAACGGGGATAATGCGCCGAGGATCAAACCAAGCAGCGCGCCCTGCCAGACGGAAATATCGCCCGCAAGGTTTCCATAAGCAGAATAAGCATATACAAGGAAGGCGCCGCCGATCATGCCAGTGAATACGCTGGCGGCATAGCCCTCCCAGCTTTTCCTGGGGCTGAGGCGCGGCGCCAATTTATGCCTGCCATAGGCCCTGCCGATCGAATATGCGCCTGAGTCCGCCAGCCAGACGGAAGGCAGGACAAGCATCAACCACCAGCCGCCTTCGGGAAGATTACGCAGGTCAAATAAATATCCGCCAATCCAGCCCAGGTAAGTCAGCCCTGCCACGGTAATGGCAAAATCCAGCGCGGCCTGATCGCGGCCGCGCTCATAAGCAATCAGATGATAGGCCAGAGCAATCAGAATTGCGGCGGAAAAAACAGGCATGGCATATTCCGGAAAGAACATGCGCGTGAGGATCATTAAAGCCACACCGCCCATGGTGATATGAATTTGAGGTTCCATCTTTACCGCGCGGAACAATTGCACATACTCCCAGGCCGCGCCGATCAGAAATGTCCCCATCAATAGAAAATAAAAGATGCCGCCAAGCAGGATGGCGGGCATACCAATTAAAGTCAAAGCGAGGGTTGTGATTAACCTTCTACGCATTGGATTCCTGAAGTTCCCCCGAAGATACCTTCCCGTAACGTCTGTCGCGGTGACTGAATGACTCCAAGGCGCGGCGATATTCTTCCTTGTCAAAATCAGGCCAGAAGGTTGGGGTGATGTACCATTCTGAATAAGCGGCCTGCCAGATCAGGAAATTACTGACGCGCAATTCGCCCGAGGTGCGGATGATGAGATCCGGGTCTGGCACATTCGCTGTGAACAGATATTTGCCGACCAATTCATCGGTAATATCTTCGGCATGAATGCCGTCATTGATGATTTTCTGGATGGCGCAGACGATCTCGTCCCGTCCGCCGTAATTGAATGCAACGTTCAAAATAAGACGATCATTTTTCCTGGTTAATTCGATGGCTTTGAGAACCTTTTTTTGGATCTTCGGGTCCAGTCCCTCCAACCGCCCAATGTGACGCAGCTGCACGCCCTCTTTATGGAGTTCGTTCAATTCGTGGTCAATCACGTCCTGAAGAATGAGCATTAACCCTTTCACCTCTTCAGGCGGGCGTCCCCAGTTTTCGGTGGAAAATGCGTAAATGGTTAAGTATTTCACGCCAAACTCAACCGTGGAGCGGATGACACGGCGCAGGTTTTCTGTGCCGGCCTTGTGTCCGGCCATGCGCGGCAAGCCGCGTTGAAGCGCCCAACGTCCATTGCCATCCATGATCATGGCAACGTGTTGAGGCACTTTTTCGAGAGGAGCATTGGAGGGGGATTCAGCCATATTTTTTGCGCTCTTTTCCGATGCCGAATATTATATGGCATCGGAAAAGAATATAAATCTAAACTTCCATGACTTCATTTTCTTTGTGTTGGCCGTGTTTGGCAATATCCTCCACAAATTTATCGGTCAATTTTTGCAGGTCTTCCTCACCGCGCTTGAGATCATCTTCTGTAATGAGTTTTTCCTTTTCGTACTCGCGGATGTCATTGTGCAGGTCACGGCGAATATTGCGGACGGCAATGCGGGCTTCTTCAAGGCGATGGTGCATGTGCTTCACCAATTCACGGCGGCGTTCTTCATTAAGTGGAGGCAGGTTCAGGTGTATGACCTTTCCGTCAGAATTGGGATTCAGGCCCAAGTCCGAGGCGTGAATCGCCTTCTCAATATCCTTAATGGAAGCTGCGTCAAAGGGCTTGATCATCAAAGAGCGCGGCTCGGGAACGCTGATGCTGGCAAGCTGCATAAGAGGTGTTGGTGTGCCGTAGTATTCCACAGGTAATTTTTCAACCAAAGCAGGGCTGGCACGCCCGGTGCGAATGCCGGCAAGGTCATTCATAAGGGCTTGCATCGCGCCGCTCATACGGGCTTCAGCATCTTTCAACAGATCTTTAACTTCGTCGGTACTCACGATCTTCCTCCTGAAAATAATTACTACATAAGGATACCTTAAAATAACAATTTAGGCTATGGGAGCAGTAAAAAAGTGAGAGGAAATGTAAAAATTTGAGAGACTCTCAATTAACAAACCTTTCCTCCCTCTATCATTGAAAAAAGAGGAAGGAGGAAAGAGGCTGTAATATTGCCGCAACAAGGGTTTGCACGCAAAGGTTGTCAATAGTAGAGGGCTCAAGCCGCTGTCCTCGGCGGCGTTTTCAGTGCAAACCTTGCGCCGTCCACAGGATGCTTCGCAAAGGACGGCGCAAGGAGCAGCCTGCTTGATATGTTTTTCGTGCACACTGACAAGATGACGATCACCTATTATTTCTCAGGTACTCACCAACGTCCCTACCGTTTCACCGCGTAATGCACTGAGCAAGGCATGATCATCCCAAAGATTGAGCACAAGAATGGGAAGATTATTTTCCATGCACAATGTAATAGCGGTGCTGTCCATTACTTCAAGACGGCGGTTAAGGACTTCGATATAACTTAAATGATCAAATTTTTTCGCGTTGGGATTCTTCTTTGGGTCTGAATCATATATGCCATCCACCTTGGTGGCTTTGATGACAACCTGCGCGTCTATTTCAGTGGCGCGCAAGGCTGCTGCGGTATCTGTGGAGAAAAACGGATTGCCTGTCCCTGCGCCGAAAATGACCACACGTCCCTTTTCGAGATGACGCACCGCGCGCCGGCGGATGTACGGTTCGGCAATGGCACGCATCTCAATCGCAGACATAACCCGTGTAAGCACGCCTTGTCGTTCCAAAGCGTCCATCAAGGCCATGGCATTCATGACTGTGGCCAGCATACCCATATAATCCGCAGTCGAACGATCCATGCCGCGCTCCAATCCCTGCTTGCCGCGCCACAAGTTGCCCGCGCCGATGACCACGGCCACATCCACACCCAGCTCACGCACTTCTTTTATACGGCAGGCAATTGACTCGGCTTCATCCACGTCGATACCAAAGCCTAACTGACCGCCAAGCGCCTCCCCACTTAATTTGAGCAGGATTCTTTTATATTTCAACTCAGCCATTCATGCCTCCTAATTATTATGTCTTTAAGCCAATGAGTCTAATAAAAAACCTTTTAACCACGACACTTGCGCCGCACGCCAGTGCAGGTGAGGTCACAGAGGAGTACAAAGGAAAACCAATAAACGCTTTATAAATCTTAAACTCACATTTGGATTATTTTGGATATCCTGAGCGATTATAATTTCTTTTTCGCGCACTTCGCGGTGAAAAGTGTTTTTTACAACACACTTGTCAATTAGAAAAAAAGCCAACCCGAAGGCTGGCTTTAAAACTTATTACTGATTTGTGCTTTCACCCAACTCCCAACGCTGGAAGCGGCGCACAATCACGGACTCGCCAATGGCGGCTACATTTTGCAAAACAAGCTTTTCAATGGTCAACGCCTCATCACGAATGTAGGCCTGCCGCATCAGGCAGACTTCATCCTTAAACTTCTCAACACGCCCTTCCACGATCTTTGTCAGAACGTTATCGGGCTTGCCTTCTTCCCTGGCGCGAACGCGGGCGATCTCGGCTTCATGCTCAAGTTCTGCCGCAGGGATTTCATTTGCGGTGATATATTTTGGCGCGCTGGCTGCGATCTGTAATGCGATCTCATGGGCCAGGTTGCGGAATTGCTCAGCCCGGGCCACGAAATCGGTCTCACAATTGACTTCAACCATTACGCCTACACGTCCACCGCCGTGGGAGTACATTTCAACCACGCCATTCGAAGCGTCGCGGTCGGCGCGTTTGGCAGCGGTAGCCATGCCTTTTTCGCGCAGCCAGTCAACAGCCTTCTGGTAATCTCCATCCGCTTCCTGCAATGCGTTGCGGCAATCCAACATCGGGGCGTTGGTTGCGGCGCGCAATTGCTTGATCATCTCAGTCGTTATTTCCATTTCACAATCCTTGTTCTAACTTTACAGTTCTTGTTACCGCTTGTTGCACAAATTACTAAACCATTTGACAGACATTATGAGTAAATATCTAAATCCTGGTTTAATTATTTTTGCGGCACTTTGTAATTATTCTGACGCAATTTTAGCGGGGTCATCTTTTGCTTTGCCGGCGCGAGGCTTCTTTTCTTTTGCCGCTTTTTCAGCTGCGGGCGAAGCGTCTTCCGCCTTGGCGGCGCGAGGTTTCTTTTCTTTTGCCGCTTTTTCAGCTACGGGCGAAGCGTCTTCCGCCTTGGCGGCGCGAGGTTTCTTTTCTTTTGCCGCTTTTTCAGCTACGGGCGAAGCGTCTTCCACCGTGGCGGCGTGCGGTTTCTTTTCTTCTGCCACTTTTTCAGCTGCGGGCGAAGCGTCTTCCACCGTGGCGGCGTG
>JAUXUL010000026.1 GCA_030680795.1 Anaerolineales bacterium | reverse complement strand
GTCCTGCAGGGAAATCGGGAGCATGACCAATTGATCTTCATTGCATGGTTTGAATTTTGCCATAGGTTCCTCTATCTTATAGAACCCTGTAGCTTTGTGCTAGTTATTCCCCCACTTTTTCGACAGTTTCAACGGGTGGCGATAGCCGCGCAGGACGACATTTGTTCAGCCACTTGCAGACGGCGGGCGCACAGGTGCTAAGCGCGGGGGGTTCAGATTGGGTGGTGCATAGCGTGAATGGAAAGTATCCTGCGGACGAGGCGTACTTCCTGCATTTCATTTTGCACTTCTTTGAAGAGTCATTGATGGGTCATGCTGAACTGGATGGGATTACGTTTGCGAATTGGCTAAAAGAACGCCGCGCTCAAATTGAACGCGGCGAGTTGGTGTACATTGCGCATCAGATGGATTTTTTGGCGAGGGTTTAGTTAATCCGCTGGTGAGCCTGCGAGCATCGGTTCGTCGCCGTTGTATTTCATTAAATTGGGCCACTTCCAAATAATAAAGATGGTTCCGAGGATGCAGCCAATTCCCCCGCTGATAACAGCAAAGGGCGCACCAAATAATTGCGCGACTGTACCCGCTTCAATTTCTCCGAGTTGCGGGCCACCCTGAAAGAAAATTTGATTAATACTGGTCATCCGTCCGCGGAGGTGATCGGGGGTTTGCAGCTGACGGATGGTATTGCGGATAATGGTACTGACTCCATCCGCTGCGCCTGTGGTGGCAATTGCAAGCCATGCCACGATAAACGAGCGGGTTGCGCCAAAAATGATGGTTGCAAAGCCAAAGACGACCACTCCGATTAAAAATAACGGTCCCTGCCTGCGGAGTTCCTTGACCTGTGAAATGATCAATGCAACCAGCACAGCCCCCACCGCCGGAGCCGCGGAAAGATAACCATATTCCACCACTCCCACTTTCAAAATACTGACTGCGATGATTGGCATCAGCGTATTCGCGGAAGCAAAAAAGGTTGCGACAAAATCCAGCATCATGGAGGAAAAAATAATGGGCTTGCCACGGATGAACCCAATTCCCTCGCGAATGGACTCCATGCTCACACCCGCTGACTTCTCCGAAATGGATTGCGGCACATCGCCGATCATTGCCAGAGCCAGGATCACCGCCACAAAAGAAAACGCATTGAAATAATAAACGGCCTGCTGACTTGCCAGCGCGATGACAAATCCGCTCAAGGCAGGCCCAAGCACCGAACCAATCTGAAACGAAGTAAAGGTCATGCTAAAAGCATTGGGTAGATCTATTTTTGGGATCAGGTTTGGAATCAATGCCTGGCGTGAGGGACCGTCAAATGCGATGGCAACAGCCTGAATGGCAGTAATCAGGTAAATGTGCCAGATGGTGACATGCCCAAATTGGGTGAGCAAGCCCAGGGTTAGGGCAAGAAGCGTTGCAATGCCCTGGGTCACGAACATGACCTTGCGCCTGTCCACTGTATCGGCAAGCGCACCGCCGATCAAGGAAAAAATGATGATAGGCAAAATGCGCGCCGCACCAATGCCGCCCAGCGCAATAGGGTTATCGTTTAATTGATTGATGTGCCAAAATAAAGCCCAGAGTTGCATCTGGGTTCCTGTGATCGAAATAAGTTGTCCGAGCCAGAGGTAGAAAAATTTTTTATGCCTGAGTGAGGGCGGAATGTGCAGTCCCATTTACGTGCCCCAATCACGGAGATATAAAAAGTCATAGCCAACCGTGCGGTTGCTGACCTTTGCAATGGGCGGGGACATGCGTTTGAATTGATTGCGCCGGATACGTGCGGTGACAGCGTTTATAAATTTTTCGTCAAAGCCGGCTTCCAGCGCCTCTGGCGGAGAATAACGCTGGTCAACAAGAAGATAAAGAAGTTTATCCACTTCTTCATAAGTGAAACCCAATTCACCTTCATCAGTTTGGCCTTCCCACAAATCCGCGGAGGGGGTCTTGTCAATGATCGGCACGGGGATATTCATGGCGCGGGCAAGTTGAAAGACTTGTGTTTTATAAAGGTCACCGACCGGATTTATCGCGCTGGCGGAGTCACCGTAGATGGTGCTGTAACCGAGCAGGATTTCAGTCTTATTACTCGTGCCTATGACGAGTCCTTTGAAGACTTCGCTCTGGTCGTATAAAACGATCATACGTTCGCGCGCCATGATATTGCCCATCCGTATCTTTGATATTTGGGGATTAAGCTTGAAGAGCGGTTCGACCATGTCTGTGATCTCGATCGTTTTACTTTGCATGCCAAGCTGGTTGATCAGCAGTTGCGCATGGTCGAGCGAATCACGGTTGGAGGCTCTGTATGGCATGCGCACAGCCAGCACATTCTCTACGCCAAGTGCTTCGACGGCCAATGCACATGAGAGGGCAGAGTCGAGTCCGCCTGAGAGACCAATTACTGCATGTGACATGCCGATACGTGTGACCTCGGATCTAATAAAACCCGTCAGAATCTCACGTGCAAGGTCAGTGTTGATGGAGAGGGATAAATCAATCACGGGAAAGTATCCTGTTCAATTCTTTTTGCACAAGGTTGGTGCGTTCGTCACGAAGCAAAGGCAAACGAGCGCGTGTGCGGCGAAGTTGATTTAGATCTATTTGTGCGGATGTAAGGGCTTCTTCGTTGTAAGGTCCATGCGCGATCTCTTCGCCGTTTGGGTCATTAACTGTCGCGCCGCCCCAGAAGTGCAAGCCATCTTCGTAGCCGACACGGTTTGTATGCGCCACGAATGAAGTGAACATGCTGGCATAGGCTTTGGTCACGCGTTCCACCCAGCGTGCGGACTCGAGTTTTTCGTGGTCGTTCAAGCCGCGCCCAGGCGAGGCGGAGGAGAAAAGCATAATATCCGCGCCATCCAGCCAGAGTAAGTAAGGCGGCGAGGCGTGCCAGAAATCTTCACAGATCAGCATTCCCACGCGCCCGAAGCGGGTATCAAAGGCGCGGATCGAATCGCCCCATGCAAAGAAACGACCTTCATCAAATAAGCCGTATGTCGGTAAATAAATTTTATGGTGAACGTGAAGGACCTTCTCGCCAGAAAGATAGGCGGAGGCAATGTAAAAACGGTGACGGGAGTCTTCGTCCACGAATCCAACGACCAGATCCAAATCGCGGCTCGCTTTGAGTAAATGCTTGAAGGCAGGGTCATCCTCTGTCGGCTTGTGAGTGACCGAGGCTACTAAATCCTGTAAAACATATCCAGTAAGGGAAAGTTCGGGGAAGACAAGTAAGTCTGTTTTTTCAGATCTGGCCTGTTTAATGTATTCCATGTGCTTGGCAAGATTCGCTTCCACATCCCCAAGTTTGGTGTTGATCTGGGCAAGGGCAAGGTTTAGTTTCATTGTGAGAATCTTACCATTAAAGAGATAAGACCTGACAGGTTTTGCGAAGTCATCGAAGATGAAAAACCTGTCAGGTCTTTAGTGCGGGGAGGGAGGGATTCGAACCCTCGGTGGACCGGAGCCCACAATAGTTTTCGAGACTATCCCATTCAACCACTCTGGCACCTCCCCAAGCAGTGCAAATTTACAATTTGCACAACCTGCGGACGCAGATTATAACTTCGTTTTATGTCATTGCGAGTAAAACCACAGCGAAGAGAAATCGCTGTTCAAAGCGAAAGAAACAATCTGGCATAAAATATGTCATCATGTACAGACAGCGAGACCGATCACCCAATGGTGCGAAAGAGCCCGTTTGCGAGTATGGTTC
>JAUXUL010000025.1 GCA_030680795.1 Anaerolineales bacterium | reverse complement strand
GTCCTGCAGGGAAATCGGGAGCATGACCAATTGATCTTCATTGCATGGTTTGAATTTTGCCATAGGTTCCTCTATCTTATAGAACCCTGTAGCTTTGTGCTAGTTATTCCCCCACTTTTTCGACAGTTTCAACGGGTGGCGCTTGAGCCGCCGCTTGGCTGAACTGAGTTTACCTAAATCCAGCATCAACCGCAACAACGAAAGCGACCTTCGATATAACACGCCCGAAGGGCGGTCGGCTCCAAGCGCGTGTTGGGCTGCGCTGTTCTTCTTGTATGTAGAAGCATAGTTGCCAGCTAAGCATCGGCTTGTGCAGTGAGTCTGCTTCGACTTACAGAACGTTATTACACTGTATTTCTCAGCCAAACGTTCGCCGTCTCAGGGTTTTCCTGCCTTGGAATGAGCGCAATGGCATCGTATGGGCATGCCGCTCTACATACGCCGCACCCGAAGCACCTAGTCGAATCGATATAGACCTTGGCAAGCGCAGACGAGTAGAACTGAGCTCCGAACTGGCATTGGCTCATACATTCCTTGCACCCCGTGCAGAGGTCCCAGTTTATTTGGCAGATGTACTCCGCTCGGAAAAAAGTCGGGGTCCCTCGCTTCTCGATGTAGCTCTTGTAAACCCCGCAATCGCGATCACAGTTGCATAAGCCTGCTACGTGGGGAGTTAGGCTTGTCCAAATGCTGTGCATCAGCCCTTCCTCGTCGTATTTACGGAAGATTCTCTTGGCCTCCTTCTTGTCAAGCACCTCCAGGGACGAAGCGGCATCAGGAAAATTACCAAGTATACCAAATCTGTCGATCCCCAAGCCAAAGCAGTATCGTTTGTCTGCTTTCCCCGTCGTGATGAACCGGCATCCACAAGGCATTCTCGTGATAGAGCTCACCATATCTATCACTTGCTCAACGTCCTCGATGGGCAGTACCTGACCGAAATGCGTGATTTTCCGCTGTGCCACGATCTCATCTTCGCTGGGTTGGGCCTTAGAAAGCTCAGTCGGTGGCGGAGCTTCTCGTGGTTCCCCTTCCGTCTTGGTTACGCCACCGACGGCTGGCATCACAAAGCTCTCCCAGAAGCGGTTGTACCACTCGAAACGCGTTGTGACTCCTTCGATGTCCTTCTGGGCGGAAGAAAGTTCCTCATGGAGTAATTCGTCGGTGTAGTTCTTCATCTGGAGATACCATTTCTTTCCCTCGCCGTGTTCAGTACAGAACTCGCACATTTTGCTCTCCTTTCAATGGTTGTATGGGGTCGAATCCCTGAAACATGGAGCACAGTATAGCACAAACTTAAACAGGTGAATACATGCAACCACAACCTACATCTTCCCCCTCGAAGACCCCCGAAAGAGGAAAAGCGAAAAAACTTCTCGAACAAGCTTGCACTGAGCTTGTCGAACGTGTCAGCGATGCCATTCGCATCAAACATTACTCCTCCCGCACCGAAAAAACATACATAGACTGGATCAGGCGCTACATCCTGTTCCATAATAAACGCCATCCCAAAGACATGGGCGCAGAGGAAATACAAGCATTTATCGCCCATCTTGCCAACCAAAAACAACTCGCCGCCTCCACCCAAAATCAGGCCTTGAGTGCCGTCATCTTCCTTTATCGCTTCGTCCTGAAAATAGACATCACCCTTCCCTCCGATATTATCCGCGCCCGAAGATCTGAAACCCTGCCAGTTGTCCTCACCCACCCGGAAGCCATGTCCGTCATCAATAAAATGACAGGCGTTTCCCAGTTAATGACAAAGCTTCTCTACGGCAGCGGCCTGCGCCTGATGGAATGTATGCGCCTGCGCGTCAAGGATATTGACTTCGGCGACCACCAGACTTGTGCTGAGCTTGTCGAAGTATCATCGTCCGCGATGGCAAAGGCGAAAAAGACCGCGCCACCATGTTACCTGATGCGCTGATCCCAGACCTGCAAACTCACTTGAAAACCGTTGGTGACATTCATCACCAAGACCTCCAGGCAGGCTATGGCGAGGTCTACCTGCCTTATGCCCTCGCCCGAAAATATCCCAACGCCCCTAAAGAATGGATCTGGCAATATCTCTTCCCTGCCTATGCGCGTTCTGTTGACCCCGAAACCAAAAAAACCAGGCGTTACCACATGGACCCAAGCGTCTTGCAAAAAGCAGTTCGTCAAGCATCCCTGCTCGCCAAAATAGATAAACACGTCTCGCCTCATACCTTCCGCCATTCCTTCGCCACCCAACTCCTCCAAAACGGTTATGATATCCGTACCATCCAGGAACTCCTCGGCCACAAGGCATGCCCTGAGCTCGTCGAAGGGACGTAAAAACCACTATGATTTATACGCATGTCTTACAACGCGGCGGCCTCGCCGTCAAATCCCCCCTCGATTCCCCTTCTCCCAAAGGGAGAGGGCAAGGTCAGGGATAAATGAAACTAGTAACTACGGCCCAAATGCGCGCCATCGAAAAAGAAGCCGATGCAAGCGGCCTCTCTTATGCTCAGATGATGGAAAATGCCGGGCGCGGGCTGGCCGAACTCATCCATGCCCTTGGGGGGGAATATGGCTGGCATGAAGTCACCGGCCTGGTCGGCTCGGGCAATAATGGCGGCGATACCCTCGTCGCCCTGGCCTGGCTTGCGAATGCAGGCTGGCGTACGCATGCCTGCCTCGTCAACCGCAAATCACAGCATGACGAACTCATCACGCGCTATTTGTCTGCCGGCGGCGGGATATCCGAATCCGCGCATGAAAAAAATGATGAAACCCTTACCGCCTTTCTTGATCAGTCAGATGTCCTCCTGGATGGACTGCTTGGCACCGGCCTCCAGCTCCCGTTAAAGAAAGAAGCGGCGCGCCTCCTCCAAACCTGCAGCCTGATCCTCTCCGAACTACATTCTCCGCCCCTTGTCATCGCCGTGGATTGTCCCTCTGGCGTGGATTGCGACACAGGCACAGCCGCCCCTGAAACCATCCCTGCCGATATCACCGTCACGATGGCGGCCGTCAAGCAGGGCTTGTTAATATTACCCGCCTTTGAATTCGTCGGCGGCTTGCAGGTCGTGGATATCGGCTTGCCGGAAAATTTGGATTCATGGCATGCGATCAAATCCGAGGTTGCGGATTGGGACATGGTCTCTGCCCTCTTGCCTGAGCGAACGCCCGCCTCACACAAAGGGACATTTGGTACCGCCTTCGTTGTGGCTGGTTCCACATCCTACACCGGCGCCGCGCTGTTGGCGGGCAGGGCTGCCTATCGCATCGGCACGGGACTCGTTGCAATGGCCGTCCCTGAACCCTTACACGCCGCTCTCGCAGGTCACCTGCCCGAAGCGATCTGGGTTTTGCTCCCGCACGAAAACGGATTTATTTCAGACAAAGCCTCAGACGACGTATTACAAAGCCCTGTCCTGAGCTTAGTCGAAGGATTGCAACGTGCCACAGCCTTCCTGGTTGGACCCGGCCTCGGCGATAAACCTTCAACCAGAACCTTTATCGAAAAAATAATCCCCTCTATTAGATTGCCAATGGTTGTGGACGCAGATGGCTTGAGGCATTTATCTCACATCAGGGATTGGCATAAAAAATTATTTGCGCCCGCAATATTAACCCCGCATCCTGGCGAAATGTCCGTCTTGACTGGCTTATCAAAAGAAGAGATTCAAAATCACCGCGCAGAAGTTGCAGGCAGGTATGCAAAAGAATGGGGCCACGTCGTCGTCTTGAAAGGCGCCTTCACCGTCATCGCCTCCCCGGACGGGCATATCACCCTCATCCCCGTGGCCACACCAGCCCTGGCCAGCGCCGGCACTGGCGACGTGCTGGCAGGTTTGATCGTCGGTCTCCGCGCACAAGGACTGGCTGCCTATGCTGCCGCCGTTGCAGGCGCATTTATCCACGCCCAGGCCGGTCTGCGCGCTGCCGAAATCCTCGGCACAACTGCCTCTGTCCTTGCCAGCGACGTGCTGGATGCCGTCCCAGATGTGCTTGCAGAATTGGAATAACAAATTACCCCGGTGGTTGTGTAGCCGGTGCTGGTTGATTAGGATTGAGTAGCGGAGCGTATCGAATTCCGGATCGAAACCCAGCGGCGTATCGAAACCACCGGAAAAAAAAAGAGACTCTCCTCTCGGAAAGCCTCTTCACCAATCACCCATTACCAATCTCTAATTCTCCACTCTCTTTTCACCAATCACCATCCCCTCACTAACTATTCATAAACGCTTCAAGATTATCCTTGCTAATGCGATAGGCCTTGCCGACCTTCTTGGCTTTCAGGCTTTTATCCTTGATGGCGGCCAGAATATCATCCTCGGTAACTTTCATTACTTTCGCGGCTTCGGCGGGAGTCATAATGTCAGGCATCGTCCCCGCGCCGCCGCCGGATGATCCGCCTTGATAGCCGCTTTGTAAAGCCTGTCCCATAATATTGCCGATGCCCATCCCGGCCCCGATACCAGCCGTCAGACCGGCCCCGCCGCCTTCGTTCTGGGCCGCATCGCGCATTGAATCTGCGGCTTGCAATTGGGTGTAGGTTTGCATATCCAGCATACCCATGTCGCGCAATTCCTGGGCTGATTTTTCAGAGGGCTTAAGGTTACCGATATAGAAAGTCTTAAGTGTCAGACCGATCGCCTCGAAATCTTCCTTGGCTTTCGCGCGCACAGCCGCACCGATCTCCTCCGTCAACCCGATCATTTCAGGCACGGAATTCTTCGCTGCGGTTTCACCGAGCGTATCCTGCAGCTTCGAGAGCAGCATTGTGCGTAAACGTTCTTCAATATCAGAGGTGCGGTAGGCATGCTGCGCGCCCACGATTTGCGTCACGAACTGTTGCGGGTCTTTCACCTGGAATGAGTATGATCCAAATCCCTGCAGCAAAGCCACGCCCAGGCCCATTCCCGGATTGCGGACAATGATCGGCTGCGGCGTGCCCCATTTTTTATTTGCAAATTCCTTGCGTGAAACGAAATACACTTCCGCCGGGAACGGCGTGCGATCATTGAACGCCCTGCCGATCCAATCAATCAACTTGGGAATATTGGCTGTTGCAATGGTGTGCCGCCCGGCTTTGAACACATCCAGCGCGTTGCCGTCGCGGAAGAACACCGCGCTCTGGCTTTCGCGTACGATCACCTGCGAACCGATGCGGAAATCGCCAATCCCGGTCTCCGGAAAGCGGTGGACGATCTCATCGGACATTTCATTTGCGTATTCAATGACATCGAAAATTCTAGCCATGGTTTCTCTCCTTTTTTATAATAACTTTCAGATTATAGCCGAATGCACTTGCTGGTACAAGAACCGTTTGTCTTATTTTTCTACGAAATCCATCCCGATTCGTTTCACGCCTCAACCGCCCACTGATAACTTTGAACTATCCATCTATCCCAACTTCCCATCACCCAACCGCTTTGCGCAACTACCCAACTAAACTACCCTTTCATCGGCTTTCCCGTCCCTTTGGCTTTCAACATCATTACCTCAGCCATTATGCTGACGGCGATCTCTACGGGTGTTTCCGCTTGCAGTTCCAAACCCATCGGCGAGTGGACTCTTGCGATTTTTCCTCCGGAGATACCTTTTGCCTTCAAGGCTTTGACGGTGGTCGCCCAGCGGCGGCGGGAGCCGATCACGCCGATATAAGCCGCGGTGGAGTCTAGCAGCGGGGCTAATCCTGCCACATCCACGTTTGAGCCGCGGGTTGTCAGGATCAGGATGGTGTGTTTGTCAATTTTGATGTGGTCAGTGAGTTTATCCATCGTCACAGGATAGTAGGCATCTGCGCCGGGCGTTACTTCAGGTGTGCAAAATTCAGCGCGGTCATCGCAAACGGCCACGCGGAATCCCAGCCACTTTGCCAGGTGGACTACTGCCTTGCCCACGTGTCCCGCGCCAATCACGACCAGCAGCGGGGAAGGAAGAATCGGTTCCACGAATACCTCCACCTGACCGCCGCACACGCCGGGGTCGCCGCGTGAAGGGTCAGCCATGTTGTAATGTAAAAGACGCGCCTGGCCGTCACTGATCGCCATCCACGCTTCATCGAGCACGCGATGCTCAAGGTCGCCTCCGCCCACGCTTCCGATGAATTTTCCATCGGGGTAGACCAGCATTTTACTGCCCACATGCCGCGGTGTGGAGCCTTCGCTGCTTGTCACCGTGCACAGCGTAGCGCAGCCGTTTCCTTTTTCGATTTCAGAGAGGGCCTGGTAAATGGATTTGGTCATTGAAAAATTATGCCAAGTCTAAAAATGTCAGCGCAAATTGGCGGACAGATGATGCAATTTCTATGGCTTCCCGCGCTTCTTCCAAAGTTGGTTGATCGCCTGGATAACGCCTGCGGACTGCATATTCAGTTAAGTCTATAAGTTGTTGAGGGGAAAACCCTGTCAGAATGCCTGCATTGTTACACAGCGTATCCAAAGTAGGTAGATCGTGAGTTTTCGGAAAATCAATATCTTTTAGGATGAGCAGGGTTTTGAGATATTTTTCAGCGCATTGTTGCGCATGAAAACACGCAGCTGACGCTAAAGGTTTTTTTAGATGAATCAATGCTTCGGCGGCGGAAAAATCTTCCTCTGCATTTTCAATCCAGGACTTAAGCTCGCTTATTTCTGTCATAAAGCACTTTGCCTTTTTTGAGAATTTCGCGAATGAAGAAGGTGTTATCCTTACCGCCTTTTAATGCTTCTGCAGCCTCTTTGGGGGTTTTTAATATTATATCCACTGGAAATTGTCTTGGGTAAAGCAGCATGGAAATGGCGCGGTATTTTTCCTTGTAATCTCCATTTAGTTCCAAAATAACTAATAAATCCACGTCGCTATCATGATTTGGGATTCCACCGGCGTATGAGCCAAAGAGAACGATTTTCTCAGGCTTAAGCATAGATACGATGCGTTCAACTGCCTGCGGCAATGTATCTGCTACAGGTGGAAATCCAGTTGGATTCATTTTTGTTTCAATTTGAAACATCGCATTGATCCTCTTGCCTGTATTTTATCCCATCTCTCCAGCAGACCCAATACGGCAAGCGACAACTTTTTTCCTGATGCTGAGCCTTGAGCATCGCGAGTATGGTTGGAGAGATGCGGGTAAGGCAGATTGTTCAAGATAGTTTATTTATGAAAGTTCTCTTGCCGCAACCCGCGTGCGAATGGCTTCAACCAGCGCGTGGATGTAACCCAGTCCATTCTTACTCGGAGCCTTTTCAAAATGCTTCCAGCGGCGGGCTTCAAAGAACAGGCAGGTCCGCAGGTCTGTTAAGGATTGATTCAGTTCTTTTTTTCCTTTATAAAGGTTGATCCCTTGTTTGGCAACTTCGCGGCATTTCTTGAAGGAACCCCACTGTGTATAGCCGTTATAAGTATGCGCAAAAGTTTCAATTTTGCCCCAGCCTGCGCGGCGGGATGGAATATCTTTTTCTATTAATTGGGAATTGGGAATTCTGTTCATTTTTTTCTTTCTGGCAGTTCCAAAACGCGGCCTAAGGTAAACCGGCGTCTAAAGGATCTTTTTGAGGGCTTGTTTATGAGGAGGCAGATCATCCTGAATGGTATTCCATATAGTAGCGGGGTTGGCACTGAAAATTTCCGGGACGATCTTTTTGCGGAGGCCGATCATCTTGGACCATTCTAATTTCGGGTGCGCGTTCTGAAATTCGAATGAAATGCTGCTGGCGGCTGCGCTGATAATTTCGATCTGCCTGACTGTTGCATCCCGTACCATGCCGCGGGAGATAAATTCGCTTTCAGACATACCTCGTGTATAGCGCTCGACCTGTTCTATCGCGCTGATAATGTGGCGCACCAGAGCTGCATCACTATTGCTCATAGGTTGCCGCCTTATCTTTTTGGTCCAATGGACTGGTGGGCGATTTTCCCTGCACCGAACGCACATCCTCCCGGCGCTTATTCGGGAGGACGATGTTCAGTATTTTTGCAGAGTTAATCATATATCCATTTTACCGTAATAACCGCCTCGTGACGGATGAGGGTTTGTTACATTAATATTATTGACTCCACTGCAAAAACATACTTTTTACCGCGAAGAAGCCAAGGGCGCGAAGGAATTTTATTGACCGCGAAGAGAAAAAAACTCGGGGATGTTCTTTAGATTCTTGAACTTCCCCTTGAAAATCTTTGTGGTCATCGTCCCTGCGCGGTGAGAACAGGCATTTTGCAGTAAAGTCATTATTTGAATGTATTAACGCTCTAACAGCCCGAGCACGGCAGGTAATAATTGCTTCTTGCGTGAAACCACACCTTGCGCATCGCGGGTGTTGTCAGGCAGGGGCGGATAAGGCAGGTCGTTCAAAATAGTGGGGGCATCAGATGAGACGAGCAGGCGGCTTGTGGCGCGCACGATGTCGGTCACCAAAAGCATGCTGAAATCCAGTCCGCGTTTGTCACGCAGGTCGTTCAACGCGTTTTGCAGGGGTTCAAGATGTTCGGTCAGTTGCAGGATGTCTGTTACTTCGACTTGGGCAATTGCGAATTTGAATCCGCCGCCTTCGAAAGATTTGAAATCCGTGCTGACCACGTCTTTCGGGTCACGGTTGGAGAGTCCGACGCCGGCCCTTAATACAGCTTTTCCATAGGATTCAATCGTTTCGCCTTTGAGCAGACTTCCGCCCACAAATGCCCAACGGGCCAGGCGTTCGGCTGCGTCTTTGTCACGCGCAGTGGTGGTGGGAGATGTCAGGATCAGCGTATCAGATACCAGTCCAGCCAGAAGCGTGCCCGCCAGCGTCGGCGGCATGGAGAGCCCCGCCTCGGTGGTTAGTTCCGTCACCAGTGTCGAAGTTGATCCAACGATATCCACTGTGAAGCGGATCGGCTGATGAGTGTATGGGTTACCGAGACGGTGATGATCGAGGATCTCAAGCAGTTCCGCTTCTTCGAGCGCCGCGATTGCCTGACGTGGTTCGTTGTGATCCACGAGAATGATCTTAAGCCGCGGCGGATTCAATACTTCGCGCTGATATGCAATGCCCATGTAGACACCCTGCTCATCCACGACCCAGAATTCATTGTATTCATCGCGTAATAATTTGTTGAGCGAATCGCGGATGTGCGCATTTGCCTGATACTTCGGGACGGCTGTATCTGTTGCGTCCTTGCATTCGGCAGACATCATTTCCCGCACGGTTGTATCGCCGGGGCGCGGGCCGAGCGTTTCGGTGAAATATTTAAAAAGGCTCATGCCGTTGATAATGCCGTAGGGCAGGCCGTCTTCGCTGACAACCGGGGCAAGGCCGCCGGTTTTGCTGGCCAGGATCCACGCTGCGCCAAGTTGTGAATCCGGGCGGATAGTATCGAGGCGGCGCATGACAGAGCCGAAACGAGGCGATGCATTTGTCAGCAGGGTGGGGGCTTCGATGTTGAGGGTTTTTAATACCCACGCTGTTTGTGCATTAAGTGCCCCGGCGCGGGCGGCAATAGCGTTTGCGCTGTCACGTTCGCGCAGCAGCCAGGCGTAACCCATTGCAGATGCGATTGCGTCGGTATCAGGGTTGATGTGGCCTACTACGTAAATTTGGTCTGACATTTAATTCTTTCATCTCCAGCGGTATTGAAAAATGCAGTTACGTTGCTGATTATATCTCGCCTTTCCGAATCATCCTGTGGGGGAATTCCCTGTTTATAAAGAAAGACGCGAAACCAGGCGCGTCTTTCTTAACTCGAACCTGCTCCCATTTACTGATGTTTGATCGCCCTCCAAACTTTCTCCGGGGTAATGGGTATTTCATCCACATTCACGCCTAGTGCATCCAGCACGGCATTGCCAACCGCAGGTGCAACTCCATCCATCGGTATCTCCGCTACGGCTTTCACGCCAAATGGGTGACTTGGCTCGAAGGTTTCCACAAAGATGGTTTCGAGTTCGGGCATTTCATCCGCGCGGAAGATGTGGTAACGGTCAAAGTCTCTTTCGATGGCCCTGCCTTTTTCATCGTAGCGCATTTCTTCGCAGACCGCATAACCCAATGCTTGAGTCATACCGCCTTCGATTTGACCTGAGGCTGTCAGCGGATTCACAATGACGCCCGAATCAACCGCCATCACCAGCCTGTCCACTGTGACCTGACCAGTTTCTGTATCCACAGTCACTTCAGCAAATTGCGCGGCGAAAGGCGGCGGCGATACGGGTGAGACGTAACTTGCCACACCCATGATCTGTTCCTGGTTGTTTTTGTGAAGTGAATCAAGGGCAATCTCCGCCATGGAAACTGATCGTCCATCTGGCGCGATGGCCTGCCGATTTTCCAGTCTGATATCGTCATGCTTATCCAGTTTCAACATCATCGCCGCGCGGACTTTGATCCTCCACGCCACGACCTTGGCCGCATTGACAGCCGCCGTGCCTGAGATGTATGTTGTTGAAGAAGCGTATGCGCCTTTGTCAAAGGGCGTGAAATCTGTATCGGATGAATATGTAATCATATCTTCTAGAGGGACGCCTAATATCTCCGCCGCCATTTGCGCCAGGACGGTATCCGAGCCTGTCCCCAGGTCGGTTGCGCCGACTAATAAATTAAATGAACCATCATCGTTCATCTTGATGGACGCGCCGCCCATATCTAGGTAGGGAATCGCCGTGCCTTGCATGACCATGGCTATCCCAATGCCTTTACGCTTCGCTTTGCCATGTGTTCCAGTGTCAGGTGTCAGGCTTATACCTGATACCTGATACCTGGCGCTTGGCACATTATTGCGCCATTCCTCATTCCCGTATTTCGAATCCCATCCAATCGCGGCGCGCCCTTGTGCCACACATTGTTCGAGACCAACGGTATGAATGATCTCCGGGCGCGGTTCACGGCCTTCATTCCATGCCGTTGAAAATGGATGATATTCTCCTGGGTGAACGGCATTCTTCAAGCGGAAGTCAATCGGGTCAAAGCCCATGGCGCGGGAAATTTTTTCCATGTGACGGTCAAGCGGCCAATATCCCTGCGGCACGCCGTAGCCTCTAAATGCGCCAGCCGGTGGAGTGTTGGTGTAGACCACATCGGCATAAAAGCGGATGTTGGGCGCCTGGCGATATGCTCCGTCGCCGACATACAGAGCCATGGCCTTGTGACCTGTGTTGCCCGTCACGGTCAGGGCATGACAACCATACGCGCCTGTATCAGAAAGCGCATACATCGAATTTGCGGTAATCGTTCCATCTTTCTTGACGCCTGTTTTCATTCTCACGCGCATGGGGTGACGTGATCGCGCGGCGATGAATTCCTCTTCGCGGGTGTATTCGTAAATGACGGGGCGTTTGGTGGCAATGGTGAGATGTGCGGGCACGTCTTCCATCAACACTTCCTGTTTGCCGCCAAAGCCGCCGCCAATGCGCGGTTTGATGACGCGGATGCGTTTGACTGGCAGCCTCAAAACAGGCGCGAGCATTCTTCTCACATGGAAAGGCACTTGCGTGGAGGTGCGGATGACCAGGCGATCATCTTCATCCCAATAAGTGACGGCGATATGCGGTTCGATATGCGCCTGTTGTACTTTGGGAACTTCATATTCGGCTTCAAAGATTTCATCGGCTTCGGCAAATCCTTTTTCCACATCGCCAATGTCAATGCGGATTTCAGCGGCGAGATTCTTTTCGGCGTTTGAATCTGCGAAATTTACATATTCAGGTTCTTCATGTATTCGAATGGATTCTGGTTTCATAGACTCGCGTGAGTCCAAAATGGCCGGTAGAACTTCGTATTCGACATCAATGAGACTTAATGCCTTCACTGCAATTTCGGCAGTCTCTGCGGCCACGAAGGCCACCCGGTCGCCCACGAAGCGGACTTTATGATCCAGAGAAAATGTATCCAAAGGCCCGGGGATCGGGTCCGATTGCCCTGCCGTGGAATACACCACTCGTGGAATATCCTGCCATGTCAGCACGGCCGCGACGCCTTCGAGCGCTTTGGCTTTGCTTGTGTCAATTTTTTTAATTCGAGCATGAGCATGCGGCGAATGTAAAACTTTGGCATGCAGCAAGCCGCGTTTTTCAAAATCACCAGTGAAAGCAGGCTTACCTTGCACGAGCTTGACGGCATCCACTTTTATTTCAGGCTTGCCGACGGTTTGCCATGTTTTTGATTCGGGAGTAACCACAACTTTGGGGCGTGTCATTACGCCTGTAGTTTGCGGCGTGGTGAAATCGCCGCTTGGGGCATCCTTGGGCGAGTCGCCGAAATCCCAATTGACCGCATTCCATTCCACAGGTTCATCGCCGCGGATTTCTGCCGCGGCTTTCAAGACAGCCTGCACAGGTTTGAGATAGCCCGTGCAACGACATAAGACACCAGAGATCGCCTCACGAACTTCAGTTTCACTTGGGTTTGGTTTCTTCTCCAGCAAAGATTTCGCTGCCAGGATTTGCGCGGGCGTGCAGTAACCGCATTGAATCGCGCCTGACTCGACGAAGGCCTTTTGAAGCGGATGCAGGCCGTCGGTTTTCTTCCAGCCCTGTTCGGGATGTTCGCCGAGCGCTTCGATAGTGGCAATGTTGTGACCTTCCGCCTGCGCGGCCAGGATCGAACCTGCGTTGACGGGTTTGCCGTTTAGTAGAATCGTGTCTGCACCAGTGAGGCCGCCTTCATCGCCAAACTTGACTCCGTGATAACCAAGTCCGCGCAGGGCTATGAGCAGGGTGGTGGAGATGGGAGTTTCTATTGTATGTTCAGTGCCATTGATTTTTAGGGTGATGTTCATGTGAACTCCTTGGTCTTGACAATGGTCGAAGGTCAAAAATCTAAAGTCAGGCTTTGACCTTCGGCTTGCAACCTTCGCCTTTTGACCTTTTTTACAAAACTTTCGTCACTTTCAATCCAGCATCTGCGCCTTCAAGGGCAGGCTGTGAACCGACCACAACGACCGCATTCGATTGGGCAGCTTTTTCAAGCACATCGCCAAATGCGATGAAATCTTCGCCGTTGGTGGATAATACTTCATCGCGGATCTTTTGGCGCATTTCATCTGTGCGCTGAGTGATGGTTCTCATCATGGATGTATATCCTTTTGCGTCTGGCAGTTGATAGGCATCCAGGTCGCCAATGGCGGCGATGATGGCTTTCTTCAACTCATTATCAGACAAACGCAAGGCAGCGAGTCCTTTCAGGAAGGCGGCGGCTTTATCGTAATTCTCAATCGTTGCGGCAATGTTCGGGTCGCGATACGAAAGGAAGCTGAACACACCTGTGCTGTCGTCAAATTGAGCAAAGGCGCCGTACGCGCCGCCTTGCACACGGATTTTTTCCCAAAGATGTGTCATTCCTAAATATCCGATAATCACTTGCGAGGAGCCATCAAATTCGTAGCCATGTTCGTACAGGTTCGCGCCCTTGCCCACGTAATTGACCTGCGCGGGAATCGCAAGACCTTCTCTTTCGGTCTTTGTTTCAGTTTCAAAATCTTTCAACTGCACGTCTTTGACAGGCAGTGCAAAAATGAAATTCTCCAAATGCGGGCGGATGGTTTTCCAGTTTGCAGAATCAAGCGTCACGTTGCAAAGCAGGGTCTTGCTGTTGATCAACGCCTCGCGCATGTCTTCCAGTTTCTTCAAAACCTGCGGCCATTTCTGGTCAATATCTCTGGCCAGTTCGCGCAATGCAAAAAGATAACCTATGCCTTTGGTCTGGTCGTTGATCCAGCCAGCGCCGCCAAATTGTGCGCGCAGGCGTGTGTTCGCAAAGCGATGCCCTGCGGGAGCCAACCCAGACTCAAGCCCTGATTTTTCCTCCAGCACTATTTGTTTGAGTCTTTCGCGGTTATCGAATTTCGTGGTCAGCAGCACATCTCTCAGGATATTCATCATCTCGATGGATTTGCCGACCATGGACTTGCCGCGGATCATCAGCATGGCCACGCTCTCTCTGGACTTTTGAACTGTGGCTGTGATCGAGGAGCCGTGGATTCCGCCTGTGCTTTTTCCGATGCGCTGCGAGAGTTTGACGTAGTCTTCGGTCTCGGTACCCATTTCGAACAAGGCGCGCGCGAAGATTTCGGTGAGCGGGAGTAATTCCTGCGGCATGGCGCGCAGGTCAAAGCCGAGATCGAAATAGAGAATACCGTTCGTGAAGATGTCGTGATACAAGACTTTAGTATCTTGAACTTGTAACTCTTCAATTGGAATAATCCTGACTTGCTGATCGAGGTCTTTCAACTCCAGCACAGGAATGGACTCCAACGCTTCAGCGGAGTCGGGAGTCTCCTGCTTAAGTTTGAGTTGTTTGGCATTCTCAACCAACTCACGCAATTTGTCTTCGTTCATCGCTTCGCGGCGGGCGGCGAGTCGGGTTTTCTCCTCCCCCTCGAAACGACGGGCAAGCTCAGGGTCGGGTTTGAAACGGATGGTCGTCCTGTGGACGTTATCAAGTAAATAGGTCTGGATCATTTTCTCGAAGTAGCGCTTGTCATTTGCCAGTCTTGTTTTGATCTCATTCAACGGCGTTTCGAAGGTCAGTAGTTTGAAGGGCTCATCTTCGTGCAGCCAGGTGGTGAGCGCACGCAGCATGACGGCCATGCCGCGCGGGAAGGCGCCTGTGTTGTTTTCACGCAAGGCAAATTCAATCGTGTTGAACGAAGCCGCGATCATCTCCGGGTCAATGCCGTCGCGGACGAGTCGGATGAGGGTAGCGAAAATCAATGTTTCGATTTTTTTTGCATGGCGCGCGCGCGTGCCTTTGAGACCTGTGGAAAAAATCAGCTCACGCAAATCCGATTCGAGACCAAGCCCGGCCAAGTCTTCGCCGAGACCTGAATCAAGCAAGGCTTGCTTAAGCGGGGACGCGGGTGTGCCGATCAGCGCGTGACTTAAAATTTGAAAACTGAAATTCAAGACCGGGTCGGTGGTATCGGGCAATTTCCAATTGACCGTCAGGTAGTGTTTCTTTTCGATATCCGCATCTGTGCCTGCATCGTAAGTGTAAATGATTTTTTTGGCGCGTTTGAACGGTTTGGCAGGCGGCACAGCCGATTTGACTTTTTTCTTTTTGTATGGCTTGAGGTAACCTTCCATTAACTTCAAACGTTTTTCGGGGTTGTCGTTTCCATAGAAGAAAATGAACGCGTTGGACGGGTGGTAATAACTCTCCCAGAAGCCTTTGAAGTTTTCATAGGTGAGATCGGGAATGTCCGCAGGGTCGCCGCCGGAATCCATGCCGTAGATATGTTTTGGGAAAAGTGATTGCTGAATGGTGCGCGCCAGTAAATTTTCAGGCGAAGAATACGCGCCTTTCATTTCATTGAACACCACGCCTTTATAAGTAAGCGGCGCTGAAACATCGTTGAGTTCGTAATGCCAGCCTTCTTGCATCAGGGTCTGCTCGCTGATCAGCGGATGAAGAACCGCGTCCATGTACACATCAATCAGGTTGTAAAAATCCTGCGCATTCTGGCTGGCAACGGGATAGCAGGTTTTATCGGGATATGTGAAGGCGTTGACGAAGGTCGCCAGCGAGCCTTTCAGCAATTCAACGAACGGCTCCTTGACAGGATACTTCTGCGAGCCGCCCAGCACAGAATGTTCGAGGATATGCGCCACACCTGTTGAATCCCTGGGCGTGGTGCGGAAGTTGATGCTGAAAACTTTGTTCTCGTCATTGTTGATGATCGAAAGCAGGCGCGCGCCTGTGCGTTTATGCAGGTAGAGTTTTGCGTCCGAGTTGATTTCGGTGATGTGTTGTTCTTTGATTAATGTAAATGCTTTGGGCATGAGGTCTCCAAGGGATTGACGAATATTAAGCGTCAGGGATCTGTTGCTCGTTTTCGATATGGGCAGTCAGGAAAAGTTCATTTAGATGCCTGACATCATCCCATTTGATTTCGCGCAGATCAAGTGCATAATCAATTTGATTGACCAGATCCGAATATACATCATTGTTGATTATATTATTGGTCAATAATTCGGTGATCTGATTCCGTTGAAAGCTGAGGAATTCGCGCCAGGCTGTGTCCAATTCCTCCGCTTTCACCTCCGGGTGTTTTTTCAGGATTGCCCTGACTTCAGTGGTTAAATTTTTTGTATATGGGTCAAGCACGCCTATCAAAATCTCCCAGACATGTTTGGAGATCATACCGCTTTTGTAGATTTTTTCCAAATGCTCATAACTTGCCCTGGTCGATACGGCGCGCGCGCGGCTAATATCATATTCTGTACGATCTTCCCTGCGAGTTATGATTTTTAATTTTTTGATGACCCAATTCATGCTCGTGCCCTGGATTAGCAATGTGAAAAGCACCAGCCCAAAGACCATTGCCATAAGTTGTTTACTGATTTCTGAATCGAGTTTAGATGACAGGCTTATAACGAGCGCCAGTGAGATCGCCCCACGCAAGCCTCCCCAGTAAATGACATGTTTCCATCTCATGGAGATATTTTTGAACGGCTGGAGTAATCCGTAGATAACCAGAAGGCGCGAAACCAGAGCGGCGAAAATTCCCCAGACGATTGCCTGCCAGTTGTTAACTATTAGGGATATATCCGTTATCAGGCCGATTAATAAAAACACGAATGAGTTCGTGATAAACGACATAAATTCCCAGAAATTGAATACAACAATGCGCGTGGTCGGTGACATGCCGCGCGGGCCGATATTGCCGTTGGCCAGGCCTGCGGCCACTACGGCAAGCACGCCGCTGACATGAAGAGATTCAGCGACGATGAATGCTCCATACGCCAGCACAAAAGTGATGGCTGTTTCAATCAGGTGATCATCGATTCGCGCAATCATGATCGAGGCTAAAATGCCTAAAACAAAACCCACCCCCAATCCAAAGCCAGCGCTGACAATAAAGTCGTTGAACCCCTCAACCAGATTAAAGTGCCCCGTTATAGCAGCGACGATGGCAATATTGAAGATCACAATGGCTGTGCCATCATTTAGCAGACTTTCCCCTTCCAGCAGAACCTGAAGCCTTTTTGGAACACCCAGCGATTTGAATAATGCAATCACAGCAATCGGATCGGTTGCTGCGATGATCGATCCAAATATTATGGCATACCCGATCGGCATTCCTGTACCATATGAGACGATACCGCCGACAAGCAAAGTGGTCAATAATACCCCGGCGATTGCAAGGATCAGAATCGCAACAATATTTCGCCTCAGGTCGGGGATGGGCAAATGAAATGCCGCTTCAAAGATTAAAGGGGGGACAAAGATTCCTAAAATAATTTCGGAATCCAATTCAATATGAAGTTCCTGATTCAGGATTGCCAGCGCTGCGCCTACAAGTACTAAACCAACCGTGTATGGCATTCGTAATCGGCGTGCAAGGATGCCGACAAATGTTGCGATCAAAAGCAATCCCACAGCAATTTCTTCTATGACAAAAATTTCTGACATTTATTTCTCCATTCGAGAGCGGATTGACTCGCGTAGCTGGTTGATCGAATGTTTTTTGTTGCCTTCTTTATAGTACCAAAGATCCCATCCATTAGCCGGTAAACCGTTCATCAAAGATTTGGCTACAGTGTGAATTGAACCGCTTACCTCTCCGCACTTGATATGTCCATTGGCAAGCACGACGGCTTCACGTTTGTCTTTCACGAAGTATAACTTCTGCCCGACATTTAATAACCCGTTCTCGAGCAGCGCCCCAAACGGGACCCGTACCTGATTCCGTTTCTCTGGCAGTTCCAACGCCTCAGCAGGGGAGGACTTGACCGCCTCAATGCGTTTCTGCGCGACCTTGATATATTTTTTGTCGCGCTCAATACCGATGAAGTTTCGGCCCAACTTCTTCGCCACTGCGCCCGTTGTGCCGCTCCCAAAAAATGGATCAAGGATCACATCCCCAAAATTACTGCTCGACATTATCACCCGATACAGCAATGACTCAGGCTTCTGTGTGGGATGTGCCTTCACACCGTTGGACTTTATTCTCTCTTTGCCTGTTGCCAATGGCAAAAACCAATCTGCGCGCATTTGCAAATCATCATTTAATGCTTTCATCGAATGATGATTAAAAGTATATTTCGAACCCTTTTTCTTTTGCGCCCAAATTAAAATCTCATGCGAGTTTGTAAATCGAACTCCTCTAAAATTTGGCATTGGATTGCCTTTTTCCCAAATTACAGAATTGAGAGTCCAAAACCCCAGGTCTTGCATGATCGCGCCAACACGAAAGATATTGTGATACGACCCGATGACCCAGATCGTACCCGTCTCTTTCATCACCCGCCGAGTTGCGGAAAGCCACGCGCGTGTGAAAGCATCATATTCTGCGAAACTGCTGAACTTGTCCCACTTATTGTCCACCGCATCCACTTTGCTAAAGTCGGGACGATACAAGTCATTTTGTAGTTGCAAGTTATAGGGAGGGTCGGCGAATACCAAATCCACCGAATTCTCAGGGAGCGCGTTGAGAATCTCGATGCAGTTGCCTGGCAGGATCTGGTTGAGAGGAAGGTTTATTTTAGCCAACTCCGTTCAATCTCTTTAACTTGTTCAATGAAATACTCTTTTACAGTTTGCCATGAAACACTTTCAATTAGTGACGGCTCGCTCTCATTTTCTGCATTTTCAAAATAAACCAACCGCTTGGTGGTTTGTGCTTCAAAGTCTCGCACAGATGGATATTTTTGAGGAGCCTTTTCAAATAGTTGGGGCAAAGGAATTTTTTTGCAGATGAAATAAAGATCGTAGAAATCCTTGCGCGCGGCGCGTGAGAGCATGGCGTCAAGTTTCATTAAAGCAATATCTTCGACAGAGGCAAGGCGGATTCCTTCAGACTCGATCATTGGAGCAATGAGCGGAAAGCCGTATCCATCACTGATTTCCAAAATAATTTGCCAGAATGCCCGATGCGGCTGGGGAAGTTTGTCTTTTCCAAATTGCCTGATCCATGCAGTGATTTGCTCTCGCGAATAAACCGTGAATAGCCAGTGGATTTCCGAGCGGTTCCCGAATTGCAGAGTGCGCTCAATGATCGTGTGAGAATCTTTTTGTGGACTTAGTTTGGAGAATTCATATTCCTGAAAGAATGGGGCAAGTGTGTGAGGGATGGGTAACATATTCTATACCGGTTGTATTACGATGCCGCCAAACCGGGCTTCATCCGCACGGCACAAGACTCCATCAATGTAACATTCGTGACTTTGATATGGCTCACCTGTGTCGGCATATTGAGCGGCAAATCCACCGGACATACTTTCGTTAAGGAAAATCAACAGTCGGCCCTCTTTGGATTGCGCTTTTGATTTACATTCACTGCAGACATAGCACGCATATCGCTCGGAGGGCGTTACGGGTTTTGAACAAATCGGGCAGTGTTGTGATGTTTGAGACATGGGATTTCGACTTTTGACTCACTTGCATTGACAATGAGATTGTTAGACTGATTCCTCGCTCATTATTTGGTTGATGGGGAGTTTGGTCACTCAACGAATTATGCCTTTGGGAGAATCCAAAAGGTAGGGGTCTTAACACTACGGCAACTCATCCAAATCCTCATCATCTTCGAAGATGGGAGGTGCGGTATTTAGCGCATAGTCCCAAACACCACTTCCATTCATCATGGATGCAATCTCATAAGGGGTGAGCAGGAACTCAAGTTTTTGCGCTTCAATAAATTCCAGAATTAATTTATGGGGTGGTTTTTCTGTTTTGAAACTTTTCTGAACACGGCCGAGGAAATATTTGGAGCTTTCTTGTGAAATCTGGAATTGTGATGCTATCTTTTCAGAGGGTTTGATTTTATCCATGTATTTATTGTACCTGATGGGTCACAGCTCTCCTCTAAACGGCCTGCCCAGCAGGGATGGTTGCATCGCAAACTTTTTTGAATCCTTAAAGATATTTTATCGAACTATTTCAATCCTTCCAAACATCTCTTCGCCAGCACCGCCGCAACATCCATGCGATACTCAGCAGATGCCCATTCGTCGGTGGCTTCGTGGTAGGCGTTACTCGCAGCGATTTCCAAGCCATCGGCTTCTGTGCCGTCCATAGCAAGCATAGGACTCTTGCCATATCCGCCGAGGACGAGGCGTGTACGGCCTGAAGCCCACTGGGTCAACGCGGCGCAAATAATGGGCTTATCGACTGGCGTGCGGGAGACGAATTCAAAGGCGAATTTTGTATTGAGCGGGATGGCGATGGAGGTGATTAGTCCGCGCGGGCGGAGGGGGAGGAATTCACCCAGACCGAGGACGGAAGAGGAAAAACCGTCCTCGGTCCTCGGTCCTCGGTCGAGAGTCAGCTTCGCATCAAGTGAGAGCAAGGCTGTTGCAAAAGGGGAACGCCCGTCACCTGAGACAAGTGTCCCAGCTACGGTAGCCGAATTGCGGATATTGATCGGGGCTTCAAGTTTGATGGCGGTTTTCAAGGCTTCGGGGCAATGTTCACTTTCAAGTAATGCTTGAAGTGTGGCCGTCGCGCCGATCTCAAGAACCTGCCCTGAGCGTGTCGAAGGGTCGGTACCTTTTTTGTTGATGGAGTCAAGGCCGAGGGATTGTAAATCTACTGCTTCAATAGAATCGGGCCTCGGCTGGGAGAGAAGCGTGCCGCCTCCCAGGGGGACGGTATTTGGTTGGGTCAAAAGCGCCAGGGCTTCATCCAATGTTTGAGGTCTGTGATAGGCAGTTATCATATTAAGTCTCCGTGAGTGGAATGATTATAAACCGCTGGGTTCATCGGGGTACACCCGCCACCCCAATTCTTCGAAGTGTGATTTATCAAATTGCGCGTCTTGCACGTTTGGCACATCAATGTGCATGCCCGTACCTTCCGCCAGAAGTTCATGGGTCTCTGCGTCGTAAATGCCTGCCCATGCTTCGGCGATCTTACCTTTGCTTTTGCCAGCCTTGCCGATGATCTTCAGCATTTTTCCGATCGGCACATTTTTACGATACTTCACTTCCAACTTACCCGTGAACATAAAACGCGGATTGTTTCCATCGCTGCCCATATGCGCGCGTCCGCTCACTTCATCAACGATCGCCGCCACAATGCCGCCATGCAGCACGCCGGGATACCCCTGAAAATGATCGGGCGCGATGTATTGCGTTTCTACAACGCCTGGCTCCACTTCATATATATGCAAATGCAAACCGATTGGATTTTCCATTCCGCAAATGAAACAGTGACGCGAGTTTGGTTGTTTTATTTTTGACATGTGTGCGATTATACTCTGGGACATGACTAGACCAAAAATTTTCATCACCCGCTTCATCCCTGACCCTGGCTTGAATCTCGTCAAGGAACATTTCCTCCCCGACATTTGGGTTCAAGACCTCCCTCCCTCACGAACTGAACTTGTCGAACTTGCACGCGGCGTGGATGGCTTGCTCTGCCTGCTCACCGATAACATTGACTGCGAAGTGATGGACGCGATCGGTCCGCAACTTAAGGTCATCAGCAACATGGCCGTCGGTGTGGACAATGTTGACGTAGCCGCCGCAACTTTGCGCGGAATTCCCGTAGGAAACACACCCGGCGTTCTAACAGACGCGACCGCCGACCAAACTTTTGCATTGATGTTATCCGCCGCGCGCCGCATTGTGGAAGCGGATAGATTCCTGAAAGCAGGCAAGTGGGTGACATGGCATCCGAGTCTTCTGCTCGGTGCAGACTTCGCAGGCTCAACTTTGGGCATTATCGGTTTTGGCAGAATTGGTCAAGCTGTAGCCAAACGCGCACAGGGGTTTGATATGCGCGTGCTTTATCACAGCCCCTATGCAAAACCTGCTTATGGCGCGCACCCAGTTGACCTTGATACACTGTTGCACGAATCCGATTTTGTATCCATTCATGTCCCGCTTAAATCTGAAACAAAACATTTAGTGAATGCAGAATTTTTATCAAAGATGAAACCGAACGCAGTTTTGGTCAACACCGCGCGCGGCGGTGTGCTCGATCAAAACGCTTTACATCACGCGCTGAAATCCAATCAAATCTTCGCCGCCGCGCTGGATGTCACCGATCCTGAGCCGCTTCCTATGGATAGTTCATTGCTTGAGTTGGAAAACTGCATCATCGTGCCTCACCTCGGAAGCGCCAGCAAAAAGACGCGTGATATGATGTCGCTTCTCGCCGCGCAAAACCTGGTCGCGGGACTCAAAGGCGAGCGATTGCCGAATTGTGTAAATCCCGAAGTGTATAACGCTTTGTCCTCCCGAAATTCCATCGGGACAATGTGAGCGGAGTGACGAGCGCTCCCTTCGACAGGCTCAGGACAGGCTTCAAGGGACGCAGTCGAAGGACAATTTAACCCGAACGCTACCTATCTTGAATCCTCGTCTTTCGACTATGCCGCACAAAGAACGTGTGGCTCTGTTCAGGTAGTATAGTAACTAGTGATCAATCCCGTCGCGAGGCGGGGCTATTTATTTAACCAGCAAGTATAAATACACTTGCGCCGTACGCCAGTGGGTGTGTCGTTGCGAGGGCGTTCTTCCCGATGCAATCGCCTCGCAAAAATAGGGGATTGCTTCCACCTCTTCGGGAGAGCACCGTCTCGCAATGACATTGTTCATATTGCGAATTGCTATTGTTTAACTCTTGACATATTAATAGATTTATATTATTATCAAGTTGTTACTAGTATTGAATTGATATTACTTCCAAAAGGAAGGAGCAAACATGAGTGATCTCACCACACAATCGAAAAAATTCCAAAAGGAACTGAACGCGGGTACGTCTTCGCTGGTATTGCTCAGCGTTTTGAGTCGCAGTCGCGAGCCCATGTATGGGTATCAGATTGCAAAGATGCTCGAAGATAATGGGCCGGACCTGCCCTTAATGAAGCAAGGGACTTTGTATCCTGTGCTTCGTTCGCTGGAGGAGAATGGCTTGCTGGAAAGTTCAGTTGAACCTTCAGTTTCTGGTCCGCCGCGCCGCTATTATAAAATTACCGAAGATGGTCGAAGCGCCTTGAAAGAATGGCTGGAAATCTGGAAGCAGACGAAAAAATTTGTAGATGCGATTTTGAAAGGATGATGCCATGTTTAATACAATTGAAGAATATCTTGATGCTTTGAAAGCCGAAATGAAGGGAAGCGACTCTGCTCTTCTTCAGGATGCGCTGGCCGATGCGCGTGAGCATTTATCCACTGCATTGGATATAGCCCGCCAATTAAACGCTGAGTTGAATGAAGCTGATGCGTTGAAAACCATCGTGGATGAATATGGAACCCCTGAAGAAACCGCATCCGCGTACAAGGAAGTGGAGCGGCGCACGTCGCCATCCATAAAACAGTCTGGCAAACCGCGCTCGGTATTGAGTCGCTTTTTCGGCATTTACGAAGACCCAAAAGCCTGGGGTTCATTACTATACATGTTGATTTCCCTTGTGACTGGAATTGTTTACTTCACCTGGGTCGTGACGGGACTTTCGCTTTCCCTGTCACTGGCGATATTTATCTTTGGCTTGGTGTTTGCGATATTCTTTATCTTCTCGTTGCGCGGCCTGGCCTTACTCGAAGGAAGGCTCGTCGAGAGTTTATTGGGAGTGCGGATGCCGCGCCGTCCATTGTTCATTCAAAAAGGCACAACCTGGTTTGAAAGCTTGAAAACCAACCTGATGGATAAGCATGTATGGCTTGCGCTGGTCTACCTGTTCCTGCAAATGCCGCTTGGCATTATTTACTTTACCATGACAGTCACCCTGTTTTCTCTATCAATTGGATTGATGTCCGCGCTGCTTTTGCAATTGATTTTCCGTTTTCCTATTGTCAGCTTTGGCTCGGTACGATACTTCCTGCCTGTCTGGTCGATGCCAGTTTTTGTGCTGGTCGGCTTTTTGCTGTGGACAGTCACCATGCACATCGGAAAGTTTATTGGCACATGGCATGGACGCTACGCCAAATGGATGTTGGTTTCTGAATAGACAAAAGTCCTACCTTGGTGCGAAGGAAAAATTTCAACACGTGGAAACGAGCCAGAGCATTTCATAAAGCAGGCCTCTGGGTTTTTCGCAAAGCGCCCTGTGGGCAAAAACTCGGAGGACTGAACTTTTACTTTTCTCCCCAGTTAATAGCAATCGTTCCAAACATCAATCGCTTAAATCCAATCTGTTTAAATCCCGCCAAAGCCATGCACGCGACCATTTCCTCCGCGTTGACGAACTCTTCTGTGGTTTCAGGCAGGTAACGATAGGCTTCGCTGACGCCTGTCAACAAACCGCCGAGTGCCGGGATGATGAAGTGCATGTGGATCCAGATAAACGGGGAGAGGATATTTTTTTTCGGGTGCGTGGTGTCGAGAATGACAATTCGTCCGCCTTCCTTTAGCACGCGGAATTGTTCCTCGATCCCCTTTTGTAAATCAATCACGTTGCGCATGAGAAAGGCAGAAATGACTGCGTCAAAGGTTGAGTCCTTGAAGGGCAGGCGGAGCGCATCTGCGCTGGAGAAGTTGAGCGGGCTGGTCTTTTGTCCCACGCGCATCATTTCGAGGGTAAAGTCTGCGGCGGTCACCTTGGCCTGGGGAAACTGCAAAACGGCCTCGCGTGCCAAATCACCGGTACCGGTTCCCAGGTCAAGTAATGAGGCGTTGACATCCATCCGCGCGAGTTTGATGACTTGTTTCCTCCAGCGGATATCCTGTCCGCCGGTCATCAGGCGATTCATCAAATCGTAGCGATGCGCGATACGCGTGAACATATTTTGGACGTATGCCGCGCGTTCATTGCCTGTGAGTAGCGACATTTATTTTTCTTCTTCCAGTTTTGTGGTTGGCGCGATGAGGAAGATAATGTTATCCCAGGCGATGTGACTGACAATCAGCGCGCCGAGAGGAAAGCCCAGCGCATACAAGCCGCCCCAGAATGCGCCCGCCACTGTTGCCGCGCCGACCAACATGAAGTTGCCGCTGGCGATGTGAACCCCGCCATACGCTGCGATTGCCATGAGCGACCCCCACACGCGTCCAAATTTTTTCATCAAACCGTCCTGCAAAAAGCCGCGCCAGAAAAATTCCTCTGCGGGGCCGATGATGAAGCCAAGCCTCATCATCAATTCCTTTTTTGGGCGAATGCGTTTGAGCGCGTAAATGTCTTCGATTTGTCTTCCGCCGTTTGGCACGATCTGGCGCGAGATGCGGTCTCCAGCGTGGAAAATGCCATATAACGCCGCGGCCGACCCAAGCCCAAGGATGATCTCTTTGAGTCCGATTTTGGTGCGGCGTAATTCCGGCTGGGTCGCCAGCGACAATCCGCCGAGGGAGAGTCCTGTTCCTGTCATGCGATCCCAAAATTTTTTCTTTGGGCCGCAAAATGTCAGTGCGAAGAGGATCGCGGCCAGGGCTGTTGCAAACCCAAGCATGGGTAGGGATTTTTTCATTACACCTTTCCCATCATCAAGCCCACGATATATAAAATGCCGAAGGTGGCGTGGAGTTTTGCAGTTTCAAGATCGATTTTTGCGATGGCGCGCTGCTGCCCTTGGATGCCAAGTTGGGAGTTTCCAACCAAATAGACAAAGAAAGGCAGGGAGAGAAACGCCAGTGAACTTGTTGCGGGCAGGGCGTGCGCGAGAATTCCGATGACAACCACAAGATACGCGCTGGTGACCAGCGAAACATAAACAATGTGCGCCCACTTGCGTCCCATTAGTGCGGAGAGCGTGCCAATGCCGTAACGCGCGTCGTCGGTGATGTCGCGCCATTCATTGCCGTGCAGGATGGCTGTGACCAATAAGCCAATTGGAATGCTGACGATCAGCGCCGACCAATCGAACCCGCCGGTGGTTGTGTAATATGCGCCGATCACCATCAAGGGTCCCATCAATATGAAGACTACCGGCAAGCCGATCGCTTTATATTTATATTGGAAGGGTGGGGCGGTGTATCCATAGCCGAGAGTCAATCCTAAAAACCCAAGCAGCGCTACCTGCCAGCCGCGCATGGCGATTAACGCGATGCCGAAGAGAATTGCCAATATGAAAGACCCGCGTACGAGTCCAAACGCCTCGCTTTCGGTCAACCGTCCTTTAAGCAAAGCCCGGCTTGCGCGCGGGGATGTGATCGAGTCGATGCCGTTACGCACATCGTAAATTTCATTGGTCACATTTGTGCCGACATGCAGTAAAACCGAAGCCGCAAGCGAAATGATAAATGGAAGGAATGAGAATTTATTTTGGATGAAAGCCAGCGCGCCTGCGCTCAGCACTGGGATTGCGGATGCGGTGAATGAGAACGGACGCGCGATCTCGGTCCACGCGCCAAACCGACGCCATGCGCGTTCGAAGACGTTCAAGCGCTCGCCTTCGGACCTCAAAACTGTTGCCGTTTCCCGTGCAGTGACCGCCTCCCTGACAGCCACCGAGCCGTACAACGCCGCGGCTTCCAGCGCGAGTTCTTCCTGGTCGTCTTCCTGGATAACGGGTTGGATGATGGGCGTGTTCATGCCCGCTTCGTTGAATTTTGCCGCGCCTTCAGCCACCTCTTCAGGCGTGCCGCACAACATGAACGTGTCGAGCATGTCATCCGGGATGATCTGTGCGGCTTTGTGATAATCTTCCGCGCGCCATGCTGCCATGATCTGGTCGCGTAAGGCGGGTTCGAATCCCGCTTGTTCCAACGAGAAATTCGATAGCACGCTCATCATGTAGATGACGAACGGTTCGCGTTTGGCGCGGTTTAACGCTTCGTGGCGTGACTTGTCAACATGTGTAAGCAGATAACCTGCCACATCCACAACATTTTCATCGCGTCCCGTCTCAACCGACGATTTGCGTAATTTTGTGATCAGGCGCTGCATGTTGGGGATTGATTCTGCCGGGCGAGCCAGGTAGCCGTCCGCTTTTTCACCAGCGAGTTGCAGGAAGGGGGTTCGATACGCAGCGATATAAACCGGCACGCGATGAACAGGCGGGAACATCGCTTGAATGGGCGGCAGGTTTGGCGTCGCAGATGGGATGCGTTGTCCCGCCCACATTGCGCGGATAAAATCAATCGCCTTGCTAACATTTTCAACGCCTTCGTCTGGTTTGTATGGAATTCCCAGTTGCGCGAGACGCAATGGCAGGGCTGTCCCCATTCCTAAAATGATCCGCCCTGGAGCCATTTCATCCAACGCGGAAATGGTCATGGCGATCAGAGCCGGCGTGCGCGTGTATGAACTCAACGCGCCGAGCGCCACGCGGATGTTCGGTACCTGCGCTGCGATCGCGGACGCGTAACTGACCGCGTCGCGTTCGTACAAACTATCATGCATCCACACCGAGTGTATGCCGCGTTGTTGGGCATTATCTGCCCAGCGTACAACATCAGATACTTTGCCGCGCGCAGCAAAGCCAATACCCACAGGTCGGGCAAGTTCGCTCATAATATTTCTCCTTACAAAATGTAATGATGAAATTCTAGCCTTACGACAATCAACTGGTAATTGATAAATGTAATGTTATGTTTGGGTAGAAAAGCCGCTTTTTATGATGATTTTTGTGGGAAAAGAAAAACGCGGGTGTTTTTTCACTCGCGTTTTTGGAAAACTGGCGGCAATCACATCGTAAACTTACTTTTGCGCGAACGTATCAATCAACAACTTGAAATTCCCACCGACGGGATACAGAATGGGGCAGGTGCATCCGCGCTTGACATATTCCGTAACCTTGGCGCGGGCTTCGGCGGGTGTGCCAGAAGCGGTGATCTTGTGAACCAATTCGTCAGGGACGAAGTGTTTGGCTTTGTTGATCTGTTCCTTTGTGGCAGGCCAACCCAAGGTGGATTGAATATTGCTAATGACTTCCTGCGAAACATTCGAAGCCTTGGCGATGTGTGGTTGTTGCGCGAGATATTGGCAGAGCAGTTCTTTGGTGTACTCAATTGCCTTGTTATGATCTTCGTCCACCGAGCACACGATCAACTGAGGACGATCAATGTCTTCGATTTTGCGCCCGGCTTTTTTTGCACCTTTTTCAAGCAGCTCAAGCGCTTTGTCATTGTATTCGGGCGCGACGCAGTAATTCAGCACACAGCCGTCTGCGATCTCGCCTGTCATTTCCATCATCAAGTCGCCGGTCGCTCCGATCATGATCGGCACGTTGCGCGGTTCCCGGCGGCCATGCACTACGTCCAGTTCGATGCCGTCCACGTGGTGGAATTCGCCGTGAAAGGTGACACGTTCCATGTTCAGCAACCTGCGCATTACTTGGACAGTTTCGCGCATGGCCAGCAGGGGCTTCTTGCGGTCAATACCGACATTCTTCGCCAGCGGATCCCACCAGGCGCCTATCCCGCAGATGATGCGATTCGGAGCAAGGTCATCTAACGTTAGGAAAGTGGCGGCAAGTAATCCGATATTGCGCGTCCAGTTGTTGATCACACCTGAGCCGACTTTAATTTTGTCGGTCACCGCAGCATAAGCCGCCATCGGCACGATCGCATCGCGCACCAAACGACTCTCGGCTTGCCATACGGCTTCAAAACCTTTTTCCTCTGCGTATTTGGCGTAATCCAGTCCATCACGCAGGTCATGCGAATCTTGCAGGTAGAGGGCAACACGTTCGGTCATGGGATTCTCCTTTTGGATAAACGAGATTATTGCAATACCTTTTCAAACACAAAGGTCACAAAGTACACAAAGGAAAATTCAAGGAAACCTTAAAAAGTTTAACCCTTTCTTGAGTTTTTCATCCTTTATCTTTCATCCTTGCTCTTTTATCCTTTCCAACTTACGTACCATTTCCAGATCTTCTGGCAAATCCAGGTCCAATCCAAGAGAAGGCAATTCAACGATCTCCAGCCTTGCACCAGATTTTGTTACGCGGTCGCAATGACGTTGGAAGGAACCCTTGCCGAAATCATATTCAATTTGCCCGGCAGGAACCATGAGCAGCGCATTTGTCCCTTTGCCATGCCTGTCGGGCGCGATCACAACCACAGGCGGTTTCGCCGCGCGGTCAATTAATGTAAGCACATCTTCTTGAGTAAGCAAAGGTAAATCCGCAGGCAGGATCAAAACGCCTTGTATTGCATGGACCTGTGCCACAACTGTCGCACGCGTCAGCGCGGTATTCAAGTGCGGTTGACCATCTTCCTGCACGGTCTTTGCGCCGTGGTTACGTGCAATGGTCAACGCATGTGGGTCGCGGCTCACTACTAAAACCTGATCCAACTCTTTCAAGCTTGAAAGTGTTTTTAGTGTTCGCTCCAAAAGTTCCTGGTTTAATACGGTTCTTTCATCTTCCGTCAGCATTCCAGCCAAACGAGATTTTCCTCGTCGCAATGGCTTTACAGGGACGATTGCCCAAAGTGTCATGTTTATAAACTCCCGATAAAGTGTAGCACATCCGTCGCCAATCGGGCGCGATCTGAAAGATTTTTCATAAGTGTATCAGTGGCAAGAGTTTTTACAGCTATCTTCATTGAAAGTTCCGCATCAATCGAATCCAGCACAAACCCGCTTAGCAAACCTCGATAGTGCTCAGCCACAGCCAGCGCCGAAGGTTCAATACCCAACTCAGAATACATTTTTGCGGCAGGCCCTTTTACTGCCTTTCCGCCGATAATGGGCGAAACCGCGACAACTTTTTTTCCCTTATCCCTTCGCCCCTCTCCCTTAGGGAGAGGGGCTGGAGTGAGGGGGATGATGCGCAGAATCGGATCCACGCTCACCCAGGGATTCGACGGGCAAATGACAATTGCCTCCGCCGACTCAATCGCCTCGCGCGCCCCGATCACTGGTTCAGCGACCTGGACTCCGTCGAGCCGAAAGCCTTTGACTCTCGGCTCACAGCGCCTGTGGACAAAATATTCCTGAAAAGCCAACTCGCCTTCGTCTGTATCTACAATTGTCCGCACAGGCGAATCGGTCATCGGCAAAACTGTATGTTTGATGCCCCAGGCTTTGCAGAAGTCTTTTGTGATTTGAGATAGGGATTGGCCTCCTTTCAATCTTCTTGTTCTTTCAAGATGTGTGGCGATATCCTGGTCACCCAACCGAAACCAATTCGGTCCGCCAAGTTTTTCTATATTCGAGATCGTATTCCAGGTTTCGTTTACACGTCCCCAGCCTGTTTCGGGGTTGGCCAGTCCTGCCAGTGTATAACAAACCGTATCCAGGTCGGGGCAAATGTATAAACCTAAATGTTCAAAGTCATCGCCCGTGTTGACGATGACGGTCAGGTCTTCAGGTGCAAGGATTTGGGCGAGTCCGTACGCAAGTTTCGCGCCGCCGACTCCGCCCGCAAGGGCGACTATTCGACGGTGGACGGTGGACGGTGGACGGTGGAGCGCGCCTTTAGTTTTCGTTGGCATCATAAAGGGCCTGTTCTTCGCCAATTGATTTTTTGGGATTCGCAAGTGACTTGCGAAAGGCATGAAGACGTTTGGCGAGTTCTTGTGCTTTCAAATCCAACTGCTCCATGAAGGCTTTATCAGTCACGTATTTTCGGCGGGAAATCAGTCTTTGGCAGGCTACAGTTTCGATTAGTGAACGAATTGCCATACCGAGGAAGCGGCTTTGTTCTGAGTCGCTCTGACCCGTTGACCCTTCCGCAATGTTTAGCGAAACAGATGTAGCCGCGCGAGTGATTTGTGACTTTAGATTGAAGCGCTCGCTGTCTGGAAGTTTCTCCACCAAACCGTAAATCAAATCAGAGTAATCCAGAGATAATTGCCAAACATCCAGTTGTTCGAATTTGAAAGACATTTCAACTCCTTGTTTTGAATCATGGTTTGAAAATACGGTCTACAGTCTACCGTCCACGGTCAAAAGATTTTCACCAAATTTTGCATATCCTTCATCTCTTTGATTTTTGGTATTTCATCTGGATAACCCAATAAATACATGGCTTGCGGCTCCCATGATTTTGGTAAACCCAATGTAGCTTGCACTGTTTCCTGTGCAAACAGCGGACTGCATACCCAGACACTCCCCAATCCCTCTGCATGTGCGGCCAGGAGCAGCTGCATGCCTGCGTTTGCGGCGGATTGGGCTGCCATGATGTATTCGGCTTTTTTGCGTCGTTTATCTGGATATGAATCCATGTCGCTCATATCTATACTTATGATGATAACCACAGGTGCGTTGATGATCCTGTCGCGAGAGCGGGTAACCTTTTTTTCTACAGCATCAGATGAAATAGCATCGGCTTCGAGGTCACGTTGGAATTCGATCCCCATTGCATCTGCAAGTTTTTCTTTGACGGATAAATCCGTTATCACAGCGAATCTCCACGGCTGACGGTGATGCGCGGAGGGGGCGTATGTTGCAGTGGTGAGAATGCGCTCGATAACCGAATCAGGTATCAGGTCCGCTTTGAAGCGGCGGATCGAGCGGCGAGTCCGCAGGAAGGTGTGGAGATCAATGGGGGTCAATGGAAATCGGTCTAATTTTGAAGATGATCCGCTTTTGTCCCTCGCGGTATTTCCACGGTTCGTTGTCATATTTAAGTGCGAGTTGGTTTATGTGTTCATCCGCGCCTTGCGTGGTGTGCTCAGAGATCTTGCCGCGGATCTGAATATAACGATAAGGGGTTTTGGGGTCTTGAATGACGAGCGCCACATTCGGGCGCGCTTTCATGTTGCGGTCTTTTATGCGCCCCTCGTTGGTGTTGATGAGGATGTAGTCGTCATCTGTATTGAACCATATCGGTGTGACTTGCGGCGAGCCATCGGGCATCGTTGTCGCAAGAAAGAGATAGGCTTTTGTTTCGTTTTTGAGCAGGTCGAGATATTCTTGAGGAAAGTTTTTCATTGCGCCTCGTTATTATTTAAAGATACCAGACGAATATTGGAATTATATTAGCGGAACATATCCTGGTCTTTTGGTCGGATAAGTTCTTTGAGCGAGCCTTCGCCCAGAGGATAGGGGAAGCCGCGCACATGCACAACGGGAGTTCCTTCGGCGGCTTGCCCCATCATCAGCGATGCGGCGGCGGCGAGTTCGTCTGCCACACCAACGACTGTGATCTTGAGTGTGTAACCGAACAGGTCTTTCCAGCCGCGCTCATCTATCAACGCGGGTAGTCCGCTCAAGCCGATGCAAATACCCACTGTGCCGTTGCGCCATGCGCGGCCGTGTGAGTCAATGATCATCACGCCGATGTCCATGCCCGTTTTTTGTTTGATTTGTTCACGAATAATCCGTGCAGATCGATCGGGGTCTTCAGGAAGAAGTAAAACATATTCTTCTGCCCTCATTGCTTCGACAGGCGGGACAACATTGGAATGGTCAATGCCTGCGTTGGCGCATACGAATCCGAGTTTATGTTCAACGATGATCGTCCCTTTTCGTACTCGCAACACTTCATTGCTTTCCTGAAGCATAAGTTCCACAACCCGCGGATCTTTATCGGCTTTTTTTGCGAGTTCAATGGTTCTTGCGTTTGGCGTAATGGTTGCGAGGTTTATCATGCGCCCCTCGGCTTTGCTCACGATCTTTTGCGTGATAACAAGAATGTCATCATTTGCAAATTGAAGGTTAGAACTTTGCAGGGCATCAACAAGAATGTCCGCCAAGTTGTCACCTTGGCGGATGATGGGAATGTTTTGGAGAGGGGTGAGAGTGAGAGACATGCGAGTAAACGTTGAACGTTAAACGTTTAACGTTCAACACCTGTGATCTTGATCCCTGCGTATGTTGAACCGTATTTTTTATTTATCCCAATTAATACACTCGTCATTCCCTCGATAACGACTGAGTTTTCAATCGGGCCAGCGTCCCAGCCGTGCAGACCTGCGGCTTCAACCAGTTTGATCGTTTCAGCGCGGGCTTCCTTACTGGTACCTGTGACCATCACATCACATTCAATTTCCGCATTGTCCAGCAAATGTTCATGCGAAATGTTTTGGAATGCGGCGCATACCTGCACGTCATCACCAACGATCTCTTTTGCTTCCTGAGCGGCAGAGCCAGCCGCCGGCATTTGCACGGTGGCAACTTTTGGGGGAACAAGCGGGACGGTCACGTCTATCAGGATTTTTCCTTTGAGTTCATCTTTGACCGATTCCAAAGTATTGCGATGGGCGGAATATGGAACTGTCAACACGATAATGTCTGCTTCGCGCGCCGCCTCGGGGTTGCTCAATCCTCCGATAGAGATTCCTTCCCCAAGCATTTCCTTGATCTCATTCGCGGCGGCAACGGCTTTATCCGCGCTTCGTGAGCCAATGCGTACATGGTAGCCAGCGCGTGCCCAACGATACGCAAGTCCTTTGCCTTCCTTGCCTGTCCCGCCTAAAACAGCGATGCATAATATGAGATGGGAGTTGGTCATGGGATCTCCAAAAAACATGGAATGCGGACTTTGGTCCGCTTTACACAAAATGAGCGGACTAAAGTCCACATTCCGATTCGATCACGATACTTTGGATAATTCTTCCTCATACTTCTTCCAGATGCGTGGCGCAATTTCACGCGCGCGCGCAGCAATTTCCTCTTCATTCAACGTGAGCAATTGACGGTCTTTCATTAGGAATTTGCCTGCTACAATGGTTGTCGTCACCATACTTTGTTGGAAGCCGAAGATGATATGCCAGGGCAGGTTGCCATCGGTCAGCGGTGTGTAGGGATGGTAGTCAACGAAAATTAAGTCAGCAAATGCGCCTTCCACGATCTGTCCGATCGGCGCTGCGGGGAAGAACTGATTTGCAAGCGCGGCGTTGTTGTAGACAGCCATTTGAGTCACATCATATCCACCCATGCGGCGCGGGTCACGGTGATGAACTTTGTGCAAAAGATATGCGGTCTTCCATTCTTCCCACATGGCGTTGGAGAAACCGTCATTTCCCAAACATACTTTAATTCCCAGCCGGAGCATCGATTCGATGGGCGCCACGCCCACGCCGTTGTTCATGTTCGAGCGCGGCTGATGGGTAAGCCATGTGCCCGTTTCTTTGAGAATTTCCATTTCACGCGCATCAAAATGGACGCCGTGCGCAGCGATGGTGTTGGATCCGAGAATGCCATGCTTTTGCAAACGGTCAATCACACGCATTTCGCTTTTGCCCAGGCTGTCATATTCATCCGATTCATGTTCAGCCGTGTGGATGTGGAAACCCGTCCCTTCGGTTGCGGCGGCGCGGCAAGCCTGTAAAGTGGCGCCGGAAAGCGTCAGACTGGCGTGCAAGCCAAAGGTCCCAGCCAGACGCGGGTGTGGGTCACTTGCAAGCCTTCTTAAGAAGCGGATGTTTTCGTTGATGCCGGCATTGGCCTTTTCAACCCCATCGCGGTCAGTGACTTCATAGCAAAGCACACCGCGCAACCCGCTTTTATCAACGGCGTCGGCGAGCAGGTCAAGTGAGCCATCAATAAAATTTGGCGAGGCGTGATGGTCAATAAGTGTTGTTGTGCCGTGCTTGATCGCGTCCACAAGGCAAACAAGCGCGGAGTAACGCACGGCTTCCGCATCCAGCGAACGGTCTAGCGGCCACCACAACTTTTGCAGAATCTCAGGAAAATCCTTCGGCGCAGGGCCGGGGATGGCCATGCCGCGCGCGAACGCTCCATAAAAATGTGTGTGCGCGCAGATATTGCCAGGCATCACATATTGCCCGTTTGCATCGGTTGTTTTTACCTTGGGGTATTTTGCAGTCAGCGCTTTGGTTGTGCCGACCTCTTTGATGCGGTCGCTTTCAGTAAAGATTGCGTGGTTTTGCAGCACGCGGTTAGGCGATTCCCAGGTGATGATATTTGCGTTTGTAATAAGCATGGTTAATCGAATCCAAATTGACTGGGGTGCAGGGGTTTTACTCCGGAAGCGCCGATTTCCCAAAGTGTGTTGTATGCGGCTTCGCGCTGTTCCGCCCAGCCTGTTCGCATTTCATCCCAAAGCGCCTGCGCCCGCGAAACGAGCAGCCAGAAGATGGATGCGGGTACGAAGCCGAGGATGAATGATAAGGGGTCAATAAAAGATTGGAACATATTTAATGTTTAGTTTGCGAACAATATGCGTCCGCAGGATGGACAATTTACCAGTTGTTTTTGAGAACGCGCATTTTGTTGGATGGAGGCGTTCAAGGTTGTGCCGCAGGAGGCGCAGGCATTGTCGTTGATCTCTGCGACTGCCACACCGCGCTTTTGCTGACGAAGCCCGTCATAGGTTTGAAGCAGGCTGCTTTCAATTGGGGCGTGGGCAGCTTCGCGTTCTTCAGTGAGTCTTTCGAGTTGTTTTGAGAGTGTTAATTGTTCCTGGATCAACTTCCCATGCTCACTACCGAGCCGTGCTTGTATTTTTTCAAGCTCTGTTCCTGCAATTTGCAATTCAGATTCCGCGGCTTCGGCTTTTAGCATGGTTTCGAGTTGACGCTCTTCGAGTGTGGCAAAATATTTTTTTAATGAAGCCACATCTTTTTGCAGGTCTTGTAATTCTTTGGGATTTTTGACACTGCCGCCATATAAACTGGCTTCGGCTTGTTCGATCTTTATTTTTTGCGAATCCACTCCTGCTTCGGCATTTTTCATTTCGTGCAGGGCGCGCTGGTTTTGGGTCTGTGTAGTTTCGACCTGGGAAAGCGCTGCGCGTAATTCCGCGTCATTTTCGAGGGTCTTGCGGATCGTGTCCAATTGTGCGCGGGCGTGGTCAATTTGACGATCCACTTGCTGCAAGCGGTATATTCCCAGGGATGCGCTCATGATTGGATTATATACGAAGTGTGAATAAATAACCTGTTTTCGTCAGTAATTCTCTATCAATCCGCGGATTTACCGATTCGGGTACGATGTCGCAGATTACGAAGATTAAGAATGAAAAATCTACTAAATCTGTCGAATCTGTGGATAACAGGATTTCAAATTGGAAATAGCTGCGTTGTTTGAAAAGGGGCGGATTGACTATCGAATTGAAATGTTGAAATAGTTATACACAGCCTGCGTCAGGCTCACGAACAACGGGTTTGTGATGTCCCAGATGTTTTGTACAGGATGATAAGTATATATGGAAAGTACAAAATTTCCGCCGGGAGAGTAAACGATTCCGACGTCACTTGTGTCGTGCAGGATGCCGTCTCTGGAAAGGACATAGCCGTGTTTGTGCGGCACGAGCGTACCATCCGGAACGCCACCCTGGATGAGCGCGCCAAGTTTATCCTGTGCCATGAAATCAATCAGTAGTTGACAGGTATCCGGGCTCATTTTATCTGGAAATGCAGCAATCAGTGCGCCGCCTCTGTTTTGAGCGCATTGATAAATATCCGCAAGCAGGATACCCATTTCTGAGGGTGTGGTTTGTGAATATGGGTCCGGGTCGGCAAAGACATCATCCCTTTGGTTACCGGGCGTTAAATGACCGGGCAATAGATTTGGCGCGCCCAGGTAGAACATACCTCCCAGGAATGTGCTTTGCAAGCCGATCGATTCCATATCCCGGGTGACGATGACGGGCCCGTTAAATTCGTCAATCCGTTTGAGGACCAGGTCTGTCGCAGAGTTATCCGACCTGCCCAGCACGCGCGAGATATCATCGGTTGTGTCGGCATCGAGGTCGCTTCCACGATTGATCAGGTAGGAGGCGACGATGGGAACTTTGATCGTGCTGGAGGCTGTGAAGGCGATATCCGGCTCTGTTGAAATCTCCTGTTTATTATTGATGGCAAAATGGATTTCCTGCCCGTTTTGCAGGTCGATCATATAAAAGCCGATCAAGCCGTCGAATTTGGAGATAGTTACAATTTGTTTGAGCAGGATCTCGAGGTTTTCAAGCGTTGGTCTTGCGGCAGAACTACGGATAAAAGAAAGCGCTATCGAGCGATTGGTCGGCGATCTTAATGAGTCGCTGAGGAGCAGAACAGCGCGGTCAAGGTCAAGAGTCTGCCCAGGTTCGCCGGGCAGGAACGAGGTCCCGCCTGGAATCGGTTGTGCAGGAGCGGGCGGCTGGTCGTAGCGTGCGGCGATCTCGTTTTGCAGGTATTCGCGCAAGCGCTCATCAGAGATCGAAGAACTCAATGGGATTTGCGTTTCAGGCGGGATGCGATTCCAGAGGGAGTCCCAAAATCCGCCCCAGAAGGAACCACCTGTGCGCCTAAGGTCTGCGGCGGCGAGCATGGTTTCAACATCCACTTGAAACCCGACAGCGCCGGGGTCAATATGAATGACCGCCTGGTTATAAAGAGCTTCAATGGGGGATGTGTAAACTTCGAGCAGTCTTTGAGAGGTCTGCGCCGGATTTAATCCGCCGACGGATACGCCTGCAATTGTCATGCCGGCTGGGTAACTATTTCTTTGGCGGCTGTAACTGATTAAGGAAGTGATCGTAAGTACGAGCGCGGCTGTCAGGAATAAAATGGATAGACCCCGTAGGATGGTGTTGGTATTGCGGTTTCTCACACTGCCTCCAAAATAATGACATGTGTGACTGCGGCCCAGTGCAGGCAAAAATCACGTAAAAAGTATAACACACCGAATTAGATGGCTTGTGCTAGAATAAAACAATTCTCAATATGCCTTTGCGAGGAGGGCATTTGCTCTTCCCGACGAAGCAATCCCATGTTGTTTAGAGACTGCTTCGGCTAAGAACAAAAGCGCCTCGCAGCGACATTATTCATATTTTAGGACGAATATGCTACGCTCCTTTTTCATCTACCTTTCCAAAGCCGCCTGGGCGCAAAAACTTGTCACAAGTTTGGGATTTGCCTGGCGCACCGCCTCCCGTTTTGTTGCGGGCACAAAACTTGAAGACGCCATGCGCGTTGTGCGCACATTGAATGCCCAGGGGATCAATGCGACCCTTGACCACCTGGGCGAACATACCAATACCCTCGAAGAAGCCCAGCAAGCCACAGATGACATTTTCGCGACTCTGGACGCGCTGGGAGCCGACTCTGCTGCAAGGAGCAATGTCTCCATCAAGCTGACGCAGATCGGCCTTGGTCTTGATGAAAGCCTGTGTGCCCAAAACCTTGAACACATCCTCGCCCGCGCAAAAAAGAACAAGACTTTCATCCGCATTGATCTTGAAGATACGCCCTACACAGATATAACCATCAACTTGTATTACGCCATGCGTGAAAAGGGATATGAAAATGTCGGCGCGGTTGTGCAGTCCTATTTGTATCGCGCCGAAGCGGATACACGCCGCATGACCCAGAATGCCACGCCGATCCGTTTGGTGAAGGGCGCATACAATGAGCCGCCTGATAAAGCCTTTCCCAAAAAAGTGGATGTGGACGCAAACTACGATTTACTTGCTAAAATCTTGATTGACGCATCCCTTGCCGCTCAGTCAAAATTATCCAAAGATGGCCGCGTACCTCCTATTTCCGCAATTGCATCTCATGATGAAAAGCGCATCACTTTTGCAAAATCCTATGCTGAGAAAGCAGGCTTGCCAAAAGATGGTTTGGAATTCCAAATGCTCTACGGCATTCGCCGTGATTTGCAGGAGAAGTTGGCCAAGGAAGGTTACCCTGTGCGTGTCTACGTCCCCTTTGGCAGGCATTGGTATCCGTACTTTATGAGGCGTTTGGCGGAGAGACCCGCGAATATCTGGTTCTTTATTACGAATTTCTTTAAAGGATAAGATAAGAATTAACATGCACAAATCCAGGCACGCGGACGTCTGTCCATTTACAATCTTCGCATGACCCAATCCATGGCCCTCGTCACTGGGGGCGTTCACAGGTTGGGTAAAGCGTTCGCCTTGTCCCTAGCGCGCATGGGCTATGACCTGCTTTTGCACTATCACTCTGCTGAGGAACAGGCGCAACAAACAAAAAATGAAATCGAATCCCTCGGCGTAAAAGTTCATCTCTTTAAAGCAGACTTAACCCAACCCGACCAAATCCAATCTCTATTCTCCAATCTCGATTCACATCTTTCACTTACCAATTACCAATTACCCCTGCTCGTCAACTCCGCCGCCATCATGTCCGTTGGAAATCCGCGTGAACTAAAAATACAGGATTGGGATTCCGCTCTTGACCTCAACCTACGCGCCCCGTTTCTGCTCGCGCAAGAAGCCGCCAGGCGAATGACAAATGGCGGGCTGATCGTCAACATCACCGACATTGGCGCACAAAAAACCTGGAGCCGCTACCCATCCTACACTATCAGTAAGGCAGGTTTGGAATCACTGACCAAATTACTCGCCCGCGCCCTCGCACCTGAGATTCGCGTCAATGCCATTGCGCCGGGACTGGTACTTCCTTCGGCTTTGGTCACACCCGAGCAGTGGGATAAACTTGTGCAAAAACTGCCTCTAAAACGCGCCGCTGCTTTGGAAGAGATCACATCCACTCTCGAATTTCTTATCAAAAACGAGTATATTACTGGGCAAACCATTGTTGTAGATGGTGGGTATTCTTTGATATAAAACCTCTGTATTCTTCATGACTTCCAAAAAAACTCTCCTCCTCGATATCCTGCTCAGCATCCTCCTCACTGCCTCCACGCTTTACTACGCGGCCAGATATGTTAATTTTTCCATCCCACCCTTCGAAGATGCGGCCATGCTCATGCGTTATGCCCAGCACCTCGCTGGTGGCTACGGCATTGTTTGGAACATCGGCGGCCAGCCTGTGGATGGCGCAACCGATTTCCTTTTTATGGTCACTTCCGCCGGGTTCATCAAACTTGGACTTACGGTTGGGCAATCCGTTCGCGGCGTCGGTTTTGCTTCTCACCTCCTTACCGTGCTGGTTGTTTATTGGACGAATCGCCGCATCACTAACGCAAACATTCCCCTTTCATTCTTAAGCGGACTTTACCTCGCCGTAGGCACTGGACTCTCTTATGTGTCCGCTTACTTCGGGACGCCTTTCTTTGCCCTCGCCGCCGCATCCACCTGGACCTTGGGCCTGCTTCTGATTAAAAAAGAGAATCCACGCTTTTGGCTGATTCTCGCCTTCGCCCTGAGCGGACTCGTCACTGGGCTCATTCGCCCAGAAGGCGTCATCCTCGCTTCGTTAATGTTATTCTCCATCGTCGTTATGCGCGGACTAAAGAATTCCATTTCGATAATTACGATATTTAGCGCGGTCTTTCTATTGTTAGGCGGCGCGTACTTTTTATGGAGATGGGATTACTTCGGTTATCCATTGCCGAATCCATATTATAAAAAAGGGGATAGCGGCCTGCACTGGGACTCGTTTAATCAATCCCTGCTGAACACATTACGATTGAGTCTGCCGATGGCATTTGCGTTCATCGTCGCTTTCCGCTCGCGTGAGATGACCAGGCAGGCGCTGGCATATCTGATTCCCATTCTGGGCTTTGCATCCGCATTCGTGTTGATCTCGGATGAGATGAATTACGGCGCGCGCTTTCAATACGCAATCGTGCCAATTGCGCTCATGTCATGGATTCAGCTTTTGCATGGTGGTGGTCGAGTAGGGCTGAGTGATTCTTCCAGTCCGTATCGAGACAAAACTTTTTCGTGGCTGAACCAACTATCAGGGCGGCAAAGAAGCGTGTACTTCGTCGCGTTGATCGGTTTGTCGGCCAGTCTCGTTTATTATTCGTGGTTCCAGAATTGTTTTCTCACTTCCTTCCAGCAAGCCTGTGACCGTCCTTACGAACGCGATGGTCGCTTGGAGATGGCGAAGATGTTGGCGGAGTATCGCGGCAAAGGCTATCTGATCGCGACGACCGAGGCAGGCTTGCTTCCATATTATTCGGGCTGGGATGCGATTGACACCTGGGGCTTAAATGATCAATGGATCGCGCACAACGGTGGTTTGACTGCGGAATATCTTGATCAATACAAACCACAGATCATAATGTTCCATGATTATTACTCGCCGCTTGTCCCGCCAAAGTTGACCGAAGCCAACCTCGCGCAGCGCTGGTTTAGCATGACGATCACTATGAAGGATTATGCCGAAGCGCATGGATATGTACTTGCGGCGGTCTTTGGCGACAGCCCGTATGACACGCATTCCTATTACGTGCGGACGGATTTTGAAGACAGCGAAAGATTGATCGAGAAAATTTCTGAGATGAGGAATTATTATTATCCGACAACGGGAAAACGCTCGATAAATTACGTAAATTTTCCTGAACCCTAGTTTGATATTTAGCCGGTGCTTGAGTAGCCCGAGTGGTTTTCGAGGGTGTATCGAAACCACCTGTTTATCGACACCAACATTTTATAGGAGTCACCCATGTCCGTCACAACCGAACTTGCCGAAAAACTAAAATCTGAAGGTGAAAAATTTGTTGGAATATTTTCCAACCTGACAGAAGAGCAATGGAAAGCCGAAGTCTACACCGAAGGCACAATCTGGAGCATTCGCAATGTGCTTTCACATTTCGTTACCTCCGAGCGTGGACTTGTAAAATTATTTGAATCCATTCGGTTGGGTGGTAAAGGCGCGAAGGAAGATTTTTCAATTGACCGTTACAACGAATCACAGCAGGAAAAGACGAAAGATCTCACGCCAGCCGAATTGCTTGAGCAATACAAGGAAGTGCGCGCCAATTCTGTGACGTGGGTCGCCGGTCTGAACGAGGAAGACCTTGAGATCAAAGGCCGCCATCCATATCTTGAAGTGACCACCATTCGTGAAATGGTGAAGATGCTGTATCTGCACAACCAGATCCATTACCGTGATTTGAAAAAGGCTTTAAAGAATTAAACATAAAGGACGCGACGTACACAAAGGAAAATCCAAAAAGAGTTCTCTTGTTGAGCAAATCAACAAACCTTGGTGGTCTTTGTGTCCTTCGTGTTTAATAGGTATTCCATGAATCTTCCTCCCTTCAAACTCGAACGCTACTTTGCCAAATATGAATTCAACGCCGAATTCCTGCTTTGCTCTTCGGATTGTGAAGCCATGTCCATTGCGGATTTGCTCGCGTTTGAAGAAGGCGCGGCGGAGAAACTCCAAAACGTCTGGCTCGGTTACACCGAATCACAGGGAAGTCCTGCTTTGCGAAAAGAGATCTGCAATCTTTACACTACCATTCAGCCTGAGAATATCCTTGTTCATACGGGCGCAGGCGAGGCGATCTATCTTTTCATGCATGCCATCTTGAAAGAAAATGACCATGTCATCGTGCATGCACCGAGCTATCAATCCCTGAGCGAAGTCGCAAAAGGGATCGGCTGTCAGGTCAGCCCGTGGCTGGCGCGCGAAGAGAATGACTGGGCGCTCGATCTGAACGAACTTCGTCATCTCATGCGCACAACCACGAAAGCAATCATCATCAACACGCCGCACAACCCGACAGGTCACCTCATGTCCCGCGCGGATTTTGACGAACTGAATAAATTTGCGCAAGAGAATAAACTGCTGCTCTTCTCCGATGAGGTCTACCGCGAATCTGAATACGACCCTGCGGCGCGCCTGCCCGCCGCGTGTGACTATGGCGAACATGCCGTTTCGCTTGGTGTTACATCCAAAACATACGGACTTGCAGGCCTGCGCATTGGCTGGGTTGCCACGAAAAATAAAAAAGTCTACGAGAATATGGCCGCGCTCAAAGACTACACCACCATCTGCAACTCTGCGCCAAGTGAATTTCTTGCAGAAGTCGCCATGCGTAATCGCCAAGCGTTGGTTGACTGCAATCTCGGCATTATCAAACATAACCTGAACGTGATAGACGAACTCTTCTCCCGCCACGCAGACTTGTTCCATTGGGTGCGTCCGCAGGCTGGTTCAATGGGATTCCCAAAACTACTGAAAGGTGACATCGAAGACTTCTGTGATGGCCTTGTCAGGAAGGCGGGAGTGTTGCTTTTACCTGGAACGATGTATGATGATTCGAGAAATCATTTTCGATTGGGGTTGGGAAGGAAGAATCTTCCACAGGCTGTGGAGAGATTGGAAGAATATCTGGAGGATTTATGAAAAAGCTTCTTGTACTTGTGATTTGTATTATGACTGCTTGCGCGCCAATACAATCAGGCGTTTCAACGGTAACACTCACGCCATTGCCAACCTCGACGCTAACTTTAATCCCAACTGTAACCCCAACTCTTACTCTTACATCTACACCGGTGCCGGCTAAAAGAGATCTAAATCCGGTCTACACAGAAACAATTACGAGTGAGCTGTATGGTGTGAAAATTACAACAGAGTTAGTTACGGATAAATCATTATCCTCATCATCAATTACAGAAATTCAAATTCACAATGGATGGAATAACTTTGCTGGTAAGAATTCAGAAGACGCTTTGACTGAATTTACAGCAAGAGTGTTTTACAAAGTCTGGTTAAAAAATGGTGGTTTAAATGGTACTGGACCGTCTGAAAAAGTCGATTTTGAAACTTTTATGCAGATGTGGGCAGATGCTCAAAATGGTGGTTTGTGGGATGCTGTCCAGATTACTATAAAGGTAAATGATTTAGCCGTTGCTGGATACGAACTGGAAAAGATGGTGATTTATCCGATGTGGGCCGGGCCGACGCCAGAAGGAGTAAAGGGAATAGATAAATTTATTGTAGCTTTTGTTTATGCAAACAAAATGGAGAATATATCGTTTTTTAGTGAAGAATCGACTCTTGGAATGGGGACTAGTATTGATGAAGGCGATCTTATTATTTATAATGGAATCCAATCTGTTGCAGTAACGAATACAAGTATGTCAACTGTGGTAGCTAGAAGTTTGACATGGATACCTTTGTGGATGAGTCAAAAAAAACCGGGGGTTGACGAAGAATTATTGAAAGTTATTGCAACTCAACGTTTCCCCAATGGTTACAGTGCTGCGATTAAGTTTGTTTTTGACAACCCAAATTCTCGCGCGGGTAAATTGGAGAATCAAATTAATTATCCTTGACTTTCCTCTGCGATTTATGTAGTTCGAAAATAAAATCGGATAAATCTCTAAAAAATAACCTTGATGATCTCAGTACAATCTTCGCGAAGAACGCTCAGGCTACTCGAATAGCAGAGTTATCAGGAAATTAATACATCTCCCTTCTTTCTTCAAACATTGATTGTAAATCCAAAATCGGAAATCATAAATTGCTTAAACTTTCCCGCCCCCTCCACCTGCTGCTCGCCGCGCTGACTTACACCCTCGGTGCGGGCATTTTTTATGGCAACCTTTGTGTGGGCCCCGGTGAACATAAGTAATATATAGCATCCTCAAATTGCGCTATAATATTTTGTAATCGCTTTGAACATTTGGAGAAATAACCATGACAAACGAAGATAAACTTCTCTCTCGAATTGTCGTCAACCCTTCAATTTTTGGCGGTAAGCCAATTATTCGCGGAAGGCGGCTTGCCGTTGAACATATTTTGGGAATGCTTGCCGCAGGCGATTCTGCGGATGTCATTTTGCAGGGATACTCCTGGCTTGAAGCGGAGGATATTCAAGCCTGCCTTATTTATGCCAATCGCCTGGTCAGCCATGAACGGATTGAATTCATCGTTGCCGGCGCAATACGAAAGTATTGCTGGACACATGCGTTCCCTGGCACCGCCCGCCAGGGCAGGTGTGGGGCGGTGCGAAGAATGACCTTGTATCTGTGCGGGTCATGACGTGATATGGACTGGGGATTGGGAAAAAGACCCAGGCGATGAAGAAATCCTTAACTATGCAGAACGCGAAGGCAGGGTTTTGGTCACCCTTGATAAAGATTTTGGCGAGTTGGCAATTGTGTTTGACTTGCCACATTCAGGCATCATGCGACTCGTAAATTTGCCTGCCAAAGAACAAGGCGCATTTTGCCTTGAAGCGTTGAAACGATATGGCGAGGCGCTTTCGGATGGCGCGATCGTAACCGTGGAAAGAAATCGGATACGAATTCGTGAAAGCGGGTAAAACCATCGCAAAAAGCATCCGAGACCTTGCAAAACCTCGGATGCTTTTTGCTCCATTTCCATCGCCATTCACATTTCTTCTATTATTCTTTCAAAATCGGAAATCGTAAATTGCTCAAACTCTCCCGTCCTCTCCACCTGCTGCTCGCCGCTCTGACTTACACTCTCGGCGCGAGTATCCCTGCCTATCTGGGTAAGCCGTTTCAACCTGTCGCTTTTGCGCTTGGACTTGCGGGTGTGCTCCTCGCGCAATTGTGCATGGCTTTGCTTGCTGAAGTCTTTCGTCCGCACAACGAACCGCTGGTGGAAGGTGAGACTCCCCAGCAAAAAGAGACTCTCCGCAACAGCATGCTTTATATTTCAGTCGCCGCGCTGACCGTCACAGTTTTCATCATCTATCTTCTTTATATCAATCAAGCCCTCGTTCTCCCTTCCCTTCGAGAGCCTCAGGGCGGCGCTTTCCTCTTTCTTCTTTTATCCATCATCCTCGTCCTCGCTTATGCCATGCCTCCCATTCGCCTGGCCAATCGCGGCTTCGGCGAATTAGCACTTGCCGCACACATCGCCTATCTGATTCCATCCATCGCGTTTTTACTTCAAGCTGGTGAAAATCATCGCTTGCTCACTATCCTTGTTTTTCCCCTCACGGCTCTGGCTCTTGCATATTTCCTAATACTCAACTTCACAACATTCACCGCTGACCAAAAATATCAACGTGCCACCCTCCTGCGCAGCCTGACCTGGGAACGCGCCGTGCCATTTCATCACAGTCTCGTCTCTTTTGCCTATTCGATGTTTGCCCTCGCGCCACTGCTTGGCTTTTCATTTAATCTTATCTGGCCCGCCTTCCTCACCCTGCCTTTTGCTGTTTTGCAAATTATCTTTCTTCATCATATCTCCCTCGGTGGCAAACCAAACTGGACTCTCCTAACCGTCACCGCCCTCGCTGTCTTTGGATTAACCACCTACTTTTTGACTCTCACCTTCTGGCTCCGCTAACCAATCACCAATTACGAATTACGGAATTGACCCATGCCCGAATTTTTAACTCTCCTCCCTCCCGATCAAGCGCGCGACAAATTGCTCTCGCATCTTGCCGCGCCGAAAATTGATCCTGAATCAATAGACGTTGTCCAGGCCTTGGGCCGTTTCACCGCATCGGATACATTCGCGCCGCACCCCTTGCCTGATTTCCAACGTACTACCGTAGACGGTTACGCTGTCCGAGCAAAGGATACTTTCGGCGCAAGCGACTCGCTTCCCGCGTATCTTGATCTCATCGGTGAGGTGCCGATGGGCGATACGCCGTCATTTGAAATTGGCGTTGGTCAATGCGCATTGATCCACACAGGCGGAATGCTACCCAAGGGCGCGGATGCGGCTGTGATGATCGAATACACACAACATATCGTAGGGGCGGAGCGTCGCTCCGCCCCTACCCAAACCGAAATTGAAATCTTCAAATCCGTTGCCGATGGCGAGAACGTGATCCGCATTGGCGAAGATGTTGCACAAGGACAATTGGTCATTCCCAAAGGCACACTAATCCGCCCCGCAGAAATTGGCGGATTAATGGCACTGGGATTCAAGTCCATCAATGTCGCAAAAAAGCCGCGCGTAGGGTTGATCTCAACTGGCGACGAAGTCATTGAGCCAGGCCAAGCTCCGCGGCCTGGACAAGTCCGCGATATCAACTCGTATACCCTCGGCGCGCTTGTCGAAAAAAGCGGAGGCGCAGCAGTCCGCTATGGGATTTTTAGTGACCAGTTTGAGGTCTTGAAAGAAGCGGCGGCGAAGGCGCTATCCGAATGTGATTTGGTCATCATCACCGCCGGCTCATCCGCATCCACAAGAGATATGACCGCCGATGTCATCCGCACATTGGGCGAACCCGGCGTGCTTGTGCATGGAATTAACACGCGCCCCGGCAAGCCAACCATCCTGGGCGTGTGCAACGGCAAAGCTGTGATCGGCTTGCCCGGCAACCCCGTCAGCGCATTGGTTAATGGATATTTATTTATCGTGCCAGTCATCGAAAAATGTTTGGGAGCGTTGCCAAAACCAAAAGCAACTATTCAAGCGAAATTGACCGTCAACCTCCCATCTCAAGCAGGCCGCGAAGACTGGTGGCCAGTGCGACTATTACCCTCTCCCTTCGGGAGAGGGCAGGGTGAGGGCTTTTCCGCCGAGCCGATCTTTGGAAAAAGCAATTTGATCTTCACCCTCGCCTCCGCCGATGGACTCCTACGCATTCACCCAGACGCAACAGGGTTAAGCGCGGGCGAGATGGTGGAAGTGATGTTGGTCTAAAATGGAATACAAAAAAGGTAACTTCACGATTTCTGATGATGTTTCACGTCTCAAAATCGACACGATCTGTGATTTCCTCGCGCGTGCCTATTGGGCAAACCAACGCAAGCGCCCGACCATTGAACGATCCATCAGACACTCATTGAATTTTGGCATGTATGATGGCGAAATTCAAATAGGCTTTGCCCGCGTTGTGACAGACTATGCAGTCTTTGCCTATCTCTGCGATGTATTCATCCACGAAGATTATCGCGGACAATCCCTCGGCAAATGGCTGATGGAGTCCATCCTGGCTCACCCCGATTTGCAGGGACTTCGCCGATGGTCTCTCGTCACGCGCGACGCGCACGGGCTTTACAGTCAATTCGGTTTTACCGAACTCAGTGACCCTCCTCGCTGGATGGAAAAATTTGATATAACTGCCTGATTACTATCCACAATTCTTTCCACTTTCACCCTTTTTCACGATCCCAATAATTGAACACTGCTAACTGATGACTTTCTCGATTTCTCTTTCACAAACTTACCCTCTCATCCTCGACGGCGCCACAGGCACGGAACTCAACCGCCGCGGTGTGGATACGGGCTTGCCGCTTTGGTCAGCCAATGCTTTAATGAATGACCGCGACGCGAAAATCCTGCAACAAATCCATGAGGATTATCTTCGCGCAGGCGCAGACATTATCACCACGAATACATTCCGCACGCATCGCCGCGCGCTTGCTCCCAGCGGAAATACAGGCCGCGCCCTCGAACTCACGCGTCGCGCAGTGGATATAGCCCGCGCCGCGAGTGTGAACATTCCATCGGATAAGCCGCGCTTTGTGGCTGGCTCGATCTCCACACTCGAAGATTGCTATCGTCCCGACCTCGTCCCACCTGATGACGAACTCCGCGGTGAACACTCCGAACGCATCCATCATCTCATCGAATGCGGCGTGGATTTGATCCTGATCGAAACCATCAACACGATTCGTGAAGCAGTCAGCATGGCGAAACTTGCCACGATCACTGGTACACTCGTTGTCGTCAGTTTTGTTTGTGACCGTGAAGGAAAAATACTTTCGGGCGAAAGCCTCACCGACGCGGCCAACCAATTGCTCCCCCTTGGCATCTCTGCCATCGGCGTCAACTGTGGACCAACTCCAAATCTCGCCAGGCCACTTGCTGAATTACAAAATGCATGTGGAAAAGATTTCCCTCTCATCGCTTACGGCAACATCGGCTATTCTGATGAAAAAGTCGGCTGGGTCAACACGGACTCTGAAAACCCCAAAGCCTATTGCGAACACGCTATCCACTGGCCTGCCAAAATAATCGGTGGCTGCTGCGGCACTACGCCTGAACACATTGAGCAATTAAGAAACGCTGTAAAATAAAAGATCATTTTAAATAAGCGTCGAAGAATTCAATCGTCCGCTGCATGGCTGTTGAGAAATATTTGGAAATATTGTGGTTATCGCCTTGGTAAGTATAAAGGTCGGCGATCTGGCCTGCATTGCGCGCCTGTTCAGCCAGGCGGATGGAGAATGCCAAAGGGACGTCTTCATCTTCGGTTCCGTGGTGCAGTTCCAACGGTCCAGATAGATCGGCGAGATAAGTGGTGGCTGAGATAGAATCCCAAAAAACAGGATTCTCTTGTGGCGTGCCAAATGCTTCGATCCAGCCGGTGCGCCAGCCCACCCCGCGTGGACTGAGCGACGGTATAAACGAGCCGCTGCGCCGCCAGTTATAAAGCAGGTCGGTATACGAGGCAACCACGCCCGCCCAGATCACCCCAACTTTTACATCCTTTGAAATGACCATCGCGCGCAGTGTGAGATAGCCTCCCATGGAATGTCCCCACATGCCGATTTTTTCCGGGTTCACTTCAGGCAATTGTTTGATGGATGCGACTGCGTTCAGCACATCGATTTGATAACCAGGGCTGCCATACGCGCCTGTGGCTTCGCCTTCGGAGGCATCGTGCCCGCGGTAATCAATTCGGAAAACAACATACCCGGCTTTTGCAATTTCATCTACATAGGCGATATAACGTTCCGTCGTTTTATAAACGTTGGGTGGAATGTATCCGTGATTGAACACAATGGCCGGCCAGCCGCCTTCGGGTGCGTCACCCTTTGGGATGGTAAGGAGTGCGTAAATCTTCAATCCTTCTGAAAGATAATATGCATAATAGCGGCGATAATTCAAACCCCCATTCAATTCCTTTACGATCGCGATTTCACTGCCCGGGTAAGCGCCCGCGCGCATATATTCGATGCTCATCGAGTGGGGAATAGGCGTTGCCGCAGCCGTTGGCAGCGGTGTCAGCGTGAGTGTTGCCGCAGGATTAAATGTATTTGCAGCCCCTGGAATTTCCGTCCTCGGAACGGATATAATTTCAAGGGCAGTAGACTGCGGGGCGCACGCGGTTACAAAAAGGGAGATATTTACCAAAACCAATAAAGTTTTTTTCATGGCAGAACTCCTTATCCATTAAGAAAACAATAAGAGGCAGTTTATTACCGCCTCTTGTTTACCTGTGTACTTGTATCCGTCTTTACGCCTTCGCCACCGCTTCCTGCTCCCGCAACTTTTCCGTCGCGCGGAAATATTTGAGATAGCGCATCGAGTTCGCATCCTTGCCAAGCAAGAGATCTGTCGCGCGGATCGAACTTCCCAATTTGATCGGATCAGTGATCGAACAGGTCACCCCCGCTTGAATGGCGAGAGCCAGGAATGCGCTGTTCACTGAATGACGGTCAGGCAGCCCGAACGAAACATTGCTCGCGCCCAGACTCATATTTACGCCATATTCTTTCCTGATCAATTCAATCGCCTTAAGTGTCACGGTTGCAGCGCTGCTGTTGTGCCCCACCGTCATTACCAGCGGGTCAATAATAATATCTTCAATCGGGATTCCCATTTTGGCGGCGCGCTCGATGATCTTCCCCGCTGCGGCGAGACGCAACTCCGCTGTGGCGGGGATGCCTTCATCGGCAATCGTCAGCCCGATGACAGCCGCGCCTCTTTCTTTAACGATCGGCAGGACAGCGCTCAATTGTTTTTCCTCTCCGTTGACAGAGTTGACCAACGGCTTGCCCGGAGCAACTTTTAGCCCTGCTTCCAGAATCTTCGGGTCATTAGAGTCGATGCAAAGCGGCAAGTCTACAGCAGATTTGACTGCTGCGACAACGACTGGCATCATCGCCGCTTCATCAATTTGCGGATGACCGACATTCACATCCAAAACATCCGCGCCCCAGGCGACCTGTCTTTGCGCGAGTTGAACGACGTAATCCATATTGCCATCCACCAGGGCCTGTCCCAGCTTTTTCATACCCGTCGGGTTGAGTTTCTCCCCGATGATGACAAATGGCTTGTCAATGCCGATGATGACTTCTTTCTTTTCTGTTTTTAGTATGGTGTGCATATGTGCCCTCCGAAAAATATTAAAACCTGACAGGTCTCCGAGACCTGTCAGGTTTGCCTGTTATGATTTCAAAAACCTCAATGCTGTTTCCGTCAACATCGCTGTGCCGATTGGCAGGGCGCGTTCATCCATATCAAATTTTGGATGATGAAGCAAATACCCCTCATGTCCGCTCTTCTGCACGCCTAATGTATACATTGCGCCCGGGGCATGTGCCATAAATGACCCGAAATCCTCCGCCCCGAGAGATTTGTGCAATTCCTGTACATTATCTGCGCCGAGCAAATCTTTGCCAACCGCTTCTATTAAATTAGATACTTCTTCATTGTTGATCATGGGCGGCGCGCCAATTTCAAGTTTTAGTTCATAATCGCCGCCGAGCGTTTTTGCGATTTCGAAGGCGCGCTTGATCTCATCATGGATCTGTTTCTGCGCTTCCTGTGTTGTGAAGCGCAGTGTTCCAGTGATCTTGATACTATCTGGAATTACATTCTCTGTAAAACCGCCATTGAGCGATCCTATACTCACAACTGCAGGCGTAAAGGGATCCAGCCTGCGCGAGGTGATGGCGTTCAATGCCATGATGACATGAGCAAGCAGATAGAATGGGTCAACCGTTGTGTGGGGATATGCGCCATGTCCGCCCTTGCCTTTGATGATCCCATACCATGAGTCTACACCACCCGAGCATGGACCTGCATTGATTGCTATCGTGCCGACGGGTTGGGTGGGATCCACATGCTGCGCGATGACATAGTCAACGCTTTCCATTGCGCCTTCCTCAGACATGCGTACTGCGCCGCTTTTTCCTTCTTCATCGGCCGCCTCTTCAGATGGCTGGAAGAGGAAGCGAATGCGTCCATTCAGTTTTTCCTTTGCAAGGATTCGCGCCGCACCGAGCGCCATGGCTGTATGTGAGTCGTGTCCGCAGGCGTGCATTTTATTTTCCACTGTGGATTTATACTCGGACTCATTTAACTCCTGCAGCGGCAGCGCATCCATATCCGCGCGGATGGCGACCAGCTTTCCGCCTGCGCCGATCTCTGCCACAACGCCGGTCTTTCCAACGCCGCGCGTAACGCGATAGCCCATCTTCTCCAATTCATCCGCCACGATCCCCGCCGTGCGATGAACATCGAAACCCGTTTCGGGGTGCATGTGAAAATCGCGCCGCCATTCGATCAATTCTTCTGAAATTGCATGTGCTTGTTTGAGCATGTGTTTTCTCTCCTAATTTCTAATATGCTTCGGTGGTCGAGTAGTGAGCGTTCTTTGCGAGCGTACCGAGACCACCGTGTAACTTGCCAACAATAAATAGGATTCTAACTGCTGGTCTCGATACGGCGAAAGAGCATCGCGCACTCGACCAGCGGAGTATAAATTACTTCTTCTTCTTCTTTACCATTTCTTTCTCAGCCGCCGCCATGATCTTATCAAGTTCTTTTTCCTGCTGCGGCTCCAGCGGCGGGACTTGATGTTCACGCAGGATTCTCTCGGCTTCATCAACGGCATGATCCGCCATCTGTTTGCGCTCTAATTTACCCTCCCAGGTTTCCCATGAGTTGCGTTCAGCCAATTTTGTCAGAGCCAGTTCGCCGGCGCGCAGGTGTTTAAGTGTGTGCTTTTGACCGAGATAATTACGTGTGCCGTTCATCACGTTGCCGATGATCTCAACCGCCAGATGTTCCACGTCGGCCGATAAGCCGCTTCGCAAGCGCATGACACTGCCGACGAGTTCGTTATCCAATACCATTTGGCCGTACGAACCCATCACGCCCGCTTCCATTTCGCCGATGCCGGAGAGTTCGTCTGCGCCAGCCAACGCAGGGATGGTCGCATTGAGTCCGCGCTCGAAGGCGTTTTGTGCATCAAGGGTATGGGCGTTCGTTGAAAACCCATATACATTGACGCTGAACCCGTAATAATGTCCGAGTTGAACCGTGGCGGCAGATGACATGCCAAGTTCCACGCCGCCCCAAATTAATCCAGTGCGCGGTTCCAGCATTCCGAGTCTTCCGCAATAGACAACACCGCAACCAGGGTTGACGATCTGCGCGAGAACCAACAAGGCGAGTGATTCTGCGCTTTGCTGAACCAAACTGCCGGAGATCGTCATCGGTGAAGTTGCGCCGCCAATCGGGGCTGGGAGATTTGCGCAGATCACACCCGCTTTTGCCATCTCCACAATTGCCGCCGCCGCGGGATCGTGAATAGTCAGCGGACTGACTGGGGAAAGCGAAAGTGTCAGTTCTGCGGGTGTTGTGCCAACCACTTGCGCCATTTCAACCGCGTGCTTTACTTCTTCTGCAAATTGAATGCCGGGTCCCTGCAATGGTTTGGTGGTGTGCGGAAGCGAATGACGATACATAAATAAAGACATCAACTCGCCTGGCACATCCTGGGGTGTGAAGAAAGGAGTAACGGTGTGGCAATTTGGCAATGCATCCAATACACGGGTTGCATCTATGACATCCTGGTCGGTCGCAATACGCCGGGTGCCAGCCCTGGCGTCAAAGACATCCCGCGCCCCGCCGAGGTTGTGAAAATATAAATTTCCGCCGCCCAGTTCATTCACCTGCCCATTGCGCCCGCGGATCTTCGGGCGTTTATTAGCCTTTGCAACACTATCCATGACAAGTTCTGCGGGCATGGATATTCGGTTTCCTTTTACTGTGCAGCCCGCGCCGAGCAAAATATCCAAACTCGGTTTGTGTGTCCAAATAATGCCTACTTCACTCATGATGTGAAGTGTGGCTTCGTGCATGGCTTTTAAGTCGTCGTCGCTAAGAAATTTAAGTGGCTCCATCTGCGCTCCTCAATAAATTATGTCATTGTGAGAGCGCACTTGCTCTTTGCCCGAAGCAATCTCCCACACCACCAAAGGGATTGCTTCGTCGGGAAGAGCGCCTCCTCGCAATGACGGAATTATTTCTCCAAAACCTTCGCCAAAAACTCCACGCACTTTTCTTCCGCATTGATCACATTATCCATATCCAAAAATGAATGCCCCTCATCTTTGTATATTATTAATTCAACTTCCTTGCCCAATTCAATCAGTTTATCACGGGCATCTATCGAATCAGACGCGGGGCAGCGTGGATCATTTCCCCCGCAGATCATTTGCACGGGCGCATTTACTTTGTCCAAAAAGAAATAGGGCGAACGCGCGATCCATAACTCGCGGTTCTCTTCGGGGTCGCCCATGTTTTCGATATTCCAATGCTGCAAGTCTTCCCGTGAATTTTTATGTGACTTCATCCAATTCAAGAATGGCACGATCGCCGAACCGACCGCCCATAATTCAGGATACATCGTCATGCACGTCATTGTCAGATAGCCGCCATGGCTCCGCCCCGTCACTGCGATTTTAGTTTTGTCAGCCAGTCCGTTCTCAATTAGATATTTCACGCCCGTTGCGCAATCGTCAGTGTCCACGCCGCCCATATCGTAGCGGCTGGCGTTCTGCCATTTTTTGCCATAGCCTGTTGAGCCGCGATAATTTGGCGCGAGCACCGTCCAGCTGCGCGAAGCCAGATGACTCATCATCGGTTCCCATAAAAATTGATATAACCAATTTGGTCCGCCGTGAATATTTACGACAGCAGGTGAATCCTTGCTTGCATTTTTCGGGCGATATAACAAAGCGGGTATTTGCGTCCCATCTTTGCCTGCGTACCAAATTTCTTCAGGCTGAATGAATTCCGCATTGAACAACTCATCGGGCAATGAATTCGTTAATTGCTGCATCGAACCATCTTCAAGATTTATTTTCCACAAGTCACATGGATGACGCGGATCTTCATAGAGAATTACAGCGCCATTGGCAGTGAACTGCGGAAAATGATGGACGCCCGCCCCGACTTGAACCTGCTTAATGTCAGCGCCTCTTTTCTTAAACTGAAAGCTGGTGACAGCGCCCTCGGAATGAACCCACCCGATGGCTTCTCCGCTCCGCGACCAAGCAGGTTGCATGTCATCGCCAACGGATTGATTGACCCATGTAATTTCCTGTGACTCAACATTGAACAATCCAATATCGTGCCATTCACCATTTTCGCCAGAGAAGGCAAAGAATTTAGAATCAGGCGACCACGCAGGATTTTGCGCGTTCAATTTCAATTGCGTAGTAGCGACTTTAGTCGCTTTGCGCGGACGATTGACAGGCATCACATAAATGCTTCGGTCACTCGCAGTTGACTCAGCCTCGATTGCGATCCATTGACCATCGGGCGACCATTTTGCATCCCAGCAGGGGTGGAAGACATTTTTTATCATTCGACTTGGAGTGCCGTCAACGGGGAGCAAGTGCAAGGCAAATTGTCCATGCTTATCAGATAGCACGGCCAGCATTTTGCCGTCAGGTGACCACGAGAAGTTTGGTTGGTGCGCGTAGGCAATTTGGGGTGTGAGGTCAGTGCATGTGTTGGTGCTTAGATCATGAACGACGATGTGATAGGACTCACTGCCATCAAGATCCAAGGCATATGCAAGCATTGTGCCATCGGGAGAATGAAGCGGGGAGAACTTGCTCCCTTGGTTGTGTGATGTCATTGCTAGGAGCGTTTGTTGCGACGAAGCAATCTCCTCGTCGTGTTGGGGATTGCTTCGTCGGGGGGAGCGCCCTCCTCGCAATGACATTTGCCACAATTCCCATCTGCCTGTTTTATTCCATGCAAAGACCAACCTCTGCCCGTCGGGTGAGATATCAAATTTTAATCCGCTATCTACATGTGGGACACGCAGAAGTTGAGAGAGATTAAGCATAATTATGCGGGTTGATAATGTTCCAGCAGTGGCAATATGTCGACGCCAGCTTTTTTAGTGAGGTCAAGCATAAAGGCGTGGAGTCTGCGCTCCTGGGCAGGATCAATTTCAGGTCGCTTGTATGAAGCGAGTAGTTCGTTCACGCGGAGTTTGGCTCTGCCAAAGGCATCCAATGAGCCGGCCGCTTTCCATGCGCGAATCGAGTCGCGGTCAATCACGCTGCTCGGCAGGTGCTGTTCTTCACGGAATAGCTGCATGGTGGCTTTCTGCTTGAGGAAATCCCCGCCTTTGAAATCAATGTTGTGATCGAAAAAACCTGTGGCAAGTGTATCGGTGTGGAGTTTCACGCCGCCAATCATGCGCTTCGCCATGGAGATGCCTTCCGCGTCCACGACGAGTTTTTCCGCGCTGTGGCAGGCAAGGAAATCCAACATGCCTGAGCCAGAGATCATGTTGATGCCGCTTAACGCGCCGACCATGGCTGAGATTCCGCTTTCGAGTCCTGCCTGCGCGTCAACGAGTTTTGAATCTGTTGCGCCGAGATAGGTGTGCGTGGGCATGTTGAGCGTCTTCGCGACTTGTGCGTAAGAACAATCAAGCATGGTGGTTTCAACAGCGCCCATGGGAGTTGCACCTTTGCGCATGTCAAAGATCGCTGCTGCGCCGCCCCAAACAACCGGCGAGCCTGGATGTGCAAGTTGATGTATGACAATGCCCGCGAAACACTCCGCTGTGTGCTGGGTAACTGTGCCAAGCATGGTGACTGGAGCCGCTGCGCCTGAAAGAGGCACCGAGACGATCTCCGCAGGGACACCTGCGCGCGCGAGCGCAATCAGATTGCCTGCGCCGAAATTGCTCCAAATAAGAGGCGGCGCGGGGCACACGTCAAAGATGGCGCGTGGTTTTTCGCGTGCGGCTTCCGCTGAACCCGCGAAGACGGAGAGCATGTCTATCATCTCTTGCACGGTCTTATTTGTGAACGCGCCAGTGACGATCGGTTTTTTTGAGTGAAGTAAAACCAGATACAGGCGGTACGAGTCTTGAATTTCTTTGGGAACATCATGGCATATCACGGCGGTGGATTGCGCGTCATATTGCGGAAGTTGTTCTGCGACTTTTAGTAAACGAATGAGGTGCTCTGTTTCAGTGGTGTCGTGCTCAAGTGTTTCGGGGTTGAGTATTGTGATGCCCGATGAGCCCGGGTCAAAGTGGACGGAGTCACCGCCGTAATGTACAGTTGGATTGCCGTCGTAATCATAGAGATAAAATTCGCGCGGTACACTCTCCAATGCCTTGTGGACGAGAGAGGCGGGAATTTGCGCAACATCAGTTTTCGGGTCAACGATCACGCCAGCCGCAGCAAACATTTCACGCGCTTCGGCATTCTGGACTTTGATGCCAGGCTTGAGAAGAAGTTCGTAGGCTTCTCCCAGAATACGGGCGATGATCTCATCGCTTAGCAGTGTGAGTTTTGGTTGCATGGGACACCTCTAAATTAAAAATCAGGAATTAGGAATTCAGAATTCTAGTCTCTTTGGCGAAGAGAGTGAATAAAGGTTGCAGGTTTGTTGTGTGAATAACGTGCAAATTTCAACCTTCAACGTTTAATGCTTATTTTCAAACGTTAAAACGCTGCTTACTAATCTGCCTTGCCCATCAATTCCTTCGCGATCTTCACCGCGCCGATCGCATCTTCTGAATAACCGTCGGCTTTGATCTTCGTGACCCAGTCGCGTGTGATCGGCGCGCCGCCAACCATCACTTTGATGCGCGGGCGCAAGCCTTCCTTATCCAACTCTTCGATCACTTCGCGCTGGCGTACCATGGTGGTGGTCAACAACGCGCTCATGCCGATGATGTCCGCATTGATCTCAAGCGCCTTGCCGATGATCTTGTCTGCGGGTTGATCCACGCCCAGGTCAACGACTTCAAAGCCGGAGGCGCTCAGCATTGTGCCGACGAGAGTCTTGCCGATCTCGTGAATGTCGCCTTCCACGGTTGCGAGAACCACCCGTCCCAGCATCTGGCGGGTTTCACCGAGTTTGAGCAATTCAGGTTCCAGCACGGCAATCGCGGCTTTCATTGCCTCGCCTGCCATCACCAGTTCGGGCAGGAACGCTTCACCCAAGCCAAACTGATCGCCGATATAATTCACGCCGACCACGAAGCCCTTTGTGATCGTCTCCAACGGGTGCATCTTCAATTCGATGGACTTCTTCGCAAGTTCGACGGAGATATCCGAGTCGCCATCAATAATGCATTGTGCCATCTGCTTATATAATTCTTCCGACATACTGCCTCCTGGTTTATTTCGATTTTTTTATTAAGTGCGTTACTTGCTTTTCTTTTTCTCTTAACAATTTTGCAGGAATATTGAGATATTCCTCCAGCCACTTGCCAGAATCCATCACGTGCTCAATCGATGCCTGCACGGCTAAGTCGGCATCTCCTTTTGAAAGCGCATCCAAAATTGCAGTGTGTTCATCGTGGGTTTGAGCTACGCTGCCGGCCAGCAATTCAGGTTTGCGGAACAATGCTTCATATAATAACCAATCAGGAAAGGCGTTTGCAACAACGGCATATAACTTGATCAGTAGATCATTTCCACAAGCTTCGGCAATGGCAGTATGGAACTCACGGCTTAATTGGCGCTCGAGCGGCATTTCGCTCAGCTTGACATGCCTGTTCATTTCATCCATTATTTTTTTTAGCCCTGATACCTGCCCAGGTATAATGTTCATAGCCGCTTCCCTGGCAATGACTGCCTCGAGTATCAATCTCAAACCGTAAGCTTCGACAATATCCTTTGTAGACATATCACGCACACGCACGCCTCGATACGGCACACGCTCCGCCAGGCCTGTTGAAACAAGCAGGTCAAGCGCTTCCCGCACGGGGGTCATACTTACGCCCATTTGGCTGGCGATATCATCCTGTCGCAGCCAATCCCCTGGTCCGTATTTGCCCGCGATGATCTGACGATGAAGCGCGTCGTATATTTCCTGTTTAAGAGGTTTGTGGGTGAGTTCTTTATTGGCTATTGACGCCATGATTATATATTATATATAATCATCCGGAATTTCGGAAGTGCATCGCGGCATGAAAATGTCATCGGTTATACTCGGCATATTGGAGACTTAATGTCTGAAATTGACCTTACCCCGCTAAAACCTGCAATTGAATCTTACATTCCACTAGGTCGCTCGGGGCTTTTACCTGCCCTGCACGCGGCTCAAAAAATTTATGGCTGGCTTCCTCAGGTAGTGGCGGGCGAAGTTGCAAAATTATTGCACGTGCCTCTGGCGGATGTGCATGGCGTCATCGAATTTTATTCACTCTATTACAACGAACAGGTCGGAAAAACATTCATTAGAGTTTGTACCGACCCCGCCTGCGCGCTCAAAGGTGCGGATCGACTCCTCGATCATCTTTGCAATCATTATGATGTGAAGCCGGGTCAGACGACCGAGGACCTGTCTCTAACCATTGAGCGGAGTCCATGCCTTGGGCTTTGCGAACAAGCCCCCGCTGTGTGGACGATGGACGATGGACAGTGGACGGTGGGTGATGGCGAAAAGGAGGATGATCGTCCACGGTCTTCTGTCTACGGTCAAATACGTGAGCTGACTTCCAATTGCGGCGAAGGCACAACGACTCTTGCAAAATACGGCGAATACTCAGCGTATAAAAAAGCAATGACATTGAAACCTGAGGATGTGATCGCTGAGATTAAAGCCAGCGGATTGGTCGGTCGTGGCGGCGCGGCATTCCCAACAGGGGTTAAATGGGAAGGCGCGGCGGAGGCAGATGGAACACAGAAATATGTCGTCTGCAATGCAGATGAATCCGAGCCCGGCACATTCAAAGATAGAATTTTATTATTGGATGATCCGCATCGTACGATTGAAGGAATGTGTGTTGCTGCGTATGCCATCGGTGCGAGCAAAGGCTATATTTATATTCGCGGTGAATATCCATACATTGTTCCTGTTTTGGAAAACGCGATCATCGAAGCGCGTGATGCAGGTTATCTCGGTGAGAAATTTGATATTGAAATTCGTGTCGGCGCTGGTGCCTATATTTGTGGCGAGGAGACCGCGCTATTTGAATCAATCGAAGGGAAGCGCGGTTTCCCGCGCGTGAAACCGCCCTTCCCGACGACAAACGGTTTGTTCGATAAGCCAACTATTATTAATAATGTCGAAACACTTTGCAATGTCCCGCTTATCATTTCAAAAGGTTCAACCGAATATCGCAGGATTGGTACGGAAAAATCACCGGGATCGAAATTGTTTTGCGTTTCAGGTGACGTAGTTAAGCCTGGGTTGTATGAAGTTGAGTTTGGCGTCACCCTCCGTGACCTAATTATCATGGCGAGCGGTGTCGCTAGTAAAAAATCCCTCAAAGCAGTTTTATTCGGTGGTGCGGCGGGAGCTTTTGCCACATCCGAACATCTGGATGTAAAGTTAACGTTCGAAGATTTACGCTCCGCAGGTTTACCGCTTGGCTCCGGTGTTGTAATGGTCTTCGACGAAACCCGTGATATCCGCGATGTCTTGAAGCGGCTTGGAAAATTCTTCGCGCATGAATCCTGCGGCAAATGTTATCCATGTCAGATGGGTACGCAACGTCAGATGGAAATTTTGAATCGCGTGGCCGTAGGTGATGCGTTGCCCGATGATTATGTTCGCCTGGAAGATGTCGGCTGGACGATGACAGACGCGTCCCTGTGCGGCTTGGGTCAAACTGCCGCAAGTGCGGTGTTGTCTGCGATGAAATTGTGGCCCGAGTTGTTCAAGGATGAAGGAGGAGGGATGAAGGATGAAAAAAAGAAAGTGTCTAAAGTGTCGGAGGCAGCAAAGAAGCCTGTTGTGAAAAAGGAAGTTTCAAAGGTTTCAAAAGTGTCGAAAGCTATGAAGAAAGTGTCTAAGGTGAAACCGAAAGCGGTAAAAAAGGTTACGAAAGCAGCGGCGAAGATAAAGAAGAAAACAACAACCAAAACAACGAAGAAAAAATAGACAAGATTATTGACTTTTGACAAAAACAAGGTGAACTTATGACAATCTCATTCTTAATGGATGGAAAAGAAGTAATCGTAGAAGAAAATAAAACCCTGCTCGAAGTCGCGCGGGAGAATGGGATTGATATTCCCACGATCTGCTTCCATGAAGTGACGACAGCGAATGCGTTATGTCGAATCTGCGTGGTAGAGGTGGAGGGACAGAGAGTGCTTCAGCCTGCCTGCATCGTCAAGGCTGCAGCAGGCATGAAGGTGCAGACGCGAAGCGAGAAAGTCATTCGTGCGCGTAAGACCATTTTGGAAATGTTATCCTCCACAATGGATCTATCTGAAGCACCAGAAATCCAAACCATGATGCGCGAATATGGCGCAGATACAAGCCGTTTTCCAGATGCAGAAAGACGCGAGTCGGACGTTATCGATGACAACCCGATGTATATCCGCGATTACTCGAAGTGTTTGCTATGCTGGCGCTGCGTGCAGGTTTGCGCTGAGGATGCCCAATATACATTCGCGATCAACTTCGATGGCCGTGGATTTGAAACCCAGATCGGCACATTCTTCGATAAAACAATTCCAGAAACAAGTTGTGTCTTATGCGGACAGTGTGTTGCGGTCTGCCCCACGGGTGCGTTGAAGCCGAAGCGTGAATATTTATTGGAGCAGGGCATGAGTCCGCAGGAAATTAGTGTTTTGAATACTGGTAGGAAGAAACGTAAAGCGTAATTCGTTATGCATCATTCGTAACGTGCATTTTACGTATCACGTATGACGGATTACTTTTTTGAGGATGCCAACATGATCAAACCAGACCGAATAGTCACGACCACCTGCCCCTATTGCGGCGTCGGTTGTAATTTACAGTTACATGTCAAAGACGAGCATATCTTCAAAGTCAATTCGCCGTTTGACTCACCTGTTAATCACGGCAATCTATGCGTGAAGGGACGCTTTGGCTATGATTATGTGTATCATCCCAAGCGTGTGACGACTCCGCTTATGCGGCGGTATTTACTGGAAGGAAAACCGAGACCAGAGATTAGAGAACAGAGATTTGAGATTAGTTCTGCCAATGGGCAACCAATCTCCAATCCTCCAGTCTCCAGTCTCTCTGATTGGCTCGAAACCGACTGGAATACAGCCCTCAACGTCATTGCCGATAACCTGGTCCGCATTTACAAACGCGATGGTTCGGATGCGATGGCGGTCTATGCCTGCGCCAAAGCAACCAACGAAGATAATTACCTTTTACAGAAAATGTATCGCGCCATCTTTCGCACGAATAATGTGGATCACTGTACACGCTTGTGTCATGCGGGTTCGGTGGTTGCCCTTCAACAGGCGACTGGTTCTTCGGCGATGAGCAATACGGCTTCACAGGTAATTCAAAATGATGTCTTCATTGTCACAGGTTCGAACACAGGTGAGAATCACCCCATCATTGCATTACAAATGAAGGAAGCTGTCAGAAAGTATGGCGCAAAGATGATCGTGATTGACCCGCGCCGCATTGACCTGGTTGATTTTGCCGAGATGTGGCTTCCCCTGAAGCCGGGAACGAATGTGCCAGTGTTCTCTGCGATGGCGCAGGTGATCGTCAAAGAGGATTTGATCAACGGCGAGTTTATTCAAAATCGCACCGAGGGCTTCAATGATTTTATTGAGTCGCTTGATAAGTTCACACCTGAATATGCCGAGGGAATTTCCGGTGTGCCTGCCGAAGATATTCGCAAGGCAGCGCGCATGTATGCCAATGCGGAGAAGGCGGCCATCTATTGGGGCATGGGCATCTCACAGCTTTCACACGGCACTGCCAGCGCGCTTGCGCTGATTAATCTTGCCTTTCTCACGGGTCATATCGGGCGCGATGGTACGGGGCTGAATCCCTTGCGCGGACAAAACAATGTGCAGGGCGCGAGTGATATGGGTTGTATGCCCTTTCATTATCCCGGCTACATGCGCGTGGACGATGAAGATAACGCCGCCAAATGGGAAAAAACATGGAACATCGAATCGGGCGGTCTTTCGCGCAAACTTGGATTGACCACCACTGAAATTTTGAGTCAGGCACATGAAGGCGGCATCCGCGCGCTGTATATCATGGGCGAGAACCCGATGATGTCTGAGCCGAATTTGAATGAAACGCGCAAGCACATGCAGCAACTGGAGTTTTTGGTTGCGCAGGATATTTTCATGAATGAGAGCGGAGCCTTTGCGGATGTGTTCCTGCCCGCGACTCCCTTCGCCGAAAAAGATGGGACGTTCTCGAATACAGACCGCCGCGTGCAGCGTGTGCGGGCGGCTCATGCCCCGCGCGGAAAATCGCGCGTGGATTGGCAGATCATTTGCGACTTAGCCCAGCGCCTCGAATCGCGGCTCGGGGTTGATTCTGCTTACTGGAAATATTCCAACCCCGAAGAGATTCTGCGCGAGATGGGCAGCGTGAATTCAGATTATGCGGGTATTACTTATGAGCGCATTGATAAAGTTGGGCTGATCTATCCCGTACCTGATATGTCTCACCCCGGCACGCCGACTCTCTTCAAAGAATCCTTCCCACGCGGACGCGGAAAATTCCACCCGTTGGATTATGTCCGTGTGATGGAAGAGCCGAGCGACGAATATCCGTTTATCTTAACCACAGGCCGCGTGCTCGAACATTGGCACGGCGGCACGATGACTCGCAACTCGTCGCTCAACGAAGCCTATCCCGAAGCGCGCGTGGAGATTCATCCTGCTGACGCCGAGATTCACGGCATTCGAAACGGTGACCCGGTCAAAGTCCAAAGCAGACGAGGAGAAGTCATCCTGCGCGTGACGGTCACGGAGAAAACATCCGTAGGCGTGGTCTTCATCCCCTTTCATTTTGCTGAAGCCGCCGCGAATCTGTTGACGAATGATGCGCTTGACCCGCAGGCGTTGATTCCCGAATTTAAAGCCTGCGCGGTGCAGGTCTTCCCCGCGAGGGAGAACGAACTGCCGAATCCTGATGCGGTTTTGAATAGAGGTAGATACTAATATTTGCAGGTCGGATTTCAATCCGACCTGCATTCATATTATGGTAAAAACTTATTTTGTTCCTCTAAAAGAAATTCGCCTTGATCATATTGTGGTCAATTCACGCTTTATTGCCACGCTTGCGCCTGCTTTATCCATAGACGAAGCGCGCGCATTCATTGCGCGTGTAAAAAAAGAATTTGGAGATGCAACGCATAATGTGCCTGTGTATATTATCGGCGGCGGGAATACAGTGACAGAATATTTTTCCGATGATGGCGAACCCTCTGGGACTTCGGGCAAGCCTGCATTAGCCGTCCTGCGCGGTAGTGGACTCGGCGATGCGGCGCTGGTGATTACGCGCTATTTCGGCGGGACTTTGCTCGGCACAGGCGGATTGGTGAAGGCCTATACCGAGTCGGCTCAGTTGGTTGTGAATGCCGTTGGGCGGGGGATGAGAATCCCAGTGCATGTGGTCAGGCTTGTGATTCCGTATCACTTGCTGGAACGTGTGTGTTTGCACGTGGCTCGCCAGCGCGGGGAAGTTCTCGGCGAAGATTTTGCGGGGGATATTACACTGACGATGCAACTCCGCGTGGATACATTCGATACAATTCAAAATGATTTGCGCGAGCTTTCTGCTGGGAAATTACAGGTGGAAATTATCGAAACCAGGGAAATGATCGTGCCAATGTAGTCTGGAGGGTAATTCGGTTTCTTTATTACTTCTTTACGTTTACTTTTCACGATTGCCATACACCCAGTTCATGTCCGTACCGAGGGTTTCGGCATTAAAAATGTCAGGTCGTACGAGGTTGAGTTTTTTCTCGGTTGATTTTGATATGAGTGGGATGGATTTGCGCGTGTAGAATTTTGTATACAATCGGTGTGCGCTGGCTTCATCCCACATCCAGGAGGGGTCAAGTTTGGATAAATTCATCGGACGGGTGAATCTGCGCAGTGTTTTTTGCCTGTGTGTGTTCATGTAATGCTCAAAGTAACTCATCGCCAGTTCGCGCAGATCACGATAGGCAGGTTCGCGGAATCCGAGCTGCACAAAATTGGATTTAGCTGTCGCACCCCAGCGTCCCTCAACCTGATACAACGCGAGGACATGGTCATCATCTGATTCAGGAGCAGGCAGGAGGTCCAGGACAAGAGGCGTGAAACCAATCTTCCAGAGCAAAAGCGCGGCCAGGAATCCACCGTCGAGACAGTGACATTGCTGGTCCAGCATTACGTTCAAGGGCGAGCGGTCTCGTGCCTCTGCATTGTACGGCATGGAGTACAAATACTCCTGCGCATCGAAAGGCGATTTGATCCTCGCAATTTTTTGTTGAACCTTTTTTGGAAGCAGGGATAGGAATTGATTAAGCGGTTTCATTTAGTTTTCCAACAGCATACTGGCTTCTTCGTTCAGCCAGCGGCGCCCGTCGCGGGCGAGCATATCGTATGCCTCAGTGGGTCCCCATCTGCCTGGCTTGTAAACAGCCAAAGGCGGAGTCTGATGCGTTTCCCACGTCTGCAAGATGGGGTCAATCAATGACCATGCCGCTTCCACTTCGTCTGCGCGGGTGAAGAGCGCAGCGTCACCTTGCAGGGCATCGAGCAGGAGTCTTTCATACGATTCAGGGATGGCCGTTTCGCCGAAGGCTTCAGAGTAACGAAATTCCATGTCTACGGAGCGGGTTTCCGCAACGGTATCCGGCGCCTTCACCTCAAAGCGGACATGCAAGCCCTCATCGGGCTGCAGGTAAAGCACGAGTATGTTCGGCTTCATCGTTTGCATGGGGAACATGGCCAGCGGCGGTTCCTTGAATTGAATGATGATCTGTGATAATTTTTCGGCAAGATTTTTACCTGAACGTAAATAGAATGGCACGCCTTTCCAGCGCCAGTTATTGATGAAGAGACGCAGCGCCGCATAGGTCGGCGTGGTGGAATTAGGGTTGATCTGTTCCTCGCTGCGATAGCCTTTGTACTGAGCGCGCACTGAATTCGCCGCTACCTGCTCGGGCGTCATCGGCTGGATTGCGCTGAGGACTTTTACTTTTTCATTGCGCAAGTCACTTGCGCTAAAAGAGGCGGGCGGTTCCATAGCCACGAGGGTGGTCAATTGCAAGAGATGGTTTTGGAACATATCGCGCAGCACGCCGACGCTGTCATAGAAACCAGCGCGATGTTCCAGCCCGACTTTTTCTGCCACTGTGATCTGAACATGGTCAATATAGGTGCGATTCCAGATCGGCTCAAAGATGGTGTTGGCAAAGCGCGTGAACAAAATGTTCTGGACGGTTTCCTTGCCGAGATAATGGTCAATGCGATAGATCTGGTTTTCATTGAGCGCCTTATGGACTTGCGTGTTCAAGGTGACTGCTGAAGCCAGGTCTGTGCCAAATGGCTTTTCAAGGATCACGCGCCGCCACGCTCCATTTTCGTGCAATTGACCGGATGCATTGAGGTTGGTAATAATGCTTGGAAAGAGTGTCGGCGGAAGGGCCATGTAAAACAGGCGGTTGGCTTCGCCATTTTCCAATTTTGTCAGATGCTCAGCGAGTTTCTTGAAATCATTTGCCTGTGTATATTTACCAGCGAGGTAATACAGATTGGGAGCAAAGATATTCCATTCTTCGTCAGTAAAGGAAAAGCCTGCGTGTTCCTGTACACCTTTATGTAAATGTTCGCGGAACTGTTCATCGGTAAACGCAGTACCGCCGAAGCCTACGATCTGGAATTTTTTCGGTGTGCGCCGTTTGCGGAATAAATTAAACAGCGAAGGGATCAACTTGCGCTGGGTCAGGTCGCCTGATGCGCCAAAAATGACGATGGTCGTTAATAAACCGTTGTTTGGTAGGTTGTTCATATTGAATGACCGTGGACGGTAGACGATGGACGGTAATAAACGTTCTGCGGTCTATCGTCCATTGTCCCTTTCTACTCTGCTTTCTTGATGGCGTGCCCGCCGAATTGATTGCGCAAGGCTGCCAACATGCGGGCGGGATAATTCACTTCGTCGCGGCTGGCGAAGCGCATTTGAAGCGCGAGAGTGATGACGGGCGCGGGTACATCCAGGTCAATCGATTCAAAGACCGTCCAGCGGCCTTCACCAGAATCTGCAACCCAGGGCTTGATGTCCGTCAATTCGGCGTCCTCATCCAGTGCATTCGCGGCCAGATCCAATAGCCACGAGCGGACAACGCTTCCGTGCTGCCAGATATGCGAGACCTGTGCGAGGTCGAGCCCAAATTCTTTTTTGGCTTTCAAGATGCCGAAGCCTTCAGCAAAAGCCTGCATCAAACCATACTCGATTCCATTGTGGACCATCTTAACATAATGACCTGCGCCATGCGGCCCGACCCGTCCCCAGCCCAAATCTTTGGCGGGTGCGAGTGTTTCAAAGATGGGGCGCAGTTTTTCGGTCACTTCAACCTTGCCGCCGATCATCAGGCTGTAACCTTCGGCCAGCCCCCAAATACCGCCGCTGGTTCCGCAATCCACAAAGTCTATGCCTTTGGCTTCGAGCATGGCTGCATGGCTGATTGTATCTTTATAGTTTGAGTTGCCGCCGTCAATGATGACGCCGCCTTTGTCTATCAATGAAGCGACTTTTTCGATAGTCTCCGTGGTGGTTTTGCCGGAAGGAACCATCACCCAAACAATCTTAGGAAATGAAGTGAGTTTCCCAACTGCTTCCTCTAAAGAATGCGCGCCTTCTGCACCGTTATGGATGGCGGATTCAACCGTCTCTTTTGTGCGCGCATAACCAACTACGCGATGGCCGCCACGCACCAGGCGGGTAGCCATGTTCAATCCCATTTTTCCCAAACCGATCATTGCCAGTTCCATGTTTATAAAACTCCTTTTTTAGTCCGTCATTGCTTCGTCGGGAAGAGCACCCTCCACGCAATTACGAAATTAATTACAAAAGTCTCCCTGCCGCTTCATCAATCATCCAAACCAGATTTCCATTCACGGGCTGGATTCTCTGCGCGGGGTACACATCGGGTTTGTGTTCGCCTTTCAAAACCTTGTGTAACATCGTTGCCTTGCCATTGCCAGTTACCAGAAACCAGATTTCCCGCGCCTGATTGAACACTATCGGTGTCAGGGTGACGCGGTTGGCGGGTCGGTCTTGATAAATGGCTGTCACTGCCAGCGTGGGCGTATGCACATCAACGGGAGAACCTGGGAAGAGGGCTGCGGTGTGTCCATCCTCGCCCATGCCGAGCAGTACTAGGTCAAAACGCGGCCATTCGAGCGGCGGTTCGGAGAATCCCTTCAAAGTGTCGGCATAGTCTTTCGCGGCCTCAGCAGGTTCGAGTTCAGATAAGATGCGGTGGATGTTGCTGTCGGGAATAGCGATCTGGTCGAACAAAATTTTTTTTGCCATACCGTAATTATTTCCACTGTCATCCACCGACACACAGCGCTCGTCACCCCAGAAAAAATGGACACATGTCCAATCCAACCCTTCGACATTGCTCAGGGCGGGTTTTTCTTGCGCGAGTTTTTCATATAGTTTTATCGGGGTGAACCCGCCTGATAGCACTGTCAGAAAACGTCCGCGTGCTTTTATGGCTTCGTTTGCAATTTCAATGAAGGATCGTTTTGCAGAATCACTTAACTCGTCAATATTGATAAATGTTTGAACCGATGGTTTTGATTTCATGATTTGCGATTGTAACCCATGTGGACTAAAATTCGATCATGCTGATTGACCTGAGTAAATTACATTCGCTTCGCGCAGGGACCTTTCGCCTGCCTCCCACTAAAAGGCTTTCTTCTTCAGCCCAGGCTTTGACCTTCGTTGACAAACGCGGATTCATTTATTTTTGGCCGATCAAAGGCATTGACCTGCCCTCGTTGTGGACGGCTGTTGCAGGGGATCGTCCTGTGGCCGATAAGCACGACGACCCTGGTCACATCACGTGGGGTTGGAAGGATGACGCGCTGGATAAAAAGGTCTGGTATTACGGCAAAATATTACGCGGTAAGGCGACCTTTATCTCTTTGGATATCGCGCCTTATTATTACGCACTCTCTGAAAATTACGGCTCGCCTGAAGAGGATTATTTGATTGCCTATCGAGAGGGACGATTAACGCAGGCCTCGAAACAAGTCTACGAAACTTTGCTCGATCATGGATCCTTGAACACCCTGGATTTACGCAAGATGGCGAAATTATCCAATGCAAAAGATTCTGAATTCAATAAAGCGTTGCAGCAGTTACAAATGGACTTCAAAATTTTACCCGTCGGTGTAGCTCAGGCAGGTGCATGGAAGTATTCACACATTTATGAAATTGTCATGCGGCATTATCCTAATCTTTCCGAGCAGGCACGTAAGATCACTGAGTCGCAGGCGCGGGTGAAATTGCTGGGGTTGTATTTCAGCATGGTCGGTGCGGCGCAGTTGCGCGATGTAAATAAATTATTTGGCTGGGGGAATGAGGTTGTAAAAAAGGCCGTTGCAACGTTGGTGGAAGGTGGAGGACTGGGTGAAGCACTGCATCCACAGGCTGAGGGAGAATGGATCTCGCTAATAGAATTATGCCGATGAAAAAAGAATATTTGAAAGAAATTAATGCTTCAATATGACTTTCGCTCAACCTCGCTTTTCCATGTCACCCTGAGTGTTAGCGAAGGGTCTCTACTACTGAAGTCGGTTCATCCCCAAGTGTGGGGAATACGCTGAATTTGGGTATATGTTTTACATTATATTTGCCTCCCTTTCCTATCTTCATGAGGAGAATAGAAACCTTTCTTAATCTATCTGCGTATATCCCTATGGACTTTCCTTTTCAAAAAAAGTCATATACTGGTACTGAAACCCAAAATATAGGAGAATATAATATGAACAGACAAGGCCGTACACAACTTGCCCTCGGCGTCATCCTCATTTTGCTCGGCGCATGGTTCCTTCTGGATAAAACCCTTCCAGCCTTCCACTCGCTTTTCAATAAGTACACTGAATTTCCCTTCAACTTGTTTCTGATCGGTGGCGGAATATTCATTGTCGGTTTGGTGCTTGGACAACCTGGCTTGTCTGTCCCCGCCGCAATTGTCGCGGGGCTTGGTGGCATTTTCTACTATCAGGAATCCGCCAACGACTACGGATCATGGTCCTATATGTGGGCGCTCATCCCAGGCTTTGTCGGAGTAGGCAGTGTCCTGGCAGGGGTGCTTGGCGATAACACCGCACACAACATCAAACGCGGACTCAACCTGATGGTCATCAGCGCCGTATTGTTCCTGGTCTTCTCGTCCTTCTTTGGCGGATGGGCATTGCTCGGAAATTTCGGTCCAGCCATCCTCTTGATTTTGCTTGGCTTGTGGCTGCTTGGAATCGGGCTGTATCGTTCCTTCCGCAACAAAGGAGAATAATATGCGCCGTAATCAATTGGTTTGGGGCATTGTCCTGCTCCTGCTTGGCGGCTTGATGCTTGCCAACGCCATCGGGATAACCCTCCCAACCGGCAAATCGCTTATGGATCTCTTTTGGCCCCTGCTCCTTATCTATTTTGGCGCATGGATTTTGATTGGGATTTTCTTTCGCCGTAATGTGGAATCTGAATCTGTGAGTATTGACCTTCAATCTGCAAGTGAAGCCAGCCTCGTGATCAAGCATGGCGCCGGGGCATTAAAACTACATGGCGGAGCAGGCGCAAATGAGTTTGTACGTGGCACCTTCGCTGGCGGGTTGGATCACAAGGCCTCTCGAAACGGAAGCAGGCTTGAGGTTCAAATGCGACCCGCAAAAGATTTCATGGATTTTTCATACTTTGGAGCAAATACTCAACTGGATTGGGATGTCGCTTTGAATCAAAACATCCCAACCTCGTTGAGAATAAGTCTCGGTGCAAATAAATCCATGATTGATCTGCAATACATGAATATCACGGATATTAAATTACAGACCGGCGCAAGCGACGCGGCTTTGACTCTACCTGCCCGCGGGCGCTTCCACGCGGACCTCGATCTTGGTGCGGCCTCCCTGACAGTGACCATCCCCGAGGGTCTTTCTGCTCGAATCCGCGCCTCGCTCGGTGCGGCGGACATGAATATTGATCAGGCTCGTTTTCCGCATCAAGGAAGTTACTATCAATCGCCGGATTATGACACTGCCGCCAATGCCGCAGATATCACCATTAACGCAGGTGCGGCTTCGATAATAATAAAGTAATGAAAGGTAATGAAATGAAACGCATTGATCTACGAATTGTACTTGGCGTCATGCTGATCCTGGGCGGCGGGCTTGCGCTCATGCAGGCAATGGGCTATTTGGAAAATGCTTCAGAAATATTTTGGGGCGGTGTATTCATCGGAACCGGGTTGGTCTTCCTGGCCCTGCTTTTCGGAGGACATTGGTGGAGCGCAATTCCCGGCTTCACACTGGTTGCCCTCGGAACTTTGATCTTGCTCCCCGTTGCACTTGAAGATATTGGCGGTGCTGTTTTTCTGGGCGGCATTGCGCTATCGTTCTGGTATGTGTATTTCACCAGCCGGGTTGAAAGGTGGTGGGCGCTGATCCCGGCCGGCGTGTTGACCGCGCTTGCGTTTGTGGCGATCGCATCTTCAAGATTTGAAGAATATTCAGGCGCAGTCTTCCTGGGCGGCATTGGGCTCGCCTTTTTTATGGTGTACCTCACGAACATATCAGAGCGCTGGTGGGCGTTGATCCCCGGCGGTGTCTTATCCACACTTGCAGGCGTAACGATAGCCGCAGAAAAATTTGGTGAATTTCAAACAGCAGGCTTTTTCTTTATCGGGCTGGCGCTCACGTTTTTGCTTGTCGCAGTGCTAGCCAGGATGAGCTGGGCCTACTGGCCTGCTGCTGCGCTGGGCGCGATGGGCTTTTTAGGAATCGCAGCGCTTTTAGATTATGCCAATTATATTTGGGCGTTCGTTTTGATCGCGGCAGGCGGGTTTGTTCTTTTTAGATACTTCACCATAAAATAATGGACATAATCATAGACCACTTGCGAAAATCTCAAGCAGGTCAGGCTTGAACCTGACAGTTTTTGAAAATACAGATTATGGGCAGTTGCAAACCCGCACTACGAATACTTATACAGGAGATCAAATTTTGATAATCAACATCCCCGCACTTGGACGGGGATGTTGATTATATTGCCTGCCCTCGCTGGCAATTATTTTGCTTCAACCACTTCTACTTCCGGAAAGAATTGATGCACAGTCCCCGCCACCCAGCCATGCAGTGTGGATGGAAGCAGCGGGCAGTTCAGGCACGCGCCTCCCAATTTCACTTCAAGGACAGGTACATTAAATGAAATGAAATCCACAGTGCCGCCATGATATTGTTCTATGTAGGCATTGAGGTTTTTGATCAAATGACGAAGTTGTGTCTCAATATCGGTTGCCTCTGTTGTCGTCATGTTATTTTTCTCCTGTCGGTTCCGTTTGGTTGGAGTTCAAAAGCGACTGGATCTGCTTGTGAGCGTTTTCCCAGCGCGGGGAAACGATACGCGCAAGCCGATCAATGATGAGCCTGCCTGTTTCAGGGTGCTCCGCAACCATTTCCCATAATTGATTCCCGCGTATTCGAATTGCCTCGATCTCCGATTCGCTGACGATGCTCGAAGTGTACTTTAGGCTTCCAACCACTGCCGACCAGCCAAACACATCCCCGGAGTGCAGGCGGGTCAGCATGATCACAGGTCCATCGTATGGTTTGTATTGGATTACTACATCACCTTTTAGAAGCAGGTAGAGATATTGAGCAGGGTCGCCCTGTTCAAATATCATTGTCCCTGTTGCACAGATGAAGGACTCAAAAAGCGGCTTAAGCAATGCAATTCGAGCAGGCCCAAAGCCGTTAAAGAGCGGGAGTTGGGGTAATGAATCCAACATTTGACTGCATGGTACTCAAAGTCTGGACAAGTTGCCAGTATCAAATATCCTAAGGTGAATGACATTTATCCTTTTTTGGGAGTGGCTAATGTAGTGGGTTAACAAAATCCATTACTGAACGTCGTAATTCGAAAAGCGTTGTTTGTAAAAAGTTGCCTGCTGTTGAAACAGTAAACAAATAAACGTAGCGCGCATTCGAGCGCATACGGGCAACGAGAAAAACAATCTGATTTACGAGCCAGGCGTGCGAGATAGTGACGGGGTTCTGCATTATCTCTTTCAACCGAGTTGGTTTCCATTTTGCCTATGGATGTTTCATATCTGCCAAAGTGATACCAAAGTAATTGGTAAGCGTCAAAACCAGCGCTTTAGTACCACTTTGCTTTTGGCGCTTGATCTACGATTAGTTGAATTGCTACCTGAGTACGTATCCAAACGACTGCCCAACCCAAGATACAGCGGGTTTTACGGTCTACCACTGTGAGCATGTTTATTCTGTTTTTTTTATCACCAATAAATGTGAATATTTCGTCCATTTCCGCTTCTTTGACTTCTGCTGGCATCGGTAGATTTGGCAAGGCTTCTGCCAGATCAGTTACCCAGAGAGCGACGGTCCGAGGCGCAACCTTCAGCTGGCGGGCTACCCGACGCAGATTGCCTCCAGCCACATACATTTCCGCCGCCTGCTTATGCATACTTTTAGGGTAGCCTTGTTGTTTGGGCTCAGGTGTATATTTGCGGTTGCAGTACATACAAAGATATCTTTGCGACCCTGCATTCGTAATCCCACTTAGTTTTGACGGGTTGTTTCCTGGCAATGCGGACATTTTTTCATATCCCAATTCTCACCCATTCTTTTAGTCACTCCCCCACCTTGACAGCATTCCATTTTCTCCCTATTATCAAGGTGACTTGGAATAAAACCTCTATATGAGGGGGGAGGCTTATAATTAGTACTTACGCAAAACTCTGGGCTTGCAAAATCGGCGTTTGACGCCTTTGGCGCGCCCGCCACGCACGGAATATGCAATTCTGCGTAAGTCCTCTATCATAATTTGTAAACTTGAAGGATGTATAAAATAATGCGTAGAGCGAAGATCGTTGCAACCATTGGGCCCGCGTCTGATTCTGAACAGACGCTTGAGTCCCTTATCAAGGCCGGGATGAACGTTGCCCGCCTGAATTTTTCACACGGTACACATGAACAGCATGCAAATCGTGTAGCCGCTATTCGTGCTGTTTCTAAAAAACTGGGCATACCCATTGGAATTTTGCAGGATTTGCAGGGACCGAAGATCCGCGTTGGAAAACTAGCCGCCCCGCTCCAACTTTCCAGCGGGGAACAAGTCTGTTTATATGCCACGCAGGATGAACCGCCGAAGACGGATAACCAACTCCTGCCTGTTGATTTCCGTGAACTCTTTGATTCGGTCCAGGCAGGTGACAGGCTCCTGCTTGATGATGGCCGCCTGGCGCTTGAAGTCGTCTCGGCTGAGGGACGCGTTGTCCATGCAAAAGTTTTGGTAGGCGGCGAGCTTTCTTCACACAAGGGTATTAATTTGCCGGGCATAAAACTCCGCATTGCCGGCTTTACTGAAAAAGATAAAGCAGACCTTGCTTTTGGCATTTCGCAAGGTGTGAATGCAGTTGCCATTTCCTTCGTACGCAGTGCGGATGATGTCAAGGCTGTGCGTGCCGCCCTGCAGGCATATTCCAAAGACAAATGCGCGCCTCTTCTGATCGCCAAATTGGAAAAGCCTGAAGCCATGAACGAGTTGGAAGCCATCCTGGATGTGGTGGATGGCGTCATGGTTGCGCGCGGCGATCTCGGCGTGGAACTTCCGCCTGAGCGCGTGCCTTCGTTGCAAAAGATGATCATCCATGCCGCCAATGCGCGCGCAAAACTTGTCATCACTGCCACGCAGATGCTCGAGTCCATGATTCAAAATCCGCTTCCCACACGCGCAGAAGCGTCGGATGTCGCCAACGCCATCTTCGATGGCACTGACGCGGTCATGCTTTCCGCTGAAACTGCCGCGGGTGAATATCCAAGCGAGGCGGTTGCCATGATGTCGCGCATCGTGCTGGAGGCCGAGTCGCATTTTCTGGAATGGGGCAGTCGCCAGGATGGCCGGGCAGGTTTGGGCGTGAGTGATGCGGCTTCCATGGCGCGCGCGGCGAATGCGCTGGCGAAAGATCCCGAAGTCCGCGCGGTAGCTGTCTTTACCATGCAAGGCCGCTCTGCGTGGCTCGTGTCCAAGGCCAGGCCGTCAAAACAGATCCTAGCCTTTACGCCTGAGGCTGAAACCTATAATCAGCTTGCATTTTTATGGGGCGTCGAGCCTCATCTTGCTAGATATGCCAACAGCATGGACGACATGCTATCGGACGTGGACGCTGCGTTATTAATATCCGGTATCCAACCCGGCCAGCAGGTTGTGTTAATCTGCGGATATCCCGTTGGCGCACAGCGCCCACCCAACATGGCTTTGCTGCACACAGTCGGAAGTGAAGCCACCGTGAGCCTGGCCCGCAAACTTGCCGAAGGGAACATAAAGAAAAAATAATCTTTTTCGGATTTCCAATCTGTTGGATTTTCCATCCTCAGTAAAATTCACCAAGCGGATGCATTGATCTACTCAATTGCATCCGCTTCTTTCTTAACCGACAGTTGATCCGAATCAAGAAGTGACAGTCACCCGCTTCGCGAGGTGACTGTCACTTTTGTTACTCCCTCGTCGCGATCAAAATCCCAAATCCAATTAACACGCCGCCAGCCAGGAATAACGGAGTGATTTTCTCAGCGAGAAAGAACCATCCGAGCAGCGTGCCAACGACCGGCTGGGCAAAGAACGTCAGCGACGCAACTGCGGCAGGTAATTCTGCAAAAGCATAATTCCACAGGAACGTCGCGATGGCGGTGGAGATAATTCCCAAAAATAATAATCCGAAGATGATGCCGATGGTGATTTCGCCAACGCCTTGCCTTTGTACTTCCCAAATCCCAAACAATAAACTGGAGGGTAATCCGCCTAGCAGCATGATCGCACTTGATGTAAGCATGTCCCCATTTTGTGATACCTTGCGAACCAGCACCGAATACAAAGCCCAGGTCAGTGCTGCCGCCAGCAGACTCATGTTCCCCAAAAAAAGGGATGGCGAAAGTTCTGCGTTGCGCGGATCAATCACGGCTAGCACGCCCAGCGTGGAAATAAGCAACGCGATCATGCGGCGGGGTGTCGCGCGCTCGCCCAGTAGAAAGGGCGCGAATAATAAAACGAAAGCAGGCGTGGCAGATGTGACCAGCGAGCCATTAGAAGCTGTGGAAAGTTTTGTCCCTACAAATTGAAAGCCAAGCGAGATGCCATAACCCACAAAGCCAACCAGCGCGCTTTTCCAAAAGAATTCACTCGTCGGGCTGACCTTTACGGCCGCCCTTTTATTACGAAAATAGATCACAATCCCCAACGTCAGCGCGCCCATCACAAGGCGAATGGTCAACAATGCAAACGGCGGAATAACCTCAAGCACAATTTTGCTAACGACGTACATTCCACCCCAAATCGAAGCGGCGGCGAGACCTGCGAATAAGCCTGCGAGTGTGTGATGTTTTTGCATAGTCCCCGATTATATCGAAGTTGTGGTTATCCGATCATCGTGCAATACAAAAGACTTGGGAATGGTTGGATTGCCCATTATTCCTAAAGGTAATTACACATGTGTATGCCCGTATAGGATAAATCGAACTCATTTTGGATTCGAATCCATGTTTGTACCTGATCCTTGCATTGGTTCTTCACGAATATTGGTCAGCCATATGAACAGAGGTAGTACTATTTCCCGAAGCCGCTCCAGACCATTTAGCACTCTTATTCGAGTGGGCATATCGTACTCGGTGATGTTGCCGTGATCTATATCGTTTCGAATCTTGTATAGCCTGTCTGTCTCGGGCTGCTTAGTGAAACATTCACTGTAAAGTCTCTCGCCAGTTTCCTTATCAATCATCAGACTAAACACATGGTGGGCTTTGTGGGGAAATCCTAGATTCACAATGCTGTTGTAACAATGGAGAATGTCTTCTACTTCTAGTTCAAGAGGTTTAGGCAAGGCAGAAACGTATTGCTGTATTTGTTTCGCCTTGTCTGCTTTTGATAATTTCTTTGGTGGTATCAGATTACAGGCTACATCTATTAAGCATTCGAATGCATTCCAGTAAGAGGAGTATAGAGAGAAGATGGAAATGTTAGGTGCTCCGGACAATAAGTCATGTCTGGCTTGACGCATCCACCAAGCTGCGCGCATTATCTTCAGGCGTATCTGTTCATTATGTCTATTACAACCATCAAGAAACGACTTTATCTGAGCAGTCTCTTCGACCAATTGACTTAATACGGCATACGGCGCAGAAAGCAAAGAGCAATAATAGTGAATAGCAGAACCTGCTCCTAGCGTTGGGGTAGCTCCTGAACGACATGTGGTTATATGCCATGCGTTAAGAAATGATTCCAGGCGAGTAATCGCATCTGACACTCCCTCCCAGTCCTTCGAGCGAACTTTTATCCGACATGGGAAAGTCCAGAAATTGTGAAAGACGAATGTGCCCATTTCTCGCTTTGAGCTTACTTCAATTTCCAACTCAGGGATCATCACGTCCGATGCAACCTCGATTGCTCCAAATAGCGAAACATGAAGATAGTCGCCCCATTCCTCCGGCCATGCATCTATCCGTTCTTGCAACCTGACTTGCTCAAGGGTGCCAGAGATAGGCTGCCGTGCAGCCTGTAACTGATCAATTTGATCGATTTTCGTAAGTAATTCCTGGAGATCTTCTTTTGATATTCCCGGAGGGGTTGGAATCACTGTGTCATCTGGAGAAGATGCATAGCTCTCAAATGGCTCATGTTCCACTTCAAGGCGAGTTCCATCTGGTAAAACGAATATTTTCTTCATACTTTACTCTTGACTAGGCGTTCAATTTGGTGAGCATTGAGCGAGCCAACGGTTGTGTTAGCGAACAGTGATGTGGGACTTGGACTCCTCATCAAAACCGGACACTGCCTGAGCGTAGTATAAACCCAAACTATTATTATGAATGGATTTATTCGAACAGTCCCGTCTTATCGCGGCGGATTTTTTTGATCGAGCCAACGCGTTTCTTTTCTTTCAATCTTGCCTCTTTCGAGGCCTTGGTTGGTCTGGTTTTGTGACGCAGCTTTGGCTTCTCACTTGCTTTTCTCACTAATTCATTCAGTCGCTTAATTGCATCCTCACGGTTTTTCTCCTGCGTGCGGAATTTTTTCGCCTCGATGATAAGCACTCCCGTATCTGTCATGCGTTTCCCCGCGAGTTTAATCAGGCGTGTCTTCACATCTGCCGCGAGAGAGGGGGAGTTTGCCACGTCAAAGCGCAATTGCACGGCCGTGGCAACCTTGTTGACGTTCTGTCCGCCAGGGCCTGAGGCGCGCATATATTCCAGTGAGATTTCCTGGTCAAGAATTTTCATATCCCCCAATTATATGTCACCTTACGCTTATGATTTTAGGACCCTCGGTGCAACCAGCCACAAGATCGCCAGGATCAACCCTCCCACAAAAAACGGGACGGGTCCGCCGAGCCACTGGAATAAGGCTCCGTAAAACAAGGGCGCAATCGCATTTGCCGCGCTGTATGCCGCGGATGATATACCGAGCGCGCCACCCACTTCGGATTTAGCGGAGGCTTTTGTGATCAGGCTGTTTACAGCGGGATGTAAAACTCCGCCGCCTAATGCCGCAGGGAAACTCGCGATCAAAAGCCAAATGATTCCCAGCCAGCCGCGCGCAGTTTCGTCGGGCAAATGGATGTTGATGCTTGAAATGGCGACGCGAAATTGACCTTGTCCTGTCATGCTTTCCAGCACCCTGGCTTTGTCATACCAGGGGATGGGTACTGCGGGAGTGAGTGCGGTTCCGATCAAGCCAATGGATAGCGCGCCAAGTCCCATCAATACCAACCAACGGTCCCCTTTTAGTTTTGACCACCTGCCGATCAGTCCGCCTTGCACGATGATGATGAAAATCCCTGCCAGAACGAAAAGACCTGAAGTGTCGCGGGCATCCATGCCGAGGCGTGTGAGAGTGAAGAGTGAAAAGAGTTGTTCGTATCCACCAAAAGCAATTTGGTAGAAGAACATCAAAATGAGTAAAAAGCCAATGGCAGGGCGGCTGAGGACTTCACGCAAAGCTCCGAAAGAAAATGGACGCCTCTTGCGGGATGCTTCGGGATCGTCCACTTCCTTATAAGTTTCTTTGAACCAGAATGTGGTCAATAAAATTGAAACGAGTGAGAAGAAGGCAGCGGTAAATGCCACAGCTTGATAGTTCTGCCCGGTGGAGGCCAGGACGATAAACGCAATGATGGGACCCAGCACGAATCCAACGCCAAACGCTGCGCCGATCAGCCCCAACCCTTGCGTGCGTGTCTTTTCGGTTGTGCTGTCTGCAATCGCGGCTTGCGCGGTGGCAATATTTGCGCCAGAGAGACCGTCAAGGATGCGTGAGACAAATAGCAGGAAGAGCGTATTTGCAAAGCCCAGCAGGATAAAGCCAGCCAGTGTGCCGATCTGGCTGATGACCAAAATGGGTTTTCTGCCGAAGCGGTCGGATAACCTGCCCAATATCGGCGCACCGATAAATTGCATGAACGGGTAGGTTGCTTGCAAAATTCCGATCACGATTGGCGCTGCTCCAAAGCGCACCGCATACAACGGCAATAACGGAATGATGATGGAGAGTCCCATTAAATCAACTAATACAATCACAAGCACGGGCAAAATACGCTTGAAATCAAGTTTTTCGTTTGTAGTGGTTTCAGGGTTCATAGTTATAAAATAAAACCCTCCCCCAAATCCGCTCTTTGGATTTGGGGGAGGGCAGGGTGGGGGTCTAGAACATCAGAGCGTTGACTTTGTCTATCGCTGAGCGATCAGGCCTGAGGTCCGCTTCGGTGAGGCGGTTGAGAGGTGTCTCCACCAACTCGTAGATCGAAGTCAAATTCGGTTTGGTGGTGTTGATGTAAAGCAGACCAGTTATCAGCCAGTTGTTACGCTGGGCTTCTTCCATCACGCGCAGGGCCTCGAAGCGGTTAGTGGGATCATAGCCTTTTTCGAGATTTTTCAATATGACCGTTGAACCGTCGTGCATGGCAACTTCGCGGATCTCGCCTTCTTCCATTTCGCGCTCGAGGATGATCTCACTGCGCGGCGCAATGTAGGAAATTTCATGCAAGGGTTCTTCGTGATCCTTGCCCCAGGCGTAGGAATGGAAGGCGTTTTCCTGGTTGTTGAAAGTAACGCACGGGCTGATGATGTCCAGCACGGCGATGCCGTCATGCGCGAGCGCGGCTTTGAGCAATTCCTTGACCTGCTTGGAGTTGCCGGCGAATGAACGCGCCACGAAGGTTGCGTTGGATACTAGCGCTTCCATACAAATGTCAACGGGCATGTATGGGTTCTCGCCCTGGTGCTTTAGCTGCAAGCCTTTTTCAGCAGTGGCGGAGAACTGACCTTTTGTCAGGCCATACACGCCGTTATTCTCAACAATGTAAACCATGTTCACGTTGCGGCGCATGATGTGTTTGAACTGACCCATGCCAATGCTGGCCGTGTCGCCGTCGCCTGAAATGCCGATGCCTCTCATTTGAGTATTTGCAAATAATGCGCCCGTTGCAATGGACGGCATACGTCCATGCAGGCTGTTGAAGCCAAAGGTGCGGTTCAGGAAATAGGCGGGTGATTTGGATGAACAGCCGATACCGCTGAACTTCATCACATCCTCAGGGATGGTGTTCATTTCGTACAAGGCCGAGATGATCTGATTCGAGATCGAGTTATGTCCGCAACCCTGGCACAAGGTGCTGGGATTGCCGCGATAGTCATTTTTGGTTAAGCCAGCGAGATTGACGTTTGTCGGTGCGCCAGCCATGGGGAGAGCTTCCGTCATTTTATTTTCTCCTTTTCTTTATTGGTAGGGCAGGTTTGTAACCTGCCAAAACCTGTATGTTCAAATTCCGCCAGGCTTGAAGCCTGACCTGCTTGATATTACTTCCGCTTCGTCTTTGCAGATGACTTTGATTTTGCAGTTACTTTCTTGACAGGTTTCTTCGTTTCTTTCCTGGACTTTGAAACTGCCTTTGCCTTCGCGGCAGTTTTACCAGTTGACGATTTCTTCAGGGCAACTGCCTCCCGCTTAATTCCTTCTGCCTTCTCGTATTTTGCCAGAATTCCCTCGCGTACCCATTTCGCAGAAGCCGGCAACCCGTCGTGATATGCAACTGACTTGAGCCTCATCGCAAACTGCGGATATTCGGTTAAGAGAATTTGATACATCTGCCCGTCGCGGTTCATTTCCACAATAAAGACCTGGTCATATTTTTCGATAACTTGGGTCACTGCCTCTGTGAAGGGAATGGCGCGTACGCGCAGGAAATCTGCTTTGATGCCGTCTTCTTTGTCCAGATGGTACTGCGCCTCGAGCACGGCGTTTTCCGTGGAGCCGTAGGCAAGGATGCCGACTGTTGCGCCTTTGATTGAGTGCAGCATAGGTTTGGGCATGTACTTTGCTGCGTTGTAGTATTTCTTTTTCAGGCGCTCCATATTGCGCATGTATGTGTCAGAATCCTCGGTATATCTCGCGTTCTCATCGTGGCCTGTGCCGCGTGTGAAATACGCGCTCATTGGGTGTTTGTTGCCGGGCAGGGTGCGATAGGGGATTCCGTCGCCGTCTTTATCGAGGTAGCGTCCCCAATTGCCTTTGATCTCTTCCAGGTCTTTATCCCATAAAACCTTGCCGCGATCCATGGGCGCCTCGGGATAATTGAAGGGCTTGCTCATCCACTGGTTCATACCCATATCGAGGTCGCTCAAAACGAAGACGGGGGTTTGGACGCGTTCCGCAATATCAAAGGATTGCCAGCCAAAATCAAAACATTCGCTTACGTCACCGGGCAGGAGGATGACCGAGTGCGAGTCACCGTGGCCGATGAAATGTGTAAAGGTCAGGTCACCTTGTGATGTGCGGGTCGGCAAGCCTGTGCTGGGACCGATACGCTGCACATCCCAGATCACAACAGGTACTTCGGCATAATAAGCCAGGCCCGCAAACTCGGTCATCAATGAAAGACCGGGACCGGAAGTGGAGGTCATCGAGCGTAAACCAGCCCAACCGGCGCCGATTGCCATGCCGAGCGCGGCAAGTTCATCCTCCGCCTGCACGATTGCATAGGTATGTTTGCCGTCTTCGCGTTTGCGGAGAACAGGCAGGTAATCGTTCAAGGCTTCTGCCAAAGAGGAAGCAGGTGTAATTGGATACCAGCCTGCAAATTGCACTCCACCAAAAATGGAGCCGATGGCGGCGGCGGTGTTGCCATCGGCCATGATGAGGCCGTCGGTCTTGTCCATTGGCTCAAGCTGGAATGGATCTTTCTTTTCGAGATTGGTTTTCGCCCATTCTGCGCCGGCTTTCAAGGCGTTGAAGTTCATGTCAATCGGTTTTTGCTTGCCCTTGAAATGGAAGGTCAGCGCGGCCAGGATCTTGTCCAAATCCATGTTGATCATTTGGGCAAGCACGCCCACGTAGACCATGTTGCCGACCAGGTCACGAAAATCTGTCGGCACATTCGGGTCGTTCTTGACAATGGTTTTGACCGGCATGGGGTAGATGGAAATGTCCACGCGCGTGACGGGCTGGCGGATATCGTCAGAGTAGAAAAATGCCCCACCCGGCGTAACAGATGCCAGGTCGCGCGTGAACGAGTCGGGGTTCATCGCGATGACGATGTCGTTGGTATCCTGCCGCGCTATGAATCCATCTTTATTGACACGGATGGTGTACCAGGTTGGCAAGCCTTGAATATTGGAAGGAAAAAGGTTCTTGCCTGAAACAGGGATGCCCATCTTGAAAATGGATCGCAGGATGGTGTTGTTGGCGGTGGAACTGCCTGAGCCGTTCTTTGTGCCAACGGTGATCGAAAAATCGTTCACAATTTTATTCATGGAACTCCTCGTTGGATTCGTCATTGAGACGAAGAAATTATTTGGTGGATGAGATCAGTGTGTTCGGAGAGGGCTTTGTAGCCCGCTTCCACATCGTTTGAGCTAATGGCATCAACCATTTGTTGATGGTAATTCCAGACTTCGGTCAGGTAGTTGTAATCGGTAAAGAAGTTCAAGCCCACGGATTCATAGGCTTCCCAATAAGATTGAAGCAAGCCTGTCACAAAAGGATTGTCCAATCGGCGATAAATGGTGAGATGTAATTCGCGATGTTCGGGGTGGGGAATTTCAATGGGCGTGCCGCGCAATTTTTTCCAGGCACGTGCCAGAAGTTCCTGCAAAGCGTTGTGATCTTCAGGGGTGAGTAATTTAACGGCCTCGTGCCAGTATGCGGTTTCGATATGCTGGCGCAGATCTGCGAAGGCGATGAAATGATCTTTGTTTAACGCGATGGCATAATCGAGACTTTTCAAAACGGCTGGCGCGAAGGTGAAAGGCTTGCGCCTCATTCCGACCCGCGGCTTGACTTCTACAAGCCCAAGCGCACGCGCCACCTCCAGCTGTTCACGGAGCGCAGCCACGCCAAGGCCCAGCTCGCGGCTGAGTTCGGTTAAAGGAGGTAGGTTATCCTCTGCCTCCGGGTGAGCGGCAAGATAGCGTAAAAACTCAGAAATGTTGGGGGAAACACGTTCGCGCAGCATATAGTTTGATTAATCCGATTAATCGTATTTTACGACGGGAAGAAACCGGTGTCAAGGCTTTTGGCTTGTGGGCTGCATGGGGAGTTTGACAACTGAGTCGCATGTCCATCAACAATTTTCGATACGGGGGAAGAACGCCGCCTACGCGACCAGCCCTCGCAACCATCATATCAAATTGTAAATCTTTATGAGGCAATCGAAGGTTGTTTGTCGGTGGATGTTCAACTCGCTTAAGGTTGGCTTGTTACATCATTTGTTGAAAGTCGCTGGTTTAAGCAATGACGACTTATAAACCCTTCCAATTGTGACCTATATCCCGAGAGGGTTAAACCATATTTTCTCCACCTCATCAATTATGATGACAGTCACCTTTTTCAGTGATTCATTGCACCTTGATTGATCCAGTCTGTGATCAGTTGGAGTTCTTAGGGCGTGCCCTTCGGTCCGCGCGTTGGCATTTTCCCTTTGAGCAATTGGCTGGATTTAGTTCGTCAAGATTACATTATAAACTTGAGAAGATGACGAAGAAATTATCTGATTTCTTATATCATCTGGCAGCAAATGCTTTTTTTCGTAAATACGTAATGCATCAAGATAAAATGTTACTATGGTGGTGCAGGCGTAAAGAATGTCTTTGGTATAATTTTCCTCATGGATCGTAAAAATTTTATTTCCCCAATTATTTACATTGTTTTGACAGCCGCGTTGTTAATTCCCCGCCTCCCTGCGCTTGGTTCCTTTGTAACCCTCGATGAACCAGCCTGGTTAAGCCAGGGTGCAAATTTTTATTATGCGCTTGGGCAGAGGGAATTTCAAAATACGGTCTATGAATATCAACCCGCCGTGACCACCATGTGGATCATCAGCTTTGCCATGTTGATTTATTTCCCTGAATACCGCGGCTTTGGTCAGGGTTATCTCGATTATGAAAAAGGCAGACTTGATCCGTTCATGTATCAACACGGTCAAGACCCGCTTGTCTTGCTGCAAATCGCGCGTTTAATTCAAGTCATGTTGGTTGCTGCTTTATTTATCATCTTATATTATTTATTGCAAAGACTTATTCCAAAACTTCCCGCCGCGTTTGCTGTTCTCATCGCTTCATTCGATCCGTTCTTCCTTGGTCAATCACGCCTGCTCGACCATGAAGCCATGCTTTCATTATTCGTGGTCGTCTCCCTGCTGGCTTTTGTCATTTACCTTTCACAAGGCCGCAAATATGTATTTTTATTAATATCAGGGATTGCAGCGGGGTTGGCTCAACTTACAAAATCATCTGCCATTGCAATGCTTGCCCCAATCGGTGTTTTGTTGTTGACCCAAATATTCCAGGAACGGCAAAATGGAATATTAAGAGCGTTGACCAGCAACACAAAAATATTCCTCCTGTGGATCATTATCTTAATTGTCACCTACTTTGTATTTTGGCCCGGCATGTGGGTCGCGCCTGGGAAAATGCTTTACGAAGTATATGGCAACGCCTTCAGCTATGCCTTTCAAGGCGCGCGTCTCAAAGTCACTGAGCAGTTGAGTGTCTCTCAATTCAACCTCAATACAAACCTGGTTGGGATTAGGGAAGTGACAAAAGTGCTTTTCTGGAGGACAACTCCGTTGACATGGCTCGGCATCCTGTTTGGATTTTCCCTGCCGTTCACACCCCGCCGTGAGCTGGTGCGGCCAAACAGGCAGTTATTTACCCTGATGCTGACCACCGCAGCGGCATTCATCTTCATGATCGGTATCGCCCAGGGACGCAATTCCCCGCACTACATTCTCTCCAGTTATCTTGCATTAAATCTGCTGGCAGGGCTGGGTTGGTTCAATCTGATCGAATGGCTTGACAATCGTTTTACATCCAATCAGGGACAAATGCAGTATGCTGGTTTGTTCGTATTGTTGTTTTTTCAAATATGGAGCGCAGTTTCCTACTACCCATATTACTTTACCTACCGTAATCCCCTCTCATATAGTCTAAGTGAAAATAAAAACTTCCCCCAATTTCCTTATGGCGAGGGACTTGAACTCGCTGCGCAATATCTCGCTGAACTGCCAAACGCAAAAGATTCAACCGCGCTCGTCTATTACAGCCGCGGCTGTTTCTCCTACTATTATCCCGGCAATACCACCAGTTTCAGACCATATTATGTGGATGGTGAACATGCCGAGGATTTATTGAATTTTGTCCAAAATGCTGATTACCTGGTTGTCTATTACGCAAACCAGGGGCGATCGGAAAAATACCGGGCTTACCTCGACATTCTTTCATCGGTCGAACCCATGCGTGTGATTTGGATGAATGGATATGAATACGTCCAGATCTATCAAGTCGATTCTTTCCCGCCAGAGATCTTCGAAGCGCTTGCAAATCTGTGAGAACTGACATGAATAAAAGTAAATGGAATATTCTGTGTACGATCCTTTTTCTGCTTGTGTTGATCGTTCCCTCACATGTCATTGGCATTGACAAGGTCGTCACCATTGACGAGCCGTGGTGGGTGATCTCCGGCTCCAATTATTATTACGCCCTTACGCACGGTGATTTTGAGAATACCCTTTACGATTACCACCCTGCCGTAACAACCACATGGATTGTGACTGCAGGTATGCTTTCCTATTTCCCGGAATATCGCGGATTCGGGCAGGGATATTTTGATGTCCGCAAGCCAAAGTTTGAAGAGTTCATGCGTAAAAATGGAAAAGAAGCCATTGACCTGGTGCGCAACAGCAGGTTGATTCAAACAACAGTATTGATCGCGCTTGCGCTTTTGGGATTTTTCCTGCTGCAATTGCTGGTTGATCCAAAAGCTGCTTTTCTTGCCATTGCGCTTGCCATGACCGCTCCATTTTTTCTTGGGCATTCACGCCTGCTCAATCACGAAGGCATGCTGGCCATGTTCGTGCTGGTCTCGTTTTTAGGGATGCAGGTATATCTCAATAAAGATCGTAGATTAATCTATCTGCTGATTTCTGGAGCAGCATTTGGTCTCGCGCAATTGACCAAGTCATCCTCCATTGTTGTAATCCCATTATTTGGGTTGATCCTTTTTACTGACTTGTTCAAGCAAAGCGAACAGTCATTGAGCGTAAAGATATGGGGCGCGGTTAAAACATTTGTAATATGGCTGGCAGTTGCAATATTTGTGTTTGTGCTGATATGGCCCGGCATGTGGGTTGCGCCGGGGAAAATGCTTTATGAGATCTATGGCAATGCCTTCAGTTATGCCTTTCAGGGTGCGCGTTTGGAAGTTACTCAGGGATTACAACCATCCAGTTTTAATCTTGCCAGCGGGATGGGTCGTGTTTTTCAGTATCTGCGCAGTTGGGAGGCTTCATCCACCATCATTACATGGTTTGGACTGGTTTTTGCCTTGTTCCTGCTAATCTCAAAAGACAGGGGAAGAACACCTGCGCCGCTAAAATCCACGATTGTATATCTGGCTGTGCTGGGCGGGCTTTTTATGCTTATGTTTGGTGTGGCGCAAGGACGCGATTCTCCGTACTATATTCTCAGTAGTTATGTTTGTTTTGACGTGCTGGCAGGGATTGGTTGGGGATATCTTTGGATATGGGTACAAAAACAATCGGCAGGGTTGGGCCGCGCCTATGTATCTGTGCTTGCTTTTATTCTGCTTGTGGGGATTCAAATCGGGAGTACTATTCCGTACTATCCTTATTATTTTACGTACCATAACCCTCTTGTGGATTCAGGAGGGACTCGCGGATATGGAGAAGGACTGGCTCAGGCGGCAGACTATCTGGCACAGAAGTCAAATGCAAGAGAGTTTCGCGCGTATGTGTATAACGGTATGGGAACATTTTCATTTTTTTATCCCGGTGAAACTGTAGTTCTAAAGAAAATATACCTGATTGAAGGATATACGCTTCAAATTGCAAGTGACATTCGCCAGGCGGATTATCTGGTTTTATATGTCATAGTGCAAAATAATCAGCCGGAGTCTGAAAAGCTTTTAGGCGCATTACAGGGGGTTGTGCCTGAAAAAACCATTGTCATTAATGACATGGAATATATCCGCATCTATAAAACTACTGATATACCCGAAAGCGTTTACGAGGAATTGGGCAGGTAGTTCATTATCGAATGCCGCTATCATATATGACAATGAGTTGTGTGATCTGATTGGTTAGAACTGTGAAATATTGCTCGCTTGCTCAGGGCAGCTGCATCTCCTGTGGGTTTTCAGGACGCAGAATGTAATCGCCCGGCGGAAGACTGACGATGTATCTTCCGTCTTCCTCAGTCTCGAATTTCAAAACTTCCTTTCGGCTCGTATTGAGGACTGTCAGCGTGGCTTGATATGGCAGGTCTGGGCATTCCACTCTCACTTGCATGACTGGGCACATCGGGCCGACAAATACTTGAACTTCAATGCCGCTCATCAATGGTTCAGATGGATTGCGTCTCTGCCCACAGGCGGAGAGGATAAGCACAAAAAGTAAAAGAAATTTTTTTGACATGGTTTTATAACCTTGTAATTAAGAGCAAAAGTGCGTCATGTGTTATTTTCTCACAGGATGCAAAGACGCTTCTGAAGGAAGGCCAATATATACAACAACAGACGGGCTATTAACCCCTCTGCGGTTGTATTGGATGCATTCTCTTTATGGATAACTGCCTCGGATGGATGTGTAGGCGTCCCCACAATCGCAGGCTGTGACGATTTCACTGCCTTTTTGGAGGGTGCCTAAATAGGCACGGCTTCCGTTGCGTGCGACCCATCCGTTCAGGGTGAATGGAATAGCGCTATCCGCGGGGATCCATTCTCCGTTATATTTTCGCGCCACATGGATGTGTGACCCCGTGGAACTGCCGCCCTCGCACGAGGGATAACCGATGGGGTCCCCTGCTTTTAAATCCGAGCCAAGCGGCGCCCGTTGTCTTGCTGCAAGGTGCAGGTAAAAGATGACCCAGCCTGTCTGCTCATTTCCATCTCTGTCAAGATCCAGTGCAAGGCCCTCCGAGCCTGTGCGCACAACCAGCCCGTCAGCCATGGCTGTGGCGTATAGTTCACCCTGGACGGTGACGCAGCCCGATTCTTCGGTCGGCGGGGCTAGATCTAATGCGGCGAGAGGTTCGCCTGTGCCCCAGCCAGTGTGAGGACCGCCGGTTAATGACCAGACCTGATCGTATTGAAAAGGAAGCCTGAAATCCGGCTGCTGTAAACTGCCGGGGATGAGTGTGAACGAGTCATCCCAGGGGTTGCCGAAAAGGCTTCCGTATGTCTGAAGCAGGCCATTCGGTCCAGTGGCGAGCGCGTATTCGTTTCCTGAAAAAACTTTGGCATAATAATATTGGATTGCAACAGAAGCCGCGTTTTGCCAGGGATCAGGCCTGATCAATATCTGATTGACATTTTCAAATTCAATGAGTGTGCCGAGCCGCCAGCTATAATATCCGTTATTGAGAGTATTGGCGGCCAGCACAAGTTGAAGGTAAGGAGTTTCCCAAAAATTGCGCGAAAGCCCAAGCAGATTCCTTTTTGAAGGCGGTTCGGGATCGGATAGCGCTCCGCCCTGGTATTCAAGGATGGCCAAAAGGAGACGGGGGCTAATGCTGTAATTAAGGGCGATGTAATCCACCATGTCTGCACCGGAGCGCCATTTGCCGCTGGCGTAAACCCGATGATTCTTCAACCAACCAGGATGCGACTCGACAAATGCGGCGGTGTTGAAGCCCGAACTCGTCGGGCCGTTTACAAAAGCATGATCGGGGATGATCTGGAACGGGCTGGCCCATAATGCAAGGTAGTAAATGGGGATTTTCATGGGCATGCTGGGCGGCATGGTTGTGGCATCACGCGGGATTTGCGGGTTGGCTGCAAGTATTTCTTCCGTGGTGGTATTGAAGCGTAAGGCCAGTGCGGGAAGCGTATCGCCTGTTTGTGCAGTGTAGTCGACCAGCTCGCCGGGATTAAATTTGGTGCGCGTTGGTAATGGAGTTTGATTAACGGCGTGGTTGAAAGCGCTGCCTGGCTGTTCAGGTGTGGATGCGGCGTATATGTTGCCAGGCGATTGAAGGTTGCAGGATGAAACCACAAATGCAGCGCTTGCAATGACCGTAAATATATATTGGATTGTTTTTTGTGTTTTATTCATGACTATTCTGCAAAAAGCCTGTTCTCACCGCGAAGGGACGAAGACCACGAAGATTTTCAAGGGGAAGTTCGAGAATCTGAAGAACATCCCCGAGTTTTTTATTGTTTCTCTTCGCGGTCAATAAAATTTCTTCGCTTCTTCGCGGTAAAAAGAATGTTTTTGCAGTTGACTCATTCATCTTTGCCGCGAACTATGCTGGACCAGCTTTGCCCTTGCAGATCGGCAATGACCACCTCATCGCCGCGGATAAGTCGGCCTTTATAAGCAGCTTCGCCGGCGACAACGCGCCAGCCGCTCATGATAAATGGGATCGGCCCGTCGGCTGTGACCCATTCCCCGTTGTATTTTCTTGCAAAGTGCAGGTGCGTGCCAGTGGAAACGCCGCCTTCGCAGGAGGCATGCCCAATGCGGTCATTGACTTCGAGCCAGGTTCCCGCAGGCACACGGTCTTTTGTGGCGAGGTGCATGTAAAGAAGGTTCCAGCCCGTCTGTTCGTAGCCGTCGCCATCCAGGTCGACCATGACAGCGGCATTCTCTGACCGCACAACCAATCCGGGGGCGGCCGCTGTCACCCACGTATTTGTTGCGCCGCAACCGCCTTTCATGGTTGGGGGGGCAAAGTCAATGGCTGAGAATACACTGTGCGATTGGCCGTATATATTTGGGTTGATCTGTCCCCAGCCGTTGTGCGGGCCGCCGGTCAGATTCCATTGAACAATAGGTTCAAATGGAAGAACAAGTGTTGGCTGGTTTAATCCAGGCGGAAACAGCGGGCCGACTGTGTCTGCGCGCGCCCATGCGTCACCAAACAACACCTTGTAGATGGCAGGGAAGCCAGAATCTGGATTAATGATCTGCGCCCATTGAGATTGGCTGTGGAGGCGCGAGAATAAATATTGGATGGCAACCGTGCCGGCGTTCAAGCGCGGATCAATTCGTAGTTTTGTTCCATCTGGAAAATCAAGATGGGTCAGCGTACCTGCCCGCCATCCATAATACGCAATCGACATATTGTTGATCGCCCACACCATTTGTACGGTCATGCCTTTGTAGTGGTAGTCGTTGAAGCCCATCGGAAAATCGGTGTGGAGCAGGTCTATGGGTTGACCGCTCACCCAGCGGCTTTCATATTCAAGTAAACCAAGAATTAAGCGCGGGTTGATGGAATTTTCGATTGCCAATCGTTCAATGGCATCATATCCTTCAATCCAGCCGGTGGAGCCAAGATAATCCCTGAATTTACTCAGGTAACCTCCTTGCTCTTTGACGAAGGTTTCAATATCAAAATCTACGGATGTCAGGGAGAATACAACCTCTGCATCTGGCAAGATCTGGATGTTTGGGGTGGTGGGTTCTGTGATACGGTTTGGTATGACGAGCAATGTGCCGGGGTCGATCAGGGTGGTTTTTGTGAGATCTGCATCCGAGGTGATCTCATTTTCTTTAACTCCGAAGCGGCTGGCAACTGCGGGAAGCATGTCTCCGCTTTGGGCATAGTAAAGAAAGGGCGCAGAGTTGTAGGAGGATGTAGAGGTTGGCACGATGAGCGCGGATATACCAGCCGGTGTGGGGGTTTGGGATGCGCTTGCCTCGACCAGCGATGGAGGGGTTGAGGTTGGGAAAATGATCGGGTCGTCTTGAACAGCAAACGGGTCGAAAAGAAGCGAGGTGGGGGTTGTCGAATCCGGTGTGGGTGTTTGAGGGATTCCCCAGATCGAAAGCGATGACCCGCAGGCGGATAACGTCAATGAAAGTATGATGAGAATTACAAAGGCGCGATTCATATTTAACTTGAATTATATCTGGTTAGATTAAGGGTGGATGAATTAGCGTGTGATCAGGTTGAAGTCGTTGGCGCTGTCCCATGCTTCGATGGTTTGCGCTCCGCGCGTGAGAAAGCCATTGTACGCTCCGCCGCTTCCGCTGGAAATCCAGCCGTCCAGATTGAATGGGATTGACCCGTCTGCGGGGATCCATTCGCCGTTGTATTTGCGGGCAACGTGCACATGTGTGGCATTTGAAAGGCCGCCTTCACAGGAGGGATGTCCAATTTGTTCGCCTGCAAACAAATATTCGTCAGGCTTGGCGCGTCCTTCCTCCGCGACGTGCATGTAAAGAAGGACCCAGCCGGTTTGTTCGTAGCCGTCATTATCAAGGTCAAGGATCAATGCACCATTGGATGCGCGTACCACCAGCCCGCCTGCCATTGCGGTTACCCACAAAGGGCTTGTAATGCAGTTTGCGTTTTCGCCGGGCGGGGCGAAGTCGAGGGCCGCCCAGGCAGAGCCTGAATCCCAGCCGCCATGCGGCCCGCCGGTGAAGTACCAGGCCTCACCTTTTTTGAATGGCAGGGTTAATGCAGGTTGTATAAGTGCGGGAGGGAGCAGCGGCTCGATGGCATAACTGAACGGATTTCCAAAGAAGACGTAATAAGTGAGGATCAAGCCTCTCAGGTTTACATCCTGTTCCCAGTTGGAGAGGTCGTCGAGTTGCGAAAAGAAATATTGTACTGCGGCTGTGCCAGCGTTGATGGTTGGGTCAATCGGGATCACCTGCCCATCGTTCAGTACCCATGTGGAGAGAGCATTTGCTTGCCAAAGATAGTAGCCGCGATTTAAAGTATCTGCAGTCCATGTCAATTGACGATATAAGCCGAAGCGGTCTTCGTCTGCAAGTCCCAACGGGTAGGAGGTGTTGAAGGGTGTCGGGTTGGTCACCCAGCCGCTTTGGTATTCCATCAGTGCCAGTAACAGGCGCGGATTAACGGAATAGTTTTGGGCAACCAACAAAATGATTTCCTCAGCGGATAGCAAAAGGCCGTTTACATCCTGTGTGTAAGCGGAAAGATAACCATTCTGGCTTTCAATAAAATCGCCAAGATCAAAATAAATGCTGACGGGACCATATACCAATTCTGAGTCGGGGATGATCTTAAGCGATGTTCCTGTGCCAAGAGGGCTGGGAGCGGGGACTTTTAAGACTACTCCAACATCCAACAGGTTTGGGTCATTTATTTCGTTGGCTTCCATCAATGTATTAACGCTAATGCCAAACTTTTGTGCAATCCCTCCCAATGAATCACCAGGCTGAACCATATACTCATCTGCGTTCTGGCGCGGAGTGGGCAAGATTTTTACTGTATCAGGTGTGGGAGTGTTTATGATTTGGTTTGTCAACCCTGAGATCACCGGTGATATGTTAAGCGGCACACGTGTGGGCGTGGGTTGGCGCGTGGCAGCAGGCGGCATAGGCGAACTTGTGCCTGTCAAAGAAGGTTGTGCTTGTGTTTCGTTCTGGAGTGGCAGGAACGGATCGTAAGTGGGGAAGGCTGGCGGTGGTGCGGCGACAGGCGCGCAGGAGGTGAGCAAAGCAGTTATCAGTAAATAGTAAATAGGTATCAGTGTGTGAGATGTGGCCGAAGTATTTCTTTGAACAGACATGGGGACGATTTTACCAGTGCAGAGAGAAAGAGAGGGAATAGGGTGGGAAAAGGTAAACAGGTACAAACGTATACAAGTAGACAGGCAAAGGCAATTTACAAAAAGGCACAGGTTGTGCATTCCGTGCCTCTTTAATTTATTTTTCAAGCTTACGCATGGTATTTGGGTGTCTTCTTGCTTGCGTCTAACAGTGTGTACATGTTTCCGTGTCTACGCGCCTACATATCTATCAGCCTACTTACGACTGAAACCCCGAACCCATGATGTAATTTTCCAACCCGCGGATTTCGCTTTCCTTGTTATCCAGCGCTGCCATCATCACATCGCGTATCGAAACCAGACCTGCCAGCTGATCGTTTTCCACGACCGGCAGGTGGCGGATGTGATATTGTTTCATCAATGCCATGCACTGATCCACCGTTGTGTCATTTGTGACTGTGATCATTCTTTGCACCATCACATCCTTGATCTGAGTGTCTTTTGCGCTGCGTCCTTCAAGTTCACCTTTGTAAAGATAATCTCGCTCGGTAAAGATGCCGATGATCTTTCCGCTCTCGGTGATCAATATGGCGCCGATCTTCGCCTTTGCCATCACCTTGAGCGCTTCCAAAACAGTTTGGGTTGCCTCCACGGAAAAGTTTTTTGCACTCTCTTTTGCTTCAAGTAATTTGCGGACAGTTGTCATGGTATCTCCTTTGGTTTTTTTTACAATGCACAAGACGGCGTCTTGACCTGATTATACCAACTCAACCTTTACGGCCGTAATTTTATATTCGGGTATCTTCGCAACGGGATCAAGTGTTGCATGTGTCAATTCATTGGCGGAAGCATCAGGAAAATGAAAATTGGCATATACCATGCCGGGCGGCACACGGTCTGTGACCCAGGCTTGCGCTTTGATGCTTCCACGACGTGATGTAATTCGCACGTGCGTCTTTCCATTTACACCAAGTTTGACCGCGTCGTCAGGATTCACTTCGACCAGCGCTTCGCCATACACTTGCATCAAACCTTTTGCGCGGCGCGTCATTTGTCCGCCGTGCCAGTGATAAAGCACGCGGCCTGTGCTGAGCAGCATTGGGTAATCGTCGTCGGGTTTTTCGGCAGGCGGCGCATGGTCAATTGGCATGAACTTGCCTTTGCCGCGCGTGAATTGTTTCGTATGCAAAATCGGTGTGCCGGGATGATCAAGCGTTGGACAAGGCCAATGCAGACGCTCACCTGCTTCGAGCCGGGCGTGCGTGATGCCGCCATAGGATGGAGTCAACGCATTGATCTCGGACATGACCTCGGACGCGTTGCGATACTCCCAGCCAGAATAAGGCGCTTCGTTCTGGACCCGGTTCGGGGTCCCGGCCAAGATGCGTTTTGCTATCTGTGAGGTGATCCACCAATCGTTACGAGCGTCGCCTTGTGTAGGAATGGCCTGTCGAACCATTTGTACCCGCCGTTCCGTGTTTGTGAATGTGCCAGTCTTCTCTGCAAATGAAACGCCAGGCAGAAGCACGTCCGCATAAACAGATGTTTCAGAGGGGAAGATTTCCTGCAAGAGCAAAAAGTCAATTACCTCAAGGCATTTACGAATATGCTTTGTGTCGGGGTCAGACATGACAGGGTCTTCGCCGAGGATATATAATGCGCGCGTTTTACCTTCGAGAATGCCGGGCATCATTTCGGTGACGGTCATGCCGACTTTGGACGATAGACCATGGACGATGGACGATGTTTTATCGTCTACGGTCTGCGGTCCAGGGTCCAGTCCCCACGCCTTCGCAAATTTCTCAATCACATCGGGACTTGTAACAGGTTGATATGCCGGGAATACATTCGGCAATCCGCCCATATCACATGCGCCTTGTACGTTATTTTGTCCGCGCAATGGATTCACACCACCGCCGGGCTTGCCCATATTGCCCAACAGCATTTGCAGGTTGGCGAGGTCTATCACGTTGCGCACGCCGACGATGTGTTGTGTAATACCCATTGCCCAGATGACAGCCATCGGTGAGTTTGTGGCGAGGATCTCTGCGGCTTCATACAATTTCTCGACTGGAATGCCCGTGATCTCGCTGGCCTTCTCCGGCGGATAGTTCATCACTGTGGTTTTGAATTCAGCGAAGTTTTCCGTGCGTTCCTCGATGAAAGTTTTATCTTCCCAACCTTTTTCAAAGATGATGTGCATCAAGCCATTTATGAGTGGGATATCCGTGCCGGGGCGTTGACGTAAATGCAGGGTCGCAAAATCGGTAATATCAATTTTGCGCGGGTCAGCCACGACAAGTTTCGCGCCGCGGAATATAACAGCACGGCGCAGCAATGTCCCAAAAACGGGATGTTGTTCGGTTGTGTTTGAACCGATGATAAAGAAGGCTTTTGCTTGTTGAGCGACATCGTCCATTGAGTTGGACATGGCACCCGAGCCGAAGGAGGCAGCCAGACCGGCTACCGTGCTGGAGTGTCAGAGACGGGCGCAGTGGTCAATGTTGTTCGTGCCAACGACCTGCCGCGCCAGTTTGTTCATCAAATAATTTTCTTCATTCGTGCATTTTGCCGAAGTCAGGAAACCCAAGCTATCCGCGCCAAAGTTGTTGCGTATTTCTATAAACTTCTTCGCAACAATATCTAGCGCGATATCCCATTCAGTTTCAACCCAATCCCAGGGGGATTCGATATTGGATAATTCAGTATTCGATTTGCGAGTGTCACGTATCGAATCTCGAATATCGTTTTTATCTTTCCCTTCCAATAAATATCGCCTCGCCCTCGGCTTCGTTAATCTCTCCGGGTGATGGACGTAATCATATCCGTAACGTCCTTTCACGCATAATGCCATTCCATTGGCAGGCGCATTTGGATTGGATTGCACGCCTATGATTTTGTCGTTTTTCACCAGCAGGTCAAATTGACAACCCACGCCGCAATACGAACATGTGGTGGTCACTTTCTTTACTTGATGTGCGCGTGCCATTCCGTAATTCATCTTGTTCGAGAGGGCGCCGGTTGGACAATACGCCACACATTGACCACAGGATTCGCAGCGCGCTTCGAGCAAGGTTGTGCCAGCACCCGCTACGATGACCTCGTCAAATCCACGTTTTGCCACACCCCACACATCGCGGACTTGGATCTCGGCACAAGCCGAAATGCAACGACGACACAGGATACAGCGATTCATATCCACGCGGATGAAGGGATTCGGGTCACTGTCCACGGGGTAGCGTGTGCCTTTGCTTCCCCATTCCGGGGCAGATGCTTTGTATTCATAAGCCAGGTCCTGCAATTCACATTCGCCGCTTACATCACAGGTAATACAATCCTGCGGATGATTGGCAAGCATGAGTTCCAAAGTCATTTTGCGATCTTTAGCGACTTTCTCGCTGTGCGTTCGAATATCCATGCCTTCCCAAACGGGAGTGACACACGCAGCCTGTAGAAATTTTCCGCCTTCGACTTCTACCATACACATGCGGCAATTCCCAGTTGGATTTAAGTCCTTGTGGTAACACAACGTTGGGATTTCAATGTCATGCGCATGCGCGGCTTGTAAAATGGTTTTGCCTGATACGACTTGAATTGACTGTCCGTTAATTTTTATATTCACCATAATCACCTCATCCGTCATTGCGAGGGCGTCAGCCCGAAGCAATCCCCAACCTATTCAGGAGATTGCTTCGCCCTTCGGGCTCGCAATGACGAGCTGTTTTTCCGCTTTCGCAAACTCCGTGCCAAAATGTGTCAACACGGATTTCATCGGGATGGCGACAGATTGTCCCAGCCCGCAAAAAGAAGTATCCTGCATGAGCGCCGCGAGTGTCTTTAGCTCGTCTGTGTCGCCTTGCCTGCCTTGTCCGCTTACCATGCGATTCAAGATTTCCAACGAACGCCATGTGCCAACCCGGCAGGGTGTGCATTTTCCGCAGGATTCCACTGTGAAAAAGTGCAGTAATTCCCGCAGGACTGCAATGGGTGAAACAGTTTGGTCGCAGATCAGGAATGCACCCGCTCCGAGAGAAATTCCTTTTTGAGATGAAGCGAAATCAATTGGAATGTCTAGCAGGCTGTCGTCTACGATCGTGCCGGCCGCGCCGCCGCAGAGTGCAAAGTTGAAGGTTGAGCCTTTCATCATGCCGCTGCCGAAGTCGTTGATGATCTGACGTAATGTCAAACCAAATGGCGCTTCGAACAAGCCGGGGTTTTTCACGTGACCCAACACCATATAAACTTTCGTTCCTGGCGTTGGGTCGTCTGTCAGGCTGCGCCACCATTCCGCACCGTTTTTTACAATATGAGGCACCGCGCAAAACGACTCGACGTTGTTAACTGCGGTGGGTTGTCCGCGAAAACCGTAAGTGGGTGGGTAGGGTGGGCGCAGTCTCGGTTCGCCGCGCTTGCCTTCAAGCGACTCGATCAATGCGGTTTCCTCACCGCAGATGTACGCCCCCGCGCCGCGATGAACGTGAATTTTGAAAGAAAAACCGCTCTCAAGAATATTTTCTCCGAGAAAATTCTTTGCTTCCGCCAGTTCAATGGCGCGTTCCAAACGACGAGCTTGACCTTCGTATTCCCCGCGGATGTAGATCCACGCTTCAGACGCGCCGCAAATGTAGCCTGCCACGATCATCCCTTCCAGCAATTGATGCGGATTCGTATCCATCAGCACACGGTCTTTGAAAATGAGCGGTTCCGATTCATCGGCATTGCAAATAATGTAACGCGGTGTTTTCATTTCACTGGCGACGAAGCGCCACTTGCGTCCAACGGGGAAACCTGCGCCGCCGCGACCTTGCAGGCCGGATGATTCTACTTCCGCCAGAACAACTGTCGGTTCGGATTGAAGCGCTTTTTTTAATCCATCGTAAATGCCATGTGACAGCGCATCATCAATTGAGTCAGGATCAATTTTTCCGATCAAGGCGATCATCACACGCACTTCGCCTTTTCGCGGCTTCGAATAATCGGTGGTAACTCCGCGCCAGCCTTCGCAAACTTTATTTGCGTCTTGTATTTCAACAGGCCCAGCCTGTTCATCCTCCACCAAAATTGCAGGTACCCGATCACATAACCCCAAACAGGATGTGCGCTCAACTGTGTAATCGGGCATTTGTTTTTCCCATTCACCGATCACTGACGACTGTCCACTGATGACTGATGACTGAAAACTGGCTCTCTTCAACCAGCACACCGGCCCATCGCAGACACGCAAAACTTTTTTTCGTTCTTCAAGCGAGAGCATGGAATAAAATGTTGCCAAGCCATGCACTGCATGAGCGGGGAGGTGTAAGACGCGGGCGGTTTCTGTTATGGTTGTTTGGTTTAATTTATGATCAGCGCTCAGATCTTTAAGAACCTCAAGCGCGGCTTCGTGCGTGCCCCCGTGAAGTTGTGCCAGCTTTTCAATTTCAGGGTCAACTGGTTTGTAAAGTATTTTCTTATTGGTCATGGTGCCTCGCTATAAATGTTATCCGATAACTCATAATTGATTATCGCTTGTTTGCGATTGATTGGTTAGTATATTTCTTCATACATGGGTGGGACGTTTGTCCCTCTTTACCGCAATGAATTTCACAATCCAGTATAAAAAAACCGTCCCGCAAGTTTTCTGTCAGCCCATTGATGGATGAAACATGCGGGACGGTGTCGTTACAACCCAACTCTCTGACCATTTGAGTACACATTGAAGCGATGTTTCCTCGCATATCCGATCAGTGTAATTCCATACCGCTCCGCCATTTCAATGGACAATGACGATGGGGAAGTGCGTGAGATCAAGATTGGCGCGCTGAGTTGTGCGGCTTTTTGCAGCATCTCAGAACTGATACGCCCGGTCGTGATCAGGATGCGAATTTCAGGCCAGATATTATTCATCAAACACAGTCCCGCGATCTTATCCAGCGTGTTGTGCCTGCCAATATCATCCGCCGCAACCAAAACTTTTTCACCGTCGCTTAAAGCGGATGTATGCACACCGCCCGTATCTCGATATAACTCCTGTGACTCGAACAACTTCTCGACCAAACCCATAATCGCTTCAGGCTGGACCTTGAGCCGGGTCTCTCCGAAAGAGACATTCGGTTTCGCGAGCAGGTCAACAGCAGTGACGCCGCCCGTACAGCCCGATGTCCTGCGCCAATTTGTCGGCTGCTCCGCTTCGTGATTCAGCCATACATCCACATTGTCGCCATGCTCGCATAAGCGCACATTTGCAACTTCGTCCATGCTTTGGATGATGCCCTCGTTGTAGAGGAAACCCACAGCCAAAGCTTCCAAATTGACAGGCGTGCACATGAACGTGAGCCATACCTTGTTGTTTACGGTCAAGGAGACAGGAGTTTCAACAATCGTCTCAGCCTCATGATGTCCCCATTTTTTAAATTCATATTTTTCATACTGAATTGCTTTACTTGGAAGGATCATTTTCTCTCCATATACCATTAAACTTTCAGCTTTCAACCTTGTAACTCACCTTACGCATCTATTCGTGATTCCCTCCCGAAAGAGCATCGGGACGATGTGAGCGTAGCGAAGGGTCTCTACCCCTAAAATCCAAGATTCTACAATTCGTTCAAAATGACATGGTGGAAGGTGAGCTTGTAATAACAATTTCGGAATTCCTATGAACTTTGCAGAATTGACCTCTTCATTATCAGCGTTTGTAGGGCGGGTTTACAGTCCGGCTACAAGCCTGCCTACGATCTTGACACAATCATGTTTGAAAACAATTTCATCATGCGGCGCTTCTGGTAGTTCGCTGGTGAGGTCTTGCCCGGGGAAGTGTAAATTTTCGTGCATGTCCGGCCGCCATTTTGGACAATCGGTCACATCATAGACGATACCATTGAATGCAATAAATTTACCCATGCCGCGTTCGCCTGTGCTGCGCTTGAGTTCAATCAGAGAAACCAATCGGCTTGCAATCATGATGTTTTGACGGTAATTCCCTCAGGTAAATAATGCTCGATATATTTCAAAAGCGAATAGATGATCAGGGAACAGCCGATATATTCGATCGATTCTTCCAGGCTGGCAACAACGGCGTAGGTGAAATTCTTTTGGCCGAGGAGCGAAGCATAATAGCCGCTGATCATTTCACCGCCGATGACCCCGCCAATATACACGGCCAGCGAAACAAAGAATAGAAATTTAATTTTCCGGTCGAGATGTAGAAAGAAGAGCAGGTAAACCAGCCCGAAGAGGGCGACGATGACCATGCCGGGGATGACCCATGCAAAATAGAAAAAGCCTTCCGCGCCCACGATGGCGCGCATGGGCTTGATCATGTTTTCATGGATGACCGCGGCCTCGTCTATTGAAAGAAAGAAGAAGATCAGCGCCAGTCCAACCCAGTTGAATCTGAACTTATCTTTAACCGATATTTTCCATGAGCTGATCGCGGCCAGCAAAAGCGCAGGGATAAACAAGAGCAGGGCGTTGATGTAGGTGGTGATATTCCCCTCTGCATCCAGGTAAAAATTCTGCATGAGTTGATCCAACAGGAATTCGTGCCACGGACCGCGGATATCAGCGATGCCGAAGAACCTAATCTTTTGTCCCCAAATGCTCAAGCCGACAATGACCAATACCATTGCAAGCAATCCGATCAGGATTCGTTTTGGGTTGATTGTTATGGTTGTTGTTTGACTTGCCATTGGAATAACCTTTCGGGGAGAGATTATATCGCCGAAACGCTTGTGTTGAGCTTGTCGAAACAGGATCAGGCTTCGGCTTGGTTCGAAGCGGGGACGATCACAGTGCGCACGTCGCCGCTGAATCTTTCCAGGTCATCCAATACCTGGTTGACCGCGTCTGCATCCAGCGGGACGGTTTTTGTCACAAACTGTGAGGTGTCCAAAATATTTCTGCGCGCCATTTCAATCAGCAAAGGAAGTTCCTGCAAGTGATGATCGTTCGAGCCGATCAGTTCAACCTCGTTGCCGAGCAGTTCATTGTAGGTGTCAATCTCAAGCGGCTGGTTGGAAAGACCGACGATGACCACGCGCCCCATCACGCCCGCAGTTTGAATAGCTTGCTTCATGGTTTGTCGAAGCCCGATCATTTCGATGGCAACATCCACGCCTTTGCCGTTGGTTAGTTTTTTGATTTCAGCGACTGCATCCACTTTCTTTCCATTGACGGGGATCGCGCCGTATTGTGCGGCAAGTTTTAATTTATCTTCATTGATATCTACAGCATAGACTTCAAGAGCGCCAAAGGCTTTAGCAAGCTGCACGGCAGATTGTCCCAGCCCGCCCACGCCAAAGATGGCAGCACGCTGGCCGCCCTTCAACCGGCTTTTTCGCAAGGCATGTAACGCAGTTGCAGAGGCGCACATCAAGGTTGCGCCCTGTTCGAATGGGATTTCATCGGGCAAATGGATGGCATTGCGCGCAGGCACGGAGATGTATTCCGCAAAGCCGCCGTCCGTGTAATGACCGAGCATTAAAACTTTTTCACAGAACTGGTCATTGCCGGTGGAACAATGATAACAATCGCCGCAGGAGATATTGTAATGAAGGCAGACTCTCTCGCCGACTTTGACATTCGTCACTTGTGCGCCAATTTTTTCGACCAGGCCCGCCACCTCGTGCCCAAGTGTGAGCGGGATGAGGCGCACAGGTGAAACACCTGCGCGGTAATGCGCATCCGAGTGACAGATCCCTGCGGCTTTGACATTCACCAGAATATCCCGCGCACCGATTTCAGGGATGGGAATCTCCTGCAGTTCCAAAGGTTGTTTTATTCCAATAAAGCGAATGGCTTTCATAAATTCTCCTTATGTCCCAATCTCCGCCTGCATGGATGGCGCACAGGCAGGCCTTTATTTTTTGGTAAGCGGGGATTATACCCGCGCACAGATCTGATACCTTGTTACGTTCCAATTAGGCTGCATCTCAGCCGGGCGCTTATGAAGCATGTCTCCCCAAATCAAAGGCTTCGGAAATCTTTCAAATTCATCCTTCCGCCTTCATCCTTTTCTTTCCCCAACCCCGCAAGCAAAAACCTCCCGTTGTAGGCAGGAAATTTTTGTAGTTATAGCGGTAAAAACAAAACTTGATTTTGTAGTTCTTCTGGTTCCGCACTCTTCGCAATAATTTCCAGGTCTTGAATACAGACTCCAATCGTCACTCGAAGTTGATGACCATAAATCACCCCCGAAAACAGACTCCCTTCGCGTTGACGCTTTGTTGCCTCTGCCAGAAAATCATCATCTTGTGTAAATAGCACCCGCTTTAATTCATGTGCGCGTTTAAGCAATAAACCGTCGTCAAGTTGATCTGTACCATCTTCATGAGCAGTAACTACATCTATGCCTCGTAAACGCAAGCCAACCGTAATCGCTTTTGGTATATGGTGATCCATATAAAGCGACACAGGCATTAGATTAGTCCCTTCGCTTTTAATCGTTTAATTAAGGGAGATGGAGGGGTCTCTTTTTGAATCCGATTTACTTTTTCCATTCGTTTCTCAATATCACTTTCAAGTTCTTCGCGATGATCCCAGTAATAAGCAAGCGCAGAGTAAATTTGACCCAGAGTCAGATAAGGAAATTGCATGTGAAGTTCTTCCGCGCTCCATCCGTAGGCGGTTTGCGCCAATACAAGTTCGATCACTTTCATAGTAGTGCCAAATATGATCGGGACGCGTAAATCATCCAATACAACGTGTTCGTAACGGGTTTCTGCAAGCATATTTACCTCTTTCAACCATTTCGCTGATTTCAAGCTGTATAAAGTAACACGGCTTGAATATCTGCCTGTTCAAGGTCTTCATAATCTGCAAGTATCTCTTCAGTGGACATTCCCGAACTGAGCGTCTCCAAGAGCCACTCAACAGAGTAGCGTAATCCGCGAATCGTTGGTTTGCCAAACGCCATGGCGGGATTTATAGTAATTCGAGTAAGGAGTTCCTGGTTAGTCAAAATTTTTCTCCTGTCCCAATCATACACGATTCCAGAGACTTCGGAAGTCTGCCTTGACGAACTTAAGACGCGGAGTCTCAAAAAGACTTCCGAAGTCTGGGTTTTGCAATGACTCTCGTCCCCCCAAGCATTGACCATAAATCACCACCGAAAACGTACTTCCCCGTGTTGACATTTTTCCGCCTTTGCCAGAGAATCATCATCTTCATTCATCTTTATTCATCATATCCAGGAACATCACTACTACTTTCGGGTCAAAATGGGTTCCGCTTCCAGCCTGGATGTGTTCAAGCACTTTTTCATCCTCCCAGCCTTTGCGGTAGGGACGGTCGGAGCGCAGCGCGTCCCACACATCCACCACCGCGAAGAGACGCGCCGCCAGCGGGATTTGCCGGCCCTTCAATCCACGCGGGTAACCGGAGCCGTCCCATCTTTCGTGGTGACAGTAGGGGATGTCCAGCGCGGAGCGCAGGTACATGATCGGCGAGAGCAATTCAAACGCCAAGGTGGGATGCTTGTGCACGATATCCCATTCCTCTTCGGTGAGTTTATCGGGCTTGAACAGGATTTGATCCGGCACGCCCATCTTGCCGATGTCGTGCAGGAGAGCGCCGCGGCGCACCTGGGCCAACTCTTCTGCGGTCATGCCGGCGATTCGAGCCAGTTTCAAGGTCAACTCGGTCACGCGCTGGGAGTGGCCCTCAGTCTCTTTATCGCGCAGGTCAAGGGCGCGCGACCAGCCCTCGATAGTGGTCTCGTACGCGAGCGCTAGTTCAATATTCGAGCGTTGTAATCCTTCGAACAGAGACGCATTGTCAATCGCGATCGCCGCCTGACTGGCAAGCGATTCCATGAAATCCAACCACTCTTGATCAGGTGTGAGTGGAGCGCGTTTGAAAACATCAAGCACACCCAACACATTGTCCTTGGTGGCGAGTGGGACGCTGAAATAAGTCACAAAGTCCTCGCCAGCGAGCAATTTTGAGCGCACGAATTCGGATCCAACAGATTGAAGGTCAGGCGCGTTCAAGGTGCGACGTTCGAGCGCGGCACGACCGGCGAACCCCTCGCCGAGGCGCAAGCGCGATTGTTCGATCGCCCTCGAGCGAAACCCCCGCCCGGCGGAGTATTCGAGCGTGCTCGTGATCGGATTCAGCAGGAGCACGTCCGCCGCATCTACGTTGAGCAAGTCAACGACTTGTTCGAGCAAGAGATTCAGCGTGTCGGACAGTTCAAGGCTGGAACTGATCGCGATGTCAATCGAATGGAGTGCAGCAAAGCGGCGAGCGTCACGCTGCGTCTTCTCGTGTAAGCGCATGCGCTGGATGGCGTTGCCCGCGATCTCCGTGAGCGTGGTCAATAGATGCGCTTCGCTTGCCGTCAATTCACGCGGCAGAGTCACCGAGACAAAAAGCACTCCGACGATCTCTTGAGTGGACCGGATCGGTACGCACGCGCCGCCTTGTCCTGCAGGAAGGGCTGGAAGAGCAGAGGGTTGCACAAGCGGGTCTTGAGCAAATTCGCGCGCGAGGTGCATTTCACCGGTGGTAAATACGTGCCCGGCAATGCCTTCACTCGCACGAAGCGAAGACGAGTTCAGGTCCGTAAACCAACCGCGTGAGACAGATTCACGCAAATCTTTGGAGGTTGGGTCGTACAGAATGAGGCTGCCCGCGGCACTGTTCAGCACTGCCAGCGCTTCATCCAAGATTCGCGGGAGCATTTCGTCGAACGTTTCGGCGGAGCGCAGCGCGCTCGAAATTCTGCTCACCGCTTCCAATTCCGCGAGGCGTCGGCGCGTTTCGTCAAACAGCCGCGCGTTTTCCATGGCGACCGCGACTTGATTGCTAAAGAGGACGAAAAGATGCTCGTCTTGCGATGTGAAGGCATTGAGGCGCGTGCTCGACGCGGACAGAACTCCGAGCAATTGCTCATCGTGCAACACCGGCACCCACAGCGCGGAGCGGATCTCCGGGTCGGTGACGATCCAGCGGGGATCGGTCTTCACGTCCGACAGATAGAGCGGCGCGCGATTTTGCGCGACCCAACCAACCAAGCCGCGTTCCACGCCGAGCGGAAATCGCTTGACGCGCATGGACTCTTTTTCTTGAACTAGCCCGACGCCAAACTCAAGGTGTAGGTCGTTCTGCGCGGCGTCGTAGAGGAAAAAACTGGTGTTGTCAGAGTGCAATGCTTTCGTTGCGATCGTACAGAGTAACTCCAGTTGGACGCGAGGATCGAGCGTGCGGTTGAGCGTCAAGCCGGCGTCGTACAGCAACCCCAATTGTTCGGCGCGAGCGAGCGCCTCGTCAAGCAATCTCGCGTTGTGCACTGCGCCGGCGGCGTGGGATGCGAATAGAGAAAGGAGACGCGCGTCGGCTTCGGTGAATTGGCGCACGGTTTCGTCCTTCTCAAAGACTACCAGCACGCCGATTAACTGACCGCCCAGAATCATCGGCACTTCAACCGTCGCGGCGATGGGCATACCCTCGTACTGAGGCAAACGACCCTCCCATGTCCGATAATTGTTCACGATCAGCGGCTGATGCGTTTGCGCCACATGTCCCGCCATTCCTTTGCCGGGTTCTACGCGCGCGCCGACAGGTAACGGGGAACCTTTGGACACTACGACGTGCAAATCGCCGCGCGTTTCATCGTAGAGATACATTCCGCCGCCCGGCGCGGCGAGGAGTATTGCCGCGCGATCCACGATTGCCTGCAGCAAGGTCGGCAGATCCTGGTGTTCCGAGAGGTCGCGCGCGGTGTCGTAGAGCGCGGCGAATTCATCCGCGCGGCGGTGAATTTCTGCTTCCGCGCGCTTGCGCTCGGTTTCGCGCTGTTGCAGGGTCTCAGCCATTTCGTCGAAGGCGCGCCCGAGTTGGCTGATTTCGCCCGCTCCGTAGCGCATCCCGGTGCGGACGCTCTGGTCGCCGGCCGCCAGACGTTTGG